>JAFVYZ010000016.1 GCA_017508425.1 Clostridia bacterium | reverse complement strand
CTCGTAGCCCTCCTCCTTGAGCGCAAGGCACGCCTGCGTGCCGGCGTAGTCAAACTCTGCCGCCTGGCCGATGATGATCGGACCCGAGCCGATGATCAGTATTTTTTTGATGTCTGTTCTTTTTGCCATAACTGTAATCCTCCGCAAATCTATGAAAAATTATTTTTTACTTGTGTTGATAAACGACCTGACCGTTATGCACCGTCAGCAGGTTTTTGCCATAGACCTCGGCGCCCTCAAAGGGCGTAGCCTTGCCCTTGGAAAGGAAGTCCTGCGGGTCTACGGTATATTTTGCATCGAGATCCCACACCGAGAAATCGTTGCCGACAGGGAGCCCGAAGCGCCGCCGCGGGTTATAGCACATCAGGTCAAGGAGCTTTTCTATGGAAAGCAAGCCCATTTTTACAAACCCAGTATACATTAAGGGGAACGAGGTCTCGATGCCAACCACGCCAAACGCGCTTCCCGCAAGGCCCCTCGCCTTTTCCTCAGCCGAGTGAGGGGCGTGGTCGGTAGCGATCATATCGATGGTGCCGTCAAGCAGGCCCTCGACGAGCGCTTCCCTGTCCGCAGCACCGCGCAGGGGCGGATTCATCTTGAATCTGCCGTGCTCCTGCAGGCAGCTATCATCAAGCAACAGATAATGGGGACCCGTTTCGCAGGTAATATCCACGCCCTCGCGCTTTGCCTCGCGAATGAGCGCCACGCTCTCCTTGGTCGAGATATGGCACACGTGATAGGCACACCCCGTTTCCTTGGCAAGGTTAATGTCGCGTGCGACCTGCAAATACTCGCTTTCCGACGTGATACCGCGATGCCCGTGGGCTCTCGCGTACGCACCGTCATGAATATAGCCGATGCCCTCATACTTGATCTCACAGTGTGCAACGATCATTTTGCCAAGCGACTTGGCCTTTTCCATAGCGGCGCGCATCATACTGTCGGAGCGCACGTCCACGCCATCGTCGGAGAAGCCCGCGACAAACGGTGCCATTCCTGCCATATCCGAAAGATCTTGTCCCTTTTCGCCCACCGTGATCGAGCCGCAGGGCAACACGTCAATGACCGCATCGCGCCGAATGATGTCGAGCTGCTCCTCTAAGTGCTCGAGGCTATCGGGCACGGGCGAGAGGTTCGGCATCGTGCAAACGGCGGTAAAGCCGCCTCTGGCCGCAGCAAGCGAGCCGCTTCTGATCGTTTCTTTATAAGAAAAACCCGGCTCTCTGAAATGCACATGCACATCACAAAAACCGGGAAAAGCAACGTATTTTGAAAAATCAACAGAGGCAGCAAGAGCGTCACCAAGACAAGTGACGTCGGGAGTGATATTGGCGGCCTTCAAAAAATCGACGTTAAGATTTTTCAGCTTGGACACGGCAATACTCCTTTCCTTTGGAAACGCGCGCGCCGCGTTGGCGGCGTGCGCGCATGGGTAATAAACTTATCTTTGATATTATATCAAAGTACACACTCATTGTCAAGACAGATTCGTGAAAAAATAGATGAAAATTGCGGTTATTTTCCCTCTTTGTTACCGTGACGCTGTGCCTTGATCAACCCGTACTTGATATCCCAAAGCTTACGCGAAAGATCCACGTAATAGTTGTGGGGGTTATCAAAGCGCTTGACCTCCTCCCACATGCTTTCAAGCGAGGCTTTGCAGTTCGCACGGATCTCATGGAGCGTGGGCAGCTGATAGACCTGCTTACCCTTTTTAAACACAGGCACCAACAGCTCCTTTGCCGTAAAGTCGGTCAGCACCTTGGTCTTCCAGGTGTTTTCGGGGTCAAAGATCTCAAGGGGCACGGTATCATCCACCGTTTCATCGTGCACACAAATAAGATCGGCCTCGGCCTTGCCCGTTTCCTTGTCAAACAAGCGGTAAACCTTTTTGAAATGCGGCGTGGTGATCTTGCCGACGTTTTCACTCAGCTTGATCTTGGGGATAATGTTCCCCTCCTTATCCTCAACGGCGCAAAGCTTATAAACACCGCCAAAAACAGGGTTGCTCTTTGAGGTGATCAGGCGCTCACCCACGCCGAAGGCATCAACCTGCGCGCCCTGCAGCAAAAGACCGCGGATAATATATTCATCCAGCGAGTTCGAGGCAACGATCTTACAGTCAGGAAGACCTGCCGCATCGAGCATCTTGCGGATCTTGCAGGAGAGATAGGTAATATCGCCCGAATCGATGCGCACGGCGCATTTCGTGATCCCCGCCTCCTTAAAGGCGCGAATGGCATTGGGCACACCGGATTCCAGCACGTTATAAGTATCCACCAAAAGTGTGGCACTGTTCGGGTAAAGCTCGCAGTAGGTACGGAAGGCCTCATACTCGCTATCAAACATTTGAACCCAGGAGTGCGCCATTGTGCCCGATGCGGGTACACCGAACACCTGGTCAGCAATGGCGCAGGCCGTGCCCGACACACCGCCGATGTAGGCTGCGCGTGCACCGAGGATCGCGGCATCCGCACCCTGCGCACGGCGAGAGCCGAACTCGCTGACGGGCCTGCCCTTGGCGGCACGGGTAATGCGTGCCGCCTTAGTAGCGATCATCGACTCGTGGTTGAGCATCATCAAAAGATAGGTTTCGATAAACTGTGCCTCCATGGTGGGGGCACGCACTGTCAAGAGCGGCTCGCCCGGGAATACAACCGTGCCCTCGGGCACCGCCCAAATGTCGCCCGAAAACTTGAAGGTGCGAAGATAGGAAAGGAAGCTTTCGTCAAAGCAGCCCTTGGAGCGAAGATATGCAATATCCTCCTCGTCAAAATGCAGGTCGTTGATATATTCGATCACCTGCTCGAGGCCTGCCGCAACGGCATAGCCGCCATCATCGGGATTGTCGCGATAAAAAACGTCAAAATAAGCGATCATATCGCCCATTCCTTTTTTAAAATAACCGTTGGCCATCGTCATTTCGTAATAATCGAAAAGCATGGTGAGATTGCGAGAAATGTTTTTCATGGAAGCGCCCCTCCGCAAATTAATATATTGTATATATTATAGCACGCAAAAAAAGGTTTGAAAAGGGCTTTTGACAAGTTTTTGGTAAATTCGTTCTCGGAATGAAAATAATAACACACATTTGAGCAAAAAAAAGGTTGTTTTTTTGCAAGGCATTTATGTTATAATGGGGGTACAAACCAATCTCTTGCAAAAGGAGAATTCTATGCTATATCCAAAAAACCAAGAAAAATGTCTTTCTCCCGTACTCTTTGCCGCCCCTGGCGCCGAATACCGCGGCACGCCCTTTTGGGCTTGGAACTGCAAGCTGGAGGAAAAGGAGCTGCTGCGGCAGATCGACATACTGCAGGAAATGGGCTTTGGCGGCTTTCATATGCACGTGCGTGCCGGAATGGAAACCCCTTATCTTTCGAAGGAATTTATGGATCTGGTAGAGTGCTGTGTTGGGCGCGCCAAGCAAAAGAATATGCTTGCATGGCTTTACGATGAGGACCGCTGGCCCTCGGGGTTTGCGGGGGGTCTTATTACCAAGGTTCCCGCCAACCGCATGAAAATGATCTATTTTACCGCCGCACCCACGCCGCAAAAAAACGAGGACGTGAAGGATACACTGCTGGCGCGTTACGATATTGTGTTAAATGAAAAAGGTGAGCTTGACTCCTACCGCCTGCTTTCGGAGGGCGAGAGCGCCGAGGGCCGGGAGTGGTTTGCGTTTTTGCGTATCGCAGCGCCCTCCCCTGTTTTCAACAACGGTGCCTATGCCGACACGCTCTCCAAAAAAACCATGGATGAGTTTATCAAAACCACCTATGAGCCCTATTACGAGCGCGTTGGCAAGGAATTTGGCAAGGTGATACCCGCTATCTTTACCGATGAGCCGCAATTTGTGCATAGAACCTCGACGCTCCCCTTTGCACACGCGCTGTCTGACATTTCTCTGCCCTTTACCACGGACCTGCCCGAAACCTTTCGGCAGGAATTTGGTGAGGATTTCTTCAAGGATCTCCCCCAGCTTGTGTGGGAGCTTCCAAACGGTGCTGTTTCTACCTTCCGTTATCACTATTACGATCATGTGTGCGAGCGCTTTACCCGTGCCTTTGCCGACAACTGCGGCGCATGGTGTCGCGCACACGGGTTAGCCCTCACCGGGCACATGCTTGAGGAGCCTACCCTCAGATCGCAAACCCGCACGATCGGCGAGGCCATGCGCGCCTACCGCGCGTTTGAATTGCCCGGCATCGATATGCTTTGTGATCGACACGAATTTACCACCGCCAAGCAAACGCAGTCCGCCGTGCACCAATACGGACGGGAGGGCATGATGAGCGAGCTTTACGGTGTCACGGGGTGGGATTACGATTTCCGCAGTCACAAGCTGCACGGCGACTGGCAAGCGGCGCTTGGCGTCACCATTCGCGTGCCGCACCTTTCCTGGGTATCCATGAAGGGCGAGGCAAAGCGCGATTACCCTGCCTCCATCAACTATCAATCGCCTTGGTATAAGCAATATAACTATGTTGAGGATCACTTTGCACGCGTGCACACCGCCCTCACGCGCGGCAAACCCGTGGTGCGCATCGGTGTCGTTCACCCCATCGAAAGCTACTGGATCCATCGCGGTCCCGAGGAACAAACGACACTTGTTCGCAAGGCACTGGACGAAAACTTCCAAAACGTCACAAATTGGCTGCTTTTCGGCGGTCTTGACTTTGATTTTATCAGCGAATCGCTTCTGCCCTCGCTGTGCGACAAGGGCGGTGCGCCCTTACAGGTCGGCGAAATGGCCTACGATGCCATTGTTGTACCCGCTTGCGAAACGCTTCGCACCACGACCCTTGAGCGCCTGGAGGCATTTCAGGAGGCAGGCGGCAAGCTGATCTTCATGGGCTCGGCTCCGCGCTACGAAAACGCGATCCCCTCCGCGCGCCCCGCAGCCCTCGTTGCAAAGGCCGTGCAAATTTCCTTCTCAAGGAGCGACCTGATCGCCGCCCTGCAAGATATGCGCACCGTTGAAATGCGCAACAGCAGCGGAAGCATGACCGATAATTTGATCTACGCCCTGCGCCAGGACAACGATTGCCGTTGGCTCTTCGTCGCCAAGGGCGCGGATCCCGAGAACAAGGATATCGCGAAGCCGCAAGAGCTCCGTTTGCGGATCGGTGGCAAATACCGCGCGCAGCTTTGGGATACGCTAACGGGTAAGATCACCGGTCTTCCCTGCACGCACAAGGGCGATGATACCGTCATTGAGCGCACCCTGCACGCGCACGACAGCCTGCTTTTGCACCTTGTTCCCACGAGCACCGTGGAAGAAGCAACCGTCCCCCCGACGGTAGCGACGAAGAAAGCACCTCTTACGATCCCCGCACGTGTGGCATATCGCCTTGACGAGCCGAATGCCCTCTTGCTCGACCTTGCCGAATACGCCCTTGATGACGAGCCCTATCGCGCTGAGGAAGAGGTCCTGCGTGCAGATACCGCCATTCGCCATCGCCTTGGCTACACGCCATGGGGCGGCAATGCATGCCAGCCCTGGTGCTACAAGGAGCAGCCGCCCGAACACAAGGTGCGCCTGCGCTTTACGGTTGATACCGAGATCGACGTAACCGATGCGCTGCTTGCAACCGAGCTCCCCGATGACGGCGAGATCCTGCTTGACGGCAAGCCCGTTGCCCTTGCCCCCATTGGCTATTACGTTGACCGCTCGATCCGCACCGTGAAGCTTCCCGTGCTCTCTTGCGGCACACACACCATTGAGCTCACTATGCCTTACGGCGAGCGTTCAGCGGTAGAATGGTGTTACCTTCTCGGCAATTTCGGTGTGTCGGTCGCGGGCAGGACCAAGGTGATCACCAAGCTGCCCGAAAAGCTGGCCTTTGGCAGCATTGTTTCGCAAGGCTTGCCCTTTTACAGTGGTAAAATCACGTATTTTTTCTCCGTCGAGGCCGAAAAGCGCGGCGAGCTGCAGCTTTCGCTCCCGCAATACCGCGCGGCTACCGCTTTGGTAGGCATTGACGGCGGCAAGAAGCAGCAGATCACGTTTTCACCCTACACCGCCACCTTCCAAGCGGAAGCGGGCAAGCACGACGTGGAGCTTGACCTGTACATCAGCCGCACCAACGGCTTTGGACCTGTGCACCTTGCCAACCGAAAGCTTGAATGGCTTGGCCCAAACAGCTATCGCGCCAAGGATGTCGCTTTTGCGTACGAATACATTCTGCACGAGGAGGGCGCGCTGACCGCACCCCGTTGTATGCTTGTTGAGGAAAAGGAGATCTAACACACCAAACCGGAGCACAAAAACACCGCCACCTCGGTGGCGGTGTTGATTTTTTTAAGAGACTATGCTATAATAAACACAAGAAAAGCCTGGGTTAGGAGATGAAAAGATTGCACGAAAAAACAAAAAGACGCATGTTTACCTTGATTTGTCTTTTGATATTTTTATCCATACTCATTGGTGCTACAATACTGTTTTGGGATGGTCTGACCACCATGGTCGAGGAGCCCGAGACCTTCCGCCTTGAGATTGAAGGATACGGTATATGGGGCAAGGTCGTTTTTGTAGGACTGATGGCCCTACAGGTGATCCTTGCGCCAATCCCGGGGCACCCCTTTGAGGTGGTCGGTGGCTATTGCTTCTCGGTTTTTGGTGGGGTGCTGCTCACGGTGATCGGTGCCGCGATCGGTTCCGTGATCGCATTTTATATTTCTCGTTTTTTAGGAGCAAAAGCGGTAAAATCCTTTTATAGTGAAGAAAAACTGCAAAAAGTGTCCTTTTTAAGAGCAAGTGAGCGCCAAAATGTTTTGACCTTTCTTTTCTTTCTTATTCCGGGTGTCCCTAAGGATATGCTTGCTTATTTCATGGGTCTGACCGAAATGCGCCCCTTGACCTTTTTCTTCATCAGTACAGTCGGACGCCTCCCCGGCATTTTCATTGCCGTGCTTGGTGGTGCCGCACTCAACGAGCGAAGCACCGGTATGATCGTCGCTTTTTTCCTGTGCTTTATTCTCTTCTTAGCCCTTTCGGTGTGGTTATATAAAAAGCGCTCTAAAACCAAAGGCTAAAATACGCCGCCAAGTGAATGCTTGGCGGCGTTCTTTATACCGTGAATAATCGCTGATACTGCTTCCCCTCAAGGGCGGCATCCAGAGTTGGCGCAAGCAATGAAAAATCCGCCACCAGGGAATGCGGCTTGCCCATAGGGTCATCCTGCTTCATCGGCACAAAATATACGTTTTTTCGTGTCAAAAGCTGCCCCACGTTTTTAAGATTGGCGGAAAGTGCATCATTGGAGGCCAGGGCGATCACAAGAGGCCGATCGGAGCGAAGATGCGCCTTGGCCGCCATCGTCACGGCGGTATCGGTGATGCCGTTTGCCATTTTGGCAAGCGTATTGCCCGTACAAGGACAAATCACCAATGCCTCCAACTTCACGCGCGGCCCCAACGGCTCCGCCTCGACAATACTGTGGATCACATCCCTTCCGGTAATATCTTGAATTCTTTTCACCACGTCGGCCGCCGCGGAAAAGCGTGTGTCGGTTGCAAAAACGGCTTCACTGACAATGCCCTGCACCTCGGTGCTTTTTGCCATTTTTTCCATTTCACCAAGAGCTTCCCGAACCGTACAAAAGGAGCCGCAAAGCGCAAAGCCGATCATACCTCCTCGCCTCCTTTTACACACTCTCTTACGTGCAGCAGCACCGTTTCTCCAATGATCTCACCAGCCGTCACAGGTGCATATTTTCCCGGCAAGGAAAGCGCCCATATGGCACGGATCCCCAACGCCTTGGCGGCATTGACGTCAACACCACCCGGTGCCGATGCCAGATCCACGATCACGGTTTCGTGAGATAGGCCATTCAATACGCGTGCGTCGAACAAACAATGCGGTACCGTATTGAAAATGACGGAAAAACGAGAGCCGAGCGCGTCCGTGACCCCTTCATTTTCCACCAATAACGTATCACACCCAAGAAGCTTGGCATGCGAGAGGTCCACCGCCTTCCTGGCCATAACGGTCACCTTGGCCCCCATGGCCAGCAGCAATGAAACAAGCGCCTTGGATACGCGCCCGTAGCCCGTAACCGCCACCGAAAGTCCCCTGACCGTGCGTGGCACCTCACGCATCAATACCTCAATTGCCCCCTCCGCGGTCGGCACGGCGTTTTTTTGCTTTAATTCCTCGCTCTCGAAATAATCAAAATAGCGATGCCCCGTTTGCTCCAAGGCTTCCTTGATCTTGGCCGAGAATCGACCCCCGGCGATCAAGGTACCTTGGGGCGTTTCTTTTAGGATCTGTGAAATGCAAGGGGGATGCTCGCCCTCCCCCTGCAAAAGCGGCACGTTCAGGTATCTACTGTCGGGCGAGGCCGGCAACGGCAGCACCAGCACGTCGGCATTCGCCACCGCGTCACGCCAATCGGAAGCGAGCGTGACCTTGGGTGAAAGCGTGCTTTTCGGCAACCCCCACACAAAAACGCGGTGCCCCCGTGAAGCCAAAAGATCCGCGACTGCCGCTTGCCTCAGATCTCCCCCTAAAACCGCAAATTTTAAAACAAAAGACATAATCATTCCTCATTTTACCGGATAATACGGGATCCATCGGAAAATCAAAAAGAAAAAACCGATCTCGGCTCGCCCCGAAATCGGTTTTTAGCGAATACCGACACAATCCCTTCTACTCAAAGATTATGTCGTTTCTTGTCTTATGGTGCGCCATTTCAACAAAGTCTAAGCGATATTTCGCCACCGCGAAGAATCTCTTTTCGGCCATCGCGATGCAACACGATCAAACCGCCCTCCGCATCAATATCAAGAGCTCTTGCCACCGTTTTTTCCTCACCACGAATGACCGTAACATCACGGCCGAGGCAGGAGGCGTTTTCCCTGTAATAAGAGAGCCATGACCCCGTATTGATTTCGACTTCAAGGTCGCGAAGATGATGGAGGATCCGCTCCACAAGGCGCGGAATATCCCCGTAAGGCAGGGTGGTGGCAATGTCATCAAGCTCGGGGGGCAAATTCTCGCTCCCCGTATTGATGCCGATGCCGAGGATGACAAAAGCGTTCCCCTTTTTGTCCACCCCCGATGTGGCTAAAATACCGCACACCTTTTTGCCGTTGCGGTAAAGATCGTTAATCCACTTGATATCGGTCGAAACACCCGTAAGCTCCTTGAGCGCACGGTGCACCGCACACGCGCAAAACGGCGTGATCGCCCCAAAGCGCGAGAGATCAAACCGGGGCCGCAGGACCACGCTGAAATACGTGCCCCCACGCGGCGAGGCGAAATAGCGACCCATGCGTCCGACGCCGCCACTTTGGATTTTGGCACAAACGGTATAAAGAGCCGCTGCCCCCTCGAGAGCCGCGCACTTCGCCACGTCATTGGTCGATGTCAAATGATCGTAATAGTGAATTTCCATATTCACCTCAAAACATTGATATTTGGTCGGTTTCGTTGATGCTTTTCAAAACGCCTGCGTTGCGCAAGGTCTCGACCACCTTTTTGTTCAGCCCCGCGCGGATCTGCATATCCTCAACCGAGAAGAAGGGCTCCTCATTTCGTGCCGCAACAATGCTTTCCGCCGCGTTTTCTCCAACACCCGAAAGCGCCGAGAACGGCATACGAATGGCTCCGTTTTCGGGTAAAAACGCGTGTGCATCGGATTTTTCGATGTCCACCTCAAGGAAGCGGATGCCTCTTGCCATACACTCGTTGATCAGCTGCAGGGTCGATACCGAAGCCTGCTCCTTAGGACTTGCCTCCTTGCCGCGACGCTCAATATCCTTTAAGGTGGCGATCACACGTCCGCGACCGCCCATGACGATCTCCGCATCAAATCCGCCGGGGGCCACGGTAAACATCGCCGCATAGAAGACCAGCGGCATATGCACCTTATACCAGCCAAGTCGGATCGCCGACATCACGTACGCGGCGGCGTGCGCCTTCGGGAACATATACTTGATCTTTTTACAAGATGCGATGTACCATTCGGGCACACCGTTTTCACGCATTGCCGCTTCCCACTCGGGCGTCAAGCCCTTGCCCTTACGCACACTCTCCATAATTTTGAAGGCGAGTGCGTTTTCAAGCCCATATCGGATCAAGTCATTCATAATGTTATCGCGACAGCCAATAACGTGGGAAATATCACAAATGCCCTCTTTGATAAGATCCTGGGCATTGCCGACCCAAACGTCGGTACCGTGCGACAGACCCGAGATCTGCAAAAGGTCGGCAAAGGAGCGGGGTCTTGCCTCCTCCACCATTTTCATAACAAATCGGGTGCCGAATTCAGGCAGGCCATAGGTGCCGAGATTGGCATCGATGTCCTCGGGGCGAATGCCTAAGGGCTTGGTCGAGAGGAAAAGCTCGTAAACACGCGGGTCGTTCATCGGGACGTCCATCACACTGGTATCGGAAAAACGCTCGATCCACTTGTATTTGGTCGGAATATCGTGCCCAAGCTCATCGAGCTTTAAGAGCGTATCGTGCAAATACTCAAAGGTAAAGTGCGTGGTAACGATATCGGAATTGGGATCGTCTGCCGGGTGCTGCACGGGGCAAAAGTCATAGATCTCGTACTCCTTGGGTACGACAACGATGCCGCCGGGGTGCTGCCCCGTCGAGCGCTTCACGCCCACACAGTGTGCGGCAAGACGGTTGACCTCAGCACGAGGCAAGGAGATTCCCTTTTCCTCCATGTATTTGAGCACAAAGCCAAAGGCGGTCTTTTCGGCAATGCCGCCGATCGTACCTGCGCGGAACACGTTTTCGGCACCGAACAGTTCCTCCGTATATTTGTGCACGCGGCCCTGCACCTCACCGGAGAAATTAAGGTCAATATCGGGAGATTTATCACCGTGGAATCCAAGGAAGGTCTCGAACGGAATGTTGTGTCCGTCGTTGTTCATCTTGGTGCCGCAAACAGGGCAGCTTTTGGTAGGCAGGTCAAAGCCCGAGCCAATTTCGGGGGGCACGTCAAACTCGTTGTGCTGACAATTCGGGCACCAGTAGTGAGGCGGCAGAGGGTTGACCTCGGAAATACCGGCCATAGAGGCGACCACCGAGGAGCCGACCGAGCCACGGGAGCCCACAAGGT
>JAFVYZ010000015.1 GCA_017508425.1 Clostridia bacterium | reverse complement strand
CTTTCCGTCAAGTTCAAAAAGAATATCTGATACTTGTTTGTATAGATACTCTCCTTTTAACGCTTTATATTTTTCAAATTCAGCTGATTCTTTTTCTGTTTGCACTATATTTTCTAACATGATTTTCTCCATAGTATTGATACAAATATTTTACCACAAATTTGTGAATGTTTCAATACAATTCACAAGAGTGATGAATTTTTAATTAGTGCTTGACAAATACGTTTTTCTAAGTTACAATACCACAACTGCAGAAGAAGGATAACGGTATTCTCCGCTCTGCCTTACCACATAGTTATCATCTATTTTCAGATGGTTGACCACATGTGGAGATTGGTATGCTTCTTCTGTACTCTATATGTTTTTCTTCTCTGCCGGAGGAGCGATTTTCGAGCGCTTCTACCACCCCCGAAACTGATGACCACATATCAATCATTCGGTACTCGGATTTGACCACATCTTTGACCATAAACAGAAACGGAGTACACGGAGACAAGAGTGCACAAGAGTATGAAAAAGCCGTTTTTGCGTAGCAGAAAGGGCTAGAAAAAGCAAAAACGGCTAGAAAAAGATATATAAATCAGTTGGGGTGGTAGAGGTCGCAAGTTCAAGTCTTGTCACTAAACGGCTGCTGTCACTAAAAAGCCACTATCACTAAAAAGTCGCTGTCACTAAAAAGTCGCTGTTACTCGAAGCGGAAAAAGCCTTGAAAAATTAACGTTTTCATGGCTTTTTCTTTTGGGGAGCTATTGCAAAAGGTGCGAAAAACAGCCGACCGATCTGAGTGGCACCCAAAGCATCTTGCTTTTTTGGTTCACACAAATCGGTCGGCCGTTTTATGCTATTTTATGCAATCATTTTTACCATGCCCAGTCATCGAGCGGATCGTTAAGCATATCTTCTTCGAAGCCAAACTGATTGATTTTGTCAAGGCCGCTGGAGGTGATAATATCCTGCGTTGCAATGGTGATGATTTCCCATTCGGGTTTTACGTAATTATTTTTCATTGTCGTCAACCTCCTATGTTAAATCAAGCCATTGCTTTGAAGGTAGCTGTAAAGATGCGCTACACCCTCAATTCCAAGACCCTGATACTCTGCGATCATATCGGCCACAGAATACGTTTTTTCGCCCTCGGAGAGATATTTGGTGCCATCCACCTCAACGTATGCCTTCACGGTAAACTTGGTGGAAAGCTTGATAAGATCGTTGATAATATCACCAAGGTTAAGGGTAATGTAGCAGAGCTCGTCACCTTGCGTCCAAGAGGTTGCATCGGTGGAGTAATATACGTCCTTATCGCCTGCGGAAATCATAAGGCCGTAAGCTTCAACGCCCTCGATGGCCGTAAGAGCCTCGTCTACACCAAAGCGGAATGCAAACTGGCTGTTCGAGTAAAGTTCCTGCTCAACCGTCTCGCCTTCACCGGACGCGGCCTCCCACTCGATTTTGATGGAATCGAGATAAAGTGCTCCGCTATTGGATCGGATACCGATGTAAGCATAGTCACCTGTAAACTCGTAGGTCTGGGTTTCTGTTCCCTTAACATAGGTAAAGGAAGTAACCTTGTCACCATCTTTCGCGGTATTATAAAGATCAGTTGCCTGCGTATAAGCGGTGTTACTGCCATAAATATTCAGCACTCTACCTGCAGTAGTATTCGTATTCCAGGTGATGGTAATAGACTTGATCTTTCCGCCGCTGGTCGTGGAAACAATACCGGAGTTGCTGTTATTGCTTCTCATCTGGATCGACGAATTGCCACCGGCGCTATTGCCTGCATACACGGCACCGGATGCACCGGTCTTGCCGGACCAACTCGAATAGGTGGTAGCCGTACTATTCACCGTGAACGCATTGTTCAGCGTATCGGTAACCGCACTGGGCTTCGTCACGGTTTCAACCGTGGTCTCATACTTATACGCCAGGCTCATCTTCAGCTCAAGCGCGTTGAGTGCCTCAAGAATTGCCTCGGTAGAATCATCCACAATGAGCTCGTAGATCGCATACTGAGAAACCTGAGGGGTGCCCTGATAGGTCTGGAGCTTACCGCTTACTGCAATCTGCTGACCCACCTGAAGGTCGGCACCGCCATTCATTCTAAAAATGTAAATGCTGCCGCTACCATCACCGATGGTCACAGTAATGTTATCGTATTGCTCGTTATACTCCTCAATACTCTCTACGGTACCCATGATCTGATAGGTATAGGGAGTACCGTTCTCGCCTGCGAAGCTCGCAATTTCAATTGCTTTCTCTACGGTGATCGCACCTTCTGCAGGATATACGGTAATTTCTTTCGTCTGCTGGACTTCACCAACCGAAGCGGTAATGGTGGCCGTGCCCATCGCTACACCGGTCACGACGCCGCCTGCTACGGTTGCAACGTTATCGTCGCTCGAGGTCCATGCGACCTCGCCCTCAAGGTTCGTGAGGGTCGCGGTCAGCGTCACAGTATTGCCAGCCTGCAAAACGTTGTCACCTACCAGCGAGATAAAGGGTTCCGGTGCTTCAGAACTGCCGGCAACAATAAATTTAATGGTGTTCAGCATAGCTCTTACACCGCCGCTAACGGTGGCAAAGCTCACCGTCTTGTTGTTGGTGGTGTCCACGGTGATCTCATCGTACTCACCATTGTTAGAGTTCTTGGTCAGAGTGTACGCCGTACCGTTGACGGTGATCTTGGTAGTATTTGATTTGTACTTCGCCACGTAAAGCACTACCGACGTAACGTCAGCCGGAACGGTGAAGCTACACTTGCCTACCACACTACTTGTTCCGAATTTGATACAGCCGTTACCCTTGGCATCTACTGAAGCGGGGTACATTTTATCTCCGCCGGTGATGCTCAGCGTATATCCATCCACGGTTTCCGTGTAGGTTGTTTTTGCCGAGGAACCGTCCTTATGAGTGGCCGATCCATTGGCACCTAACTCAAAGGTGATGGTCTTATCCTCAGCGCTTGCGGTGAATACCAGCATCGGCACGATCATCGCAATCATCAGCACCAAGGCAAGTATTCTTGTTGAAAATTTTGTTTTCATTTTGATATCCCTTTCATTGAATTTTTTAAAACAAAATCTATACCATGTTAATTATAACATGGAGTTTTCCACCTGTCAATATATGTCAACAAAAATCTCATTTTGTCACAAAAATTTTCACAAAAAAACAATCCTGCAGGACTTTTCGCTTGCAGGATTGTTGATTTTTTATATCCAGGGTAAAAATCCGTCACTTGAGGATGAGAACGCATACTCGGAAAGGAAGGCGAAATCCCCCTCAACCACCGCATAAAGATCCGCACCGAGCTTGAGATGCTTGCCGCAAATTTTGAGGGCTTGCTCACCGATCGCGACGGTATAGTTCGCCTCCGATACGGTATAATCGGCCGCATTTGCCAGCTTGATGATTTTCACTTTACCAAGCTCGGTGAAAAATTCAGCATTATCCTCGATCTCGGCGACAAGCCCTTGCTTATTTTTTACCTTGATGCTTGCACCCACGTCATAGCCACCGAGGGTCGTGACTTCCCCGGCAAAGAGGCTGTTCAGATAGGAAAGAACATTAAACTCTCGGCAGGGGTATGGGTCGGAGCCGTTATACGCCACCACATTTTCGGGATAGATATAGAGGCTCTTGCCATCCATTTTCAGCTCATATACCGCCTCGCCCGCATTGGCCTTCTTTTCGTCGGCGCGATATTTTGCACTCTTTAACCCTGCCTTCAGCACGCCGTTGGCACTTAAATCGACCGAGATGCCCTTTTCCAAGTCGGTGAAGATCACCGATGCAAGCGCGCCCGTCGTATAGCCAAAGCTCTGCAGCTCAGACGCACCCGGAGTGCCGTCGGGGCTCGGTGAAGGGGTGGGGTCCGGAGTTTTCTCCTTGTTACACCCTACCAGCAGCATCGCTACCGCCAAACATAAAATCACAATTTTTTTCATACTTCTCTCCTTGCGGTCTTTTCTTTATTTATATAAGTCGTTATAGCAGCGGTCAATGATGGCAGTGAGAGGCTGGGTGCCCGAGGTGACAACGGCGTCGTAGGCGTGAGCCGCGACGGCGTGGGGTTGACCCTCCGTTTCACGGTAAAGGCGGTCGAAAACCTCCCCGGGTGCACTTGTTATAGCGAGTGCTGTGGTATGTACGCCACCGAGCCAAAATTCAAGGTCGGCGCGCACGTTGGGATCCCCCACACAGCGCTCAAAGATCTCCTCAAAGCGCGCGGAGAATACAGCGTCACTCTCGCGGTAAGCGGCAAGGATCGCCGCCGTTTCCTCGTCGGTGATCACCGTGCCCTCCTCACCGATATGGGTAAGCCCTTCTAAGATAGCGGGCAGCGTTTCGATGGCGTTATGCAGCACGCCCTCGTGCTTGATGCCGTGCTGCTTCACAAAACCGCATATGGCGTGCATATAGCGCTGGTAAAAATCTTGATCCATTGCAAAAAAGTCCATGGTCAATCCTCACTTTTCCCAATATACGTAAAACGCGGAAATCGTTTACCCTCTCGCTCCACGGTTTCAAGAAACATGGATCGGGGTCGAACCCACACGCCTCGCTCACCGTAAAGCGCACGGTAAACCACCATATCCTCCAGGGTCTCGGAATGCTTTGCCACAAAAAGGACCTCGTATTCCATTCCCTTAAAATGGCGATAACGCCCTGCCTTTACCTCCATTATACCTTTGCCCCCTGCTTTTTGGCGGCGGTAAAGGTGTTTTTGAGAAGCATGGTGATGGTCATGGGGCCAACGCCACCGGGTACGGGCGTGATGGCCGAGGCGATCGGCTCAACCGAGGCGAAATCCACGTCACCGCAAAGCTTGCCGTCGGCGGGGCGGCGGTTCATACCAACGTCGATGACAACAGCGCCCTCCTTTACGTAGGAAGCATCAAAAAACTCGGGCTTTCCGATGGCGGCGACCAAAATATCGGCGCGACGGCAGACCTCGGCAAGATTTTTGGTGCGGCTGTGACATACGGTAACCGTGCCGTTCTTTTCAAGCAACAAAAGCGCCTGGGGCTTGCCGACGATATTCGAGCGCCCCACGACCACGCACTCCTTGCCCTCGATCGCAACACCACTGCGCTCAAGCAGTGCCATCACACCCGCAGGCGTGCAAGGAAGAAAATCGTAGTTGCCGATCATAATACGCCCCACATTATAGGGGTGGAAGGCATCTACATCCTTTTTGGGGTCGATAGCGAGCAGGATCTTTTCCTCATCAAGGTGCTTCGGCAGGGGCAGCTGCACCAAAATGCCGTGAATGCTCTCGTCATGATTCAGCTTGTCGATCAGCGCGAGCAGCTCCGCCTCGGTCGTATCAGCCGCAAGCTCGAAGCCCTTCGAGTAAAAGCCGACCTCCTCGCAGGCGCGGTGCTTGTTGCGCACGTAAACCTGCGATGCGGGGTCCTCACCCACAATCACCACGGCAAGGCCCGGAGCGTAACCGTTTTCCTCTTTGAATTTTTCGGTATCCGCCTTGATCTCGCGGCGGATCTCAGCAGCAATCTCCTTGCCGTTAATCAGCTTTGCCATTTTCTTTTTCCTCCTTGTGCTTTGCGCCCTCAATGATGGCATCAATATCGGCCTCGGCCTCTTGGATGGCCTGCCTTTTTTCACGGGTATATACCGTTGTGCGGCGGCTTTTTTCATATACGGGCGTATAATCCTCGGTATCCAAAAGCTCGCGCTTTTTACGCATCAGCATCCAAACAAGCAATGCGGTGCAAATCACAAAGCAAAGGAAGCCCACGACCTGCGAAATGCGGAAGACTCCAATATAAAGGCTATCGGTACGAAGCCCCTCGATAAACATTCTGCCAAAGCCGTACCAGGCAAGATAGGAAAGCACGATCTGCCCGTCAAACTTCTTTTTCTTATAAAAGGCAGTGATGAGCGAAAAGCCCACGAGATTCCAAAGGCTCTCGTAAAGGAAGGTGGGATGATAATAGGTCCACTTTCCGTACTCAAACAGGCCCATGCGCAAGAAAAAGCTTTCGGACGTGGCAATGCCATGTGCCTCACCGTTGACAAAGTTCCCCCAACGGCCGATGATCTGCCCGAGCATAACGCCGGGGGCGACCATATCGAAAATTTTAATGATCTTCTCTTTTTTGAACTTTTTAAAGTAGCTCACCACCAAAAGGCCTATGGCACCGCCGATGATCGAGCCGTACATGGCAATGCCGCCCTCCCAAATGGCGATCACGTCGTAAAAGCTGTGATATAGCCCCTCATCAAGGGTCGTCAAGACATAATAGGTGCGTGCACCAATGATGGCCAAGAACACCGTGACAATGGCGTAATCAATGACGTCATCGGTGGTAAAGCCCTCAAATTTCGCACGGTACACGGCATAAAAGAACCCGGCCATAATGCCAAGCGTCAAAAGGATGCCGTACCACCGCACCTCAAGCCCCCCAAAGATCGGCACGGTAAAGGCCACCTTGTTGATGGTTATTTCACCGATACCAAGACCCGGGAAGGATACCACGGTCGTATCAAACATTTTATACTTCCTCCTTTGGAAAGATCACAGATAACGTCACGTGCGACGGACAAAACACCTCGCACAGCAACGCATTGACAAACTCAAGATCAATGCTTTGCAAAACCTCGGCGTAGGAAAAGAGCTCGGCCCCCTCAAAAACGAAGGAAAGGAGCGTGTTGGCGATTTCCTCGGTATTGTCAAAGCTTTTGATGTACTCCGCATATTCAATACGGCGGCAACGTTCGAAATCCTCGGCCGAAAGGCCCTCTTTTTTTATCCTTTCAAGAGCGTCAAGCACGCGCGAAAGCACAAGCTCGGGATCGCCCGCCTCGCCCGAAAGCTGTACGAAAGCAAAATCGCGCGTCAGGGCGTAGTCCGAGGAAAGCTCGGGGGAAATGAGACCCTCGTCAAAAAGTGCGTTGTAAAGCTCGCCCGCCTCGGAAAAGAGCATTTCGCAAAGAATTGCCATGGCCGCATCGCGCTTCAGTCGCTCCACGGGCTCGGTCGGGATCCTCGTATCCTTAAATCCGATCGAAAAAATGGGCTTGGCGACCTGACCCTTGGCCGACACACGGGCACGGTGTGCCTCAGGGGCCTCCTCCACGGTCACGCGAGGGGGCGTGGTGCCTGCGGTGTAAGAGCGCGGCAAATGGCGATCTACCACACGGAGCACCTCCTCCATCGTGACGTCGCCGCAAATCACAAGAGCCATATTTTCGGGCGTGTAATAGGTATTGTAAACGGTGTAAAGCACCTCGGGGGTGATTTCCCCGATCGAGGCCACCGACCCGCAAATGTCGGTTTTTACGGGGTGATCTTTGTAAAGCCCCTCCAGCATATTGTAATAACAGGTATCGTAGGGGTTGTCACGGCACATACGGATCTCCTCCGCAATAATGCCCTGCTCCTTTTTGACCGATTTTTTCGTAAAAAAGGGATGTGTGACAAAGTCGATGAGCTCGCCGAGTGCCTCGGAAAAATGCTCGGTCGAGGAGAAAAGATACACCGTTCTTGTGTGCGAGGTGTAAGCGTTGGCATCGGCACCCAAGGCCGAAAAATGCTCAAAGGCGTCGCTGCCATCCTCACATTCAAAGAGCTTATGCTCCAAAAAATGGGCAACACCGGAAGGGGGCACAAGGCCTGACTCCCCTATGGGTGCAGTATCCACGGCGCCAAAATCGGTGGCAAAAAGCGCATAGGTCGATGTCATTTTTTTGGGGAAAACGTAAATGGGAAGCCCGCTCGCGTGCAGAAATCGAGTGTAGTGCTCACCGAGCAGGTCGCTTTTGAAAATTTCGGTCATCACTCTTCCCCTCCTTCGCCCGTGCCTTCGATAAAATAAACCGAGCCAAGACGGATGCGGTTGGCGGCCTCCATCACCTCTTCGCGCGTAGTATTCTCCATTCTTGTACGCCAATCCTCAAGAGAAACGGGAGCACCGGCGAGGGTGCGTCCTGTGTAAAAGCGCGATAACACCGCCGGGTTATCCTGTGCCGTACGGTAGTTGTTCGAAAGAGCCTTTTTCGCAGCGTGAAGCTCGATGTCGCTGATCTCCCCACGCTGCAGTGCCGCAAATTCAAGAAGCATGGCCTCCTCGGTTACCGCACGGTTTTCGCTCTTGATGCCGCTACCGGCAAAAAGAACGCCCTTGTAAAGGTCAAGCGCCGAGCTGCAATGATAACAAAGCGAGCGCTTTTCACGCACGTTCAAAAAAAGCTTTGAGGCCGGGGAGCCGCCAAAGATCTCATTTGCAAGCATCAATGCCGGAGCCAAGGGGTCGTTGGGTGCGATATCGGTGCGAAATCCAAGCGAAAGCTTGCCCTGCTGCAACGGCATCAAGCGCGTCCCCCGACGCACCTCGCCCACGTGGGCGTGCAGGTCGGCGGCATAAGAGGCAGGGGCCTTATCGAGGAAGGAAAAGGTCGATTCAAGCAAAGCGACCACCTCAGCGGCAGAGGCTTTACCAACGTAAGAAAAAACCGGGGCGATCTCCGAAAGCAAGGCACGATAACGACAAGCGAGCACCTCGGGGGTGAGCGCATCAACGGTATCCTTGGAGCCGATGAGGGACAGGCCGTACGGCTCGCCCTTGCAAAGAAGCTTGCGTGCGCCGGCCCCCGCCAATGCACGCGGATTGTTGATCTCGGCACGGATGGCATCGCGCAGCACCTGCTTTTCACTGCTGACAACGTCGGCCGGGTACTGCCCTGTGGCATCGAAAAACGGTTGCCCTACCAATTCCCCAAGAACCGACACGACCTCGGGCAAAAGCCCCTTGCCGCCCCCCACGTAATCGGCGCCGAGAAAATCGGCGGTAAAGGTGAGCATTTGCATATCACCCATACGGCGGTTGGCGGTAGAAATGGCGGTGGAATACAAAAGATCCAGCTTGCGGTTGAGCGCCGCCTGCGAAGGGTAGGTCTTGGTGCCGCGGCGCGAGAGGGCCACGACCATAGCATTTTGTTGCGCGGCTTGGACGGTAAGCGGTACGGCAAAGGAAAGCGAGAGCAGCTCGCTTTTGAAGCGGTCGGTTTGAAGATATATCAGCTTACCGTACCGACCGACCGACAAAAATTGAGGGGTCACTGTCTCTCTCTCCTTTCAAAATAATACTATTATTTTACACGAAAAAGCGGCCGATTGCAAGGGTTTGCGCAAAATATTCTATTTAGGAAAGCAAAAAGCGGCAAAGGTAGCCTTTGCCGCTTTGATTTTATTTTGCCAATGCCTTTGCAATATTCCCAGCCGCGTCGGCCATGGGATTTTCGGCGAGCTCCTCAACCCTGCCGGCATCGACGAGCGCGGCGATCGCGGGGTCGATGGCGAGCTTGGCGAGCACGGGATACCCGAACTCTGCCGCTACCGCATCGATGCGGCTCTCGCCAAACAGCTTGATTTCCTTGCCGCAATCGGGGCAACGGACAAAGCTCATATTCTCCACCAAGCCAAGCACGGGTACATTCATCATATTGGCCATATTGGCGGCCTTTTTGACGATCATCGCCACCAGCTCCTGCGGGCTGCTGACAATGACGACGCCGTTAAGCTGAAAGGTCTGAAAAACCGTCAAGGGCACGTCGCCCGTGCCGGGAGGGCAATCAACGATGAGGTAATCAATGTTATCCCAAATCACGTCGGTATAAAACTGCTTGACGGTACCGGCAATGACAGGGCCGCGCCAAATCACGGGGCTGGTCTCATCGGGGAGCAAAAGATTCAGCGATACGACCTCAATGCCCGTGGCCGTTTTGGCCGGGTAAAGACCGTTTTCATCCCCCTCAACGGTTCCGGATTTCAGGCCAAAGGCCTTAGGGATGGAGGGACCGGTGATATCGGCATCCAAAATGCCGACGCGATAGCCTTGGCGTTGCAGGGCAACAGCAAGCAAGGTGCTGACGGTGGATTTGCCGACACCGCCCTTTCCGCTGATGACACCGATGATCTTACCGACCTTGCTTTTCTCGTGTAAAGTATCCTTGGGCTCGGGCTTGCGAGAGCTGCAATCAGCACTCGAGCAGGAGCTGCAATTATGCGTGCATTCCGACATATTTTTTCCTTTCCATGGGGCGTTTCTCCCATTTTGGCGTATTATCCTTTACTATTATACACCTTTTACGGTATTTTTCAAGTTTTTTTAAAAAAATACTTACGCTCGGCACGCCTCACACTTGAATAGTTGTACTTTTTATGTTATACTAATGGAAGCTTCAGGAAAGGAGTGATACCGTGCCCAAAATTCTCGGATTTATCAAAGGTTATCGGCGCGAGGCGGTCTTAGGCCCCCTTTTTAAAATGCTTGAGGCTCTATTTGAGCTTTTCATTCCCCTCGTGGTGGCCGACATCATTGACACGGGCATCAAAACCGGCAACAGTACCTACATTTTAAAGCGCTGCGGCATCATGGTGCTGCTTGGCGTGGTGGGCCTTGCCTGCTCGATCACCGCACAATATTTTTCGGCCAAGGCGGCCGTCGGTATGGCCACCGACCTGCGCTATGCCCTGTTTGCCCACATCGGCGGTCTTTCGCACGCGAGCACCGACCGTTTCGGCACCGCTACCCTGCTTTCACGCACCACAGCCGACGTCAACCAAATCCAAACGGCGACCAATTTGGTACTCCGCTTGTTCTTGCGCTCCCCCTTTATCGTATTCGGTGCCATGATCATGGCCTTTACCGTATCCCCCTCGGCGGCGCTCACCTTTGTGGTGACGATCCCTGCCCTCTCGATCGTGATCTTTGGTATTATGCTCATCAGCATCCCGATGTTCCGACGCGTACAGGCAAAGCTTGACGCAGTCCTTGGCCGCACAAGAGAAACGATTACGGGCGCGCGCGTTGTCCGTGCCTTTGTGCGTGAGGACGAGAGCATTGCCGAATTTACCAAGACCAACCAAGAGCTTACACATCTGCAACGCGTGACGGGGCGCTTCTCCGCCCTGCTCAATCCCCTCACCTACGTTATTATCAACATCTCCATTCTCGTCATTATCTGGCGCGGTGGCGTGCAGGTAAACGCGGGCAACCTCTCGCAGGGCGAGGTGGTGGCGCTGTACAACTACATGTCGCAGATCTTAATTGAGCTGATCAAAATGGCAAACTTCATCATTTTGATCACCAAAGCGGTGGCCTCGGGCTCGCGCATCCGCGCCATCTTTGCCACCCCCACGGGTCTGCCCGTTCACGAGGAGTGCAGGGCCGAAGACGGCACCAACGCCGTGGAGTTTAAAAACGTGTCGCTCTCCTATCACGAGAACGCCGACAAGGCCCTTTTGAACATTTCCTTTGCCGCAAAGCCGGGGGAAACCGTTGGTATCATCGGCGGCACGGGCTCAGGCAAATCATCGCTGGTATCCCTCATTCCCCGTCTTTACGACGTCAGCGAAGGAGCGGTACTGGTCGGTGGGCGCGACGTTCGCACCTACGAGAATCCCCAAGACCTTCGCGCCAAGATCGGCATTGTGCCGCAAAAGGCCGAGCTGTTTGCGGGAACGGTGCGGGATAACCTGCGCTTTGGCAACGAAAATGCCACCGACGAGGACTGCCGCGAGGCTCTCCTTGCCGCGCAAGCACTTTCCTTTGTAGAAGAAAAGGAGGGTGGGCTTGATTTCGTCATCGAGCAAGGCGGACGCAACCTCTCGGGCGGTCAAAAGCAACGCCTGACAGTCGCGCGCGCCCTTTGCCGCCGCCCCGAGATCCTGATACTTGACGACAGTGCTTCAGCCCTTGACTACGCAACCGATGCGGCGCTGCGAAAAGCCATTGCCGCACTCCCCTACCACCCGACGGTCTTTATCGTATCCCAGCGCACAGCGTCGCTCTCGCACGCCGATCGCATCGTGGTGCTTGACGACGGTGTGGCAGTCGGGATCGGCACGCACGACGAGCTGATGACTGCGTGTCCTATTTACCGCGAGATCCACGAATCGCAATTTGGCAGTGAGGGGGTGATGGTATGAGCAAGGTCAAAAACAAAGCCCCCAAGGGCACGGCACGCCGTGTGCTCTCCTATCTGAAGGGTTATCGCGCTTATCTCTTCCTTTCCCTGCTGTTATCCCTTGCCACCGTTGCCCTCACGCTCTGGCTGCCTGTCCTCATTGGCGACGCCATTGACCTGATCGTTTCGGAAGGTGCGGTCGATTTTGACGGCATTTTCACGATCTTCAAAACCGCCGCACTCATCATTGTCGCCACCGCCCTTTTCCAGTGGCTGATGAATGTTTGTAACAACAAAATGACCTTTGGGATCGTCCGCAACATTCGAAACGACGCCTTCCGTCATTTGCAAAAGGTGCCCTTCTCTTATCTTGACACGAGGAAAACGGGCGATATCGTCAGCCGCGTCATCGCTGATGTTGATCAGTTCTCCGACGGACTACTGCTTGGCTTTACCCAGCTTTTCACGGGTGTGATGACCATCGTCGGCACGCTCCTGTTTATGCTCTTTATCCACCCCGGCATCACGCTGGTGGTGGTGCTCGTTACCCCCATTTCACTCTTTGTTGCCGCCTTTATTGCAAAGCGCACCTACCATATGTTCAAAAAGCAAAGCGAAATTCGCGGCAAGCAAACGGCACTGATGGAGGAAGCCATTGGCTCACACAAGGTGGTGTATGCCTTCGGACAACAAGAGGTGATGCTCTCTCGCTTCGGCGAGCTTAACGAGCAATACCGCAAGGCGTCGCTTGATGCCACCTTCTTCTCCTCGATCACCAACCCCTCCACGCGCTTTGTCAACAGCCTTGTATATGCGGGCGTGGCTCTTTCGGGGGCGCTGCTTGCCATTGGCTCCGGCGGCACGGCGATTACGGTTGGTGAGCTCTCGTGCTTCCTCGCATACGCCAACCAATACACAAAGCCCTTTAATGAGATCTCGGGGGTCGTCACAGAGCTGCAAAATGCGCTTGCCTGCGCCGCGCGCATTTTCGAGGTGCTTGACGCCCCGACGGAGACCCCCGACAAGACGGATGCCGCCGTGCTCACCGCCCCGAAGGGCGCGGTGGAATTTGCCGACGTATCCTTCTCCTATACCCCCAAAAAGCCCCTTATCGAGCACATGAACGTGCGCGTTTCGCCCGGCGAGCGCGTGGCGATCGTGGGCCCCACGGGGTGCGGCAAAACCACGGTGATCAACCTTTTAATGCGCTTTTACGACGTCAATGAGGGTGCGATCCGCATCGACGGCGTGGATATTCGCGATATGACGCGAAGGAGCCTGCGTGAGTCGATCGGTATGGTACTGCAGGATACCGTGCTTTTCGCGGGTACGGTGCGCGAAAACATCGCGTTCGCGAAGCCCGATGCCACCGACGAGGAGATCGTTGCCGCCGCAAAGGCGGCGCACGCACACAGCTTTATCAAGCGCTTGCCCGAGGGGTACGACACCGTGCTCGGCGAGGGGGGTGGGTCCCTCTCGCAAGGGCAAAAGCAGCTGCTGTGCATCAGCCGCTTGATGCTCTTGACACCGCCCCTGCTGATCCTTGACGAGGCAACCTCGTCGATCGACACGCGCACCGAGATCCGCATTCAAAAAGCGTTTGCGAAGCTGACTGCGGGGCGCACCAGCTTTGTGGTGGCGCACCGCCTCTCGACCATTCGCGAGAGCGACCTGATCCTTGTGATGCGTGACGGCAACATCGTTGAGCAAGGCACGCACGACGCGCTCCTTCAACAGGACGGCTTTTATAAGGTGCTTTACGAAAGTCAATTTGCAAAAGCATAAACAAAAAGAGCTTCGGCTGTGCCGAAGCTCTTTTTAAATTTAGTTATCCCAGTTGTGATACACGTTCATCACATCATCGTCATCCTCAAGCATGTCGATAAGAAGCCCCATAAACTTGATGTCGTCGGGGTTTGTAAGCTCAACCGATGTCGAGGCGATCTTATCCTTTTCTGCCGACAGGATCGGGTATTTTGCGGCTTCGAGTGCTTCCTTGATCTCATAAAGGTCATCGACCACGGTGTAGATCTCAAACACCCCATCCCCTGCGGCAAAGTCCTCAGCACCTGCTTCAAGTGCGGTTTCCATCAGCTTATCCTCGTCGATGTCGCCGTCCTCATTATTTATGATAATGACGCCCTTCTCCTCAAACAGGAACGACACGCACCCCGAGGTGCCCATATTACCGTGGTACTTGTTAAAATAGGAACGCACGTTCCCCGCCGTGCGGTTGCGGTTGTCGGTGGTGGTTTCCACGATCACCGCGACACCGCCGGGGCCGTAGCCCTCATAAGTAATTTCCTCGTAATCCTCGCCCTGCGCGCCCATCGCCTTTTTGATGATGCGCTCAATATTGTCGTTGGGGACGTTGTTGGATTTTGCCTTTTGAATGAGGTCTCTCAGTTTCGAGTTCGAGTTGGGGTCGCCGCCGCCCGCCTTTACGGCAACGGCGATCTCCTTGCCGATCTTGGTAAACACCTTTGCCTTTTGTGCATCGGTTTTTTCTTTTTTGTGCTTAATATTCGCCCATTTGCTATGTCCTGACATATCTTTACTCCTATAGATTAAATTTTTTCCATTTTCTTGAGGCAGATCAGCGGAAATGCGTTGCCGAGCACCACGTTGGTGGCACGGGTGAGCTCCACGCGCGTGGCGCGAACGGCGGGATCGGTGGCATTCAGGATCTGGCAGTTATGATAAAAGCGGTTAAACGCCGCTGACACGTCAAGGATATAACGTGTAATGACCGAGGGCTCATAATCCGCAATGGCGGCACTGACGCGCTCGGGGAACTTGGCAAGCACCTTAAGGAGCGCCGCCTCGTCGGGTGCGGTGATGGCAAGCGGGGCGCTGTCCCCCTCACCCTCGGCACGGCGCAAGACCGAGCAGGTACGCGCGTAGGTATATTGCACGTAAGGGCCGGTGTTGCCGTCAAAATTGAGGGCATCCTCCATGACAAAGTTAATGTCCTTAATACGGCTGTTCGAGAGGTAATAAAAGACGATCGCGCCAACACCGACAGCCTCGGCGATCTCCGCTTTGTTTTCAATATCGGGGTTCTTCTCGGTCATAATGGCGCTGACCTCCTCGATCGCGGCGCGGAACAGATCCTTCAAGAGCACCACGTTACCCGTGCGCGTTGCAAGCTTTGCACCGTTGATGCTGACCGTACCGTAGGGCACGTGCACCAATTTTTCGTGCCAGTCGTAGCCCATCAGCTCCACGACCTTGAACCACTGTGCAAAGTGCAGGCTCTGCCCTGCGGACGTGACGTAGATTGCCTTGTCAAAGTCGTAAGTGTTTTTACGGTACACGGCGGCGGCGATGTCACGCGTGGGGTACAGCGTTGAGCCGTCGCGCTTCAGGATCAAGCACGGGGGCATACCGTAGGGCTCGAGATCAACGATGGAAGCACCGTCATCGATCTTGAGAAGCCCCTTATCGCGGAGCTTCGCGACCTCAGCGGGCATTTTATCGGTATAAAAGCTCTCGCCCTTGTAGCTGTCAAACGTGATACCGAGCTGCTTGTAGGTCTTTTCGTACTCGGCAAGGCTGATATCGATAAACCAACGCCACAGTGCGAGATTTTCCTCGTCGCCGTCCTCAAGCTTTTTGAACTCGGCGCGTGCCGCGTCACCGAGGGCGGGATCAGCCTCGATGCCCTGCTCGGCGTTACCCGAAATCGCGTTATTGATCTTCACGTAGAGCTCCACGAGCTTGTCAATGCCGCCCTGCTCGATCATCTCCTTGTTGCCCCACCTTTTGTAGGCAACGATGAGCTTGCCGAACTGCGTGCCCCAGTCACCAAGGTAGTTGATGCCAACACACTCGTAGCCGTGGAACTCGTGCAGCTTTTTGAGGGCATGACCGATCACGGTCGTGCCAAGATGCCCGATATGGAAGGGCTTGGCAACGTTCGGAGACGAATAGTCAAGCACAACGGTCTTGCCGCGACCAACCTCGGATGAGCCGTATTTTTCGCCCGCCGCGAGGATACCCGAAAGGACGTTGCTAATAAGATATTCCTTGGAAACGGTGATATTAAGATACCCGTTTACCGCCTCGGCCTTTTCAACGCACACGGTGTCGCCAAGGCAATCGGCGAGTGCCGCCGCGATCTGCACAGGCGCGCGACGAAGCGTGCGCGAGAGCTTAAAGCAAGGGAGCGCGAGGTCGCCCATATTTTCATCGGGCGGATATTCAAGCATGGTGGAAAGGTCGGCCACCTCAGGCGCCTCAGGTGCGCCAAGGGATAAGATCCCCTCTTTTAATTTTTCTGCAATCAGTTTTTTAATCGTCTGCATAATATTCCTCTGATCTTTATCGTCATTCTTCACCCGCGACCGAAACGTCAAGCACGAGCATCGGGGGTGCGGCAACGGTGGAAAATCCACTCATCCCGGTTTCCACCTCACA
Organism: Clostridia bacterium; assembly: GCA_017508425.1. GTDB lineage: Bacteria > Bacillota > Clostridia > Oscillospirales > CAG-272 > Firm-07. The sequence continues at coordinate 25,621 of JAFVYZ010000015.1, read as the reverse complement.
GCCGACCGCCGCAATATTTTTAAGAAGCTCAAAAAAGTTACCGGCGATGGTAAAGGCCTTCACAGCGCCTGCAAGCTTCCCATCTTTCACGGCAAAGCCCGCGCTCTCAATCGAAAAATCGCCCGTCACGGCATCGCACCCTGCGTGCATGCCCTTGAGCTCGGTGATATAAAGCCCTTCGCCCATCTCGCGGAAAAGCTCGTCAAGCGTGGCGTTACCCGGGGCAACTGCGTGGCAAAAGCTACCGATCGAAACGGGATCGGCATACGAGCCGCGCGTGGCATTGCCCGTGGTGGTATGCCCCGTTTTTTTTGCGGTGGCAAGGTCGTACAAGAGAGTTTTCAGCACGCCGTTTTCAACAAGCACCTTTTTCGCGGTAGGCACGCCCTCCGCATCAAAGGGCATTTGCATGGTGTTGCCGGGATAAAAGGGATCGTCATAAATGGTTAAGACGGGAGAAGCGATCTCGGTGTTTTCCTTGCCCGCGAGGAGCGAGAGCCCGAGCATTGCCTTTTTGCCGCTGTAAATGCCCGAAAACGTGCCGAATAGCGCGCGCGCCTGCTTGGCGGAAAAGACGACCTTATATTTGCCCGTTTTCACGGGGCTACCGCCAAGGCGTGCGATCGCCTCGGCAACGGCCTTTTCGGCGATACCCGATCTTGCGGCATCAAGCTCACTTGTCACAGCCCTTCCAAACGAGGGCTCGCCCTTGTCGTTGATCACCGCCTCGGCGTACGCATAGCGCATCGCGGCGGTGTGCGAGAGCGAAAGCCCCTTTGAATTGGCAAGGCACACGCTGATCTCAAGGGCACCTGCCGCCGTTTCGGTACCGTCCGAAACAAGGTCCGAGGCGGCATAGATACGATCCTGCAGCTCCATTGCCGCGTGACGAAGATCTGTGGCAGTTGGAAGCGAGGGCTTCTCCTCGGTGACAGTGCCATAGGTATCACCATCACACGATCGATAGAAGATCGGCTCCTCATCGGCGTCAAGCAGCGCCGCATTGGCTATGGCGCGCGGCACGAGCGCCAAAAGCTCGCTTTCTTCCAGCATTTCGGTGGATGCCGCGCCGATCTTGCCGTCCTTGGCACAGCGGAAGGAAACGCCCCCCGAGGACCCGAACGACGAGGCGTTCGGCTCGTGATTCAAGGCATCGGCTGAGAGGTCCGTTGCCATACGGTAATAGACGTCATATTCGGTAAGCCCGTGTGCCCTTGCGGCTTCAAATAAAATATTTTTTATTTCCTCAAAGCTCATCAGCGACCTCCTACCGTAATCTTACGCACACGAATGAGGGGCTGCCCGACATCGGTGGGAACGGTGCCGCTTGAGGACCCGCACATACCCTGCCCCGTTTTTAAATTCTGCCCGACCATATCAATATCCTGCAAAATTTCCGACCCCTTGCCGATGAGTGCGGCACCGCGCACGGGCTCACATATTTTGCCGTTTCTGACGATATACCCTTCCTTGACGGCAAAATTAAACTCGCCCGTTAAGGGATTCACCGACCCACCGCCCATTTCCTTGGCGTAAAGCCCGTATTCGATCGAGGCGATGATATCCTCGTTTTTATCGGGACCGTTGTCAATAAAGGTGTTGGTCATACGCGAGGTGGGCTCATACGCATAGCTCTCTCGCCTGCCGCACCCCGTCATGGGGAGCCCTAAGCGCCGCGCGCCCAAGCGGTCGATCATATAATTTTTAAGAATGCCGTTTTCAATGAGAACATTTCGCGTCGCGGGCGTGCCCTCATCGTCAACGTGATAAGAGCCCCAGCCGCCGAGGATCGTGCCGTCGTCAATGGCGGTCACCTTGGGATTGGCAATTTGTTGCCCCAATTTTCCTGCCATTTGCGAAGCACCGATGCCAACCGAGGTCGCCTCAAGCGAATGTCCGCAAGCCTCGTGGAAAATAACGCCGCCAAAGCCGTTCTCGATCGCCACTGTCATCGTACCTGCGGGACAGTATGCAGCACTAAGATTGGTCAGCGCCTGCCTTGCGGCGCGCTCACCGACGCTCCTCGGGCAGACGTTATCAAAAAACTCCATACCAACGCCGCCACCGGGGCCGTAAAAGCCCGACTGATTTTCACCTGCGGCACTTGCCACAGCAGACACGACAAGACGCGTGCGCACCTTGCGATCCTCACGGCAAAGCCCCTCGGTGTTGGCAACGAGAATGGCACGGTCGCTGTCAAGATAGGTGCCGTCAACCTGCGAGATGCGCTCGTCAACCGCGCGCGCGGCGGTACACGCCTCACGCAAAATATCGGTTTTCTCCTTGGTGGGTACGTCATCGGGGTAACGCTTGACTGTATGGCGCTTTGCAATGGCATCGGGGGTGAGCGAAATGTGACGCTTCTGCCCCACCTCACCAACAGCCCCCGCCACGGCGGCGGCACAAGCGAGCAGCCCCTCGCGCGTGGTGTTTGAGGTTGAAGCATAGTAGGTTTTCGTGCCCGAGAACACACGGATACCAACGCCCGCGATCACCTGATCGCGAATCGCCTCCACCTTCTCGGAAACAAGATGGATACGGGTGGCGTGCTCGCGCTCGGCAAAGACCTCCGCAAAGTCACCACCCGTGGATACGGCGATCGATAACAGCTCGCCGAGTAATTCTTTTGCTATCATATAAACTCCTTAAGGGGAATTTTCATCTTCATTATAACCGCGCTGTCGCGCTTTTAGTCGGGGTTGCGCTCCCCGAGCACGGTGCGATATTTCTGATAAAAGCTCTCAAAATAACCGCCGTCAAGCGCATCGCGGATCTTTTGCGTGAGCTCATTGTAAAAATAAAGGTTATGCGTGACGGCAAGGCGCATACCAAGCGACTCCTTCGCCTTCAAGAGGTGGCGCACGTAGGCGCGCGAGTAATTCTTACACGTCGGGCATTGGCACCCCTCGGAAATGGGACGGTCGTCGCGCGCATATTTTGCGTTCATCAGGGTAATTTTGCCCTGCCACGTGAAAAGACTGCCATGGCGTGCGTTGCGAGAGGGCATCACGCAGTCAAAGAAATCGACGCCGCGGTGCACCGCCTCAAGGATATTGCAGGGCGTGCCCACGCCCATGAGATAACGGGGTTTATCCTCGGGCATATGCGGCTCGACCACGTCAATGATGCGATACATCTCCTCGGTTTCCTCACCCACGGCAAGTCCGCCGATGGCATAGCCGTCAAGGTCAAGGTCGGCTATCATCTTCATATGCTCCACACGCAGATCCTCATACGTGCCGCCCTGGTTGATACCAAAAAGCATCTGGTGGCGGTTGATGGTATCGGGCAGGCTATTCAGGCGCTGCATTTCCGCCTTACAGCGCACCAGCCAGCGGTAGGTGCGTGCGATCGACTCCTTTACATAGTCATAAGGGGCGGGGTTTTCGATGCACTCGTCAAAGGCCATAGCGATGGTTGAGGCAAGATTAGACTGGATCTGCATGCTCTCCTCAGGTCCCTTAAAAATGCGCTTGCCGTCGATGTGAGAGGCGAAGTGCACGCCCTCCTCGGTAATCTTACGAAGGGGCGAGAGCGAAAATACCTGAAATCCGCCGCTGTCGGTAAGGATCGGCTTTTTCCAGTTCATAAACTTGTGAAGCCCACCCATATCGCGAATGAGCCCGTCGCCCGGGCGCAAATGCAGGTGATAGGTGTTCGAGAGCTCCACGCGGCAGTTGATCTCCTCGAGCTCAACGGTCGATACACCGCCCTTGATGGCGGCACACGTGCCAACGTTCATAAATACGGGGGTTTCGATATCCCCGTGCACAGTATGCAACACACCGCGCCGCGCGCGTCCGTCGCGCGCCTTAACCTCGTAATTTGACATGTTTTGTTCCTTTCGGTGTCAAGAATACAGCTTGACCCATGATTTTGTTAATCAGCATTTTACTCATTCGGAAGATAAGCAAGCAAGACAAGGCGCACCGCAAAAAGCGGGTGAAGGCGAGCTTGGCGCTCGTCGAGGTCGCTTTTGAGGAGCAACGCAGTATTGCGCAGCTTATCTCTTGAACTGTCGGTCGATCTGGGCGTGAGAGAGCACCATCGCCACAGGTCTGCCGTGCGGGCAGACGGTGATGTCGGGCAGGTCCATGAGCTTTTTAACGAGCCACTCAACATATTCGGGCGGATACTCACGTCCTGCCTTGATCGCCGCCTTGCAAGCCCCTTGATAAAGTGCCCTTTCAAAAAGGATATCACGTGCAAGATTTGCCTTGCCCGTGCCCTCGGCAAGCGTAACGGGAAGCGAAAGCAAAAGCTCGCCTGCCTCACCGGGCTTCAGCCCCTCGGGAATCTCGCGGACCTCGACACAGTGATCGCTCACCGCAAAGGAAAAGCCGACCGACTCGATCTCGGCGCGATAGGCGTCAAGGAGTGCCGCATCCTCAAGAGAAACCGAAAGAGAAAGCGGTAAAAGCAGGAGCTGCGTGGCATCCACACGCGTTTTCATTCGCGCGCGGAGCTCCTCAAAGAGCACACGCTCGTGTGCGGCGTGCTTGTCGATCAGGAGCAGCTTATCGTCACACTCCACCAAAACGTAAGCATGGAACGCCTCGCCGATAATGCGCCACACGGGGGTGGCGGTAGGCACTTCGGAAAACTCGGGCGATTCGTGAATCGCCCCTACGGGCGGCTGCTCAATCGAGCGTTGAGCGTTGGACATTACGGGCGATTCGTGAATCGCCCCTACCGGGTCTGATGCGTTATTTTTTGATGCGGCGGGCGCATCGCCGTGCGGGCGATAGAGGCTCGGCGAGGAAAGTGTCATGCTGCCACTGCCTCCACCCGCGTATTTTTTGGCATAATCGGCGGCACTCATATGGGAGAAGGCCGACGAAGCAGCAGGGCGTTGGGGCGTATGATCAATGGTGATCTGACGGGCCGAAAGTCCCTCACGTCTTCCCTCCTCGATCGGCACAAAGGCATTGACGGCGGAGGGGGGTGCCGTGTTCAACTTCATTTCGGGGCGCGTATCGTCATTTTCAAGTGCGGTGCGCACGGCGGCATAGACTGCCTCAAACACGGGACGCTCGTTTGAAAATTTGACCTCGAGCTTTGCAGGATGGACGTTGACGTCAACCGCCGCCGGATTGATGGTAATATTCAGCACACAGCAAGGAAAGCGCTCGGGCGGACAAAAGGAAACGTAGGCCTGCTCCAGCGCCGCCACTGCCGTGCGACAGTTCACATATCGGCCATTGATGAAGAAGTTTTCATAATTGCGCTTGGGGCGCACGTGATCGGGGCGGCTGATAAAGCCCTCGACCGACACACCCTCACCCGACCCCTTGACAGGAATCATTTTCGACACAAAATCACGGCCGAACACGGCATACATGGCCGACTTTAACTCCCCGTCGCCTGCGGTATCGAGCTTCATATTGCCGTCGATAATAAGGCGAATGGCGTTATCGGGGCGCGATAATGCAATTTTTTCTACATACGTACTGACGGCGATCGCCTCGGAGACGTCCTTTTTGAGAAATTTTCGGCGTGCGGGCACGTTGCCGAAAAGGTTTTCGACAATCACCGTCGTGCCCACGGGCGCGCCCTGCTCACTGATATCAACGACCTCACCCGCCTTTGCCGAAAGGCAGGTGCCGAACGCGGCATCGGATGTGCGTGTGATGATGCGAAGGTTGCTGACCGACGCAATGGCGGCAAGCGCCTCGCCGCGAAAGCCGAGCGTGGCAATGCCGTCAAGATCGGCGGCTTCTTTGATTTTACTCGTCGCGTGGCGGCGAATGGCCACGGGCAGATCCTCGGGTGACATACCGCAGCCGTTATCGGCTACACGCATAAAGGTAATGCCGCCGTGCTGGATCTCGACCGTGACGCGCGTGGCGCCCGCATCGATCGCGTTTTCAAGCAATTCCTTAATGACCGAGGCGGGGCGATCTACCACCTCACCCGCAGCAATAAGATTGGCAACGGCAAAGGAAAGCACGTTAATTTTTCCCATGTGTTACCTCCTTTGAATGTTTTGATTATTGCAGGCGTTTTTTGAGCTCAAACAAAAAGGCCATGGCCTCGTAAGGCGAAAGGGTGTTCATATCCGTATTTTTGAGCATCTCAATGACCTGCTCTCTCATTTGATCCTCAATGGAAATGAGGGTGTCGTCCACGGGGGCCACTTCGCGCTCGGGGGCGCGAAGTGCTCTTGCCGTATCCTCCACAGTGGCAAGCACCTCCTTGGCGCGACGAATGACCTCATTCGGAACTCCCGCCAGCTTTGCGACCTCAATACCGTAGCTGTCGTCGGTCGAGCCGCGCACGATCTTTCTCAGGAACGTAATGCTATCCCCGCGCTTTTTGGCGGCGATGTTGTAGTTCACCACGCCCTCAAGCTCGGCTTCAAGAGAGGTCAGCTCGTGATAATGCGTAGCAAACAGGGTCTTAGCCCCGATCCTTTTGCTGTTCGTGTATTCGACAATGGCACGGGCAATGCTCATGCCGTCAAAGGTACTGGTGCCTCGCCCGACCTCGTCGTAGATGATCAGGCTCTTTTTGGTGGCATTTTTAAGGATATATGCGACCTCGTTCATTTCCAGCATAAAGGTGGATTGACCCGAGGCCAGGTCGTCGGACGCGCCCACGCGCGTGAACAGCTTATCAACAATGCCGATGTGCGCCGAGGCGGCCGGCACGAAGGAGCCGATCTGCGCCATCAGGACAATGAGCGCCACCTGACGCATATAGGTGGATTTACCTGCCATATTAGGACCTGTAATCAGCATCACGCGGTTCAGGCGGGTGTCAAGCAATGCGTCGTTCGGGACAAAATAAGTGTCCTTTACGAACTGCTCGACCACGGGGTGCCTGCCGTCCTTGATGGAGATCTCATCGCCGTTATCGACCTCGGGGCAAACGTACTTATTTCTTGCCGCGACGTCGGCGAAGGAAAGATACACGTCAAGCTCCGCTAAGCGCGTTGCCACGCGGGAAATACGATCGGCGGCATCGGCAACCTTGGCGCGGATCTCGCTGAAAATTTCATATTCAAGTGAGCAAACCTTGTCGGCAGCACCGAGGATGGTTGCTTCCATATCCTTGAGCTCCTCGGTGATGTAGCGCTCACCGTTTGTGAGGGTCTGTTTTCTGATATAGGTATCGGGCACTTGGTCGATAAAGGACTTTGAAACCTCAATATAGTAGCCAAACACCTTGTTATAGCCGATCTTGAGCGTACGAATGCCCGTTTTTTCGCGCTCCTCGGCGGCGACGCGCTCGATCCAAGATTTGCCGTCGGTCATCACGGACCGCAGGTAATCAACATCGGCGTTGAAGCACTCACGGATCATGCCGCCCTCGCGTACCACGAAGGGGGGGTTTTCGGTGATCGCACTGTCAATGAGGGCGTGAATATCGGTAAGGTCGTCAAGCTCACAAAAGATGCGGTGCAGCTCCTTGTCGCGGCAATTTTCAAGCAAGCGGCGCACCTCGGGCAGCACCGCCACCGTGGTGGCAACGGCGCGCAGATCCTTTGCGTTTGCCGTGCCATAGACGATACGCGTGAGAAGGCGCTCCAGGTCAAGTACGTTTGAAAGCCACGCCGCGAGATCCTCGCGGAGCATATAATTCGAGAAAAGCTCCAAGACAGCCCCTTGGCGCTTGGTGATCTCCGACACCGACAGAAGCGGATGCTCAATATAGGAACGGAGCAAACGCGCACCGGGTGCGGTTTTGGTGCGGTCAAGCACCCACAAAAGCGTTCCCTTTTTCTCCTTGGAGCGCATCGTTTCCGAAAGCTCAAGATTGCGACGGGTATTGATATCCATATCCATATACTGCCCGTCGGTATAAACGTGAAGCGTTTTGATGTAGGAAATGTCGCCGCGCTGCATATCGGCGATGTAATGGAGCAAAGCACCCGCCGCGCAAAGAGAGGCTCTTGAATGCTCAAGGCCCGAGGGGAGTGCGTCACCGAACTGCGCTTTGACGGCCTCAAGGGCTACATCGAAATCATAGCGATCGCGCTCACCCGCCGAGAGCATCGCGCCGACGCGCGAGGTGACAAACTCGGAAAAATCGGCGCAGGCAGTCCGCGGCAGGTCCACGATCACCTCGCTCGGCGCATATGTGCCGACCTCACTTTGTAGCCGTGCCCACTTATTGTCGCCCGAAATTTCGGTCACATAGACCTCAGCGGTTGAAACATCGGCAAAGGCAAGGCCAAAGGTCTGCCCCTCCAAGGATACGGCGCAAAGGTAATTGTTTTTTTGCTCGGAGAGCATCCCGGGCTCAAGAAGTGTGCCGGGGGTGATGATACGCACAATATCTCGCTTGACAAGCCCCTTGGCCTTGGATGGATCCTCCATTTGCTCACAAATGGCAACCTTGTAGCCCTTCTCAATCAGCTTTGCGATATACCCCTCCGCACTGTGAAACGGTACGCCGCACATCGGCGCGCGCTCGGCCTCACCGCAGTCCCTGCCCGTCAGGGTCAGCTCCAGCTCACGCGAGGCGAGCTTTGCATCGTCAAAGAACATTTCGTAAAAGTCCCCAAGACGGTAAAATACGAGATAGTCCTTGTACTTGTTTTTGATTTCGAAATACTGCTCCATCATGGGTGTCATAACGGGCTCTCCTTTTGGTGGTTTTTGGGGTATCGCAGATGTCGGGCGATTCGTGAATCGCCCCTACAAAATACAGTTTTAGTGGCAACCGCCGCAGGTGGCGCAGTTGTGAGTGCAGCCGCCCGGCTCCTCGCCCATCATCTGGGCGTTGATGGTGTCGTTTACGCGTTGCATCAGCTCGGTGACCTCGTTTTGTGCGGTCTCAAGCTCGACGTATGCAGGCAGGGATACGATCTCGTTGTAGATCTCCTCCACGCGGGCATTGAGACTCTCGATGAGGGCGTCGTCCTTGTCCTCCTTCACGGCCTCCTGCTGGAGTGCCTGCTGCTGCACAGCGTACTCCATTGACAGCTCCATGATCTTATCCTCGTTCTCGTACGCCTCGCGTGCGGCATTGAGGCGCTTGATGCGTGCATCCTCACCCAGTTTCTTGCCGAGCTCAGCGGCCAGTTCAAAAATTTCCATTTTTCATTCTCCTGTTCTGAATTGTTTCTCTTCACCACCGAGATTCCGACGGCACAGCCGTCGCCCTACGGGTTCGACTACGCTCAGAATGACACGGTGGTGGGATATTTGCTAAAATTATTTTTCGACTGTGCCGTACAGCGCAAAGGCGGCGGCGCGGTCTATTTTTACGAATGCCCATTCCCCCTCGGGTACGGGTTCTTTGAAAAATACGATTTTATTTTGATCGGTGCGACCGGTATAAACGCTTGCGTCGTTTTTGCTCACGCCCTCCGAGATCACGCGCACCGTTCCACCCACCAATCGGGAGTTGGCGGCATCGGCGATCTCGTTTTGCAGCGCGAGCAGGCGCCCCATGCGGTCGGCGGAAACGCTGTGGGGGAGCTGCCCCTCCATTTTTGCCGCGGGTGTACCCTTTCGCGGTGAGTAGATGAAGGAATAGATCATATCAAAGCGCGCACGGCGGAGCATCGCAAGGGTTTGCTCAAATTCAGCCTCGGTTTCGGTGGGGAACGCCACGATAATATCCGACGTGACGGCAATATCGGGCATTTTTTCGCGCATATAGTCGAGAATGTCAAGGTATTTCGCGCAGTCGTAGTGGCGGTTCATGAGGGTGAGAATTCGGTCGCTCCCCGCTTGCAGGGGCAAGTGGAAGCTGTGCGCGACGTGGCGGCTTGCCGCCATCACGTCAACGAGCTCTCGCGTGGCGTCCTTCGGGTGGCTGGTCATAAAGTGGAGCGTGTAATCCCCCTCGATCTTATCAAGGTCGGCAAGCAGCTGGGGGAACGCGTAGCCGTCCGCGCGATCCTTGCCGTAGGAATTGACGTTTTGCCCAAGCAAGGTGATATCCTTGTAGCCACGCGCGACCAAGTCCTTGACCTCAGCGATGACTGCTGCAGGCTCGCGGCTGCGCTCACGTCCGCGCACGTAAGGCACGATGCAGTAGGAGCAAAAATTGTTGCACCCGTACATGATGCTCACGCTCGCGCGGTAGGTGCTCTCTCGCCGAATGGGCGCGCCCTCCGCCACGGTATGCTCCTCCTCGCCGCGCAGGATGCGCTTGCCCTTTTCCATCACTTCGGCAAGATACTGCGGCAAGCGGTAAAGAACGGAGGTGCAAAGCACGAAGCTGACGTAAGGGTAGCTTTTCTTAATTTCCTCACGGCGGTGCTCCTGCGCCACCATACAGCCGCAAATGCCGATGATGAGCGCGGGATTTTTCTCTTTTAGGTGCTTGTACTGCCCCACAACCGACAAAGCCTTTTGCTCGGCGTGCTCGCGTATCGCGCAGGTGTTGACGAGTATGAGGTCGGCCCCCTCGGGGATATCGATGATCTGATAGCCCATATCCACAGCCATACCTGCGAGCTTTTCACTATCCGCTACGTTTTGCTGACAGCCAAAGGTCAGGACAAAGCAACGCGGCTTTTCTGGCATTTTGCCCGTCACGGCACGCACGGCATCCATATACGGGATCATATCAAGGGCGGTTTGGGGCTGTGCCGACCGACTGCAATCCAATGACATCAGGGACTCCTTTAAATATAAATTTACAGTTTACTATTATACTATTTTTATAATAAAATGTCAAGGGGTGAGAGTGAGAAAAGTAAAATGTTACATTTGCTCGAAGCAAGCGCTTTTAAAAGGGTTTTTGATTGACATTTTTTAGAAGTTATGTTATGCTAAAATCGTGGCACGCCACATTATCCCAAGAACAAGAAGGAAGGCACATCATGAAAAAGCTTTTAACATTACTGTGTATGCTGCTGCTCATTGCCGCAACGCTTTGCGCGTGCGAGGCGGAGTCTGCCTACGATATTGCCGTGAGAAACGGCTTTGTTGGAACCGAAGCTGAATGGCTCGAGAGCCTGAAGGGCGCAACCGGTGCAAAGGGTGAGCCGGGCGAGGACGGCAAGAATGCTGATCAAGAAAACCCGCAAGAGCTTGACTTTTTCCTTTTACCCGACGGCACCTATGCCGTGGGAATCGGCAAGGCGTTATATGCCAAAGAGATCACCGTGCCCGCAACCTACAAGGGCAAGGCCGTAACCTGCGTGGGGGCTCCCTCTTTTATCACCTATGATGATCCAGCAGAAATATTCGGCATCGGATTTTGGGCAGCACCGCTTCTTGAAAAAATCAATCTCCCCGACAGCATTACCACCATCGGCATCTGTGCTTTTGTAGAATGCCCCGCTCTTACCTCGATCACGATCCCCGAAAGTGTTACAAAAATTTGCGATTACGCTTTTGCAGGGTGTGACGCTCTTACCTCGATCACAATCCCCGAAAGTGTGACAAAAATTTGCAAGCATGCTTTTAGAAATTGTGAAAATCTTGAGCGTGTTGACATACTCAGCACCGAGATCGATATCCATGCAGATGCCTTTGAGGGTTGCACAAAATTATCCCCCGCCACCCCCGAAATTACCGTAACGGCTCACGGCTCCCTGACCTGGGCGCCCGTTGACGGCGCGGAGTATTACGAGGTTATGTTGGATTACGACCGCGACAGTATCGTAAAGCTGACCGCGTGTGAGTTTACTGCATTTCAAGAGGGCTATCACATCTATTACGTGCGCGCTGTGAAGGGCAACTTCCCCTCAGCTTGGGGCAGTCTGTACACCACCAAGATCCCCCCCGTTGCGGCAAGCACGATCACATACGAGAACGGGGTACTCAGTTGGGATTCTGTTATCTATGCCTCTTATTATCAGATCATCATCAATGGCGTTATGGTTGATGCAGAGCACTATGGAACCAACTACACCTTTGATGCAGGCAACCAGAGCTTTACGGTTCAGATCCGCGCCTGCAGCGATTGGGACAACTATATCAACAGCGAGCTTTCCGATCTCAAAAGCTTTGGATAATATCCCCCTATTGCGATAGAACATTTTAAAAACGCCCCACAGGAAAAATGCCTGTGGGGCGTTTTTTCGCACATCGCGGATCGCGGGCTGTCGTGGGCGCCGGCCCTGCGAGTTGACATCACATTCTGCGCGTTGTTTGGTGTCATATGTAGGGGCGATTCATGAATCGCCCATTTTTGCTGATCGCGGGCGATTCGTGAATCGCCCCTACGGTGTTTGTGCGTTATTTTTTGGCAAAATTCGGGCGGAAGTATTGGTAGAGATCACACGGGATCATACCGTTATACAGGCGGCGTTTTTTGTCGGCGCGGCGACCGAAAAAGCGCTCGAACTGGGGGTGGGAGGTGAGGATATACATTTGCCACGGGTCGAAGGCCTGAAAGGTCTTGCCGATGTCGCGGTAGAGTGCTTCGACCTCCTTTAGCTCCATCATGCGCTCGCCGTAGGGCGGATTGCAAATGAGGGTGCCGCGGCGGTCGGGCTTTTCGATTTTTCTCGCATCTTGGCGGAAGAATTTGATGCAGTCGCTGACACCGGCACGTGCCGCGTTCTCGCGTGCGTACTGCAACACCTTTTCATCAATATCCGAGCCGAAAAGCTCGATTTTCCCATCACGTTTTACGAGATCCTCGGCTTCCTCGCGTGCCTTTTGCCAGATGCGATGGTCAATAAAATCATAGTCCATAGCGGCAAAAACGCGCCCCGTATTGGGGGCAATTCCCTTTTCGATCATCGCGGCTTCAATGACGATCGTGCCCGAGCCGCAAAAGGGGTCCCAGATGAGCGTATCGGTACGGGGACGAGCGGTAAGGGCAATGGCAGCGCCCAGTGTTTCCCTGAGGGGCGCGGCACCTGCCGCGGGGCGATAGCCGCGCTTATGGAGTGCGACGCCCGAGGTATCGATCATCAGGGTCGCTATATCCTTGAAAATGAAAAATTCAATCTGATATTTCGCACCGTCCTCGGGCAAAACCGTCACACCGTGCGCGGCGCGCAGGCGCTCCACGATCGCCTTTTTGACGATGCTCTGGCAATCGGGAACAGAAAAAAGCGTGCTTTTAATGGCGTGTCCCTTGACGGGAAAGGCATCGACCTCACCGATATACTCCTCAAACGGGAGCGCCCTCACACCGTCAAACAGCTCAGTAAAACTACGCGCGGGAAACGCGCCCACCTTGATATAGATGCGCTCCGCTAAGCGCAGGCGCATATTGGCACGTGCCATATCAAGGAGGTCGCCCTCAAACGTCACGCGCCCGTCCATCGTTTCAATGCGCGTGACACCAAGGGCATCAAGCTCCTCGCCCAGCTGCTTCTCCAGCCCAAAAAGGCAGGTTGCGACAAATTCCATGGTTACTTTTTCCCCTTTTCGAGCCATTTTTTGAGATACTGCCCCGTATAAGAGTGCGGCACCTTTGCGATCTCCTCGGGTGTGCCCGTGGCAAGCACCGTGCCGCCGCCCTCGCCGCCCTCGGGCCCGAGGTCGATGATATGATCGGCGGTTTTAATGACGTCAAGATTATGCTCAATGACAAGCACGGTGTTCCCTGCGTCAACAAGGCGTTGGAGCATCAAAATGAGCTTTGCGACGTCCGCGCTGTGAAGCCCCGTCGTCGGCTCGTCTAAAATATAAATCGTTTTACCGGTGCTCCGCTTGGCAAGCTCGGTTGCAAGCTTGATGCGCTGGGCTTCGCCGCCCGAAAGCGTCGTTGAGGACTGCCCGATCGCGATATACCCAAGTCCCACGTCAAACATCGTTTGAAGCTTACGCGCAATGGCAGGAATATCCGCGAAGAAGGAAAGCCCCTCCTCCACCGTCATTTCGAGCACGTCGGCAATGCTCTTGCCCTTATAAAGCACGTCAAGCGTGTCGCGATTGTAGCGCTTGCCGTGGCAAACGTCGCATTTTACATAGACATCGGGCAGGAAGTGCATTTCGATCTTTTTCACGCCGTCGCCCTCGCACGCCTCGCATCTGCCGCCCTTGACGTTAAAGGAGAAGCGGCCGCTTTTATAACCGTGTGCACGTGCATCGGGGGTTTTCGCGAACAAGTCGCGGATCTCGTTAAAGAGCCCCGTGTAGGTTGCGGGATTGGAGCGCGGTGTGCGCCCGATGGGGCTTTGGTCGATGTCAATGACCTTATCAAGATGCTCCGCGCCCAAAATGGCATCGTGCGGCCCGGGATACGCGGCGGCGCGGTTTAATTTGTGTGCAAGATACGGGTAAAGAATACCGTTGACAAGCGAGGATTTACCCGACCCCGACACGCCCGTGACACACACGAGCGTCCCCAAGGGAATATCCACGTCAATGCTCTTTAGGTTGTTTTGGCGCGCACCCTTGACCGACAGTACGTGGCCGTTACCGACACGGCGATTTCGAGGCACGGGGATCGATTTTTTGCCCGAAAGATAGGCACCCGTGGCGGAGTTTTCACACGCCATAACCTCGGCAGGCGTGCCTGCCACCACGACCTCACCGCCGTGAATGCCCGCACCGGGACCGATATCCACGATAAAGTCCGCCGATTCCATCGTTTCCTCATCGTGCTCGACCACGAGCACGCTGTTGCCAAGATCGCGCAGGCGCTGAAGAGTGCGGATCAGCTTGACGTTATCGCGCTGATGCAGCCCAATGCTCGGCTCATCAAGAATATACAGCACGCCCATCAAGGACGAGCCGATTTGAGTGGCAAGTCGGATGCGCTGTGCCTCACCGCCCGAAAGCGTGCCCGCACGGCGCGCGAGCGTGAGATAATCGAGCCCCACGCTGATGAGGAACCCAAGGCGTGCGCGGACCTCTTTTAAAATTTCTTTTGCAATGGTTTGCTCGGTTTCGGTCAGGGTGAGCGCATTGACAAAATCAAGTGCCTTTTTGACCGAAAGATTGCAAAGCTCATCAATATTTAGCCCGCCAACGGTCACGGAAAGCACGGTTTTCGACAAGCGTCTGCCGCCACACTCGGGACAAGGTGCATCCTCGATAAAATCGTCGTAGTACTCCCCTATTCCGTTCATATTCATACGTTTTTCGATCATGGGCACCAACCCGTCAAAGGGCACGACCTGCTCGTGCGCCTCGCCGCCGAAATAACGTACCACGTGATAGCGCTCACTGCCCGTTCCGTACATGAGGGCGTCCATTTGCGCCTTGGTAAACTCGCAAACAGGCGTATCCATCGAAAATCCAAGGCGCTCGCCGACTGCGGCAAAAAGCGGGCCGTTCCAGCCGTCCTCAGCCGTAAGACTCTTAAAGCCGTTGACAGCGATCGCACCCTCGGAGAGCGACAAGGTGTCATCGGGGATCAGCTTATACACGGCAAGGCGACGCATTTGCCCAAGACCTGCGCACTTTGGGCACGCGCCCTGCGGACTGTTAAAGGAAAACATGCGAGGCTCAAGCTCGCCAAAGGAAATGCCGTGCTCCTCACAGGCATAGTTCTCGGAAAACGCAAGCTCCTCGGGAGTCGCCTCCCCCTCGCGTGCGACGGGTGCAATGAGAAGATTGCCGTCGGCAAGGGATAGTGCGGTTTCCACCGAATCGCCAAGACGTGCACGAATATCGCCGCGCAAAACAAGGCGGTCAACGACCACCTCAACCGTATGCTTTTTGTTTTTATCGAGCTTCAGCTCCTCGGAGAGCTCGTACATACTGCCGTCAACGCGCACACGCACGTAGCCACTCTTGCGCGCATCGGAAAAGACCTTTTCGTGCATACCCTTTTGCCCGCGCACAACGGGTGCTAACACCATAAAGCGCGTGCCCTCTGGGAGTGCGAGAATGCGGTCAACGATCTGATCCTTTGACTGCTGGCGGATCTCCTTACCGCACACAGGACAGTGTGGCACGCCGATGCGCGCGTACAAAAGGCGCAAATAGTCGTAGATCTCGGTGACGGTGCCAACCGTCGAGCGCGGATTTTTCGAGGTGGTCTTTTGGTCGATCGAGATCGCGGGCGAAAGCCCCTCAATGCTATCGATATCGGGCTTGTCAAGCTGCCCCAAAAACATACGCGCGTAAGAGGAGAGCGACTCGACAAAGCGACGGTGCCCCTCGGCATAAATGGTATCAAAGGCAAGCGAGGATTTACCCGACCCCGAAAGCCCCGTCAATACCACCAGCTTATCACGCGGTATGGTGATATCTATATTTTTTAGATTATGGACGCGGACGCCCTTTAAAATCAGCTCGTTTGACATATCAATCTTCCTTGCTTTCTCTTAATTCCCTGATCTTATCGCGCAGGAACGCCGCCTGCTCGAATTCAAGGCGCTTCGCGGCATCGCGCATCTCGGCGGTAAGTGTTTCGATGAGCTTGTCACGCTCACGGCGCGTGAGCTTCTTTTTGCCCTTGCCGCCTGCATCCTCGGTCGCTTTACCGATATCAATGATGTCGTGCACGCCCTTGACAATGGTCCTCGGCGTGATGCCGTTTGCCTTGTTGTAGGCATCCTGTATGGCGCGACGGCGACGCGTTTCATCGATCGCCACGCGCATCGATTTTGTGATACTGTCGGCATACATAATGACCTTGCCCTCGGCGTTGCGCGCGGCACGGCCGATCGTTTGGATCAGCGAGGTCTCGGTGCGCAAAAAGCCCTCCTTATCCGCGTCAAGGATCGCCACCAGCGACACCTCGGGCAGGTCAAGTCCCTCGCGCAAAAGGTTAATACCCACCAGCACGTCAAATTTTCCGACACGCAGATCACGGATGATCTCCATACGCTCAATGGTTTCGACGTTATGGTGAATATAGCGCACGCGGATGCCGTTTTCCTCAAAATACGAGGTGAGATCCTCCGCCATGTGGGTCGTCAGGGTCGTGACGAGCACGCGCTCACCCTTTGCGGCGCGAAGCCGTATTTCACCCATCAGGTCATCGACCTGCCCCGCAATCGGGCGCACGTCGATTTCAGGGTCAAGCAGGCCCGTGGGGCGAATGATCTGCTCGACGACCTGCGCGGAGTTCTCTTTTTCAAAATCGGCTGGGGTGGCACTGACAAGAATGGCTTGTCCAACGCGCTCCTCAAACTCGTGGAAATACAGCGGACGGTTGTCGTATGCCGACGGCAGACGGAAGCCGAAATCCACCAGATTTTTCTTTCTTGCCGTGTCGCCGCCGCTCATGCCGCGTACCTGCGGGAGCATCACGTGCGACTCATCGACGATGAGAAGATAATCCTTGGGGAAATAGTCAAGGAGTGTATAAGGCGTGGAGCCGGCAGGACGGCCCGACAGTATGCGCGAATAGTTCTCAACGCCCGAGCAGTAGCCGACCTCGCGGAGCATCTCAATATCGTATTTGGTGCGCTCGGCAATGCGCTGGGCTTCAAGGAGCTTGTTTTCGCTCTCAAAATAGGCAACGCGATCGAGCATTTCCGCACCGATCTCGGCAAGCGCCGCCTCGCGTTTGTCTGCGGAAACGGCATAGTGCGTGGCGGGAAATACACCAAAATAGCGAAGATCGCGAAGCACCTCGCCCGTCACGGCGCGAAATTCGGTCAGGCGCTCGATCTCATCGCCAAAGAACTCCACGCGCACGGCATTTTCCCCATACCCTGCGGGGTAAATATCGACGGTATCACCGCGCACGCGGAACTTGTTGCGCTGGAAATTGAGGTCACTGCGCTCATACTGGATCGACACAAGACGGCGAAGCAGCTCATCGCGACTCATTTCCATACCGGGGCGCAGCGAGATCACAAGGCTCTTATACTCCTCAGGGTCACCGAGCGAATAAATGCAGGAAACGCTCGCCACGATAATGACGTCGCGACGCTCAAGGAGTGCCGAGGTAGCGCTATGGCGCAAACGGTCGATCTCATCATTGATCGAGGCATCCTTTTCAATATACATATCCCTGCCGGGGATATACGCCTCGGGCTGGTAATAGTCATAGTAGGATACGAAAAACTCCACGGCGGCATCGGGGAAAAACTCACGCATTTCCGAGCAGATCTGCGCGGCAAGTGTCTTATTCGGCTCAAGGATCAGAGTGGGGCGATTGACACTCGCGATCACGTTTGCCATCGTAAAGGTCTTACCCGATCCCGTGACACCAAGCAGCGTCTGATAGCGCATGCCCGCGTCAAGCCCCGCGACAAGTGCCTTGATCGCCTCGGGCTGATCGCCCGTCGGCGAAAAGCTGCTTTTCAGTTGAAATTTGTTCTCACTCATCCGGACGACCTCCATTTCGTTAATAAGATTAGTATACCACAATTAAGATTAAAAGTAAAGCAAAATTTAACCGTTACTCCCCAAAAAAGGAGCCCTCGCGCCGGCGGCGAGGGCTCCCCTTTAAAAGGCGTAAATTTTAAAACAACGGCAGGAAGATCGGGTACATGAAAAGCCCGGATAAAAGCGGCGCGGCCGCACCGAGCAGGTACTCGCGGACCGTATGGCGCTTTAAATAGATCGAGGACCAGGCGGAAAGCACGATCAAGAAGGCGCCGCCAACGATCGCCCACCCACCCATAAAGCAGGCAAGGAGTGCAATGGGGCCAACCAAGCTGCAGGCGTGACCGCTCGCATGCCAGGGTGTGCACAGGTTGATAACCGTTAAAATAATAACCGAGCACAAATATACCGCATCGATATAAACAAGATTCGGGATCGCGCCACGCCAAAGGCTAACCGAAAACGCGGCAATATAGCCCACAAAGGAGAGGATAAACGCGAGCTTCCTTTTCATTTTTTGTCCGCCCGGGCGAAAGGCGGGCACGACCGCCTGCAACGGATAGGCCAATGCCGGCACCACCGCCAAAAAGAAGAGCGACAGCATCAGGTCAAGCAACGTCGGCACCACATCGTCTTTATAAAAATAGAGTAAAACAAAAAGCACACTTACCATCACCGGCGGCACGGTTATGCCGCGAACGATCTTTGCAAATCCCTTCATTTGAGAACACCTCCGTTTTTTCTTGCAAGACCATTATACGGCAAAAGGCGGCGAAATCAACCTACTGTCACGAAAATCGATTATACACTCATTTCCCCGGCGGTAGATTTTTCAAAAAAGCAGCTCTACTGACAGTAGAAGTACCAAAACGGGTCAAGAAAACGCACTGATTTTGAAGAAATTTTCCACAAAAAAAGCTCCGTGCGACATTCGCGTCATGCTCCTCCCAAAAACCTCATCAAAGCAAGAATCCCCGCTGTGCCCGATCGGGCACGGCGGGGATTCCTTATTCATAATTGCTTATATTATAAATATTTTTTATTTTGGGCGTCCGTTGTTCTTGACATCTTTGTTCTTTGGTATTAAAATATTAGTAGCGTGCAGATTGTAGCTGCCGATGATGTAGGCAAGGCCTGCGACCAAAACAGCCGGCAGGATGATGAGGAAGTAGGACACCACGTAGCCCGAAAGCACCGTTTCACCGAGCTGCACGGACAACAAGCCAAAATACATACCCTCAAGCATCAACGCAACCGAGGTTGCGACCTGCCCGAGGCTTCCGACAGCACCGCTGATCTTTGCGCCGGCAATGAGCAAGGCCAAAATCAAATTCGGCGTATTGGCAACGGCACCAATGGCAAAGCCGCGCCACAAGCCGCGCGCCGTACCGCGTGCGGTGGCCGAAATGCCGTCCTTTGCCCCTGTTTCCCACATATGAACATAAATGAGAAACAAATAAAAAACAATGGCTCCGATGCTACTGCCGACACGCAGCTTTTGGTTTCCCGCATACGCGCTGACAAACACCATGCCAAGACCGAAAAGCGCAATCGCAAACTGAGTGACAAACAGTCTGACCGATATGTAAGAATACTTTTTGAAAAATTCTTTCACTGTACAATTCCCTCTTTCATCATTCTTTTATCATTATACCGAATTTTGCCCTTTATTGCAAGTCCAATAACAAATATTTTCTATTTTTCGCACCGATAACACCAAAATATCACAAAGAAAGGAGCAGCTATGAAACATCAATACGCCATTCCGTTGCACGAATTGCCCGTAGCGGTACAGGAATTTGCAGCATACAAATCGGGCATCCAAAACTGCTCCGAGAAGACCGTGTCGGAATACCTCCTTGACCTTCGCACCTTCTTCCGCTACATTGTGGCGTGCCGCGAGGGGATCGACCTTGAAAGCGAGGAATTTCTTACAATCGACATCCGCGCGCTTGACCTTGAGTTTATCGGCTCGATCCGCACCACTGAAATTTATGCCTTTTTGCAATACACAGGCACAGTGCGGAAAAACCTTTGGGCGGCCAAGGCGAGAAAATTGGTGTCGATCCGTATGCTCTACCGTTACCTGGTCACCAAAACCAAGCAGCTGCGCGCCAACCCGGCCGCGGACATCGAAGCCCCCAAGAAAAAGCAAACGCTCCCCAAATTCTTGTCGCTGGAGGAATCGATACTGCTGCTTGACACCATCAAAAATGACAAAAGATCCCGTACTGTGGTGAGGGATTATGCCATTGTGACCCTGTTTCTCAACTGCGGCATGCGTGTTTCAGAGCTGTGCGGCATCAACCTCACCGACATCAATCGCGAGATGCAGTCTCTGCGCGTCACGGGCAAGGGAGCCAAGGAGCGCATCATTTATTTGAATGACGCCTGTCAAACGGCCCTGTCCGAATATTTGCCGATACGCTTGGCCGAGAAAAACGGCAAAACGAGCAAGGAGAAGGCCCTGTTTTTGAGCGGTCAAAATAACCGCATCAGTGTCAAAACGGTACAGTGGATGGTCTATAAATATTTAGACCTGGCAGGACTTGGCGAACGCCGTTTGTCGGTGCACAAGCTCCGCCACACGGCCGCGACCCTGATGTACCAAACGGGCGAGGTGGACGTGCGTGTTCTAAAGGACATTTTGGGGCACGAGCAATTAAATACCACACAGATCTATACACACGTAAGCAGTGCCAATATGCAGGCTGCAATGTCCCACAACCCCTTGTCGGGCATCACACGAAAAAGCAAGAATACAAAGGAGACCGAGCACGATGATTAAAGCCGTAATTTTTGATTTTGACCATACACTGTATGACAGAGACGCCAGCTACACCAAAATGTTTGCCCCCTTCAAGGCGGATATGGCGGAATATATCAACGACGCGCTCAGCGACGACGAGCTTCTCGCCCGTATGAAGCAAGCCGACAAGGACGGGGCTTACCCCCACGGCTGGCCCGACGTTTATAAAGAAAAGGTGGCAAAAGGGGTGTTCAAAAAAGCCCCCACTTATGAGGAATACATGCGTGTGATCCGCACCCATCAGCCCCGCACCATTACGCTGTGGAAGGACACGCTTTCGACCCTCACTGCCCTGCGCGAGCAGGGGTATCTCATCGGCATGCTCACCAACGGTGGCGAAAAGAGCCAGATGGACAAGCTGCAAAACACCCCGCTTGCCCCCTATTTTGATAAAATTATCATTTGCGGCACGCTCCCCGAGAGCAAGCCCTACGCCTCGGCCTACCACACCATTTGCCGCGAAATGGGCGTTGCGCCTCATGAGGCGATGTACGTGGGCGATCACCCCACGAATGACGTGGAGGGCTCAAAAAAAGCGGGGCTCACCGCCGTGTGGATCCCTTACGTAAGACCCTTCCCCGACGGTGTAACGCCGCCCGATCACACCATTGAGGCGCTGTCTGAAATCCCCGACCTGCTCGCCCGTCTGAACGGTCGGCTTTAATCTATGGGAAAGTATATTTTAGGCATTGATCAAGGCACAACCGGCGTAACTGTCATTTTATTTGATCCTGATTTTTCCCCCGTTGCTCGCGGCTACCGCGAGATCACGCAGCTTTATCCCAAAGCGGGATGGGTGGAGCACGATCCCGTTGAAATTTTTGATGCAGTACGGGCCGCCACCGCCGAGGCCATGGCGATCGCCAACGCCTCGCCCTCCGATATCATCGCCATCGGCATCGATCACGAGGGGGAAAGCGTAGTGCTTTGGGATGCCGAAACGGGCAAGCCCGTTTCCCCCGCGATCGTATGGCAGGACAAGCGCACTGCCCCTCGCGCCGAAGCCTTACAGCAAGAATACGGCAGCCTTTTCCGTGAAAAAACGGGACTGATACCCGACAGCTACTTCAGTGCCACCAAAATCGAGTGGATCTTACATAACGTGCCCGAATGCGGTGAGCTGTATTCCCAAGGCCGTCTTTTCGCCGGCAATATGGATGCGTGGCTTCTTTACGGTATCACGGGCAAAAAAGCACACAAGACCGACGCCTCAACCGCCTCGCGCACGATGCTTTACAACCTAAAAACGGGGGCGTGGGACAAGGAAATTTGTGCTATTTTCGGCATAGACCCTGCGATTCTGCCCGAGATCGGGGATAGCGCCGGGTGCTTTGGCTATGCCGATCCCGATGCATTTTTGGGCATTACGGCTCCCGTCACAGCTTTGTTAAACGACCAACAAGCAGCCCTCCTCGGGCAGGGCTGCATCGTGCGCGGCTCAGTCAAGGCCACGTACGGCACGGGGTGCTTTATGCTGATGAATACAGGAGACGCACCGATCCTTTCCGAAAGCGGCTTGATCCCGACCGTGGCATGGCAATTTGAGGGCAAGCGCACCTTTGCTCTTGACGGCGGCGTGTATATCGCCGGTGCCGCCATACAGTGGCTGCGCGACGGACTCGGTATTATCGGCTCCGCCAAGGAAAGCGCGGCACTCGCCATATCGGTCAAGGACAACGGCGGCGTTTACTTTGTGCCCGCCTTCAGCGGGCTTTCCGCTCCCCACCGCGATCCCTTTGCCACAGGCCTCATGATCGGCATCACAGGCGGTACTACAAGCGCGCACGTCGTGCGCGCGACCGAGGAAAGCATCGCCTACCAAGTGGCTGATCTCGCCGCCGCCATGGTTAAGGATACGGGCATTCCCCTGACCCTTTTGCGATGCGACGGCGGTGCCGTGCGCGATGAATTTTTAATGCAATTCAGTGCCGATATGCTCGGCATACCGCTGGAGATTCCCTCTTCTGCCGAGGCAACTGCACGCGGCGTGGCATTTGCGGCGGCGATCGGAATAGGTCTTGCGAGTCCGAAGGATGCGGCCGAGCTTTTCAAGGCCAAGGCTCGCTACGCACCGAAAATCACCACCGCCGAGCGCGATTCCATGCTCCGTGAATGGCACAGAGCACTTGAACGCGCCAAGGGCTGGTATAAGAAATAAGAATAAAATCCCCCCGCATAGCGGGGGGATTTTATTCTTAGGCATATGCCCTATCCCAAGAATGCAGAACTGCATTCTTGGTGGCAAGAATCGCAACGCGATTTTGCCGATACTACATGGCGGCGCACGAGTGCGCTTTTTGTGGGCCTGCCAGCCATGCAATTATTACTTGCTACCCGTAAACGAGTTTTTGACACGAGCCTTCCCCCAGTGGGAGAAGGCTTCTTGTTCGCTTTGCACTCCGTACAATCCCTCCGCTACTGCGTCTCCAAGCTTTGACACAAGGACATTCTTCGCTGAATTTCTATTTACTTTCTCTTCATCGGCAATAGCCTCTTTGGAACCACGCGACTATCGCGTGGTTTTCATTTTACAACAAAAAGCCCTTACCTTCGCGCAACCTTCACCGCGCGAAAAACAAGGGGCTTTTTCATATATTTCCCTGTTGACAAATCCCTTACGATGTGATATACTACATTTAACAATTAGGTTAAATGTTAAAAGAAAGGACGTATTATGGCATTACAGCAAACCCTTCGCGCACTCTCCGACCCCATTCGCCGTGAGATCCTGCATCTTTTAAAGAAAGGACGCATGGCGGCCGGCGACATTGTGTCGCATTTTGAGGTCACGGGTGCCTCGATCTCAAGACATTTATCGGTTTTAAAGGAAGCCGACCTCATCCGCGATTGCCGCGAGGGGAAATATATTTATTATGAACTGAACGCCTCGGTGCTTGAGGAAATTTTACTGTGGCTGGCCGAGCTGAAAGGAGCCGAAACCCATGATTAAAAAACACAAATACAAGCTGATCTTTTCTTCCCTACTGATTCTTTTGCCCGTTATTTTAGGCCTGCTCTTTTGGCGGCCGATCACGGAGCACTCGGCCTTTCTCGACACCGTCGGCGGTAGGGGCGGTCTGCGTTCCTTTGCCCTTGTGGGGCTTGGCTTTTCGCTCTTTTTTCTCGCACTGCACTGGGTGTGCGTGCTATTTTCTCTTTGGGACAACAAACGAAACAACCAAAGTGAAAAGATCCTTCACCTCACCTTTTGGATCTGCCCTACGATCTCCCTATTCACGGGAGGACTCACACTGGCGATCTCTCTTGGTTGGAAGATCAACATGCAAGCCATAATCGGCCTTTTGTTCGGCATTCTTATGATTATCATCGGCAACTATATGCCCAAATGCCGTCGCAACCACACGGTCGGCATTAAAATTTATTGGACGCTCTCCAGCGAAGAAAACTGGAACGCCACCCACCGTTTGGGCGGTAAAATTATGGTTGCAACGGGATTTTTGATGTTCCCCGCCATCTTCCTGCCGCTCGTGCCCTTCTTCATTGTCTTCACGGCCCTGGTACTGCTTATGATCCTTGTACCGACCCTCTACTCTTACCGCTATTACAAGCGCCAGCTCGCCGAGGGGGAGACCGAAAAAATCGATTATCGTCCTCAAAAGCAAACGAAGATCGCCCTGATCGTCAGTGCAGCGATCCTGGTGCCGATTCTCGTTTTTTGTGGCATTGTCACGCTTTCGGGGAATTTTGAGGTTCAGCTTGATGATACGTCGCTCTCGGTCGTGGCCGACTTTTACGGCGATTTGGACCTGAATTATGCCGACATTACCGCCGTGGAATACGTGGAAAACGACGCTCCCGCCTACCGTACGTACGGATTTGGCTCCCCCAGGCTCTCGATGGGTGTTTTTGAAAGCGACACACTCGGCAACCACACGCGCTACACCTACGAAGGATGCGATGCCGCAGTGGTGCTCACCGTGAAAAGCGGCAAATTGGTATTAAACCGAAAAACCCCCGAGGAAACGCTTGCCCTTTACCGAACCTTGTTAGAAAAGACAGGAAAATAATAAAAGGGACGCCATTCGGCGTCCCTTTTATTATTGCCTTAAACGTGATAAAAGGTGTCTAAACAGAGGTAACTGCGAACAAAAGGGGCTGCATTTAACCATATTTCTCGATAGTCCCTTTATAATACTTTTTAATCAGTTGAACTACTTTCTTGGTTTTTGGAATACACGCTTTTTCCCATAAAGGAAATTTTGTTTTGAAATAAGCAATTTGGTACTCTCTCCACCAAGGTAGCACTCCGCTTTTGGAGTGATGATCTTCTATATGCTTTAGTTCGTTCCAAGCGATTCTTTTCCTTACAAAACCAAATAGATAATATATGGTAACTCCTTGCGAATTTATTACACAGCAAATAGGAAAAGCGATCGAGTACCCAAGGAATAAGAAGCCCCCAAGAATGATTATGGGTATGGAAATTACTTCATCTATAGTCCATACTCCAAAAGCAATTAATATAGAAAAAATGAGAAGAAAAAAGACACATCGATTGTTAATAACAAAATTTCTCATTATATCACCGACTTTCTTTACTCCATTATATCACACTTTCGTAAATAAATCAAGGCGTAAGCCTTGTATATCATCCGCAACTTGTTGCGGTATATCATCAGCCCGTAGGGCTGGATATCATCAAGCCGCAGGGAGATACACGCTGACGCGTGATGAGATACAGCCCCGCAGG
>JAFVYZ010000014.1 GCA_017508425.1 Clostridia bacterium | reverse complement strand
TCCAAATAAGGAAAGTGAGGAGAGTAGAACAATGAAAGCTAAAAAGAGTCTCGCGCTGTTCCTTGTCTCCTGTCTTGTGCTTTGTGCGTTCTTCTGTCTTGGAGTTGCTGCTGCTGATGCTGCCGAAACCGCAAATGAGGGGATTTCCACCTTTGCGCTGGTTTCCATTATCATCGGCGGTGTTGTGCTGGTGCTGGTTACGGTGCTTTGCATCGTCAAGCGCCAGAAGCTTGCCGAGTCGCTTCGCGCATACAAACGCGAGCTGAAGAATGTTACTTGGTTTTCTTGGAAAAACGTTTGGCGTAGCACGGTGTTCGTGATCGTAGCAATCGTTGTGGTTGCTGCTGTGATCGGTCTGTTGGACTATGCCTTCTTCCAAGGTCAGTACTTGCTGGTTGACTTATTGGGTGGCAAATAATGAGCAACATTAACGAGATGAACGTAGGTCCGAGATGGTATGTGGCGCACACTTATTCCGGCTACGAAAACAAGATCAAAACCAGTCTTGAAAAGGTTATCGAAAACAGAGGTCTTGGCGATCTCATCTTTGATATCCGCATTCCCGTCGAGATCGTCATCGAGAAAAAGGGTGACGTTGAAAAAGAGGTAGAGGTCAAGCTCTTCCCCTCTTATGTATATATCAAGATGGTAATGAATGACGAAACCTGGCATGCCGTACGTAATATCGGCGGTGTTACCGGCTTCGTAGGCCCCGGATCTCGCCCCACGCCCCTTTCTGATGAGGAAGTGCGCGCGATCGGTCTTGAGGGTGTCGAAGAAGGTGAAGTTGAGGAAACGCGTGTGGCGCTTGCCTTTGCGGTGGGCGACAGCGTAAAGGTGACCTCCGGCTTGTTCGAGGGTTACACCGGTACCGTGCAGTCGATTACCGAGGACAATCAAATGGTTACCGTGCTTGTGAAGCGCGGACGCCGTGACATGCCTGTGGAGCTGGAGGCTTCCTGCCTGGCTCCCGAAAACGCTTGATCCTGCGTAAAAGGATCTTGATGTGGGAGGGAAAAAATTTTTCAATTTCCCGTATAGTACCACTTAAGGAGGATATTTTAAAATGGCAAAGAAAGTAATGGGCTATATTAAGCTGCAGTTGCCCGCAGGTAAAGCAACGCCCCAGCCCCCCGTTGGTCCTGCACTTGGTCAGTACGGTGTTGCAATTCCCGTATTTACCAAAGAGTTTAACGAGCGCACCAAGAACGATATCGGTCTTATCATCCCCGTAGTAATTACGGTTTATGCTGACCGTTCCTTCACCTTTATCACCAAAACTCCCCCTGCTCCCGTTCTGATCAAGAAGGCAGCAGGCATCGAGACCGCTTCTGCTAAGCCCAACAAGACCAAGGTTGCTAAGCTCACCAAGGAGCAGGTTAAGAAGATCGCTGAAACCAAAATGCCCGACCTCAACGCAGGCTCTATCGAGGCTGCTATGAGCATGATCGCAGGCACCGCACGCAGCATGGGCGTGGAAGTAGAAGAGTAAGGAGGATACTGCAATGGGAAAGAAATATACCGACAGCGCAAAGCTGATTGAAAAGAACAGATTGTACGATCCTGCCGAGGCTCTTGACCTCGTTTGCCAGACTTCCAAGGCAAAGTTTGACGAGACCATTGAGGTTCACGTTCGCCTTGGTGTTGACTCCCGTCACGCGGACCAACAGGTTCGTGGTGCAGTAGTGCTTCCCAACGGCACGGGTAAGACCGTGCGCACCCTCGTTCTTACCAAGGGTGACAAGGTTGAGGCCGCTAAGGCTGCAGGCGCTGACTACGTTGGCGATATGGAATACGTTGACAAGATCATGAAGGAGAACTGGTTCGAGTTCGACGTAGTGATCGCTTCCCCCGATATGATGGGCCTTGTTGGCCGTATGGGTAAGGTGCTGGGTCCCAAGGGCCTGATGCCCTCTCCCAAGGCCGGTACCGTTACCCCCGACGTGGCACGCGCTGTAACCGAGGCTAAGGCCGGTAAGATCGAGTACCGTCTTGACAAGACCAACATCATTCACTGCCCCATCGGCAAGGCTTCCTTCGGCGCTGAAAAGCTTGGCGAGAACTTCTCGACCCTGCTTAGTGCGATCATCAAGGCAAAGCCCGCCGCTGCAAAAGGCCAGTACATTAAGTCCTGCGTTATCGCATCGACGATGGGCCCTGGCATCAAGATCAACGGCGCAAAATTGGGTTGATCCAAATTTGAGCGAGAACAAAAAGGACACGCTACGGCGTGTCCTTTTTTCGTGTCGCTCCCTCGCTCGACGTAGGTCACTACGCCTTCGCTCACGATCGGCACGTCTCATCTCAAATTTGAATCAACCGTACGTAGCCGGGAAAAGGGGAACGCGCGAGGCTTCTGCATCTGAATTTGGTAGAGCCGTACGAAGCCGCGGGCGGTTAAGGTTGCAAATCGAAAATCGGAATGTGGTTGCTCTTTGCATATAGATATGTTTTATAAGCTCCACCCCAAGAATGATTTATACAACAAATAGCAGCATCGGCATGGTCGATAAGATATTTGTTGCGCAGAAGAATGCATTTCTTGAAATACACCCCTTCTAATTCGGCAGGGAAAATAATTTCGTCATAACAAAAAGGATTTTGTGCTGTAAAGGAAAGGTAGGGAATTACAAGGTGATTTTGAATATACGGGTAGGTTTGTTTTAGCTCCCATACCGTTCGTGCACACATATTATCAAAATCACCCATTCCCCCACAAAGAAATCTTTCACATCCATGCTCTTCGATCAATCTTCTAATGCAATTTTTGACTTTGGAATTGTCAAGCACAGGTAGGTCTCTATGCCCAATAAAAGTCGCTGTTTTTAGCATAATTCGCATCACCTCAAGTATATTCTATGCGTTTTTTGCATAAATGTCAATATGCGCTTTTTGCATAAGATATGATGTGCTTGGGTGATGAAAATGTATAGAAGAATTCGTGATTTGAGAGAGGATAGGGATCTTAGCCAAGCTGACGTCGCAAAAATTCTGCACGTGAGCCAGCCGACCTATTCCCGCTATGAAAGCGGCGCGCTTGATATTCCAAGCGCGGTGCTGATTGCCTTGGCAGAGTTTTACGGCGTATCCGTTGATTATTTGCTGGGGCTCAAAAATACGCCAACATAAAAGGACACAGCAAGAAGCTGTGTCCTTTTATGTTTGAGGCGGTGTCAGTTGGTCGAGCCCCAAATAAAGTCAAAGTGAACGCCAATACTGCCCGTGTCATTGGAGCCGTAACAGGTGTTCCAGCCATTCGGCTTGGCGGCGGCGCCACAGTAGATCTTGAGCGCTGTTCTCTTGCAGCCGATAAAGAGGAACTCGCCCACGGTCGTGACCGAGTCGGGGATAAAGACTCTTTCAAGCGCGGTGTTGTCGGAAAATGCCCGCGAGTCAATGAATTCAACACCGGCGGGCAGGGAAACGGAGGTCAGAAGAACGCATTTGGCAAACGCCTTGTAGCCGATGCGCTTGAGGCCGCTCGGCAGGGAGATGGAGTTGAAGGTGGAGCATTCGTAAAATGCGTAATTGCCGATCTCGCTGACGGTCTTGTCGCCGATCTTGTCGGGGATGGTGACGCTCGTTTCCTTGCCGAGATAATGCGTGATGATGAGTGTACCGTCCAGCTTCACGCCGGCCTCGTATTTTTCATCGCTCAGCTCAACGTCGGTCGTGCCCCACCAGAAGTCGAAGTGCACGCTGTAGCTACCGGTGTCGTTGGAGCCGTACTGTCCGTTCCAGCCCGAGGGCTTGGTCGCGGCCTGGCAGTAGATGTCCAAGACGTTTGTTTTGCATCCTGCAAAGATCAATGCGCCCATCTCGTCTACGGTGTTCGGAATGGTAACGTATTGCAGGGCTGTGCAGCTATCAAAGGCATAGCTGTCAATGCGCTTAAGACCCGTGGGGAGCTCAACGTATTGCAGCTGGGTGCAGCCCTTGAAGGCGCGCTTGCCGATCGACTCGACCGTTTCCGGCAGGATGATGGTGCGAAGCGTTTTGTTATCGATAAAGCAGTTGGAGGCAATCTCGCCCACGGTCATCAGGTCAATGCTTGTGGGAACGGTAACGTCGGTGGCCTTGCCGTTGTAATCCGCAAGAAGCAGAGTGCCGTCAAGCTTGACGCCGCATTCAAAATCGGGGTCCTTGAGCTGCATTTCGGTAATGCCCCACCAGAAGTCGAAGTGCACGCCGGAGTTGTGCTCTTTATTGGAGGCGTAGTAGCCGCTCCAGCCGTTCGGCTTTGCGCCGTAGCCACAGTACACGTCAAGGTTTTGGGTGTCGCAGGCCTTCACGATATAGTCGCCAACCTGATCCACCGAGGTGGGGATATAAAGATATTCGAGCTTGGGGCAGGCGGCAAAGGCGTATTTGCCAATCGTGGTGCAGGTGTCGGGCACGATAAAGCTCTCAAGCGAGGCACAGTTATCAAATGCGCGGGCGTGGATATATTGAATATCGGCGCCCTCCTCAATGATGACCTGCTTGAGGTTAGAAAAGCCCTTAAAGGCGTTTTCGGCAATGCCGACAACGGGTTGTCCGTTGATGGTTGCAGGGATGGTGATGGTGGCGTCGAGCGCCTTCGGAGTGCTGCTGAATACCTCAACACCGCCGGTGACGGCACGCGATTCCAGCTTGAAGGCAGGGGGGGAGGTCGGCTGACCGTCACCGCCGCCATTGCCGCTATCGCCGTTATTGGTCGAATCGGAGGCGCAGGCCGCGAGTAATGCCACGGTGAGAAGAAGTATAAGCGCAAGGAAAATAAAGCGAGCTGATTTTTTCATAGGACTCTCCTTTTTTGGCTTTCGGTAATTTTATTTTATCATAGTATGTGCGACTTTGCAAGGCTTCTAAAAACGATTTTGGTTGCAAAAATCAAAGACGGCTTAAAAATTCCTTGGTGATCGCAACGGATGTTTTGGCGGCCAGGGGGACGAATTCGGAGTATTCCATGCCGTCACCGCCGTCCGAGATGGTGCGCAGCACCGCAAAGGGAATATCGTTCACGTACGCCACGTGTCCGATGGCGGCGCCCTCCATTTCGCAGGCGACGGCGTCAAATTCGGTCACCAGCCTGTTCTTAGTTTTTTGCTTGGTGACAAAAAGATCACCCGAGGCAACGGCACCGACAATGCTGTTGTATTCAAGGGCGGCGGTGGCCTCACACAGCGCCTTTAAGAGATGCTCGTCGGTTTTGATCTTGATTATATTGAGGCCCGAAAGAAGTCCCTGCGGGTCACCGAGGGCGGTGGTGTTCATATCGTGCTGCACCACCTCATCGGCCAGCACCACGTCGCCGACCTCGAGCATAGGGGAAAGCCCCCCCGCAACGCCGGTATTGAGGAGTGCGGTGACCTCAAAGCGCAGGATCATAGCCTCGGCGCAAATGGCGGCAAACACCTTGCCGATGCCGCAGGTAGCGACCACCACGTCGCGCCCGCAAAGCTTGCCCTCGGTATAGGTTACCCCACTAACGGTGTGCGTTTTTTTGTCGGTCATCTCGGCAAGCAGGCCTTCGGTTTCTACCGACATGGCACCGATAATGCCGATGCGTTCGCTCATTTTTTCATTCGGTTGCATAGTCAAATCCCCCTGTCTGCCCTTCAAGTGCGATGATGTAAGAGGCACATTCCTTTTTTGCGTCGTCAATGCTTAAATTTTCAAAGTTGCCGCATTCCTTGCGAGTATTCCCGAACATCGGACCCGAGTGCGTCAGCGTGGCACGCAGTGCCTGCAGGAGAGCCTTTTTGACCTTTTCGGGCGCGAGATCTCGCGTTAAAAGATAAAATCCCGTTTGACAGCCCATGGGGCCGAAATAGATGACGTTCGCCCCGATCTCGCCGTTCCTGAGGTAGGTTGCGAGCATATGCTCGACCGAGTGCATGGTGCGGGTGTCCATATAATTTCCCATATTGGGGCGACGCGTGCGCAGGTCAAAGGTCGTAATATCTCCGTCAATGCGCGAGATGTACATACCGGGCATGATCTTGTCGTGATCTACGGTAAAGCTGGTGATCTTTTCCATTCGTTTTATATCCTTTCATTTGTTGCAGTTCGCAAAACGCGTGCGCCAATTCCCGTCAGCAGCTCGTAGGGGATGGTTCCAAGTGCTGTGGCGGCCTCGGTCACGGGGGCGAAGAACACGGCGCGGTCTCCGATTTCCACGGGGGTTTTTGTGAGGTCGAGCATCATTTGATCCATGCAAATGTTGCCGGCAACGGGGGCGAAAAACGTGTTTCCTTTGGCCATGATGCGCACTTGACCCACACACTCCTTAAAGCGTCGCGGGATTCCGTCTGCATAGCCGATCGGCAGGGTGCCGATTTTGGAGGGGCGTGACGTGACAAAGGTGCCGCCGTACCCCACGGGAGTGCCCTCGGGCACCTCGTGGATCTGCACCACGGGTGCGGTGAGGGTCAGGACCTGCCGCAAGGGTAGCGTGGTTGCCACCGGGGGAATTCCGTAGAGGGCGAGGCCCACCCTTACACCGTCCAGCGCCGTTTCGGGGAGTGTAAGAGACGCGGCACTGGCCGCCGCGTGTGAAAAAAGAGAAAACCCACACCGTTTTAGGGTGTTTTTGCATTGAAGAAAGCGTGAAAACGCGGCACGGGTGACCGATTTATCGGCGTCGGCGCAAGGAAAATGCGTGTAAATGCCCACGGGCTCGAGTCCCGGGAGCGTGGCCGCCGCAAGGATCTCGGCAAGAGATTCGGGGGCGAAGCCAAGGCGGCACATACCGCCGTCGATTTTTAAATGAACGCGCACGGATCTACCCTTTGCTTTTGTGCATTCGCTCAGCTCTCTTGCGTAATCAAGTGAGAAAACCGTTTGGTGGAGCCGCTCCTCGGCAAGGACGTCTGCCAATGTCGGCGGTGTGTAGCCGAGAATCAAAATATCGGCACGTGGTGCGATTTTTCGCACCGAAATAGCTTCATCCGGGGTGGCTACGGCAAAAAAATCACATCCCGCCTCCCAAAGAGCGGGGACAACGAGCGCGTCACCGTGCCCATAAGCGTTGGCCTTGACCACCGCGATGGTGCGCGGTTTTTTTGCGCTGTATTGGGGGGTGCACCCCTCAAGGAGCGCGAGGTTTGCTTGAAGGGCTGCCGTATTCACGGTGGCCTGTGCGCGATGCGTGGGAAAACGGCACATCATACTCCTCCTTTATGATAGCATACTTTTTGCGATATGACAAGGGATACACCGCATTTTTTGCGTGTGCCCGACATAGGTATAAATGGAAAATGAAAGGAGCGAGGGTATGAAACGAGCTTTTCTTTGCGTAGCACTTCTTTTGGTGGCCGTTTTTTGGGGATGCGGTAGGAAAAATGTGGATTTTTTTGACCCGTTTCGGGCGGCCTATACCGCCGAGGTTGAGGGCGTTCTTTATGGGCTCCCGTTTTCGGCCACGATCGAAATGGGGGAGCGGGGCGAGGGCGGCGTTGCCCCTGCCACGGTTATATTGTATGCCCCAAGTGAGCTATCGGGCACAACCCTGACCCGCGCCGCTGACGGGAGCATTACGGTAAAAAGCGGTGGCCTTTCGGTCTCGGATATGGGCGGCGTTGGGGCGGCGCTTTTCTCGCTCTTTCCGCAAACGGGCAGTGCCACCCACGCAGAGGTCAGTGAGGAGGGGCGAACAAGGGTGCTTTGGGAAGGTGGCGAAATCGAATTTTTAGCCGACGGCACCCCTTTTTCGGTTCGGACCGAGCACGTGAGTGTGACCATCGTCAGCTGGTGTGGGGAAGCTTAAAAATCAAACAACGTCGAGGAACTTCATAAAAAAACGGCTTTACAAATCCGGCCGGATGTGCTACAATGCAAGTAAGGGAGCCATTCCCCCAATAAGACCAAGGAGGTTTTTTCTATGAAGAAGATCGTAGCAACAGCCATGGCGCTTTTGCTCTGCCTTACCTCGGTGCTGATGCTGGCATCGTGTGAGGGCGCGGCGGGTGCAAACGGAAAAAGCGCTTACGAAATTGCCGTGGAAAACGGGTTTGTGGGCGACGAAAAGGCGTGGCTTGAATCCTTGAAGGGCGACACGGGTGCCAAGGGTGATACCGGCGCCGACGGCCAGGCGGGTACTGACGGCCAGACGGGTGCTGCCGGCGTTACCCCGAAGCTTCGCGTCAATGAAACCACCAATATGTGGGAGGTTTCCTATGACGACGGTGCCACCTGGACCTCGCTTGAGGTCGCGGCTACCGGCCAGACGGGTGCTGCCGGCGGTAAGGGCGACAAGGGCGATACCGGTGTTGGCATCAAGAATATTGAGATCACTTACGGCTGGACGTCGGGCGGTGCTGTGATGGTATTTACCATTACCATGGATGACGCCGAGAGCACCGTAATTGTGAAGGAGGTTCCCGTACCCGAAAAGGCGTACCGCATTGAGATCGATCACGACGACCTCTATCAGTGCATGGTTGCGGCCGGTAATGAGCCGCAGATCTACATCTCGGTCTATCAAACCGAGGAAGATTATTACATGAACCAAGTTCAAAAGATCCTTTTGACAAGCGATATGATCATTGACGGTACCGTTGATTACACCAAGGCGGGCCGTTATCCCGTGACCGTATTCTATAACGGCGCAACGCTGGAGCAAGCGATCACGGTGTACGATCCTGCCAACCCTCAGGTTTCGGAGGTTGGCCTTAATAACAACGTCGTCGTGCTTTGGGCAGAAAACGGCGAGGTGACCTACGACCTTTCCAACACGAGCATCAGACTTGTGTATGATAATGGTCAAAGCGATGAGTTGCCCTTGACCGAGGATATGATCGATAAAAACGCGATCGATCCCTATTGGATGAACCAGCAGCAAGCCGTGCAGGTCACGTATGGCGGCGAGGTGCTGGATGATTGGCTGTACGTGGTTCTGATCGACTCCTCTGCGTCTGCCGGCAGCTTTAACGTTCAAATGAATGGCAATATCTTTATTCCCGTGGGCGGCACGGCAGACTTTGGCTATATTGAATATATGATCGAGACGCCGTTTGGCGGCTGGGTGAGCTATTGCGTTGATATCACCGCGGATATGCTCGTTGACAAGGCCACCGGCGAAAAGCCTGCTCTTGACACGGTGGGTGAGTATGAGTGCACCCTTTCGCATACGTTTGGCGGTCAGACCGCCGAGAGCGAGATCAAGGTTTGCGTGTTTGATCCCACGTCGAACGAGGTCTATACCAGTGCGTGGACGACCAAGGACGTATATCCCATTACAAGCAGCGCGACCACGCTACCCGATATCACGCTTCAAATCAGCTACTATATGAGTGGCTATTATTATGCCGAGCTCGTGACGATCACCCCCGAGATGGTCACCGACCTGCCCGACTGCACGGTAGCAGGCGAGGTTCACCTTGAAGTTACTCATCAGGGCCACAAGCATGATGTTTCTCTCTCGCTTTACGATCCCGCATCGCCGGCGGTTGAATACGTGGATGCTGAAAACCATGAGGTTCTCCGCGTTGAGAGTGGCATTCCTTATATCAGATTCCGTGTCAGCTACAACAACGAGAGTTATACCTACGTGCGTCTGACCGAGCAGATGCTTGTCGAGGCCGTTGACTTTACGACCGTTGGCAAGAAAACCGTTAAGATCAATTATGCGGGTGATGCTTTTGGGTTTGATATTGAGGTGTACGACCCCGAGATCTGCAACGTATCGTGGGCATATCTTGACACTGAATCCAAGATCTCTGTGCCCCAGGGGGCAAAGGTGGAGGATGTGATCGCGTCGTTGGTCGGTGTTCGTGGCTATGCCAACTATTACGTCCCTGTAAAAGGTAGCACCTACGGTGAATTTAGCGTGAGCGAAGAGATGATCAATGCGACTGCTCTTGATACCGCAATTCTTGGCGAGTACGAGATCGTGATCACCCATGAGGGATACGAGATGATCATTCTTGCAACGGTTGAGCCCGATATGAGCGAGGCAACAGAGGTCCTGACGCTGTCGGGTGTGCTTATGATGGAAGGCCCGTTTACCGCGGTGCTTTACGACAACGGCTATGCAGTTATTGAGGACCATATTTCCGCATATACCTACGATGCCGCAACGGGCAAGATCGCGCTTGAGCTTCCTTACTACGGTGTGATGTATTATGAGGTCACGCTCGATGAGCAGGATCCCACGATCGGTACGCTGGAGCTTGACGCTGATCTGATCGCGCTGGCAGACGCCCAGACGACCAAGGTCTACACCTTCGACGTGGAAGGTGATGCCGGCAGGATCTGCCTTGTGAACGAAGCTGCCGCGGTGATCTATCTTGATCAAACCGTCTTCTTCGTGGGTGCGTATACGCTTGACGGCACCGCCCTTGAGACGATGGGTATGGATTGGGTGCTTGATCTTGAAGCAGGCACCGCAACGCTGCTTGATTAAGACGCAAAGCGACTTAAGTAAACCGATAAAACAAAAAAGAACACACGGAGCAATCCGTGTGTTCTTTTTTTACATAAATTTACGATACGCGCGATAGGCGGAGGGCAGGGCATAGACCGTATCCAGCTCATCGCTCGAGGCAAGAAACAGATCATCCGGTAGCCTTGCGGCATCGGACTCGGCCAGCGTTACCTCAAAGCCCGTCATGTGCCATTCAAGGTGTGAGAACACGTGCTTGGCCCGACCGATGGGGGTGACGCTGATGGGGGTAAGCCCCTCGGCCAAGAGCGTTTCGGTCACCTCCTCGGCAGTGTGAGGATCGGGCAGGCAACGGGGCTCGAAAAGGCCGGAAAGGAGCCCTTTTTCGGGGCGTTTTTTGAGAGCAATGCACTCGCCCACGCGCAGGATCAGCACCGTTTTGTACTCCATTTTGCGCGCGGCCGCTTTTTTCTTGACGGGCAGGGTGGTCTCGCACCCCTTTTCGTGTGCTTTGCAAACCGCCGAAAGGGGGCATTTTTCGCACCGTGGTGTGCCGTTTGGCAGGCAAACGGTGGCGCCAAGCTCCATGAGAGCCTGGTTGATGATGGCGGGCGGGAGCTTTCGCACCTCTACCGCGACGGCCTCGGTCAGCTCTTTTTTGGCGGTGGTCGATAAAATATCCTTATCGTAGCAAAGAAGCCGTGACGTGACGCGTAATACGTTGCCGTCCACGGTGGGGTAGGGGAGGTCAAAGGCGATCGAGGCAATGGCGCCGGCGGTATAGTCGCCGATGCCGCACAGAGAACGGATATCCTCAAACGTGGTGGGAAATTGCCCACCAAACTCCTCCATAATGGTGCGCGCGGCGCGCTGCATATTACGCACGCGACTGTAATAGCCAAGCCCCTCCCACAGCTTTAAAAGCAGAGCCTCGGGGGCGTTGGCAAGGTCCTTTACGGTTGGCAACGTGTCAACAAAACGGAGGTAATAGGGGAGCCCCGTTTCCACACGCGTTTGCTGAAGCATGATCTCGGATACCCAGATGCAGTAAGGGTCGCGCGTGTGCCGAAAGGGCAGGTCGCGCTTGTTTTCCTCATACCACGGCACGAGGGGGGAAAGATCGGGTAATTTTAACACCGTTTGGCTCCTTTCTTTGATTTTTGTGTTGGGGATCGTGGATGGCGGGAGGGGTAAGCGCGCAACGGTTTGCGCAGCAAACCTTGACGTGCTCGGCGAAGCCGAGGACAGCGCCCCTACGATCAAGAGGCAGGCAATTCAATCCCGTAGGGGAGGGGCGCTTTGTTTGCACAAGTTATTTTTATTTTTAAAGGTTTTCGGGGGGTGTTGGTGAATGCTTTTTCGCGAGGCGAAAAAGCAGAGGAAGAGGGACCCGTTTTGCAAAAGGGGTCCCTCTTCCTCCCCTATTCTCTCTTGCCTATTACTTCAAAAATCCGCCGATGATCTGCTCCTCGGCTTCCTTTTCGGTAAGACCTAAGGTCATGAGCTTGATGAGCTGCTCACCGGCGATCTTGCCGATGGCCGCCTCGTGGATGAGCGAGGCATCGGGGTGGTTGGCCATGATCTCGGGCACGGCCGACACGCTGGCACCGTCCATAATGATGGCGTCACACTCGGTGTGACCCGAGCAGACGTTATTGCCGTTGACGTGCGACACAAAAAGCTGGGTCGAGTTGTCGCGCGCAACCGAGCGCGAGATCACGTGCGTGCCGCAATCAACGCCGTTGAGATCGACCTCGAAATGCGTTTCGGCGCGCTGGACGCCGTGCGTCATGATCTTTTCGCGCACAATGAGCGTGGCCTTGTCGGCAAGCGTGGCCTTGGTTTTGCGGTTGGTGCTGTCCACGCCCTTGATCTGGGCGGTCTCCATTTCCATATATGCGCCCTCGGCGAGGTCGGCGACGGTTGTGGGGTTCATCACGTTTTTGCCGTTGCCGTCCCCCTCGCCGTAGTGCTTTTCAATGTATCTCACGCGCGCGTTTTTGCCAAGGTAAAAGGCGTGAATGCCGCTGTGCTCGCTGGTTTCCTTACCGCCGTTGTGGATGCCGCACCCCGCCACGATCGTAATGTCACTGTCCTCGCCGATGTGGAAGTCGTTATAGACAAGCTCCTTCAAGCCCGACTGCGCGAGCAGGACGGGAATGTGCAGGCTCTCGTTTTTTGTACCGGGCTTCACGTAAATGTCGATGCCCTGCTTGTCGGTCTTGGCCACGATGGCAATATTTTCGGAGTCGTTTTTCCCGAACAGCTTGCCGTTGACACGGATCGAGTAAGCACCCGTCGGGATCTCGTGAATATCTGCAACCTGCTCGAGCAGGTTCTTTTTAATGCTGTCAAGCGTTGCCATATCAGTTCCCCTCCGTGAAGCGGCAGCCCACCATAGTGCCAAAGAGCTTGGGAAGCACGTCCTCCTTGGTGCCGTCGGCGGCGATCTCGCCGTCCTTTACCATAATGACGCGGTCCGCAATGTTCAAAATGCGCTCCTGGTGCGAGATGATGAGAATGCTGCCGTGCGTTTTTTCGTGCATCTTTTCAAAGACCTTGATGAGGTTGTTAAAGCTCCACAGGTCAATGCCCGCCTCGGGCTCGTCGAAGATCGAGAGCTTGGTGGCGCGTGCCAGGATCTCGGCGATCTCAATGCGCTTGAGCTCGCCCCCCGAAAGGGAGGCGTTGATCTCGCGGTTGACGTATTCCTTGGCGCAAAGCCCGACCTCGGAAAGGTAGGCGCAAGCGGCGGCGACCGAGAGCTTTTCGCCGGCCGCAAGGGAAATGAGGTCTTTCACGGTCAGGCCCTTGAAGCGCACGGGCTGCTGAAAGGCAAAGCTGATGCCGCGCTTGGCGCGCTCGGTGACCGAAAGCTCGGTGATATCCTCGCCGTCAAGGAGCACGCGCCCCGAGGTGGGGGTGATGATGCCGGCCACGATCTTGGCCAGCGTGGATTTTCCGCTGCCGTTCGGGCCCGTGATCGCCACGAAGCGCTCGGAGATCTTGAGGCTGATATTTTTTAAAATTTCACTTTTTCCACCGTTCTCAGCCGGGGCTGAAAACCAGACATTTTGTAATTCAAGCATGTGTGACTCCTCGTTTGATCATAGTCCTAATCATTATACCATAACCGGGTGAAAAATTCAAGCCAAAACCCATTTTTTTACCCACTTGTGACAATGATGAAAAAAGTGACGAAAATCTTGTTAAAATTTTGTCAAAAAAGGCAAGAACTTTGTCGCTTTATTTACACGGCTCCCCTTGACGGTGTGCAGCCTATTGTGATATAATGTATAATGTTAAATTTATAACGCACGACGCACGCGCTTGCGTGCGAGGGCATTGAGGAGGATATTACATGGAATACCGTATCGAACACGACTCTATGGGTGAGGTAAAGGTCCCCGCCGACCGTTATTGGGCGGCACAGACCGAGCGCAGCCATCAGAATTTTCCCATTGGCGTGGGCATTGAAACGATGCCGCGCGAGATCACCAAGGCATTTGGCGTGCTGAAAAAGGCGGCGGCGATTGCCAACAACGCCCTCAAGCCCGAAAAGATGACCGATGAGAAGCTGGCCGCCATCTCGGCCGCCTGCGACGAGGTGATGTCGGGGGCACTGAACGACCACTTCCCGCTTGTTGTTTGGCAGACGGGTTCGGGCACGCAGTCGAATATGAACGCAAACGAGGTCATTGCGAACCACGCAAACGAAATTGCCGGCAAAAAGCTTTGCCACCCCAACGACGACATCAACATGAGCCAATCCTCAAACGACACCTTCCCGACGGCGATGCACATCGCGGCGGTGGAGGCGATCGAGGATAAGCTTTTCCCCGCGATCGACCTGCTGGTCGCCACGTTTAAGCGCCTTGAAAAGGAAAACGAGGGGATCGTCAAGAGTGGTAGAACGCACCTGCAGGACGCCACCCCCATTACCTTCTCGCAGGAGATCTCGGGCTGGCGCTCGAGCTTAGAGCGCGATAAGGAGCTGCTTGAAAGGTCGCTGCCGACCCTGAGGGAGCTGGCACTGGGCGGCACGGCCGTTGGCACGGGCCTCAATACCCCTGCGGGCTTTGACGTCAAGGTCGCCGAGGCGGTTTCGGCCATCACCGGCAAGGATTTCAAGACCGCCGCAAACAAATTCCACGCCCTCACCTCAAAGGATGAGCTCGTGTTCGCACACGGTGCCATCAAGGCACTTGCCTGCGATATGATGAAGATCGCCAACGATGTGCGCTGGCTGGCATCCGGTCCGCGCCTCGGGCTCGGTGAGATCCGCATCCCCGAAAATGAGCCCGGCTCCTCGATCATGCCCGGTAAGGTCAACCCCACCCAGTGTGAGGCAGTGACGATGGTTGCCGTGCAGGTGATGGGCAACGACGTGGCGGTCGGCATGGCGGCATCGCAGGGCAACTTTGAACTCAATGTCTTTATGCCCGTTTGTATTTATAACTTCCTGCAATCGGCCAGACTCCTTGCCGAGGCGATTGTTTCCTTTAACAACAACTGTGCCGTTGGCATTGTTGCGAATAAGGAAAAGATGCACGGGAACCTGCACAACTCCCTGATGCTCGTCACGGCCCTCAACCCCTATATCGGTTACGAGAACGCCGCCAAGACCGCCAAGAAGGCCTACCGCGAAAACATTTCTCTGAGGGAGGCGTGCGTGGCACTCGGGTTCCTAACCGCCGAGAAATTTGATGAAGTTTTCCACCCCGAACAAATGGTTTGATCACGCACACCTTTTGCGCCCCGTTTGCGCTTGCACGCGGCGACG
Organism: Clostridia bacterium; assembly: GCA_017508425.1. Lineage (GTDB taxonomy): Bacteria > Bacillota > Clostridia > Oscillospirales > CAG-272 > Firm-07. Next base: position 11,718 of record JAFVYZ010000014.1, on the reverse strand, counting down.
TACGCTTTATTGTACGCCTTGCCTTGCGCAATCGCAAGCGCTGCATCAAAATTTGCACGCGATCTAAGAGCTGTTTTTTAACAGCGCGATAAGTTAACGATAACAAGAAGGGAACATAAAAATGAAATTTAGCTATTATCCCGGTTGTACGCTGAAGACCAAGGCGAAGGACCTCGACCGCTATGCGCGGTTGTCCTGTGCGGCACTTGGCGTGGAGCTTGCCGAGCTGCCCGAGTGGCAATGCTGCGGCGCGGTGTACCCGATGGCCAAGGACGAGATCGCCACGAAGCTTTCCTCGGTGCGTGCGCTGGCATCGGCGCGTGACCTTGGTACCGACCTCGTCACGCTTTGCTCGGCCTGCCATAACGTCATCAAGCAGGTCAACAACGATATGAGGACCAACGCGGACGTTCAGCTTCGCGCCAACAATTATTTGAAGCTCGACACGCCCTATGTGGGTGAAACAAACGTGCTCCATTTCCTTGAGATGCTCCGTGACCGCGTGGGCTTTGACGAGCTGAAAAAGAAGGTCACAAATCCCCTCACGGGCCGCAAGATCGGCGCTTACTACGGTTGCCTGTTGCTTCGCCCCTCCAAGGTGATGGCCATGGATGATGCCGAGAACCCCACCATTATTGAGGATTTTATCCGCGCGATCGGTGCCACGCCCGTGGTGTACGGTATGCGTAACGAGTGCTGTGGCGGCTATATCACGCTTGAAGATAAAGAGAGCGCCCAAAAGCGCAGCAACGCCGTGCTTGAGAGCGCGAAGGCTAAGGGTGCCGATACTGTGGTCACGGCTTGTCCCCTCTGCCTTTACAATCTCAAAAAGAACGGCGGATGTGATGGCGTCGGGGTCGTTTACTTCACCGAGCTGCTTGCAGAAGCACTCGGTGTCAAATAAGGAGGCAGTAGATGAGTCACGATAAAAAGCAAGCCGTCCTTGACGAGATCCTGCGCGCGTCGGGTGTTGACGTACGCAAGTGCATGCGCTGCGGCAAATGCACGGCAACCTGCCCCGCGTTTGATGAAATGGAATATCACCCCCACCAGTTTGTGTATATGGTGGAAAAGGGCGAGATCGATAAGCTCGCGGCATCGCCCTCGATCTTCAAGTGCCTTTCCTGCTTTGCCTGTATGGAGCGTTGTCCCCGTCAGGTCGAGCCCGCAAAGCTCATCGAGGCCGTTCGCCTTTCGGTGATCCGCGCGAAGGGCGCCAATCACCTCACGCCCGAGCAAATCCCCGCGCTGCTTGACGAGGACCTGCCCCAGCAGGCCATCACCAGCGCATTCCGCAAATACAGTAAGTAAGGAGGAACGACAAAGATGCAAAGAATTGGCGTATTTATCTGTCATTGTGGCACCAACATTGCCGCCACTGTTGACGTAAAGGCCGTGGCCGAAGCGCTTGGCCGTGAGCCCGGTGTCGTGTTCTCCACCGATTATCAGTATATGTGCTCGGAGTCGGGTCAGACGCTGATGCGCGATGCCATTCGTGAGCACAAGCTCACGGGTGTGGTCGTTTGCTCTTGCTCGCCCCGTATGCACGAGGCGACCTTCCGCAAGGCGGCAGAAAAAGAGGGCCTGAATCCGTATATGGTCGAGATTGCGAACATCCGCGAGCAGGTATCCTGGATCCATAAGGATATTGCCGAGGCAACCGAAAAGGCTATCATCCTTGGTCGCGCCGCGATCGCAAAGGTGCACCTCAACAAGCCCTTAACGGCTGGCGAGAGCCCCGTGACGAAGCGCGCGCTCGTCATTGGCGGCGGTATTGCGGGTATTCAGACCGCCCTTGATATTGCCGAGGCCGGTTTTGAGGTCGATATCGTGGAAAAAGAGCCGACGATCGGCGGCAAGATGGCGCAGATCGACAAGACCTTCCCCACGCTTGACTGTGCCGCTTGTATCCTCACCCCCAAGATGGTGGACGTGGCGCAAAACGAGAAGATCAGGATCTTTTCCTACAGCGAGGTCGAGTCGGTCAAGGGCTTTGTTGGTAACTTCAAGGTAGCGATCCGCAAAAAGGCGCGCTACGTTGACGAGGAAAAATGCACGGGCTGCGGTATTTGTACCGAAAAATGCCCGCAAAAGAAGGTGCCGAACGCCTTCAATATGGGGCTTGATACCCGCCGTGCCATTTACATTCCCTTCGCACAGGCCGTGCCGAAGGTAGCAACCATTGATGCCAATTACTGCACGATGATGAAAACGGGCAAGTGCGGTATCTGCCAGAAATTCTGTGGTGTGGGCGCCATTGATTATACGCAAAAGGATCAGATCGTCGAGCGCGAGTACGGTGCGATCGTGGCGGCCACGGGCTTTAATCCCATGAAGCCGACGCAGTACGACGAGCTTGGGTATGCCACCTGTGAGGATGTTGTCACGTCGCTTGAGCTGGAGCGCCTGATGAATGCGGCAGGCCCGACGGCAGGCACGCTCCTGCGTCCTTCTGACAAGAAGCATCCCCATACGGTAGTCTTTGTGCAGTGCGTGGGGTCGCGTTGCGACGCGGAAAACGAGAAGGGTAAGCCCTACTGCTCGAAGATCTGCTGCATGTACACCGCCAAGCACGCCATGCTCATTCGCGAAAAGTACCCCGACACCGAGGTTTACGTATTCTATATTGACGTGCGAACGCCCGGCAAGAACTTTGATGAGTTCTACCGCCGCGCGGTAGAGCAGTATGGCGTCCATTACATCAAGGGCCAAGTCGGCAAGGTCGTGGAGGAAAACGGGACGCTGAAGGTGCAGGCAAGCGATCTGCTTTCCGGCGAGCAGCTCCATATTGACGCCGATCTCGTGGTGCTTGCCACGGCCGTTGAGCCCGATAAGAGCGCACGCTCGATCGCCACGATGCTGACCGCCAGCATGGATACCAACGACTTTTTCACCGAGGCACACGCCAAGCTCCGTCCCGTGGAGAGCCCGACGGCGGGTATTTTCCTGTCGGGCGTTTGCCAGGGTCCTAAGGATATTCCCGAAACGGTATCCCAGGCCAGTGCCGCCGCCGCAAAGGTGATCGGGCTCCTGGCCAAGGATAAGCTTACCTGCAATCCTTGCGTGGCCGAGTCCGACGAGATGCTTTGTAACGGCTGCTCCTCGTGTGAAAAGGTATGTCCTTACGGCGCCATTACTTACGCCGATAAGGAATTCCGCGGTCCCAACCGCACCACCCTCATTCGCCGCGTGGCATCGGTCAATGCGGCGGTGTGCCAGGGCTGTGGCGCTTGTACCGTCGCTTGTCCCTCGGGTGCAATGGACCTCAAGGGCTTCTCGAACAGACAAATTATGGCGGAGGTTGACGCAATATGCAAGATGTAAAAGAGTTTAGACCCAAGATCGTAGCGTTTTGCTGCAACTGGTGCTCGTACGCAGGTGCTGACCTCGCGGGCTCGAGCCGCCTTTCTTATCCTGCGGATGTGAAGATCATCCGCGTACCCTGCTCCTGCCGTGTAAACCCCTTGTTTATTCTCCGTGCCTTCCAGCGCGGTGCCGACGGCGTGATCATGGCGGGCTGTCACCCGGGCGACTGCCATTACACCAGCGGCAACTACTTTGCCCGTCGCCGTATGACGCTGCTTTTCTCGATGCTCGATTATCTCGGCATTGAGCGTGAGCGCACGCGTGTGGAGTGGATCTCGGCGGCAGAGGGTGCAAAATTCTCGAAAACGATGAACGAATTTGCCGCAACCATCGCGGCACTCGGTGAAAACAAGAGATTGGAGGATCTGCGATGCAAGAATTGATGAAGAAGCGCGCCATCGAGCTTCTTGCCGACGGCACGTGTGACCGCGTGCTCGGCTGGGAGAAGGGCGACTTTGCATACGACCAGACTCCGGCCCTGTTTCACACCGCCGAGGAGCTGAGGGCTTCGTTCGTGTATAACGGCTTTTCCGCCGCAAATCTCTCCAAGTATCTCGTGAAGGAATGCCGCGCGGGCGGTAAGATCGCCGTGTTCCTCAAGCCCTGCGATACATACAGCTTCAATCAGCTCCTCGCCGAGCATCGCATCAAGCGTGAAATGATCTACGTGATCGGCGTGGCGTGTGACGGTAAGGCCGACGTGGAAAAGCTGAAGGATGCGGGAATTGACGGCATCACCGACATCCGCGAGGAGGGCGAGTGCTACGTCGTTTCCACCATCTACGGGGATAAGACCGTGAAGAAGGCAGAGGCACTTGCCGAGCGCTGCCTGAATTGCAAGAGCCGCAAGCATATGGCGTATGATGAGCTGATCGGTGAGAGTGGCGAGGTCGTGCCCAACAGCGGTCGCTTTGATATGGTAGAGCAGCTTGAGGCGATGACGCCCGATGAGCGATACGAGTTTTGGCGCGGCGAGCTCTCGCGCTGCATTCGCTGCAACGCCTGCCGCAACGTCTGCCCCGCTTGCACCTGCGAGCAGTGCATCTTTGATAACCCGAAATCGGGTGTGGCGCAAAAGGCGGCTGTCAACTCCTTTGAGGAGAATATGTTCCATATCATCCGTGCCTTCCACGTGGCGGGCCGATGCACCGACTGCGGCGAGTGCTCGCGCGTGTGCCCCGAGCACATTCCCTTGCACCTCTTAAATCGCAAGTTCATCAAGGATGTGAACAGCTTTTACGGTGAGTATCAGGCAGGCGAGGATCCTGCCGCAAGGCCTCCGCTTGGCAGATACGAGAAAAACGACATCGAGCCCGGTGAGGCAGGAGGTAACAGAGCATGAAAAGGTTATCTTTTGCAAGGCTGAATGAATTTTTCGCCGCGATCGCGGCGAGCAACGCGCTTTACCTGCCCGTTGATAACAGCAAGGGCAAGGCAGAGTACAAGAAATGGCAAGAGGGCACGGAAATGAGCCGCCAGCTCAACACCCTGCGCTCCGCGAAGGACTTCTTCTTCCCTCAGACCGAAAATCTGATGGAATTTAAAATGGACGGCAAGAGCGTTGAGGTCATTGACACGCGCCGCGAGGCGGAGGATTTTGTCATTTTCGGCGTGCGCGCGTGTGATGCCGCAAGCTTCAAGATCCTTGATAGCGTCTATCTTGTCGATCCGGTTGACAGCTACTACAAGACCCGCCGTGAGCACGGCGTGGTGGTGACGCTTGCGTGTGCAAGGCCCGCTGAAACCTGCTTTTGCAAGGTCTTTGGCATTGATGCCGCCGATCCCGCCGGTGACGTGACGGCTTGGGAAACCGATGAGGGCCTGATGCTGCGCGCCAACACCGAAAAGGGCGAGAAGCTGCTCTCCCTGACCGCCGCACTCCTTGAGGAGGGCGACGAGAGGGCTGTGGAGGCAGCACAGGAAAAGACCCGCGAAATCATCGAAAAGCTGCCTTTGTCCTCGCTTTCGACCGAGGGGCTGGGTGCGGGTAAGACCGCAGAGCTCTTTGACCGTCCCGAGTGGAAGGCGCTCTCCGAGGCTTGCCTTGGGTGCGGCACGTGCACGTTTGTGTGCCCCACCTGCCAATGCTACGACGTGCGCGATTTTGATACCGGCAACGGCATCAAGCGCTTCCGTTGCTGGGACTCCTGCATGTATTCGGATTTCACTCTTATGGCACACGGCAACTCCCGCAATTCTCAGGTTGAGCGCTTCCGCCAGAGATTTATGCACAAGCTCGTGTATTATCCCGACAGAAGCGGCGGCACGTTCGGGTGCGTTGGGTGCGGCAGATGCCTTTCCCGTTGCCCCATTTCGATGAATATTGTAAAGGTAATGAAAACGCTGGGAGGTAAGAACAAATGAACAATGAAACCTTGATCCCTTACGTTGGTATCGTTACCGAGATCACACAGCAGACCCCGGATGTCAAAACCTTCCGCGTGGAAGCACCCGGCGGCGGCAAGCTCTTTGAGCATAAGCCCGGGCAGTGTGCAATGCTCTCAGTCCCCGGTATCAGCGAGGCCATGATCTCGATCACATCCTCGCCCACCAACACCGAATATATGGAGTTCAGTGTGAAAAAGTGCGGGTGCCTCACGGAATGGCTGCATGCGATGGAGGTCGGGCAAATGATCACCGTGCGCGGCCCTTACGGCCGAAACTTCCCCGTATATGATGAGCTCCTTGGTAAGGATCTCTTGTTTGTGGCGGGCGGTATTGGTCTTGCGCCCTTGCGCTCGGTCATCAACTACGTGCGCGACAACCGCGACAAGTTTGGCACGGTTGATATCGTCTATGGCTCGCGCTCCAAGGACGATCTTGTATATTACAAGGAAATTGTCGAGGAGTGGTGCACCACCGAGGGCTTCAACGTGCACCTCACCATCGATAACCCCCAAGAGGGGTGGGATGGGCACGTTGGATTTGTGCCGAACTTCGTCAAGGAGCTAAACCCCGATCTTAAAAAGACCGTGCTGATGTGCGGCCCGCCCATTATGATCAAGTTTACGCTTGCAGGGCTTATGGACCTTGGCTTTCAGAAGGAGCAGGTCTATACCACCATGGAGCTTCGCATGAAATGCGGCATCGGCAAATGCGGACGCTGCAACATCGGCAATAAGTACGTGTGCAAGGACGGGCCCGTGTTCCGCTTTGACGAGCTTGACGAGCTTCCGAACGAGTACTGATAAGGAGAAATCAGAGAAATGGAAAAAATGGTAAATATCTACCTTTACGGTAAAAAATACGAGGTGCCCGCGAGCCTGACGATCATGAACGCCATGGAATACGCCGGCTACCAGCTCGTGCGCGGTGTCGGCTGTCGTTGCGGATTTTGCGGCGCTTGTGCCACGATCTATCGCATCAAGGGCGAGAACGAGCTGAAGACCTGCCTTGCCTGCCAGACCAAGGTTGAGGACAATATGTATATTGCAACGTTGCCCTTCTTCCCGCTGGTCAAGCAGCCCTATGATATCAATAAGGTAAAGCCTACCGAGCAGATCATGATGCAACTTTACCCCGAGATCTACGCGTGTGTTGGCTGTAATGCCTGCACCAAGGCGTGCACACAGGAGCTAAAGGTCATGCAGTACATCGCCTATGCACAGCGCGGCGAGTATGAAAAATGTGCTGAGGAATCCTTTGACTGCGTGATGTGCGGCGTTTGCTCGTCGCGTTGCCCCGCAGGCATCACCCACCCGCAGGTTGGGCTCCTTGCGCGTCGTCTTACGGGCAAGTACCTTGCCCCCGAAACTCAGCACCTTCTCGATCGCGTGGCCGAGATCGAGGCAGGCGATTGTGAGGCGGCGCTGAAGGATATTATGGCAAAGACGGCTGAGGAGCTGAGAGAGCTCTACAATAACCGCGACTTTGAGTAAGGAGGCACGAGAATGTACACACAGGAAATGTTAGAGTCCATTAAAAAAGTGGAAGCAACGCGTGCCGAGCGCCTTGCGAACGTCAAAGCAGGCATTCACCCCCGCCGTATGACGGCTGAGGAAAAGGTGCAGGTCAAAATGGAGAACCACCCCGACTATATCGAGTCGCAGTTCGCCGAGCTCGCGATCGGCCCCAACAAGGGCGAGCGCGTACCGCTTGAGCTTGCCGAGGTTCTGCAGGGCAACCCCCGCGTGAACCCGAAGGATATTGACCTTTCCAAGGTCGATTACGACGTGGACGTGCTCGTCATCGGCGGCGGCGGCTCGGGCTCGGCTGCGGCTATTATGGCACACGAGAACGGCGCGAATGTTATGATCGTGACAAAGCTGCGCCACGGTGATGCGAACACCATGATGGCAGAGGGCGGCATTCAGGCGGCGGATAAACCGAACGACAGCCCCGCACAGCACTATCTTGACGTCATGGGCGGCGGTCACTTCAAAAACGTGCCCGAGCTGGTTGCCAAGCTCGTCACCGACGCACCCATCTGCATCAAGTGGCTCAACGACCTTGGCGTGATGTTTGATAAGGAAGCCGACGGCACGATGGTCACCACCCACGGCGGCGGCACGTCGCGCAAGCGTATGCACGCCTGCAAGGATTATTCCGGTGCTGAAATTATGCGCGTGCTTCGTGACGAGGTGCAAAACCGTGCGATCCCCGTGGTCGATTTCACCTCGGCGATTGAAATTATCAAGGACGAGAAGGGCAGAGCCGCAGGCGCCGTGCTTCTCAATATGGAAACGCAGGAGATCCTTATCGCGCGTGCGAAGACCGTCATCATCGCTACGGGCGGTGCCGGACGTATGCACTACCAAGGGTTCCCGACCTCGAACCACTACGGCGCCACGGCGGACGGCCTGGTGCTTGCGTACCGTGCAGGCGCGCCCCTGCTTTACGCTTACACCCTGCAATATCACCCCACGGGCGCGGCATACCCCTCGCAGATCTTCGGCGCGCTCGTCACGGAAAAGGTGCGCTCGATCGGCGCACAGCTCGTTAATAAGGATGGCGAGCCCTTCATGTATTCGCTTGAGACTCGTGACATTTGCGCTTCGGGCGTGATCCGTGAGTGCAAGCGCGGTAACGGCGTTGACACCTTCAATGGCGGTCAGGGCGTATGGCTCGACTCCCCGATGATCGATATGATCCACGGTGAGGGCACCATTGAGAAGCGTATCCCCGCTATGATGCGTATGTATCTCAAGTACGGTATCGATATGCGCAAGCAGCCCATTCTCATTTACCCCACGCTCCACTACCAAAACGGCGGTATCAAGATCGGCGTGAACGGCATGTCCGACGTTGAAAACCTCTTCGTTGCAGGTGAGGCCGTTGGCGGTATCCACGGTGAGAATCGCCTCATGGGTAACTCCTTGCTTGATATCATCGTGTTCGGCAGAAACGCCGGCGTGAACGCCGCGAAGGTTGCCAAGGATATCGAGCCCGCCAAGAAGCTCACGCTTGACCACGTCAAGAGCTTTATGAAGGAAATGAAGGACGCGGGTATCAAGACCGACGTCGTATCGCCCCGTCTGCTTCCTCGTTACACGCACGGCAACCCCGTGTTTGACGAGCCGAACGCCAAATTGATGAAGTAATAAGGCATATACTTTTGTATATTCCTTGTGCTCATCGGCTCTTTCAAGTAAAGGAACGGGGTGCGAATAAGGCACCCCGTTCCCCTGAAGGCGTTTTTGATGCGATGAAATCCGCAAACCCTGCGGGAGAACACATTTTGCCCAAAAAAGCTCGTAACGGAACAGGTTTTGTGCGAAATATGCTCTCCCCACAACATGATTTTTTGGAGGCATTCTCATGATCGAATATCTTGGCGGTGTGACAGGATCACTCCTTTCCACCATTTTTATCGCCTTTGTTATCGCCGCCGTTGGTTATCTTATTGGCGCGATCGAGATCAAGGGCATCTCGCTTGGCACGGCAGGCGTGCTGCTTGTCGCACTTGCTTACGGTGTGCTTTGCAACTACGTGCCCAGCTTTGTGATCGGCGCAAAAACCATATCGCTCTTTAATGCCGGCAACTTCAAGCTGATCTCCAGCATCGGCACGGCTATGTTCGTGACTGCCGTGGGACTCATTGCAGGCCCCAAGTTCTTCCGCACCTTCAACCGCAAGTCGCTCTCTTACATTGTAATGGGTGTCGTTGTGATCACTGCGGGCACACTCACCGCTGTTTTGCTCACGCTCGCTGACGGGGGGCTTACCCCTGCCATGGCTGTTGGTCTTCTTACGGGCGGTCTTACCTCCACCCCCGGCCTTTCCGCCGCGCAGGATGTGGTTTCGGATAGCGCAGATGCACTCAGCCAGCTCACCGCAGGCTACGGCATTGCGTATCTTTTCGGCGTGCTTGGCGTGGTGCTGTTTGTGCAGATCATGCCCAAGATCCTCAAGGTTGACATCGATAAGGAGCGCGAATCCTTTGTGGCTGCCGCCGCTGTGGAGATCAAACAAAGCGAAAAGCAGTATAAGCAGCTCGATCCCTTTGGATTTTTCCCCTTCTTCCTTGCCATTGCGCTCGGCTGTGTGATCGGTGCCATTAAGATTCCCGGCATCAACTTCTCGCTCGGCACCTCGGGCGGTACGCTCGTGGCGGGCTTGATCATCGGTCACTTTGGTCATATCGGTCCGATCGACTGCCGCCTCAAAAAGGAAACGCTCAACTTCTTCCGCGAGCTCGGTCTTGTACTGTTCCTCATTGGCGCAGGTGTGCCCGGTGGCGTGAACTTCGTTTCCAACGTAAAGGTTTCCTACTTCATCTACGGCGCGATCATGACTCTGGTGCCCATGATCCTTGGCTTTGTGCTCGGCAAGTTTGTGTTCAAGCTTTCCATTTTCAACAACCTTGGCTCTATCACAGGTGGCATGACCTCTACTCCTGCACTTGGCGCCTTGATTAGTACCGCCAAGACCGACGACGTTTCCGCCTCTTACGCGGCTACTTACCCCATCGCGCTTGTGATGGTGGTGCTCGCGTCGAAGATCATTTTGATGATATTCTAAAAGGGTATTTTACTCTAAAACAAAGCATCCGCATTGCCCGGCCGCAGGCTCGGACAATGCGGATCACGCTTGTTTTGAGGCTTTGCATAAAAAAATTAAAATTTTTTCAAAAAGCTATTGCATTTTTGAAAAGATTATGCTATAATATCACCGTTGCAAAAATGGCCCGTTAGTCAAGCGGCTAAGACGTCGCCCTCTCACGGCGAAGGCATGGGTTCGATTCCCGTACGGGTCACCAAGAAACAAAGCACCTCGAAAGAGGTGCTTTTTTCGTTTCTTGGCAACCCGTACGGAAACTCACACCGTGCACGACTTTTTAAGTCGCGCATGGTGTTCGCTGCTGCGCGCTACGCGCACAGCAAGAGCTTGTCTTGGCGGTTCACGCCGCCATTTGCTACGCAAAATCGCCAAGCTCCCATCTTTCCGCATAGTTTGTCGCGGATTTATAAAAGCAACATTGGCGCAGGGCGTGGGTATATTCGCGCGAAGCGCGAAATTCCCGCACCCCCCAATTGGGGGTGTTTTTCTTTTTGACGGCTCGCACGAGCCGTATCGAACCCGGTGCGCCAAAGCGAAGGTGCTCAATTTTTACGCGAGCTTGGGGGCGCACATGGGGGCGAAACATTGCCGCGCCGCTTCCGCGTCGGAAGCCTTGTAGGGCGCGGCAAATTCCCGTACGGGTAACCGTGCCGCCGCGAAGCAAGGCACAACAAGTCGCGCATGGTGTTCGCTGCTGCGCGCTACGCGCACAGCAAGAGCTTGTCTTGGCGGTTCACGCCGCCATTTGCTGCGCAAAACCGCCAAGCTCCCATTCCCCCGCGTAGTTAGTCGCGGATTTATAAAAGTAACATTGGTGCAGGGCACGGCAAATTCCCGTACGGGTCACCAAATAAGAACGCAGAAAAGGATACAATTATTTGTGCCAATTCTGCGTTTTTTATTGCTTTTTAGGGGTATTTTTGCCATTTGAAAGCGTAAAACTGAATATTATAATAAAAAAGAGCCTATCTTCCGAGAATTTTTGCACTCCCGGCGAATGGGCTCTTTTTGCTTTCGTTAAAATTATGTGTACTCGTTAAATTGATGGAGCTAATCGCTACAATATAGCTGGCAAAGGATAAAATAGTGTTGAAATGATTGGAAAAATATGATATAACATATTATATAAACTCGCAGTATAAATTTAGTAGACAAAGGAAAGGAGAAATACCATGACAAAAATCAACGGAAGATTTATTGCGCTTTTACTTATTGTCGCAACTGTTTCGCCTATGTTTTCGGGATGTGACTTGATTTTCGGTCAGAAGTCTGACGGTACGGTTAATTATGACGAAAAAATGGATTCCTCCACGGGAAAGTGGCTACTTGTGGACGAGGAAGATACATACTTCG
>JAFVYZ010000013.1 GCA_017508425.1 Clostridia bacterium | reverse complement strand
GGGCTACGTGATTTCGCAAAGCACCTTCTCCGCCAATGCAAAAGGGGCGCCCATTCGGGTGCCCCTTTGCTTGGCGGAGAAGGTGGGATTTGAACCCACGCGCCGCGTTAACGGCCTACGAGATTTCGAGCCATCGCCCGTATATCCCTCCTCGTCCCTCCTCGTCACAGTTTACTCCGAAAATAAGGCAAAATCACCCCATTTCGTCCCTTTTATTTGAAAAAATGTCAGAAAAATGATAGAAAACTGATAGAAAAGGGACGAGAAATTATCGGGCTATCCTTAAAAAACATATTATGTGCCTCGGCTGGATTAAATTATTTTGCCAACTCTTCAAAGGCAGCTCGGTACTTTTCAAGGATGTGTGCTGCCACGAGATCGATTTTTTCGTCATCGGTCATTTCGACGGTGGGGGCTTGTTCACACGCTTCATGTGAATTTTGATCAGCTTTGGAAATTGAAACGATCTGATCGGTAATGGTCATGATGGCACCCCCTGCGTTGATTTCAATGCTATTATACACCGAAATCAGAACATTATCAACCTAAAATTTATTGATGATTTATGGATTTACATTTTTCAATATAATTGGGGCTTCAAAAAATACACTTTTGCAAAAATCAATCGTTACAATTTGTTTTCTGGACTTTTCCCAACACTAGTGATATTGTGGTGTTGCAACCCATCGGTGCTTCTGTCGGCAAACTACACACCGAAAGGAAAGCAACATGAACACAGAAGAATTACACAAGCAGTACACGCAGCTCCTGCGCGGCGCGCCCGACGTGCTGACACCGAGCAAGATCGTCCGCTGGACACCCTTTGGCAAAAACACGGTTTACGAGCTGATCAACAGCGGCAAGCTGCGCTCGTTTCAGTATCGCGGTAGCCACATCGTCGCCAAGGCAGATCTGATCGACTATCTGGTCGCCACCGCAAACGATCCCAACGGCAAGCGCTTCCGCGTGGGAGGAGGGAAGCATGGAAAGTGATTTCTCCTACCTCCGCGACCATTATCCACAGGAGGTCACCTCAGATCAGGTGCGGCAGATGCTGCACATTAGCAAGCGCAAATGTGCGTGGATGCTGCAAAATGGCTTCATCCGCTGTCAGGATAACGGCAAAAAGACACGGCGGTATACGATTTATCTAGAGGACGTGATTGCCTTTGCCGAGGACCGCGAGCGTCACCCCGAAAAATACGTGCTGCCCGCCATTTTCTCGTCGGGGCGGGGAACACCCTCACAATCGCCATATCCGCCCGAACCGCCCGCCGATCTGCGCCCGTGGCTCGCCTACAAATGGCGCCACCTCGCCGACGCACTCACTCAGCGCGAGGTCTCCACGCTCCTCGGCTACTCGATGGACGCCGTCCGCCGATGGCTGAACCGCGGCTGGCTGCAATCCTTCAAAGCCAGCGGCAAGGATTACATCCCCAAATGTTACCTCCTCGACTTCGCCGTGGACTACGGCTACCACATCGCCAAAAAGAGTGATAAGCATAAAAAACTGCTGGATGCCTTCTTCCGGCAAAAAGACTGAATCAATCCAAAAGGAGGGGGATGAATCGTCCCCTCCTTCTGTCTTGTAGGTCATTTCAAAACTCGGTGTTTTTGTGGTATCGGTAGAAAAAACAAAGGACCGAGGGGGAACTCGGTCCTGGGGTAAGATAAATCAGAATAGAGGTGGGAGACTATAAATCTATACTTATGGTATTTGGCGAGTTGGAGGGAATTAGGTTCAATTCGTTCTCTTGCAAAATCTTTGTGGCGTGGTCGGCAATGAATTCGCTTAATTTATTTGTGCCTCCTATTACTCCGCATGATTTGATCTCGTCAGCTGTAGCAAAATAGTATTTGTCAGATTCGATAGACATTAGAGCCCGCAATTGCGATTCCTGTTCAGCCGTTAATTTTAACTCAACAATGTCTGCCAAAAGTAGTTCATAGCAATTAAAAACTCTGCTATACGATATTTCGGTAAAATGACGTCCGCAATATCTATATTCAATGTGGTTAAACTTAAGAATTCCGTTGCTTATAACCTCTTCTGAGAACTCTCTTGTTAAATTGCTTATTTGTTCTCGATCTTTAGCCTGATCAAAGCGAGAAATGAATTTTTTAAGATATTTTACAGGCACGAACAATCGGTAGTCATTTTTCGAGGTTTGATCATACTTGATTTTATTATCGTCAGTTACGTGAAAAACTGAGGAAATGTATGATTTTTCCGTTGGTTGCATTTTAAACGCGCCACCAACAGGTTGGAATTTCCCGGTACCTCGGGCATTTTTTACCAAAAAGTATTTATCGTCAACTTTTATGCGGTACAGATAAGCAAACGATATTCTAATTGGGTCATTTTTGTGTATAACCTTTCCTCGCAACAATTTTCGAAGCGACACTTGCCACGGAAAGTAGTCTGTGCAATCTTGCAGGGCATTTTTTGTATGGGATAAAGAGGCACCCAAAAAGAGGCTTGCTATACTAGCAATGACAGGGAGTGGTTTTAATTCTCCAACTAAAATACCAGCAAACAATACCAAACACAAACATATTAAGGAAACCAAAATAATCCTTTTTTTAGTCATTTTTCTTTTCTCCTGCATGAACACCTTTCCCAAACCATTTGCCTGTTAAACACCATATCTCATAGAATTCTGTCCACTCAATAGCCCACGGGATAAAGGATTGAAGAAGCGGAGTAGAGGATTTCCAGTGATCGTTTTTTTGATATGTCAAGCATAGCTCAGGAAGAGATTTTTTGTAATATGGATGATAATGCATGCCAAAAGTGTGGATTTCAATCGAGTTAGACATATCAATTTCAGGACTTAAAACATAGATGTTCGGCTTCGTATTGACCTTATAATCCATACGAAGTTTATATTTCCCGTTTCTAATAGTCAACTCAACCGAAAACCCCTTTTTAGTTTTTGAAATGAAATGGCACCAAGGAAGCTCTCTTAATTGGCGAACATTTACCATCATGTCAAGGAAAGGTTTTCCCATATCAGCTATCACCACCAAAAAATGTGTGCCTGTCGTAGGAGGTTCCTTGGCTAGGGTTGGAAACGATATTTCCGTTTTTTTGATCAAATAAAAGCTTTCCGTCATTTGCTAGCGCTGCAAATTTTGTGCCATAGCGTTCAAATGTGCGAGAAACAACATGTTGACCAAAAGAGAGATGCAAACGTTCGCGTAATGTTTTGGGGTCATCTTCTATGAATGCCTCAGGGCAGGTGATAATGTCTTCTTGGGCTCTCTCTATCCATTCGATAAAAGCGGCAACTAAGTTTCCGTCCTCGTTCCATTTTTTCAAAAAATTCTCTTGAGGGCGGGAAGGATTTTCTAAATAATACCCATTTGCTGTTCTTGATAAGTATTGAGGAAATTTTTGAAGCATATTAAGAATAGTGAGGTATACATTGTCTTTCTCAAAAGATCCCCACGTATCCTCGTAAGCTTTGGCACAAAGTGTGGTAATAATTATTGATGCCGGTTTGTTTTCGGAGGTTGGCTTTTGCGAAAAATACACATCACGGTGTCTTTTTAATATTTGGATGGCCTTTTGCAACGGAGTCCGCATTCTAGATAATGTTAGATCCTGCACCTCGGTATTTGCTTTGCTGTAAATGCCTGATCTTTTAAGTGTGTCATACCGCATGGTGCGTTTAAACCAATTAATATAACCCTTGGGATTGCTGATTTCATAGAAGTACATAGTGCTACCGTTTCGTCTGGCGATTTCAATAGTATCGTCTCCAGAGGATATGTCTTTTGCGCATGCAATGTCCATATGGAACTGTGCTGACTCTGCATACTGGATGCGAATGCAGGGCTTTTTATCTTCTAGTTTTTTTTCGTAGCGCCCATGGCTAAGTAATATGGCTTTGATTTTTTCACGCAACTGTTTAGGATCAAAAACAGGGGATTTAACCAATACCACTAAGTCAACATCATATTCTTCCTCATCGTTTACCGGACGTATAACAGTTCCTAATTCAAATGACCCTTGGGGGTAGATGGAAACATCCCAATCTTTATTTGCAGATTGAATGTGTTCACCAAGCGCAGAATAGGCCGTTTCCGCTTTTTCTAGCATGGTGGGGGTAATATTCAATTCGTCGGCCAATTCGTTAAATAGTAGCCCAAGTTTTTTGATTTTATCCATGTTGATTCCTCCAGAGCGCTCGTTTAAAAATACTATATATAGTTGCATCACATAAATTATATCACAACATGTACAAAAAAACAATATAAAATAATAAAAAGCTGGACTTTCTCGAAAACTTGTGGTATAGTGTGTGCTACCAACCATAGGAGGTAGCAAAAATGGCACAGATCACAGTGAAAGAACTATACTACGGGGAGCGCTACGGCGTGATGGGCGAGGTGTTCAAGGCGATGCTGGTGGCACCGGACAAAACGGTGGACGAGCAGACACGCTTGGAACTGGAGATCGTCCGCCAGACGCTGATCGCAGCAGAAAAAATGAAACAAAACGGCGACTGCGTTGCCGAGAGTGATCTCGGTAGCGCGGCCGCCGTTTTTGCATCGGGAGGTGAGGGGAATGGCTAACATCTTAGAGGAGCTTTGGCGGGGCAACGTTGTGCCATACGGTAGTGTGCGACACACACCCGAGATGACGCAGCTGATGGGCTACATCGCTCGGCACCACGAGAGGCTAACAAGCACTCTTACGGGCGAATTAAAAGAAACCTTTGAGAAATTAGATGACTGCTGGAACGAATACGCCGAGCTGTGCGACAAGGAGGTCTTTATACACGCCTTTCGCCTTGGTATGCAGATCGCCATAGCGAGTATGGCAGAAGAGAAAACGGAATAAAAATAGCGTAAAAGTCCCATCACGGAAACGTGATGGGACTTTTACTTTTGGCGAAATTTTGAAAATCAACCTGTCAAAACGTGAAAAAGTCGGACAAGGAATAGTGGGGGGAAATGGATCTTCATAAATTTTTTTGCAAAAAACACCTATCAAAACGTGAAAAAGTTGGCCAATAAATAGTAGAGGGGATGAATTACCATAAAAATTTGAAAAAACATAAAATTTTATTTTGTGCAAGCGCAAAAAGGTCCAGAAAGTATAGTAGGGGACAAAATTTTTGCAAAAATCCAAAAAACTTTGGCTCAAAACGGCAAAAAAGTCAGCATTGGATAGCAGGGGGTGACACGTGTTTGTGAATGTTTTGTAAAATCTGGCAAAAAATTCCGTCCAAAACGGCAAAAAGTCGGACAAGAAATAGTAGAGGGGGTGGATCGTCATGAAAAATTGAAAAAATATAAAAATTTATTTTGTTAAAACGCAAAAAAGTCAGCAGTGAATAGTAGGGGGCTTTCGGAAAGAAAAATGAAAAAGTTTTTTGTTAGACGGCAAAAAATTCAAGAAGGTATAGTAGGGGGACAAAATTTTAGCGAAAATTCAAAAAAATTTTGGCTCAAAACGCGAAAAAGTTGGCCAATAAATAGTAGAGGGACACGCGTTTGTGAATGTTTTGTAAAACATGGCAAAAAAGCCACTCAAAACGCGAAAAAAGTCCAGAAAGAATAGTAGGGGGATAATTTCCCTTTGATCCTTGACAACTGAATATGTGTTATGCCGAGGGAACTCCTCGCCTTGCCCGGAAGGGCGAGCCGCCGAGCACGGGCGCCATGACTCCACTGTGTGGACGAGCGATCAACCGTGTGTCGGACCGCGCTGCAAACAGTATTGCGCGGCAGGCCATGACAAAGGCGATGTGAATAATGATACTCCTGCGCAACGCGCAGCTCGCGGCGGCGAGATACGGGAGGTTCGGGCTGGAAGCTATGTCCGTTTCACCGTATGTGACCCTTGTTTCTGCTTGATGGATAGCAGAATGTATACTGCAAGGTACTCCGCATACACAAAAGAACCCCTATGATAGAGGGGTAAGTCTATCAAAAATCAAAAACGAAAGGAGAAATTGTATGGAAGAAAAGGAGATCCTGACAAGCGAGCTTCCGTGCGAAACGGAAGAAAACACAAACGACGGTTTTTACCCCTCACCGTACAAAAGAGAGGAGAATTGCATCGCCATCATGCGGCTGACCAAGGACGGTTTCGTTACCGTGCCGCTATGCAACTTTGTCGCGTGGGTGGAGGCGGAGATCACAAGGGACACGGGCACGGAGCTGCGGCGCGAGCTGCTGATCACGGGCGAAAAGCAGGACGGCACGCCCTTGCCGAGTGTTCGCGTGAGCGTAGACGAGGTGGCCAAAATGGAGTGGATGCGCAACGCTTGGCCCTCGGATTGCAACCTGACCGTGACAAATTCGGTAGAGCGCCACGTGCAATACGCCATCCGCTCCACGGTGGTGCGCGCACGGCAGGAGCGCGTGTTCGAGTACACGGGGTGGCAGCAAATCGACGGCAAATGGCACTATTTGCTGCCCGGCGACGGTACATACGAGGTTTGCCTTGGCGGCAAGCAGCGCAATTACTGTTTGGAAACGGATGCGAGCGACCTAGATCTGTTCCGCGCCGCTTCGCTTCTCACCGCAGATTTCGCACAACCCGAGGTGCTGCAAACGGGACTTGCCCTGGTATTCCTCTCGCCCCTCAACGAATTTTTGCGGCAAGCGGAATGTGAGCCCAAATTTATCCTTGCCTTGGTGGGGCACACGGGGTGTCGCAAAAGCACCTTGGCGGCGTGGCTGTTGTCCTTCTTCGGCAAGTTTTCCGCCACCGACCTGCCCATGTCCTTCCGCGACACCGCCAACAGCATGACCTACAATGGCTTCACCCTCAAGGATATCCTCACCTGCGTGGACGATTATCACCCCACCGCAAGGCGGGAAAGCGCGGGGATGAAGGCGAACATGCAGGTGCTTTGCCGCGGTTACGGCGACCGCGCCGCACGCAACGGCCTCACCTCTACTTATCAACTGCGTGAGGCACGCCCACCACGCGGAAACGTGATCGTCACCGCCGAGCAGATCCCCGACGTGGGGGAATCTGGTGTCGCGCGCCTTCTGTGCGTGGAGATGGCAACGGGCTGTGTGGATTTGGCAAAGCTCACCGAAATGCAACGCTTCGCGACGCTCGGTGTCTTTCGGCGCGTGATGTCGACATACGTGCATTGGTTGCGCGACAAGTTTCTTACGGACGAGCACCGCGTGAGCGAATTTTTGGCGTTTTTGCGGGACTTTTACGAGGGAAGGCGTGAGTGTTGCCGCGAGGCGCTTCAATGCGAAAATATCCGCTTTCATGCCCGCACGGCGGACGCCGTTGCTTGCCTTGAGTTGGGTTACGCCATGATGCTTTGTTTCTTTCGCAGTATGGGGATGCTGCACGACGATATGGAGCAAAAGCACCGCGAGGTGTTTCACCGGATGCTGCTGTCGCTGGCGGCGAAGCAGGCGGCGTACGTGGAATCGGACAAGCCCACACACATTTTTATCCGCAAGCTGATGGGTCTGCTGGATGCAGGGGAATGTGCCGTCCTGCCGCGAAGCACGCCAAGCACGTTGCCGCCCAATTTTGTGGGATATGAGGACGAGGAATTTTATTATCTCATTCTCGAGAATACGCACCGCCTGGTCAAGCGCATGTGCGACACCCAGGACGAGAGCTTTGCCATCAGCGCGAAGGCGCTTTCCAAGGCATTGTTCGAGGAAGGGTACCTGCAACAGATCAGCGGCAAGAACACCGGCACCATGCGCTTTGGCAACGTGAGCCGCCGCGTGATGCGCCTGCGCAAAACGGCTGTGGAGGAGGTGATGCGCTGTGAGTAAAACAAGCGGTACAAGCGGTACGGCGTGGCACTGCCTTGCGGCAACGCTGTTTTCAAGCGGTACGCGATGCGGTTTTGTATCGCGTAGCGGGTGCGCCAAACCCTTGCACCGCCTGCCGTATCGCGTGTATCGCAAAATATATGAATACCTTTTTCTGCATTTGGCGCGTGAGGAACGCGTGATTGCGAGTTTCGCCTTTGTATTACGGACCGCCACGGCGGCGCGCAAAGGCATCGGGCTAAGCCCATACCCCTATTATTTTGAAAGGAGAAAAGTATGAAAAGAGAAGTTATCATCCCGTTCCGTGTGAGCGAACGGGAGAAGCAAGTATTAGAGAAAAAAGCCGCCGCGTGCGGTTGGTCACTCAGCGACTACATCAGGACTTGCATCAGCGGTAAGCACGTGACCGTCGTGCAAGGTGTGGATGCCCTCACAAACGAGCTGCGCCGCATCGGCAACAACTTAAATCAGCTCACGCGCCACGCCAACACGGGCTTTGTGGACGTGATCGACCTTAGCGAAACCAAAAGGGAGGTGGCAAGGATATGGCAATTGTTAAATTCATTGTGTCGGGAAGTCCGCTGAAAATCGTGCTCAATTACATCATGGACAAGCGCAAGACCGACGATCTGCTGATCTCGGGCGTGCAGTGCAGCCCCGAAACCGCGCTGGATGAGTTCAATTTCGTCAAGCGGAAATTCAAAAAGGAGGACGGCAGACAGTACTATCACATTGTGCAATCCTTCAGTCCCGAGGACGATATTACCCCCGAGATCGCCCACGAGATCGGCGTGCAGCTCGCGGAATATTTCAAGGGCTATCAGATTGTCATTGCCACCCACGTGGACAAAGGGCACATTCACAACCACCTGGTGATGAATTCCGTGAACTACCAAACGGGTAAGAAATTCCACCAAACGCGCGAGGACATGCTCCGCGTCAAGGCGTATTCCAATAAGCTTTGCCGCGAGTATGGCATCTCGCAGACCGAGGAGAAATCCGATTACAATGGCATGCCGCAATGGAAGTGCGATCTGCGCAACCTCGCCTATCGCGTGGCGTGCCGTACCGCCACCCGTGAGGAATTTATCTTTCAAATGGAGATGCACGGCTACGGCGTGGATTGGCGCGAGGGGCATAAGTACATCACGTTCACCACGCCCGACGGGCACAAATGCCGCGATAGCAAGCTCTTTGCCGAGCAGCTCTTGCGGCAAAATCTGGAGGCGTACTATGCGATGGGCGGGTGCGAATCGCCCATGGCAAAGCAGTATCAGGAGTATGTAACCAACATCGACACCAAGGTGGGCTACACCACGGGGCACGGGCTTTTTGATCTGCTGACAAACGCCCTTGCGCTCCTGCCGCCCGAGCAAAGGCAGCAGCCCAAGTATACCCCTGCCGAGTGCGACAAGCTCACCGTTATGGAGTTGGAACAGGCGGGCATTTTGGTAAAGCCGCGCGGCATGGCGCAACAAACCGAGGACGAAAACAAC
Organism: Clostridia bacterium; assembly: GCA_017508425.1. GTDB lineage: Bacteria > Bacillota > Clostridia > Oscillospirales > CAG-272 > Firm-07. The sequence continues at coordinate 2,240 of JAFVYZ010000013.1, read as the reverse complement.
GAACAAGGATTTTATTTATAAGAAAGTGAGGATTTAGAATATGGGCAGACCTAAGAAGAAGGAAAAAAGCATTCGTTTCAGATTACCGGTGAGAGGAGGTTCAAGGCTGATGATTAAAATTGCAGCAATGGAATATTTTAAGGATTTGCCCGACGTTATGCGGGTACAGGACGTGGCAAAGGCACTGCGTTGCAGCAAAAATACCATCTATGATTTCATCGATCGGGGCGCGCTGGAGGTGCTTCGGGTGGGCAGAGTTTACAAGATCCCCAAGGTCAATCTTGTGGATTTTATCACCAACGAAAAGTTATACCACATCATTTCCCCCAACGCCCCTAAAAATATTTTGCAAAATAGCTGGACTTCCGGAAAGAGTTGTGGTATGTTGTGTGGTGCCGACAAACGCACCCGTGCAAAATCCACTGCGAAAGGAGCTGGAAAATGAGAAGAATTACAGGCCATCTGCGGGAGGAAAACGGCAAATGGTATGCCATCGTCAACCACTACGATACCGAGGGAAAACGAAAGGTCAAGTGGCACAATCTTGACCTACCCATGACCAAGGGCAACAAAAAGGAGGCGCAACACCGCCTCCAAAGGTTGCTGGATCAGATCAACACGGGGGATCTGTATTTGATGGAGAATATGACCCCCGCCGAGCGCGAGCGCCATCGCCTTGCCGAGAGCTTGGTGGAGGACTACCTGCTCGAATGGATCGAAAGCCACTCCAAAAAGGTCGCTGCCACCACGGCAGAGCAGTATCGCCGTTACCTTGAGCTGCGCGTGATCCCGTTTTTTAAGGAGCTGCACGTCAAGATGAAGGAGGTCACGGGCGACGAGATCAACGCGTTTTACGAAACTCTGGTGGCGGACGGACTCAAGGGCACCTCTCAGCAACGTTATCACGGCGTGCTGCACAAGGCGTTCAAGGACGCGATGAAGCGCCGCATTATCCCGAGTAACCCCGTGGAGCAGGCAGACCGCCCGCGCAGCGTGCCCTATATCGGGGAGTATTACACCGCCACTGAGATCAAAAAACTCCTTGAAGTGGCGCGAAACGAGGATATTTATCTGGTGATCGCGCTGACCGCTCACTACGGCTTGCGCCGCAGTGAGGTGCTGGGGCTGAAATGGTCTGCCATCGATTTTGAAGGGGATATGATACACGTGCGCCATAAGGTGCTCGGCACGCCCGAGGGGCCCGTGGGCTATGACGTGATGAAGACCGTGTCCTCGCACCGCGCGCTGGGTTTAAGCCCGGCAATCAAGGCGCTGCTCCTCGCCGAAAGGGAAAAGCAACAGGAGCGCGCCAAGGTGCTTGGCAACGCGTATTGCCGCAAGGATGCGGACTACGTGTGCCTGAATGCGCTGGGCGAGCTGTTCACGCCCGATTACGTGAGCAACCGCTTTGCCACGATCCTGCGGCAGAATGATCTCAAGCACATTCGCTTCCACGACCTGCGCCACTCCTGTGCGTCCCTCCTTGTCGCGCAGGGCGTGCAAATGAAGCTGATCCAACAATGGCTGGGACATAGCAATATCTCCACCACGGCGAACATCTACAGTCACGTAGATGTCGCCAGCACCTTCCAATGCGCGATGACCATCGACGAGGTACTAGGGGAGGGAAAATAAACAAACCCGCACGCCCGAAAGGGCGTGCGGTGTTTGTTTATTAGATTAGATGCATGGATTTCTTGAGGATTTTACTGTGTATGCTTTTGCTTTCAGCAGCTTGTTGCTTTACATATTTGATGATATTGGTATAGTCTTCTTTGATCAATCTCATAATGGCTGGATTTTGGTATACGGTCAGGATTTTTTTGCCATGACAGTTTCTAAGTTTTCTTTTGCTTCCGCATGGGCATGGCTGGTGCCCGCGATATGGCGAGTTGCACACGAAAGTTAAAATGTTATATGATTGTTTTCCCTTAGCAATACGCACGTTTCGTGCACCCTTGCCTACATGGATTATGAATTGTTCAGATTGAGATTATCTTAGCTAAGCTGTACGTCTCTTGGTCAAAGGCTTTGACCATATTTAATGCCTCAAAAATATCGTAGTCCACAATTATGTTATCCTTCAATCCAACCACGCGGTTTCCAACGCCTTTGCTGAGAAGCTCAACGGCTGCATATCCCATTTTCGACGCAACAACTCTGTCGCGAAGCGTTGGATTTCCGCCACGCTGAATATGCCCAAGAATGGTTGCACGTGTTTCAATGCCCGTCGATTCCTG
>JAFVYZ010000012.1 GCA_017508425.1 Clostridia bacterium | reverse complement strand
TATATACTTTACGTGTTCTTCATAGTCATCGCGGTTACGAATTATATGGTCGTTGAAACGAGATTGCCAAATGTTTTCGCCATATTCTTTGTTGCAAAAGCGCTTAAATGTTGATACAAATTGAGAGCATACGCTATTGGCTCTTTCAATATTTGTAGGGACAGGCGTCCTCGACTGTCCGTTATCGGTCTTATTTTTATTTTCCTTTACCCAAAGCAAAAAATGGATGTGGTTAGGCATTATGACATATTTTTCAACCGACAAATGTTCATAGAAATCATTTAATTGTTTGATGTATTTATCCGCAATTTCTCCGTATTGGGTTAATTCGATTTGCGGACAGTCGAGGACGCCTGTCCCTACAATGCGAGATAGGATGCTTCGCCTATTTTGCGTGCAAATCGTTATGAAATATACTCCAACACTATTGTAGTCAAAACTTTGATATCTCGGTGTTTTTCTCTTTTTAAGTTTATCCATTTTTATCACCAATAGCATTATAGCAAAAATCGGCAGAGAAAACAATGTCTCTGCCGAAATTTATGTGTCATGGACAGTCGAGGACGCCTGTCCCTACAATTTGGATTATCTAAACATCCTTATGAGAAGCCTTGCAAACCGCTCCTTTTTTTATTTTCACCCTTGACAGCCGCCCTCTTGTATGATAAAATAACAAATGTTATATATCGAATGCTATTTGGAGGTGTCTATGCCACCCAGGGTAAAGATCACAAAAAAGGACATTATAAATACGACGCTTTCGCTCGTGCGCCTTGAGGGGAGCGCGGCGATCAACGCAAGGCGCGTGGCGGCGGCGCTCGGCTGCTCCACACAGCCTGTTTTTTCCAATTTTTCGTGTATGGAGCAATTGCAGGTGGCAGTGCTCGCCGCCGCGTATGAGGTCTATCTCGGTTTTATCAGGGCAGAGGCGGAAAGCGAGAAATATCCGCGATATAAGTCCTTTGGTATGGCGTATATCCGCTTTGCGAGGGAGGAAAGGGAGCTTTTCAAGCTGCTTTTTATGCGCGACCGCACGGGAGAGGAGCTCTCGCCCGCGGTGGACTTTAAGGAGTCGGTTGAGATGATCGCCGCGGCGAACGGTTTTTCGCGCGAGGTCGCCGAGCGCTTTCACCTTGAGATGTGGGCGACGGTGCACGGCATCGGCACGATGCAGGCCACCTCGTTTTTGAAGCTGGATGAGGCGCTGATCAGCGATATGATCACAGACGTGTACCAAGGGCTACTGGCCCGATACAAGGAGGAGAACGGATGAATGCCATTGAAATAAAACATTTAACCAAGCGCTACGGTGCGCTTACCGCCGTTGACAACCTTTCGCTGTGTATCGGGCAGGGGGAGCTGTTCTCACTGCTTGGCGTCAACGGTGCAGGTAAGACCACCACCATTAAAATGCTCTCCTGCCTTGCACAACCGAGCGAGGGCGATGCCACCGTTTTGGGATACAGCATCACTGGGGAGCCTGCCGCCGTCAAGGGTGTGATTGCCGTGTCGCCCCAGGAGAGCGCGGTGGCCACGGGCCTTACGGTCCGCGAAAATCTTGAGCTTATGTGCGGCATATACGGCTTCTCGCGCGAAAAAACAAACTCGCGCGTGGCCGAGCTCGCGGCGCTCCTTTCGCTTGAGGGTGAGATGAGCAAGCGCGCAGGCAAGCTTTCGGGCGGCTTTGCCAGACGCCTGAGCATTGCAATGGCGCTGGTGGGGGAGCCGAGGGTGCTCTTTCTTGACGAGCCGACGCTCGGTCTTGACGTGATCGCACGAAGCGATCTTTGGGAAATTATCCGCGCCCTGAAGGGGAAGATCACCGTCATTCTCACCACGCATTATATGGAGGAGGCCGAGGCACTTTCCGACCGTATTGCGATGATGAAGGACGGCAAGCTCCTTGTGTGCGACACGCCCGACAATATCAAGGCAAGTACGGGCACGGAGAGCATCGAGCAAGCGTTTATTAAGGTAGTAAAGGGGGCGGGGAAATGAAAATGTTGACCTTTGCCAAACGAAATTTTAAGGAAACCGTGCGCGACCCTCTCAATCTTTGCTTCCTCTTTGGCTTTCCCATTGTCTTGCTTTTGCTTCTCTCGGCCATTCAGGCCAACATCCCCGTTGCGATGTTTGAGATCGCGCATCTCGCGCCCGGCATTGCGGTGTTCGGCCTCTCGTTCGTGACCCTCTTTTCGGCAACGATCATCGCAAAGGATCGTGGGAGCAGCTTCATGCACCGCCTTTACACCACCCCGATGACGCCCGTGGATTTCATCCTCGGCTACACGATCCCCATGCTGCCCGTGGCACTGTTGCAGGGCGTTGTGTGTTATCTTTTTGCGATCGTGCTGAGGCTTGAAATGAGTGTAAATATCCTCTATTCTCTTCTTACACTCATTCCCGTGGCGCTCCTTTACATTGGCATGGGGCTCCTTTGCGGGAGTGTCTTTGGTGACAAGCAGGTCGGCGGTATTTGCGGCGCGCTCCTAACAAATCTTTCGGCGTGGCTCTCGGACATCTGGTTTGATCTCGCGCTGGTGGGTGGCGTGTTTGAAAAAATCGCCTACGCTCTGCCGTTTGTGCATGCCGTGGAGCTGGGGCGCGCGGCGCTCGCGGGGGATCTTCTCGGTATTTTCCCGCACCTTTGGTGGGTTTTGGGCTACGCCGCCGTGATCCTTGTCGCCGCGATCTTCGCCTTTTTGCGGCAAATGAAAAGGCAGTAACGCCGTGTAGGGTCCGAAATCACAAAAATCCCCGTTCTATCGGTTGGTAGAACGGGGATTTCGTGTTATAATACAGGGTCATCCGTTAAAATATATGTTCCCTTCGGGGTTTTCCTGCACGATGTTTTCGGCTGTTAAATTTTCGGCTTCGCACTTCACCATCACGGCATACGTTGCTTTTTTTGAAACGACGTTGTTGATCCTGATGTCGTGAATGTCACCTGCCCGATAGCCGTCTCCGTAGCCGGTATAGACCTTAACGGTTGCCTCGCGCCTGCCCTCACCCGATTCCTTCACGTTTGAAATTTCAATATCGTGAACCTGATTTCCATGGGCGGCAAGGCAAATGACACCGTGGTGAAATCCGCCTGTGAGAATGTTGTTGATCTTGATATGGTGAATATTGCCGTCAATATTTTCGTGCGAGGCGTTATAGGGCTCCAGTGTTGAAAGATACTTGGAAGGCAGTTTTTTGTATTTCCCGCGTGAAAGCGCCGTGCAGGCAACCGTATCGTCGAAGGTGGAGCCGGTGATGTTCTCAACGGTGCAATGATGACAGCCCGAGCGAAAATCGATGCCGTCACCGTTTTTCACGTCGGAGCGGATGTCGATGTCGTGCACGTAGCAGTTTTGGCAGTAGTCAAAGCTGATCGCCCAGCACATCGTTTGGCGAAGCGCGAGCCCCGACATTTCAAAGCCGTCACAGGCGGACAAGGAGATCATAAGCGTTCGCCAGCCCCAAAAATCGCCCGTCATCGTTTGGTATTCCCCGAAGAACGGGTGATAACCGGTTTTTGGCTTGTCCGTGCCAACGAGCCTTGCCTCGCCCTTGCCGATTATTTTGATGTTTTGTATCGGCAGCACGTCAACGGGCACGCCGTAGGGGTCAATGCCGTTAAGGATAAGATTATCTCCGCGGAAAATGTTATCGAAAACGTAATCGTTTTGCTTGATCGTACAGTTGTCAACGATCACCGTGGTGTCACAGGGGAGGAGAATGGCTCTGTCGATAAAATAATCCTTTCCGTCAAATACCACAGTTTTATTTTTCGTTATATTCTTGGCGGCGGCAAAACAAGATTCGATTGCTTCGCTATCGTTTTTTGCATCAGCAAGAAAATCCTTAACATAAAATATTTGTTCCATCAATCTGCCCCTTTCTATAAAAAAATTCAAATTAATTATAACATGTTTTTGCGAGATTACAAGAATCATGGAATAATTTTAGTGATTTTTTGTTCCGTGGTTTCTCGCACCCCCTGCCCGACCAAACAAAAAAGCACCGCAACTGCGGTGCTTTTTTGTTTGTGAAAGGCGGACAAAAAAGATATTTTACCTTTTTATCGATAGATTTGAACCCGCGCGTACTCAATCACGGCGGAGCCGTGCATGGAATCCGCAACTTGTTGCGGTATGGAATTGATTGCAAAGCAATCGTATGGAATCAAGCCGCAGAAAATGCACCTTCGGTGATGCCATGCGCCTACGGCGATACCATACACGCTGGCGCGTGATTCCATACCAAGCCTGCGGCTTGGATAAACAAAAAAGATATTTTTAAGTGTTTTCGTATGGACTTGAACTTGTGCGCCACATCACGCCGAAGGCGTGTATATCATCCGCAACTTGTTGCGGTATATCACCAACACGAAGTGTTGTATATCATCAAGCCGCAGGGAATACACGCTGGCGCGTGATGAGAT
>JAFVYZ010000011.1 GCA_017508425.1 Clostridia bacterium | reverse complement strand
TCTTCGCTCTGCTCAGATGAAATCCAAGGTCAAGCCTTGGATGAAATCAAATCCGTCAAATTACAGCCCTGCGAAGCAGGATTTCACCGCGAAAGCGATTTCTTCCACTGAAAGTGGATTTCTCCCGTCGAAGACGGATTTGACTGCGTGATACTCCGATAAGAGTATCACGCTAACGGGGGTGTTTTTCTTTTTGATCGCCCCTACGGGGCGATATCGACCCCGGTGTGTGCCCTTGACGGTGCACACCTTTTGTTTTTACAACAAAGGGGCACACACATGGGTTCGCATACCCCGCCCGAAGATCGGGGAGCGACTTGCAACGCAAGTCATTCACCAGGCGCAGAGCGTGGGTATATTCGCGCGAAGCGCGAAATTCCCGCACTCCCGAAAGGCGTCGCACGGGAGTTTTTTATAGGACGGAGGGCTTCTTTTGGGCCTCGGCCTGATTCTTTTGGTAATAGATCTTTATCATATCCACAAATTTTTGGGCAAGCCTGCCGTCGTCAAGCAGGCAACGGTAGGAGGTCTTGCCGTGTTGGATCTCGATGCGCTCCCCCGGCTTAAAGGGCAGGGAGGCAAAGAGTGCGGTCGAGATCTTGAGGTTTGTTTCTTCACCGTTTACGGTGCCGTTCAAGAGGAAGGCGGTGGGGGTAAGGGTCACGGTGACGCGGCCTACGTCTTGGTACTTTTTCTTTTTGCGGTCGATCGTTTGCAGGGTCGCGGGGCAAGAAAGGTGACGGATCTTGCCACTTTCAATATCGTTTTGGACCTTGTCGCTGACAAAGCGCGACCAATCCGACACGTAACGGATCTCCTCGCCCACGGTGCCTGTGTTGTGCAAAAAGCCGTATGCATCCGAGGTGTGCTCAAATCCGCATTTTTCACAGTAAAGCGTTCTTTTGTTTTTGACGCGGATCGTAAATTCCTCGTTGCAATGGGGGCACACGTAGAGCACGTGCTGGAGTCCCTCGACGTTGTCGCCGCCGCGGTATCGGATCCGATGCTGCTCCTGCTCACGGTAGGCGTCAAAGAGCAGTGCGCCGTCCACGGCCCTTTGGATCTCATCCTCGTGCATGGTCTGCAGGTCGTTTTTGTCGATCAGCTTGTAAACATCAAGCAGGGTTTTGCCGCGTCTGATTTTCTTGCTCCACTTCGGGGTGCAAAAATAGGAGCCCGTGATTCGGGCCACGTAAACGTCGGCCTCGAGCCACGCAAGAAATTTATAGGTTGCGGCAGGGAAGGGGGTGGAAAGTCCATTTTCGGACATCAGGCCCGCCGGGTAGAACATTAAAATGCCGCCGTGCTTGATGACGTTTCGCATCGCGCCGATCTCGTGCAACGAGGTTTGAAACTGTTGCTTGGCGATCACGCCGATCTTGTCCATTGCGCTCCTAAAGGGCAGGGTATTGTAAAAGGAGTCGCTGATGACAAAGGAGATGTGCTCGCGCGTGGCTCCGATGACCGTGGTGAAATCCAGGGCCGCCTGATGGTTCCCGAGGACGACGGCAGGACCTTTTTTGCCCTTCAGCTCGTTGCGAAGGTACTTTCTTTTGAAAATGACCTTGGCGACGATCTGTGAAAGCAGCTTTACAATACCGTAGATAAGGGCGTTTGGTTTTTTCCTCTTTGCCATACGTCGTTCCTGCCTCAAAAAGATTGTTTTTTGCTTTTACAACAACATTGTACCATAACTTTATACAAATTTCAACAAAAAATGACAATTCTCGATATCTTTGCCTCACTGACCTTGCAAAAAGAAAGAAAAAAGCCCCCGTTTGGGGGCTTTTTTGCGGTTTTTGGGCTTAGAGCGTGGCTCCAAAGTCGGAGACGATCACCTGACCTGTGATGGCACGGGATTCGTCGCTGGCGAGGAACAACAGGATATTTGCTACGTCGATGGGCATGCAGGGCGACACCGAGAGGTTCATATGCTTGTTCATTTGCCCCATCATATTGGGATCCAGGCTCTTGGGGTCGGTGGTCATCGTCATCGGGGTGACGATGGTGCTGGGGTTGACCGAATTGCAACGGATGCCTGTACCCGTAAAGCGCAGTGCCGTGTGCTTGGTAAGACCGATGACGGCGGCTTTACTCGTGACGTAAGAGGCACCGCCCGTGCCGAACGCGCCTGCCACCGAGTCGAGATTGATGATCGAGCCCTTGTTCGCCTTTATCATTTCCTTTACCACGGCTCTCGTGCAGTAAAGGCATCCCTTGGTGTTGATGCCGAGCACCCACTCAAGATCCTCATCGGTGCAGGTGTCAATGGGCTTGAGGCCTGCCTCGAGCACGCCCGCATTGTTGACAAGCACGTCGATCTTGCCGTAAGCTTCTACGACCTTGGCGACCATTTCCTCTACCGCTTCTACCTTTGAAACATCGCAGGGAATCGGCAAAACCTCGCCGCCCGCCTCGCGGATCTTCGTGGCGACCTCTTCAAGCTGGGGGATACGTCTTGCGGTGATAACGACCTTTGCACCCTCTTTTGCAAACAGCTCTGCGGTGGCTGCGCCCACGCCCGAATTACCGCCCGTGATAATGGCTACTTTTCCATCCAAACGTCCCATGTTACCAATCTCCTTTTTATATGAAATAGTTTAAGGCTTTATACCTTCAATTCCATTGTAGCATATTTTGGGCATTTGTCAATCGTTTCTTGTTAAAATTTTAACTTGACAAGGGCTTCTTGCTTTTGATATAATGAAGGCAGCACCCCCCTTTAATTTTTTATGGAGGAGAAAGAAAAATGGCAAACGTATGCGTTATCACGGGCGGCGGCTCCGGCATGGGGCTTGAGGCCGCAAAATTTATGCCTAAGGATAAGATCATTGTGCTTTCGGGCAGAACCGTGTCCAAGCTTGAGGGTGCCGTCAAGGAGCTGGAGGCATTGGGCTACACGGCTTATGCCAAGGCTTGCGACACCTCTGATCGGGAAAGCGTCAAGGAGCTGGCTGAATTTGCCGCTTCGCTCGGCGAGATCAAGAACGTCATCAATGCGGCGGGCGTGTCGCCGGCGATGAAGGGCACGCAGGAGGGGATCCTCAGGATCAATGCGCTTGGCACCGTTTACGTCAATCAGGAGTTTTCCAAGCGGATGAACAAGGGCAGCGTGATTGTGGACGTATCCTCCAATTCGGCGTACATTCTTCCCTCGTTTATCATCAACAAAAAGATATATAAGCTGGCTGAAACCGATGAGGATGCCTTCCTCAAAAAGCTGGTGAAAAAGAGCAACCTTGCCAAGGGTGAATACCAGCGCAAGGGCTTTGCGTATTCGCTTTCCAAAAACTTTGTGGTGTGGTACGCCAAGAAATGTGCTTTTGAGTACGGCCTTCGCGGCATTCGTGTGGTGTCCCTCAGCCCCGGCCTGATTGCCACCGATATGGGCAACCTTGAAAAGAAGGATGGCGGTATGCTGATCCCCTTCTCGGCAGAGGAGCGAATGGGCGAGCCCGCAGAGCTTGGCTATGCGCTGGCAACCGTGGCGGATGAGCGAAACGGCTATCTTGCCGGTGTGGACGTGCTTTGTGACGGCGGCAGCACCTACGGCATGAAGGAATTCAAAAAGAAGAAATAACAAAACAAAGAAACCCCCGTTTGCGTGACCCTTGATGAGCAAATCACGCGAACGGGGGCGTTTTTTATTTCAGCTTATAGAGCTTTGCGGTGTTGACAAGCACGACGAGCTGCATGCTCTGATCGAGCTTTAGGTTGGGATCTACGGTGGTATCCAGCGTTTTGCCGCGACGGATGGCTACCACGTTGACGGTGTATTTTTTGCGCAGGTTTAGCTCCACGAGCGTTTTGCCCTCCCATTCGGGCTTTACATCGAGGTCGATGAGTGAGATGCCGTTTGAAAGCTCGATCACGTCAACGAAGCCGGAGCTGAGCAGGTTTTTGGCAAGACGCGTGCCCGACTCGTTTTCGGGGAACACGACCTTATCCGCACCCACCTTGGTCAAGATCTTGCGTGCCATTTCGCTTGCGCATTTGGCGATCACGGTTTTGACCCCCATCTCCTTGCAAAGCATAACGGTCAGCACGCTCGCCTCAAGGCTGCCGGCCATGGCGACAATGACCACGTCCATATTGGCAACGCCCAGCTGCTTTAAGACCTCGGCATGGGTCACGTCCGCACATTTGCAAAAGGGAACGTCTGAGATCGCGGCATCGACAATGGTTTGATCGTGATCCACAGCCAGGACCTCGGCCCCGTTTGCGACCAGCTCTTTGGCAACGGCCAAGCCGTAACGGCCGAGGCCGAACACGGCATAGGATTTTTGAAAGCTCATAATAAACTCCTTTTACCCGACGGTGATATTTTCCGTGGGGTCTTTAATACTTCCCGAGGATTCTTTTTTTACTTGGAGGAGGGTGGCCAGCGAAATGGGCCCCACTCGTCCGAAATACATGGTGGCAATAATCACAATCTTTCCGAGCGGTGGAAGGGATGGCGTGAGATTGCGCGAAAGCCCGACGGTCGCCGCGGCACTGACGGTTTCGTACATCACGTCCAGCGCAGGGGCGGGGGTGAGGGCCGCAAGCAGGACGGTCGATAGCAGCAGGATGAAGAAGGAGGTGGCCACAACGGCAACGGCCTTCCGCACCGCCTCGCGCGACAGGGTCCTTCCGAAGAGGGTGGTCTCGCTTTTGCCGCGAATGACCGACAGGGCGGTGGCAAAAAGAACGGCAACCGTAACGGTTTTTACGCCGCCGGCAGTGCCGACGGGGGAGCCACCGATAAACATCAAAACAAGGCACAAAATGGCGGTGGCGGAGGTGAGATCCTCCTGCGCCACGGTGGCAAAGCCTGCCGTCCTTGTGGTGATCGACTGGAAGAGTGCGATTTGTATTTTGTCAAAAAGGGATCGGCCTGCAAGCGTTTGAGGGTTTTGGTATTCGAGCAAAAAAATGAGGAGTGCACCGCTAAAAATCAAAACGGCCGTGGTGCCCAGCACGATTTTGCTGTGAAGCGTGAGACGGTGAAAGCACCGCAGTCCCATTTTGCGAAAATCCCGAAAAACACGAAGCAGGTCCCACCATACGATAAAGCCGAGACCGCCCAGCACGATGAGCGTGCCCGTGACGGCGTTGACGAGGGGATGGGTGGCATAAGCGCAAAGACTGTTGTTACCGAGGATGTCTATGCCGGCGTTGCAAAAGGCCGAAATCGAGGTGAACACCGATATAAAAATACCTCGTGCGCCGAATTGCGGCACGAATACGGGCAAATAGAGCAGGGCTCCCACCGTTTCGATCACGAGAGTGCCAAAAATCACCCTTTTGACCAAGGACGCCAGCCCCGAGAGGGAGGTGACGTTCAGGGCGTCACTGATCAGTTGATGGTCCTTCAGGCCCATTTTGCGGTGCAGGGCAATGACAATGCCCGAGAGCACGGTGATCGTGCCAAGTCCGCCGATCTCGATCAACACCAAGATCACGACCTGCCCGAAGGTGCTCCACGCCGTGGCGGTCGGCAGGGTCACAAGACCCGTCACACAGGTGGCGGTGGTGGCGGTAAAGAGTGCGTCGAGATAGGGGACGCTGACGCCGTTTTTGGTACTGATCGGCAAAAAAAGCAAAAGGCTGCCCAAAAGGATGGTCAAGAGGAAGGACAAAAGGATCACTTGTGTGGTGGAAAGCGATAATTTGGATCTTGCTTTCATAAGAACTCCTTAAAGAGCGTTGAAATGGGGAAGTGATTTTAGTATATCACAAAATAACGCAAATTGCAAATGTTTCCAAAAAAGGCAAGGGCACCCCGAAGGGTGCCCCAAGATGATTATTGAATGACGGGCAGGCTGGCTGCGGCGATCGACTGACCGACACGGCGGCTGCTCTCATCGGGCAGGTGGATGATGATCTTCTCGGCCAGCGCAGGGAACTCCTCGCGCAGTACCTTTTCGGCGTTCTTGTAAAGGATATTGCCGCCCTCACCCGAGGAAACGCGGCCCATCAGGAGCACGTGCTTGATGTCGTAGAACATGGCGTAATATGCTACGGCGTAGCCGAAGTATGCGCCGATGGTTTCATAGATCTTTGCGGCGCGCTCGTCGCCCTCGATCATCAGCTTTTGTACGACCTTGAGCTTTTCGGCAGGGGATGCGCTCTCATCGAGCTCAATGCCTGCGGCGGGAGCGAGCTTAATAACGGCGTCCTGCGAGAAGTATTTTACGCCACAGCCGACGTCGCCCGACCACTCGTCAACCATAGCGGCCTTGTTGAAATCCACGGGTACGAAGGCGAGCTCATTGAGCCAGCCTGTGATGTTGCCGTTGCCGTCAACGTAGCCACCGGCCTCGCTCGTGCCCATGGCAATGCCAAGAACGTTGGTATCACCCAGGCTCATGGCACCTGCAAGGGCGGTGACGTCGCCGTCATTTGCGACCTCAACGGGTATGTTTTCGCCAAAGGTCTTGGCAATATCAAGGTAGATATTTTTCGCAATTTTCTCAAACGCTTCGGGATTTTCGTTCTTTACCTTGAGAAACAGGGATGAGGTCATGATGCGGTTGCCAATGACAACGCCTGCGGTCGAAACACCGATGGCGTCCACGCGGGGCATCTTCGATGCGGCGGTCTTCATGGCGTCGAGGATCCCGTCGTAGTGGTACTGCGGATCGTTTTGCAGCTTGGGGAACCAAACCACTTCCTCGGAATAGGTAGCCTCGCCCTCGATCACGGCGCTGACCTTGCGGTCCGATCCACCTGCATCAAAGCCGATGCGGCAGCCGTCAAGATGGCGACCGACGGGGGCTGCGGTCTCGTTTTCCTTGGGGGCGTTCTCGAAAGGAACGTGAACGACCTCAAAGGGGGCCTCGTAAACCTCGGACATAAATACGCGGTCGAAATCGCGTGCGCCGCCCTCGGTGTAATCGGCGATAAGGCGGTCGGCAATGACCTTGGAGCCTGCCACGGTCAGCTTGTAGCCGCCGCGCGCCCAAAGCAGGGTCTTGACAATGCGCTCAACGAGGGCGTAGTTTTCCTCGTCGTGGCCCGTACCGTCCTTAAATACATCAAGGGTGAAGGTGGAAACGAGTCCGTCGTTTCTCTCAAGTGCAAGGGCGAGCTTCTCGCCGCCCTCGGCCTTTACCTTGGCCTCAAAATCACGGAAAACGAGCGACATCGGCGCAAAGCCGGGGTCAAGGGGAGCATTTACTTTAAGCTTCATAGATGGTTCTTCCTTTCTTAATGGTTCTTATCACGTTGATACTTTCGTCAACAAGAATAATATCGGCATCCTTGCCCTCTTCAAGAGAGCCAAGGCGGTCGGCAACACCAAGACGCTTGGCGGGATTCAGGCTCGCCATATTAAAGACCTCGTAAAGGGGCAGGGCGGTGTGATCGAGCACGTTTTTGATTGCGCAGTTGAGGCGCAACACGCTCCCTGCGATCGTACCGTCGGCAAGACGGCACTCAATGCCCTTGAGGAAAATGGGCTGGCCGCCGAGCTCGTACTCGCCGTCGGGCATGCCGCCTGCGCGCACGCAGTCGGTGATTAGCACCATCTTATCGCCCTTGGTCTTGGCAACGATGGTGTAAAGGCCGGGATTGATGTGGAAGGTGTCGGCAATCAGCTCCACCGATACGTTTTCGGCGGCAAGCGCGGCACCCACGACACCGGGATTACGGTGCTGGAGCGCGGACATCGCGTTAAACAGGTGCGTGGCGTGCGAAACGCCGTCACGCGCGGCCGACATAGCCTCGTCAAAGGTGGCGTCGGTGTGGCCCATGGAGACCAGCACGCGGCCGTCCTGCGCGAGGCGCTTGATCGCGGCGTGGTCCTTGTCCATTTCGGGGGCAAGCGTTACGACCTTGATGATATCGGCATTTTCAAGGATGAAGTCGGCGTCGGGGGTAAGGATGTTTTCCTCGGCCTGTGCGCCCTTCTTGGAGGGGTTGATAAAGGGTCCCTCGGCGTGCACGCCGAGGATCTCGGCACCCTGCCACGCGGCGCTCTCGCGCTTGGCGGTGCGTACGGCATCAAGGGCCGCAACGATATCGGCCTTGGCGACCGTCATCGTGGTCGGCAAAAAGGTTGTGACACCGTTTTGGGCAACGCCCTCGGCCATGGTGCGAATGCCACGGACGTCGGCGTCGCACGTGTCGGCACCCAAATACCCGTGGATGTGCATATCCAAGAGACCCGGGGCCACGTACAGGCCCTTGGCGTCAATGATCTCGGCATCCGAGGGGGCGCCGTCCACTACGCCCGCGATCTTGCCGGCCTCGGCATCAAAGACAAGTGCCTTGCCGCAAACCACGCTGTCGGGAAGTACGATCTTGCCGTTGACAATATAAGTAAGTGACATAAAGCAAGCTCCTTAAAATAGATGTTCTTATGTCAAGAATTATAGCAAGTAGATGTGAATAATGTGTGAATTTCACCAAATAAACCGCGGGTTTTTATAAAACAAAGAACGCGCCGCAACCATTGGGTGCGACGCGCGCGATTTTGGGAATAAAATTCGTGAAAATTATGGATTTTTGCTAATAAAGTTGTCAATTGGAAAAAGGTGTTCGGGCGCGCCGGGGACGTCGCTTTGAAACGAGAAGACGCCGCCGTCAAAATCCCGTTGCCCTTCGCTCGCGCACCCCGTCGTTACGAACACGGTTTTGCCGTCAGTGCCGCCAAACGCCACGCTCATGACGCGGTTTGCGGGCACGTGCACGCGGCGGATCATTTTGCCCTCCTTATCGTAGCACAAAACACCCCCGTCGGGGCGGCAGTCGGCGACCCATACGTTGCCCTCGGCATCGATCGCGATCCCGTCGGGGCGGCAATCATCGACAAAGATGCGCTTGTTCGAAAGCGCCCCCGTTTCGACGTCGTAATCGTAGCAATAGATCGTATTGTCGTCGGTCACGGCGAAATACAGGCGATCGTTTTCGGGGCTCAGGCGGATGCCGTTCGGCGTCGGGGAAATGCTTCGGTCAAGGCAGGCCATCTTATCCCCGTCAAGCCGCCAGAAGGAGCCGTTTTTGCCTCGATTCGGGCGGTCAAAGAAGTTCGGGGCCAGCATGCCGCAGTAAATGCGGCCGCGACTGTCGCAGAGCACGTCGTTGAACACGTCCCCTTTAAAATCATAGAGCAAAACGGGCTCGTGATAGGGCACCCAGCGCCATACGCGCGCGCCCTCGCAAAAGAGCAGGATCTCGTCGGTCGCGGTAAAGACCATACTGCCGATCTTGCCGACGTTCAGCTGAAAGCATTCAAAATCATCGGGGTCATCAAGGCGCTGCTTACGGTAGATCTCGCCGTGGTAGCCGCGCCAGTAAAGTGCGGCTTGCGCCTTGTGCCACATCGGGCTCTCGGCAAGCTTAAAGCATTTGGAATTTGCAAAAAGAGTTGGTTCTGTGTGCATGAGGAAAGTCCTTTTTATACTTTTTGAATTTTCAGCGCAATGATCTGAGGCGGCAGGCTCTTCATCACCTGGCCGCTGTACCATATTTTTACATTGTCATCGACGGCAAGGTCGCTTTTTTCGATCTTGTTTCCGTCTTTATCAAGGATCTCGGTGGCATCCGAGAGGATCACGAGATAGTGCCCCTCGGCGTACTCGGATGCAGTGACGTCAACTAAAATTTTTTCGCCGAGCTCGAGTACGGTCGCGGTCATAACGAACCGATCCTCGCCAGGGTCCTCCTCGGGCTCTTTCTCCTCGCATGCCGCGGCGGCAAGGGAAACGAGGGAAAGGAGCAATAAGAATGCTATGATCTTTTTCATCGTGTTTCCTCGCATATTTAGTACCGTTATTGTACCATAATATGCCGTTTTTTGTCAAGATATGTGTCCTTGTGCGAGGTGCTTTACGGTTGGGGAGGGGACTGCCTACCCGTATAATTGCCCCGCGCCCCATCGGGAGGGGGAATCCCTCTCTCGCGGATTTTGTGGGCACCTCCTGCCTTGCCCGCACACGCCTTGTAGGGGCGAACAGTGTT
>JAFVYZ010000010.1 GCA_017508425.1 Clostridia bacterium | reverse complement strand
TTCTTTCTCAAGCCCCGTGGCATCATTGAGGAGGTAGAGATTTCGGGCGAATTTAAGCAGAAGAAGCTGTTTTCGGTGATGATCCGTTATATAGCACCGATTTGCATTCTTGCCATTCTGGTTTCCTCTGTGCTGAGCGCATTTGGCGTGATTAAAATTTAAACGTATTGATAAAAAACACCTGCGGCAAATCCTGTCGCAGGTGTTTTTTTGTCTTAAATCAGGTGGAGATCCTTAAAAATTAGCCAAAAGATATGTTTCTGCTTCGGCACACCAAAGACCGCGATTTTGCGATACAATATTTGCCAGCGCCGCAAAGCGAGCATCACTTTTTCCAAGCTCGGCAAAATTATCAATAGCAGTTAGCGGCATATTGATGTGCGTGTAGATCAGCTTCTTGCCGCCCTTGAGGTAGGGCAGCTGCAGAGTGGCATCGATAGCGGCATCAATGCCGCCGATGTGCGTGACCATAACTGCCGGGTCAATACGCTTTTCACCAATGAGCTTTACGATATCCTTCATGTCCTCGGGCGTGCTTCCGCTTGTGCCCGCATAATGGTGCTGTGCGTAGTGCACGTTGTAAAAATTCACGTTGGCGAAAAAGTCCTTGTTCATGGGGCCTGCAAAGAAATTAAGACACCCGTCAAAGCCGAGAATGGCATCACCCAGCTCCACCACGGCAGGCACGGGCGCATAAACGAACACGTCGTCAAAGCCCTTGTTATCGGAAAGGGCGAGGAGCTCTGCCTTGTCGGTGGTATTGGTAAAGATCAGCTTGATGCCGTCCTTTTCTGCCTGCATAGGATCAAAGATCTCTCTTGCGCGATCAAGGCGCGCCGTGTCGAGGTCGGTGACCACCACGAGAGAGGGCTTGATATCGCCGTGAAGGGCGCAGTCGATCGCGGCAAGCCCCATAGGGCCGCAACCGGCAAGAATGGCGACCTTGCCATTCGGCTTGATGTTGGTAAAGGGCTTAAAGTCCTCATCCAAATGATAGCTTGCCTTGTAGCCGCGCAGCACACAGGAAAACGGCTCGATGAGCGAGCCCTTAAAAAACGCGTCGCTTTCCATTTTGATGACAAACCCGTTTTGAATAATGTGCTCGTAAACGATAGAATAGGTGCTAACGCCTCCGATCTCCCGAAAAGAATAACCGATGGTTTGATTGCCGCCAAGATAACTTAAAACGGGGGGCATGATGACCTTTTCGCCAATACGGTAGTCGTTTTTCCACTTGTCGCCCACCGCTACGATCTCTGCGCAAAATTCATGTCCGATGATGATGGGGCGCTCCGCTACATCATCGGGCACTCGCAGGTGCTTAGCACCCTGCATGGCGGTCTTGTAGGTCGACATGCAAACGCTATCAGATACGATCTTGATCAGGAGCTCACCCTCCTTGATCTCGGGCAAGTCAAACTCCTCAAGGCGGAGATCCTTTTCTCCGTACAAACGAACTGCTCTTGTTTTCATAACGGCACCTTACACCCTTTCATTGCTGCCAAAAACACGGATCTTCTCACGAATGGCGGCTCTCATTTTTTCGCGCGCCTCCTCAAACACAAACACAGGCCATGTAGAGGGATTTTTGATGGTAGAAAGCTTGTTTTTCAACCCTGCGTTCAGGGCGCCCACGACATCGGAGTAA
>JAFVYZ010000009.1 GCA_017508425.1 Clostridia bacterium | reverse complement strand
CGTTTTCATTAACCCATCGCAAAGTGGGTATAGTTGCCGGGGCCTCGACCCCGCAAGAGATCATTGAGGAGGTATATAAAACAATGACTGAAGCAGAAAACTTTGCAAAACTTCTTGAAGAAACTGAAGTCAAAAATTTACATACAGGAGCAATCGTTACCGGTACCGTATCTCACGTATCCGACACTGAGCTGCAGCTCGACCTCGGCGCCGGCGTCACCGGCTACATCAAGGCCGACCGTGTAAGCGATGATCCTTCCGTAAAGCTGACCGAGCAGTTCAAGGTAGGCGACACCGTTGAGGCTAAGGTGGTGCGCGTAAGTGATATCGAGGGCGTAGCCGAGCTCGATAAAAGACGCGTGGACTCCGGCAAAAACTGGGAAAAGATCGTGGCCGCAAAGGACGCGGACGAGGTGCTTGAGGCAACCGTTGCCGACGTGGTTAAGGGCGGTGTGATCGTATTCGTTTACGGCAATCGCGTATTCATTCCCGCATCTCAGACCGGTGTTCCGAAGGACGGCGATCTTGCACCCCTGAAGGGTCAGACCGTGAAGTTCAAGGTCATCGAGACCAAGGAGCAGGGCCACAAGGCCATCGGCTCCATTCGCGTGGTGCTCCGTGAGGAGCGTCGTGCCAAGGAGGATGAGTTCTGGGCATCGATCGAAGAGGGCAAGACCTACACCGGTGTTGTGAAGAGCATGACCTCTTACGGCGCATTCGTGGACCTTGGCGGCGTTGACGGTATGGTTCACACCAGCGAGCTTTCTTGGAAGCATGTGAAGAACCCTGCCGAGGTTGTTTCGGTAGGCCAGACCATCACCGTATTCGTGAAGTCCTTTGACCGCGAGAAGAAACGCATTTCTCTTGGCTACAAGACCGAGGAGACCAACCCCTGGTTCATCTTCACCGGCAAGTGCCAGGTGGGTGACGTGGTTCCCGTTAAGATCGTTAGCATGATGCCCTTCGGTGCATTTGCCGAGATCGTTGATGGTGTGGACGGCCTCATTCACATTTCGCAGATCGCCATGACCCGCATCGGCAAGCCCGCTGACGTTCTTGAGATCGGTCAGTCGGTTGACGCGAAGATCATTGAGATCGACAGCGAAAAGCAAAAGGTCAGCCTTTCGATCCGCGCTCTTCTTGAGGAGGTTGCCGCCGCTGAGGAGGCAATGCCTGAGGACGCTCCCGTTGAGGAATAATTAAAATTCAAATTTTCCCCCACGCGCTTTTTGCGCGTGGGGGAATTTTTCTTTTCAAAAATCGTGCAATATCATTGACAGTTCGGGGTGTATATGCTATAATGTAAAAAATAGATTGTATTTTGGTATCACGGTTTACGACAATGGAAGGGTAGGTGCGAAGCATGGAAATTGCCATTATCGCGGCAGACATGAAAAAAGAGCTGATGACGCAGTTTTGCATAGCGTATTGCGGCATACTCAGTAAGCACAGCTTGTGTGCTACGAGCATTACCGCCAAATACATTTCAGAAGCCACAGGTCTTACCATTGAAAAGATGCTTGCAGGAGAGCAGGGCGGCGAGCAGCAGATCGCAACGCGCGTTGCCTACAATGAGATCGACATACTGCTTTACTTCCGCGATACGCGCCCCGAGGCGCTCTTCGAGGATAAGGAGGGGCAGGAGCTCCTGCTTGCGTGCGATCGCTACAACATCCCCGTTGCCACCAACATTGCAACCGCTGAGGCACTGATCACCGCGCTTGACCGCGGCGACCTCGATTGGCGCAACTTCCTCAATCCCACCAGCGAATACAACCGTAGCAAGAGAAAATAACGTGCTTGGAACAAGCTCATTCATCCTTCGTGCACAGAGAGAAAACGCCCGGCTGAAACGTTTTTCACGAGAATGCTTCGAGTACCGCCCGAGTGCTATTATAAATAATATTGTAGAGTAAAACGCTCGGGTGGAACCGTGTGATATGATCGCACCCCGACAAGGTCTTTTGCCTTGTCGGGGTGCTTTTTTAAAAAATAATCTCAAAGGAGTACAAATATGTTTAAAGTAAGCTTTCCCGAAAAAACAGTAGAATTTGAAGCACCCCTGTCGGTTTTTGATGCGGCAAGAGCCGCCGAGCTTGTCACGCGCGCACACGTGGCCGCGGACGTTGACGGCACCACGGTCGGTATGACGCACGTGCTCACCGCCGACTGCGCAGTAAAGCTGCACACCACCGCCGATGAGAAGGGCAAGCACGTGTTCAACCACACCGCCGCCCATATCCTCGCTCAAGCGGTCAAGCGCCTGTATCCCACCGCCAAGCTCACGATCGGTCCCGCCATTGAGAGTGGCTTTTATTATGATTTTGATAGCGAAATCCCGTTCACGCCCGAGGTGCTTGCAGCGCTCGAGGGCGAGATGAAGAAGATCGTCAAGGAAAATCTCCTCATCGAGCGCTTTGAGCTCCCCCGCGAGGAGGCAAGAAAATTGATGGAGGAAAAGGGCGAGCCCTATAAGGTACAGCTCATCGACGAGCTGCCCGAGGGGGCTGTTATCAGCTTTTACCGCCAGGGTGAGTTTACCGATCTTTGCGCGGGCCCGCACCTCTTTTCCACGGGCGCCGTCAAGGCCGTAAAGCTCACGCAGTGCACGGGCGCTTATTGGAAGGGCGACCAGAACAATAAGATGCTTCAGCGCGTGTACGGCGTGGCGTTTGCCTCCAAGGACGAGCTGAAGGCACACCTTGAGGCACTGGAGGAAGCCAAAAAGCGTGACCATAACAAGATCGGCCGCGAGCTTGAATATTTCACCACCGTTGAGAGCATCGGGCAAGGGTTGCCGATCCTCTTGCCGAAGGGCGCACGCACCGTGCAGATCCTGCAGCGCTGGATCGAGGATGAGGAGCAAAAGCGCGGCTATCTTCTGACCAAAACGCCCCTGATGGCCAAGCGCGACCTGTATCGCATTTCGGGTCACTGGGATCACTACCGTGACGGCATGTTTATCCTCGGCGACGCGGAGGATGAAACCAAGGAGTGCTTTGCACTGCGCCCGATGACGTGCCCCTTCCAGTATCAGGTGTTCCTCAACAAAAAGCGCTCCTACCGTGAGCTGCCGATGCGCCTTGGCGAAACCTCGACCTTGTTCCGTAACGAGGATTCGGGCGAGATGCACGGCCTCATTCGCGTGCGTCAGTTCACCATCTCCGAGGGTCACTTGGTGCTTCGCCCCGAGCAGCTGGAGGAGGAATTCCGCGGCTGCCTTGAGCTCGCCAAATACGTGCTTGATACCGTCGGCATGCTTGAAAACTGCAGCTTCCGCTTCTCGCAATGGGATCCTGCTCGTGCCGGCATCAAGTACGAGGGTACGGCTGAGCAGTGGGAGCACGCACAGTCGGTGATGGGCACGATCCTCGATAACCTTGGCGTAAAATATGAGATCGGCATTGATGAGGCGGCATTCTACGGCCCGAAGCTTGATATTCAGTATAAGAACGTTTTTGGCAAAGAGGATACCATCGTCACCATTCAGATCGATATGCTGCTTGCCGAGAAGTTTGGTATGGAGTACGTCGATAGCGACGGACAAATGAAAACGCCTTATATCATCCACCGCACCTCGCTTGGCTGCTACGAGCGCACGCTCGCGTACCTCATTGAGCGTTATGCGGGGGCACTTCCTACCTGGATGGCACCCGAGCAGGTTCGCATCCTGCCCATTGGCGACGAGCACATCGACTACGCCTACGACGTGAAAAAGCAGCTTGCCGCCAAGGGTGTGCGCGTTGAGGTTGACGACCGAAACGAAACCATCGGTAAGAAAATTCGCAACACGCAGCTCGAAAAAGTGCCCTATATGCTCGTGATCGGTGACAACGAAATGAACGCCGGCACGGTTGCCGTTCGCTCCCGTAAGGAGGGTGACAAGGGTGCTGTGGCAGTTGACGCGTTCCTTTCCGACCTGCTTCTTGAAATTGAAGAAAAGAGAAGATAAAAACCAAAAATCCCCCCAAACGGGGGGATTTTTGTTCATTATTTCCGCCCAAAAAGTGTTTTTGAGCGACACGCCCCTTCTATTTGATTTTTTATGCATAATAAAGGTGCAGGAAAAGATTTTTTTGCTTTTTGGCAGGTTTTTTTATTTTTTTCGACAAGTTACTGCTTTTTTTAAAATATTATGGCAGGTTTTGGCGCGTTTTACGGCATGTATAAGTAGAGGACCTCTTTTTTCAAGGGCGAATCAAGACTTCGCAAAAGGAGAAGCTTTATGAAGGAAGCAACAAAAGAAAAGAACCGAGCGCTTTTGCCCGATGAGCAGATCATCGACCTTTATTTCGCACGTGATGAGCGCGCAATTAAGGAAACGGATCACAAGTATGGCAAATATCTGTTTACCATTGCTTACAATATCGTGCAGGATACGCTTGACTGCGAGGAGTGCCTCAATGACACGTATCTTGATACGTGGAATCGCATTCCACCCACACGTCCCACCGTTTTTCACGCATTTCTCTCCAAGATCATGCGTAATATCGCGGTTGACAAGTACCGTTACAACACGGCGGCAAAGCGCATCCCCTCAGAAATGCTGATCTCGCTCGAGGAGCTTGATACCTGCACGCCAAATGAGATGAGCATGGATGAGGAGCTGGCGATCGCCGAGCTTGCGCGGTTGCTAAACGACTACTTAAAGGGACTTGGCGACCGCGAAAGGCTGCTTTTTGTTTGCCGCTACTATTACGCGGACAAGATCTCCGAGATTGCCAAAATGCTGCAAGCAGGCGAGCGCAGTGTGTATCGCGAGCTCGCCGAGCTAAGAGAGGGCTTGCGTCAGCATCTTGAAAAGGAGGGTATTTGCTGTGAATAAGAAGCAAAAAAGAAACCTCGAGGTCATCTCGCACCTTGACGATGAGATCGTAGAAAAGGCGTCACAAGAACGCTCGAATCTTTTGCTGGCACTGAAGCGCCGCATCAAAAAAATGTGGCTCATCCGTGGGGGCGCCATGGCGGCGAGCCTCGCGCTGATCGCAACAACGGTGCTCCTTGTGGCGCTTCTCGCCAAAGAGGTGCCCGTTTATACAGGCATGACGGTATCGAACACCGCCCCCACCACGGTGGCAAGCGTCACACTACCAAGCTATCTTGACCCCGGCAACGGCAATGGTAACGCCTACGGCAACAAGCACCTGCAAGGCGATCATACCGATGCCGATAAAACGATCGGTGATGTGCCCTTTGAAACCCCCATTGGCGATGCCGTGGGTGCGTTTCAGGTGCAAAGCGCCGAGCCGCGCTATTACGCAAAGCCAAACGAGGACGTATATATCACCGTACATATCGATAACCCCGATGATTTTGTGATCCTTTCCTTTACCCTCAACGGTAAAATGTATTCCTCTTATATGTTTGAGGAGGGGTCGGACCTTGAAAATCTCATTTTGAAGGTGAACGTCGGTGATGTCGAGGGTATGGTTTCCTACACCATCGATGCTATTAAGTACGTAGATGGCACCAAGATCAAGGACGTTAAGATCGGTGGCGAGCGCACGGTTGAGATCGGTGTTTACACCGAAAAGCAGCCCGCAGCCGCTTTCAGCGATCTGGTGCTCGGCTTCAACAGCATCTCCTTTGCGGTGGACGTTTCGGATACCAAAAACCTCTTTGAAACGCTCACGGGCGACGTGGAAGCGGTGCTTTACGATGGCACGCAGATCGTGGCGCGCAAGAGCATTTCCGCCACGGGTAAAACCGAGGTGACCTTTGACGGGCTCACCACGGGGGCGCTGTACGAGTGCGCCATCATTGCCACCTACGATGCGCTGGATGGAGAGGGCATTGCACGCCATATCCTTTCCACACACGCCGCCTACACCAAGCCGATTGTCCTTTTTGATGCGGTAGAGATCGGTACCACCACGCTCTCGTTTGAGTTCCTTTGGGATGAGGCGTTTGCAAACAAGACCGTAACGGGTCTGGCGCTTTACCAAAATGATACCAAGGTAAGGGATATTGATGTGAGTGCCACCACAGTAGGTGACCTCGTTCCCGATGCCACCTACACGCTGGTTGCTACCTATCAAAACGGTAGCACGAGCGAAGAGATCAGCATCACCTTTACGACGGAATCGCTGTTTGTAACTGTCAATCAGTATCTTGAAGGGCTTGACGGCACCTACACTCTGCTCGAAACCGTGACCGAAATGGTGGCGCAGGGTACCGTTTATACACCTATTCTCGGCAGCTATGAGGGCTTTACTGCTCCCACCGTGACACCTATGACGATGACAGATCGCTCCCACACCTTTGAGTGCTACTTTGAGCGCACCGCATATGCTGTAACCTTCCATTATAACAGCGCGCAGGGGATCACCACCGAAAGCATCAAGTTTGGCAAGCCCCTTGCCACACCCACGCGCGAGGGCTTTGCCTTTGGCGGCTGGTATCTTGACGCTGCCCTCACCACCCCTGCGGGTGATACCGTGTCCGCCGAAAGCATTTCCGTCTATGCCAAATGGCTGACCGAAACTTCCCCCGCCGATTTTTCCTATGAAATAAATGAAGGCAAGGTAATCCTTACATTCATTAACGGCCTCAACATCCAAGATCTCGTTATCCCCGCCTATATCGGCGGGTATCCCGTTACCGCCATCGCATGGAACGGTCAGCGCGTGTATGATGCCGGCTATGCCGATAAGATTGCAAGTGTCACGATTCCCGATACCGTCACCACCATCGGCGAGACTGCGTTTACCGGCTGGCGGCAGCTTGCGAGCATCACGATCTCCGATAGTGTCACCACCATCGGCAGGGGTGCGTTCTTGTATTGCGAGAGCCTTACAAGCATTACCGTAGAAGATGGAAACACAACATATCACAGTACAGGAAATTGCTTGATCGAAACGGCAAGCAAAATACTTGTGCTCGGTTGCAACAGCAGTATAATTCCTACCGACGGTAGTGTTACAGCCATCGGCGACCAGGCGTTCTGGATGTGCAGTAATTTGGAGAGCATCGAGATCCCCGATAGTGTTACCACCATCGGTGAAGCTTCGTTCTATCATTGCACGAGTCTTGCGAGCATCCGCTTTGGCGCAAACAGTCAGCTTGAGAGCATCGGCGATTTTGCGTTCGAGCGTTGCAACCTTACGAGCATTGAGCTCCCCGCGAGTGTCACCACCATCGGCGCGAATGCATTCTCGGTTACAAGCCTTGCGAGCATCAGCTTTGGCGAAAACAGTCAGCTTGAGAGCATCGGCGCGAGTGCCTTCTCGACTTGCAGAAGCCTTTTAAGCATCACGATCCCCGATAGTGTTACCACCATCGGCACGTCTGCGTTCGAGGGTTGCACGGGTCTTGAGAGCATCAGTTTTGGCGCAAACAGTCAGCTTGAGAGCATCGGTGCGCGTGCGTTCGCTAGATGCATGGGTCTTGCGAGCATCGAGATCCCCGATAGCGTTACCAGTATTGGCAATAATGCTTTCTCCGGTTGCACGGGACTTACGAGCATCACGATCCCCGATAGCGTCACCACCATCGGCAGAGAGGCGTTCTCGGGTTGCAGCAATCTTACAAGTGTGAGTCTTGTGAACCCTACGGGTTGGCAGCTGTATTATGACGACTCTTTCGATACAAGTCACATGGCACTTTCCGCTACAGAGCTACAGGATTTCTCCACGGCAGCAGGATATTTGACAAGTACGTTTATTAATTATTATTGGAAGCGTAGTTGATCTTACACATCAAGCAAACGTGACACGCCTTGCCACGGCAAGGCGTGTGACAAAAGAAAAGCCGATGCAAGCTAAGCTTGCATCGGCTTTTCTTGTTAAAATTAAATCTGCTTAAAGTTTGTGACGTTTTCAAGGAGCATTGCGTCACGCGCGTCGGGCAGCTCGGTTGAAAAGTCCACGTTATAAAGCCTGAGGTTGTTGACGTGCTTGGCGACCATGCCGTGCACGGGCGCTTTTTTGCCGATCGCATTCACGCCGGGGTATTGGTTTCTGAGCTCATTCAGGACGATATTGCGGTCCTCCTTCGTGCCGCCGCCGGGCGATACGAACTGGATGTTTGAAAGACTCACGTTATCGATGATGCTATCCGGTTGCCCTGCAATCAAAAGAGGGAAGTGGTGTGGGGTACCGATCAGCTTATTTGCGTAATAATCTCGCGAGTTTTGCGCCATGGTGGCGGTAATGGTTTCGGTATAAGGACCCGTTACGATCACGTTTGAGATCGCCACGTTTTTCATCACACCGATCTTCGTGCCCTCGGGGCCGCGTGCGCGGTCACTGACGAGGAGTGCGATCGGAACGCCAACATTACGCATGGTGATATTGGAAACGGAAAGCCCCTCCACGCGCGCACCGTCCGAGGTCATGATGAACAGACCCTCAAGACGGGTGTCGTAAACGGTACAGCCCGTGACGGTGGTGTTGATAAAGGCGGAGTTCGATTCGGTCCCGAACTTGATGGCCGAGGCGTGGCTTCTCACCACGCACCCCGTAATGGTGAGGTTTTCCATGGCCTTGAAGCGCCCGAGGGTATAAGAGCATTTCGGCACGATCGCATCGTCGCCCGCATCCACGATACAGTCCGAGATCACCACGTTCTTGCAGGAGTCGGGGCTGATGCCGTCAACGTGCGTAAAGACGTTAAGTCCCGAAATGATCACGTTCTCGCACCCCGCTACATAAACGGCAAGGTCGGTGACGTTACGAATGACAAGATCCTTGATCACCACGTTGGTGCACTCCTTAAAGGCAACGACCTTACAGCCGCGGCACCAATGGCAGCCCTTCGCACCCGGGAACTCGGTGAAATCAAGATCCTCCCAAGCCGATTGCATATCGATCTTACCGTAGCCCGTCAGCGCAATATCGTTTGCATTGTCGGCGTGAAACAGGCTATGGTGGAAGAAGCTGTGGCTTCGATCCTGAAACTCGGTGTTGGCGGCGTCCTCCTCGTAAGGGTCAAAATCAAGGCGGTTGGTGCTGCCAAGGATCGTTGCGCCCTTATCAAGCCACACGTGCACGTTTGATTTCAAGTGCATCGTGCCGCAAAGGTACTTGCCCTCGGGGATATAAACGGTACCGCCGCCGACCGCGGCGCAGGTGTCGATCGCCTTTTGAATTGCCTTTGAATCCAGTGCCACGCCGTCGGCAATAGCGCCGTACTCTTTTACGTTAAACATAGACGTTGCTCCTTTGCAAGCTTTACTTTTGTATCATTGTAACATGACGTGCGATTGGTGTAAATGCAAAATGCTGCTAAAAGTGTTCAATTTCCTGCTATGTAAAGTATAGCAAATAATGTGCAAAATAAAAAGGGAGTATAGAACGGATAATTGTAAAAATCAATAAACAATGGGCGAATGCCGGCATGACCCAAGCATTCGCCCATATTAAGAAAAATTTATTTTACTTCAATAATGGAGTCGTCCCACATGTCGGGTGCCTCGAAGCCCATAAGGTTGACCATCGTGGCCGCCACGCTCGAGAGCCCAAACGCGCCCTCGTCCGCCTTCACGGTGTAAGCGTTTTTCGCATCCGTGTTGTCGTAAATGATGCAGGGCACGCGGTTGAGGGTATGGCTGGTCTTTGCCTTGTAAGCGCCGTCCTTTCCTACCTTCGGCTCACCCTTCTTGTCGGTTTCATACATCTCGTCGGCATTGCCGTGGTCGGCAGTGATCAGAGCCACGCCCCCAAGACGGTCAATAACGGGGAGCAGGCGTGCGAGCTGAAGGTCAAGTGCTTCCATCGAGCAACGGGTTGCGGCAAGCGAGCCCGTGTGACCCACCATATCGCCGTTCGGGAAATTCACGCGCAGATATCTGTATTTGCCACTCTCAAGGCACTCAATGAGCTTATCGGTGATCTCAGCGCACTTCATCCACGGGCGCTGCTCGAAGGGTACTACGTCGGAGGGTACTTCGATATAGGTCTCAAGCTCCTCGGAGAACTTGCCCGACTTGTTGCCGTTCCAGAAATAGGTCACGTGGCCGTATTTTTGCGTTTCGGAAATGGCAAGCTGGGAAATGCCGGTATTCGCGAGATACTCACTCATCGTGTTGGTGATCTCGGGGGGAGATACCAAATACTTTTTCGGGATGTGCAGGTCGCCGTCGTACTCAAGCATACCGGCATATACAACCTTCGGCACACGCACGCGGTCAAACTTGTCAAACTCAGCACCGCCGTCAAATGCCTTGGAAATTTCGATCGAGCGGTCGCCGCGGAAGTTGTAGAAAATGACGCTGTCGCCATCCTCAACGGTCCCCACGGGCTTGCCGTCCTTGGCGATGACGAAGGGCGGCAGATCCTGGTCAATGACCTTGGTCTCGGCACGGTAGGTCGTGACCGCCTCGGCGGCACTTGCAAACTGACGACCCTCGCCGAGGACATGAGTTTTCCAGCCAAGCTCGACCATTTCCCAGTTCGCCTCGTAGCGGTCCATGGTAATGGTCATACGCCCGCCGCCGCTGGCAATGGCGGCATCAAAGCCCTCACCGTTCAAATCGGCAAGGAATGCCTCGAACGGCTCGATATAGTCAAGCGCGGAGGTCTCGCCCACGTCACGCCCGTCGATAAGGGTATGGATGCGAACGGTTTTGACGCCCTCCACCTTTGCCTCTTTCACCATGGCCTTCAGGTGGTCGATGTGCGAGTGCACGTTACCGTCGGAAAAAAGACCGAGGAAGTGAAGCGTGCCGCCCGTTGCCTTGACGTTGGCAACCAGCTCCTGCCAGGTGGCAGAGGCAAACATCTTGCCGCTTTCAATCGAGTTGGAAACCAGCTTTGCGCCCTGCGCAAAGACCTGCCCGGCACCAAGGGCGTTGTGCCCGACCTCGGAGTTGCCCATGTCGTCATCCGAGGGCAGACCCACTGCCGTGCCGTGCGCCTTCAGGCTCACGGTGGGGTACTGCTTCATCAGCATGTCAAGGCAGGGTGTATATGCGAGGGAAACGGCGTTGCCGGCGGTGTCGGGTGCAAGACCCACACCGTCCATCACGATCGTAACAACGGGGCCCTTGACACCGCTGAAGTGTTGTAATTTTTTGAGGCTTTTGCTCATATTATCTCCTTTTGTGCCTTGCCAAACGCCAAGGCCTGTGTTATACTGTGTTTAGATGGCCGAAACGATCGCGGCGGTGTCGCGTGCGATGAGGAGCTCCTCGTTGGTCGGGATCACGTAAACGGCAACCTTAGAAGCGTCGGTTGAGATTTTTACATTGTTAGACTGTCTTGTGATCTTGGCGTTGAGCTCCTTGTCAATGTCAATGCCAAGGAAGTCAAGGTCCGAGCACACAGCCTCGCGCAGCGTCGTGCTGTTCTCGCCAATGCCTGCGGTAAATACCACAGCATCAAGGCCGTTCATTTCAGCGACGTAAGCACCAATGAACTTCTTGAGCTGAAGCTTCAAAATGTCAATGGCAAGCTTTGCCTGCTCGTGGTGGGGGTTCGAGGGACCCTCCGAAATGGCCTTTTGCAGGTCGCGCGAGTCGGAGGAATAGCCGCTCGTTACACCAAGGAAGCCCGATTTCTTATTCATCAGATCGCTGACCTCGGCAGGGGTCAGGTTCAGCTTTTCCATCATAAAGGGAACGATCGCGGGGTCAATGTCGCCGCAGCGCGTGCCCATTTCAACACCGGCAAGGGGGGTGAAGCCCATGGAGGTGTCCATCACCTTGCCGTCCTTAACAGCCGAGATCGAGGAGCCGTTGCCGATGTGGCAGGTCACGATCTTCGTGCCCTCTGTCTTGCCGAGGATCTTCAGCATCTCGCCGGCTACAAAGCGGTGAGAGGTACCGTGCGCACCGTAGCGGCGCACGCCATAGTCGCGGTACAGCTCGTAGGGCAGCGCGTACATGAACGCCTCGGGCTTCATCGTTTGGTGGAAGGCGGTGTCAAATACCAGCACCTGGGGCTTGTCGGGCATAACGGCAAGGCAACCCTCAATGCCCTGGATGTGTGCCGGGGTGTGAAGGGGCGCAAAGTCGTGGCAAAGGCGAAGCTTGGCGAGCACGTCGTCGTTGAGGAGCACAGACTCCGAGAAATAGGCACCGCCGTGCACGACGCGGTGACCGACGGCCTCGATCTCGTCCATGGAGGAGATGCAGCCGTATTCTTTATCAAGCAATTTCTCCACGACCAGTCCCATGGCCTCGGCGTGGTTTTTCATGGGGCGCGTTTCGCTGGCAACAAGACCCTTGACAAGCTGCTTGTGCTCGATAGCAGACCCCTCAATACCGATGCGCTCGCAAATGCCCTTGGCAAATACCGTTTCGGTGTTGGTGTCAAACAGTTGGTATTTCAGGGAGCTCGACCCTGCATTCACAACAAGTACGTTCATTTTAGATCCTCCGTGTGATATAAAATATAAGGTTTAGATATAACATTTCATAGTATAGCACACCGAATTGCTTTTTTCAATATTTTCAGGCGAAAAAAGCAAAATTTTCCGTAAATTGGGAGGCCGACCTTGAAACACGTTGGTATTATTTGCGAATACAATCCATTCCATACGGGGCACGCGCGCCTTGTTTCGGCCGTTCGCGAGGCGCAAACGGTTGTTTGCCTGATGAGCGGCAACTTTACCCAGCGCGGCGAGGCGGCGATCCTGCCACCCACCGTACGCGCCGCTATGGCCTTAGAGGCAGGGGCGGATCTGGTGCTTGAGCTGCCATTCCCATTTGCGGCATCCTCGGCGCGTCATTTCGCAACGGCGGGTGTGCGTGCTTTGGGGGCACTTGGGGTCGATACGCTTGCCTTTGGGAGCGAGAGCGGAGACGTGACGGCCCTGTCGGCATTGGCGCAAAGGACCCCTGAGGGAGATTATCGCCGGAGCCGGGATCCAAGCACGGGAGATGCCGCCGCTTATTTCGAGGCCTTGGGCGAGGACGTGTCCTCCAATGATATTTTGGCATTGGAGTACCTGCGTGCGATCGCGAGGGAGGCCCCCTATGTTACCCCCTTTGCTGTTTGCCGAGAGGGCGCGGGATACCGCGATACGGTGATCCAAAAAGGGCAGTACCCCTCGGCCACGGCCTTGCGCCGTGCATTGTGTGAGGGTGAGGATGTGACGGACTGTATCCCCGAGGCCGCACGCGCGGCTTTTGAGGAGGCATTTGCGACCTACGGCATCGGTGATATAGAACGGCTTGGACCTGCTATGCTTGCGCTTTTGCGCACAAACGGGGCAAAAAACGGGGAGATCGCCGATTGCGGCGGCGGTCTTGCCGACCGCTTGGCGAAGGCCGCGTGGAGGGCGGAGAATTACAGAGATCTTTGTACCGCTGCCGCCACCAAGCGTTATACCGACGGACGCATCCGTCGCGCATTGCTTTATTTGCTTGCCGGTGTAAGGCGGGAGGATCTTACGGCTCATCCGGTGTATTTGCGCCTTTTGGCGGCAAACGCCAAGGGGCGTGAGTTCCTTGCAAAAACCGCGAAAATACGCACTGTTCACGTGGTAACCAAGCCATCGGATATTGCAGCGCTCGGGCCTGCTGCGGTGCGTCAGAGTGAGCTTGCCCGAATTGCTGACGGGCTTTTCTCGCTTTGCTTTCGGGAAACACTTACCCCTCACGCCCTGCAAACGGCAAAGCCTTATCTTATTTTGTAAATCACTTGACTTTTCGCGCTCGCCGTGATATACTATTAAACGGTAAATAACGAAAGAGGAGATAGATCAATGGCTGATACGAGAAAAAAGGTTGAGGGCGAATATTTGATGTATCAGGGTAAGCCCCTGGTGCGCGAAAACGATACCATCATTTACGGTGATCTCAATAACGATCCTTGCGTGCTTTGCCTTGATATTATGGGCTACACGGGCGAGGGCGACGCAAAGGTGCCCAGTAAGGTGCTGATCCAGGTCGTAGATGCAAAGGATCCCAACAAGATCATCAAATCGGGCGACAAAACGAGCCTGCACGATGCATTTACCCTTGGTATGACCTGGCTTGAGCTTGAACTGAAAAAAGCAGGAGCGTAAAAAAAGCACCCGAACGGGTGCTTTTTTTACGCCTTTTTTAGAAAGAAAAACAGCAACAGGTGTATGAATATTGCCAAAATATTGATGAGATAAAAGGAGGCGTGTCTGGTTTTGTGACGGAAGATCTTCATTGCCAAAAGCCCTCCCGGGGCCCCACCGAGCAGGGAGCAATTCAGCAGGACCTTTTCGGGTATGCGCCACTCGCCGCGCCTTGCACGGCGTTTGTCTTCGCCGTAAATTATAAAGGTGAAAAAATTGATGAGCAAAAGATAAATTAGATAAGCACGTATCATTTCTTAGAGTAGTCCTGCTTGCGGATCTTGCCGTCTTTTTTGTGGATGACAAAGGTGCCGTCCTGATTTTCGGCAATGGTCTCGGCATAGGCAATGGCTGCCTTTTGCGTGTCAAAGAGCTTCAATGCCTTAGTTGCTTTTTCTGCCTTTACCTGCCATTTTCCGTCCTCATTTAAAGAAACGTGGTAGGTTTTTCCCGGAAGTGCCATGCGATTTTCTCCTTTCCATGAATTAAATTTAATCTTTCTAATTACAGTATAAATGATATTCTTTTAAAATGCAATAATTTTTTCATAAAAGTGATGCAAAAAAGAAAAACTAATTTTTTTGAAAAAAGTATTGACAAGAAAAATCCTTTGTGCTAAAATATACAGGTCGCAGAAATCTGGGTGTGGCGCAGTTGGTAGCGCGCTACCTTGGGGTGGTAGAGGCCGCACGTTCAAGTCGTGTCACTCAGACCAAGCAAATCACATTTGCGACGCGGGTATCGGCGGTTCATTCCGCCACACCCGCACAATATGCGGGTATGTGCGGACTCATTCCGCCACACCCGCACAATATGCGGGTATGTGCGGACTCATTCCGCCACACCCGCACAATATGCGGGTATGGCGGAATTGGCAGACGCGCTAGATTCAGGT
>JAFVYZ010000008.1 GCA_017508425.1 Clostridia bacterium | reverse complement strand
TTAATAATATCTCTGTACTCTTTGATGATTTCCATAGGTAATTCTCCTTTTTATAGGTTGTTACCCCTATTATATCATAAACAATTATCGATGTCAAGTAGGCACCGAGGAGCTGGCGCACCTCGAGATGATCGCCGCCATTCTTTATCAGCTCACCAAGGGGCTTTCCCCCGAGGAGATCAAAAAGGCGGGGATGGATATCTATTTCGTGGATCATACCACGGGGCTGTATCCCGTTGCCGCCTCGGGCGTGCCGTTTGATATGAAGTACGTGGGTGTGAAGGGCGACGTGATTGCCGACCTCAACGAGGATCTTGCCGCCGAGCAAAAGGCGCGCGTCACCTACGACAATATCCTGCGTATGGTTGACGACCCCGACGTGCGCGACCCGATCAAGTATCTGCGCCAGCGTGAGCTGGTGCACTACCAGCGCTTCGGCGATGCGCTTCGCATTGCGCAGGATCACCTTGACAGCAAAAACTTTTACGCCTTTAACCCGTCGTACGACAGGCAGTGAGGCATCTTTTTCAAAGAAGCTTGCTGTATGAATGGACACTGCGTGCCGTGAATTGCCTGCGGCATAAACGGTGGATGTAAAAAAAGCGGAAGGCGTTTGCCTTCCGCTTTTTGCTTTTTTAGGGCTTTTGGTTCGGGGAAACGCCCTTACGCACATCTGTCGGTGTTGCGCCTGTGATTTCCGAAAAGATGCGGTTGAAGGAGCGTATGCTTTGGAAGCCGCAGGTCATTGCGATCACCGAAAGGGGCATATCTGTTTCGGTGATCATATCCTTCGCGCGCTCGCAGCGGTATTGGTTGACAAGCGTTCGGAAACGAATGCCAAGGCTTTCGCGCAATACACGTGAGATATAGTGGTATTCATAGGATAACTCGTTTGCCATGGAAGAAAGCGTGATGTTCTCGGTGTAGTGCTGTTCGATATAAGATATGATTTTGAACACAAGGTCGTCGTTTGTCTTTTTGTCGCGCCATTCGGCAGTGGCGGCAAACTCGTTGCATACCGCGTAAAGACAGGATTTTAGGGCATAGGGAGAGGGCTTTTTCAGCAATTTGTGGCTTTTTAGGGGGGCGTTTTCAAGTGCGATCATTTGCGCGTAAAGATACTCGGAAAGTGGTGAGGAAATGGTGAATTTTGCATTAAGCGGCTCCTTGTCGGCCGTGGCGGAGGCGAATTTGCTCACGTGCGTGCCCGCAAAAACCGCGATGAATAGCTCGGAGCATGCATCTGTGGTGTAGGAATGCAGCGCAAACGGAGTGACGAAAAGCGCATCACCCTGTCGCAAAAGATAATGTTTGTCCGCAACGGTTGCATGCAATTCGCCCTTCAACACCCATACAAACTCGTATCCCTTGTGATAATGAAGCTTCCAAGCGGGATTCTTGTACCAATACCCGTTATAAAGGTCGTCTCCGATGGAATTTTTATATTGATGAGAAAACACGGCGAACCTCCTAAAGGATAACTTTTGTCTATTATTTTATAATAAAATTCTTGTATTGTCAATGGATTCCCGATAAAATAGAATTAAGCACCCGATTTTTTTGCTGGAGGAGTCACAATGCGCGGAAGAATATTTTCCATAGAAGAATTTGCGACCTTTGACGGCCCGGGGATACGCACAACGGTATTTTTAAAGGGCTGCCCTCTGAAATGCACCTGGTGTCACAATCCCGAAGGGCAGAGCTTTTCGGCGGAATACGTTCGCTCGCCGAACGGCTGCCTTGCGTGCGGCGCTTGTATTGCACATGCCGCGCGCCGCGCGGACGGCTCCCTTTTGCTTACCGAAGCATCGAAAAACGCTTGCCCGCGGGAGCTTGTACGGCTTTGCGGTGAGGATGTTGAGGTGGGGGAGCTTTGTGAGCGGATCCTCTCAAATTCGGATATATTTCATTCCACGGGCGGCGGCGTGACCTTTTCGGGGGGCGATCCCCTCGGGCAATCGGAATTTTTGCTTGCGTGCCTTTCTTATTTGAACGGGAAGACACACAGGACGGTACAGACCTGCGGATATGCGAGCAAAGATGTTTTTTTGCGCGTTCTTGACCACTGTGAATATATGCTGTTTGATCTCAAAATCATGGATCGTGCCGCGCATCTTGCGTATTGCGGCGTCGATAACGCGATCATACACGAAAATTACAGCGCCCTTGTCCGCTCGGGCGTTGATTTTGTGACGCGTGTGCCGCTGATACCGGGCGTTACCGATACGGCGGAAAATATGGAGGCGATCGCGAGATTTATCTCGGGTCTTGGAGTCCAATACATAGAGCTCCTGCCATACAACAGCATGGCAGGGAGCAAATACGGCAGCCTTTTGCGTGAATATAAGCCCCGCTTTGATCCAAAACGCAAGCTTTGTTGGGGGAGCGATATATTCAAGCATTATGGCATTGTCTCCAAAAAAATGTAAGGGGGATATAAAAATGACACAAAGAGTAAAAAAACAGCTTGCGCTTTTAAACGCCCGTGAATACAGAAACCGCCGCGCGGATCCCCCGATGGATCCGAAGGAAGCGGATGAACGCTTTGAGGAAACGATGATGGGCGAGGCACAAAGATTTTGCTACGCCGTATCGTGTGAGAAGGAGGCGGTATTTTACGGGGAGGATCTTTTTGGATTTAACCGATACTGCAAGGGCGCGATTTCAAGGGGAAACTTCGGTAATGTCGTGATCGATTATGCGAAAATATTAAAAAGCGGACTTTGCGGCATACTTGACGACGTGAAAAGAAACCGTGCGCATGCCGACGCGTATGCCAACGAATTTTACGATGCCATAGAAACATTTTATGCCGCGTGCTTTGATATTTGCGACACCTACCGCTCGGCGGCAAGGAAGAACGGCAACGATCGCCTTGCAAGCGCTCTTGAGCAAGTGCCGCGGCATCCTGCGCGCGATTATTATGAAGCGCTCGTAATGCTGAGATTTCTTTCTTACATCCTGCGTCTTAATCGGTGCACGCTCCTTCCCCTCGGGCGCTTTGACGTATATATGAAGCCGTATTACAATGCTTCGATCGCGAAGGGCGTGACGAGAGAAGAAATTTTGGAGCTGACAGAGCTGTTCTTTATTTCGATCAATTTTGATACCGATCTGTATATCGGCATTCAAAAGGGCGATAACGGGCAGAGCCTCGTGCTTGGCGGATGCGACAGAGAGGGCAACGAGGTCTTTGGTGAGCTTTCCGAGATATGCTTAAAGGCGAGCGAGGAGCTTTGCTTGATCGATCCTAAAATCAACATTCGCGTCAATAAAAGCACCCCTATTTCGCTGTACGAGAGGGGAACAAAATTGACAAAGCAGGGCCTCGGGTTTCCGCAATATACAAACGACGATATCGCGATCCCTTACCTCACCTCGCTCGGATACGAGCTGGAGGACGCGCGCGATTATGCGATGGCGGCGTGCTGGGAGCTGATAGCCTCGGGGTGCGGTGCGGATACGCCCAACCGACATCGGGTCGTGTTTCCCGAGGTGGTTGATATTGCGACCCGATTGGATCTTGTGGAATGCAAGAGCTTTGACGAATTTTTATCGCGTGTGGATCAGCGCCTTGAGGCGCATTGCAACAACTTGATGAAGAAATACCCGAGTACGTATAACGATCGCACAGACGCAACGCTTCTCTCATCGTTCATCTCGCCGTGCATTGAGCGCGGCAGGGACGCTAAAAACGGCGGTGCGAAATATTTTAACGTTGGATTTCACGGTGCGGGCATTTCTACTGCGGCAGATTCGCTTTGCGCGATCAAGGAGGGTGTGTTCGAGCGCGGTGAGTTTAGCGCCGAGGAGCTTGTGTCGGCAATAAAGGCAAATTTTGAGGGGTATGACGAGATATTAAAAAAGGTTTTGTCTTATCCGAAGATGGGAAACAACGACGATAGGGCGGACTCAATGGGCGCTTTTTTGATGGAGAAGGCGGTAAAATACATTCACGGGAAGCCGACTCCGTCAGGCGGCGTTTTCAGGCTCGGTACGGGAAGTGCGATGGGGTACGTCACGTTTGCCGATAAGATCGGTGCGACCGCCGACGGACGTCTTGCGGGAACACCGTTTGCGTCAAGCTTTTCGCCGTCTCCGATCGCCAAATTGCGCGGACCGCTTTCGAATATCAAATCCTTTACGAAATTCGATATGAGAAAGATCTGCAACGGCGGACCGTTTACCATAGAGATACACGATACGGTTTTTCGCAATGAAGAGGGCGAGAAAAAGGTTGCGATGCTGATCAAAACGTTTATCGATCGCGAGGGGCATCAAATGCAGATCAATGCCGTCAACCGCGACGTGCTACTGGATGCAAGAGACAATCCCGACAAATATCCCAATCTTATCGTGCGTGTTTGGGGCTGGAGCGGATACTTTGTCGAGCTTGAAAAGCCCTATCAGGATCACATCATAAGCAGAACCGAATTTACGGTATAAATCAAGCTTAAAATCCAAAGGTGATGTGCGATATTTTGGAATGCACACCAAACGATCTTTTTGAAGAATATCACGAAAAGTAAAAAAGCAAGCGCATTTATTGCGCTTGCTTTTTACAATTTTTTGATCTTTTGAATACAAGTGCTGCATATCATAAGCTCCTCGTGAACTGCGTCGTGAGCACCGCAAAGGCGGCAAGTGCTTTCTGCAATCTTTATGGTGATGCAATCTCCGTTTTGCTCAATTTTCAGGGGCGTTCCTTCTTTCATGCCAAGATTTTTTCTAATGGAAACGGGAATCACTATCCTGCAAAGATGATCAAGTTTTGTTTGTTTCACTGTTTCACCACCTTATATCTAATGTACACATTATATCACTTGCAAGTCTATGTGTCAAGAGAAAAGCGATTATATAATATATATGATTGATGCATTATATAATGTAGAGGTGTTATAATGAAGCTTAGAATACTTGAAATATTAAAGGAAAAGGGAAAAACAAAGTACTGGCTCTATATTCAGCTTGGGCTCAGCTATCAGAATTTTAATAAGATCGTAAATAATCAAACGAAAAGCATTAAGTTTGAAAATCTAAAGGCGATCTGCGATATTCTCGATTGCACACCAAATGATCTTTTTGAAGAATATCACGAAAAGTAAAAAAGCAAGCGCAGTTTTCTGCGCTTGCTTCTTTTCGTTAAGATAACGGGTGTGCCTTGATCCACTCGTCGAGAATGTCCGCCGCCTCGCCGACCAGCTCGGCACAGGGGCGTTTTTGGTAATAGCTTTCAGTACGTGCGGCGGGAGTTGCGGCGGTGTCCTTGCCCTCGCTCCCCAAAAGATCACGGCAAATGATGCTGCCACCCGAGCGAGCGCGAAATTCATTGCAAAGCGCTTGGATCATTTTGTAATGCGCCACCTTGGCCTCGCTTTTCGACAGGTTATCGTAACCGTAAAGGGCACCCGCCGCCATGCACATGCCCGACACGGCACCGCACACCTCGCGTTGACGTCCCAGACCACCGCCAAAGGGCGCGGCGAGTCGCAGGGCTGTTTTTTCTTCAAATCCCGTCAGGTCGCGGAAGGCGAGAAATACCGCCTGCGCGCAGTTGTAGCCCTCCTTAAAATAGGCCATGGCTTGTTCTTTTCGCTTCATAATATGCTCCTTTTTAAACTTTTCAAGAGTGACAAGCGCCCAAAGTGCCAAAAAGCAAGGCTTGAGGGCGGGCTCGGATCATTCACTCTTTCTTAACCAAGAGAATCGGTAATATCGGTCGTTACGCAGTGGTCAAAGCACCCAAAGATCTCCTCGGTCTCCTTGGGCACGAAGCGCTGCGTGAAGGCGCTGACAAGCGGCACGATCACAAGACCTGCGAGCATGGCGAACACGCCCGAGTAGAGTGAGTTTTTGAAGATAAGCCCGAAAAATCCGCCGCTGACGGTAAAGACCTTCATGCTGATGAGCAGCTGTACGATCTCAAGACCCGTGCCGAACACAAAGCAGGTAGCAACGGCAGGCTTGGAGATCTTTTTGCTGTACAGGCCGTAGAGGAAGGGGGCGAGGAACGCGCCTGCAAGTGCGCCCCAGGAAATGCCCATCATCTGTGCGATAAAGACCGAATCCGCCCAAACGGTGTCCTTTAAAATGGCGATCACAGCGGAGAGCACCACAAAGAATACGATGAGCAGGCGCATGATGAGCACCGCCTTTTTTTCACTGACGCGCTTTTTACGCTTTTGGGATATCACGGGCACGATCACATCAAGCGCGAGCGTGGAGGAGGAGGTGAGCGCGAGTGAGGACAGGGTGGACATCGAGGCCGAGAGCACCAGCACGATCACCAGCGCGATCACGATCGCGGGCAGCGACGCAAGCATGGTGGGAATGATGCGGTCGTTGAGGACGGTGCCGCCGACGATCCCATCCTTGTAAATGGCGGGATTTGCGGTGTAAAGTCTGCCAAAGCCGCCAAGGAAGTAGCACCCGCCTGCCACGATAATGGCAAAGACGGTAGAGATCACAGTGCCCTTTTTGATGGCGTCCTCATTTTTGATCGAGTAGAATTTGCCGACCATTTGCGGCAGGCCCCACGTACCGAGAGAGGTGAGGAGCACCACGATGAGGAGATAGAAGGGCTGCGTGCCGAAAAACGAGGTAAACGCGCCCGCTTGCCCCATGGTTTCGGGGTAGGTCGAGGGGAGCTTTGAGAGCTCAAGGATGGCTTCACCCGCACCCCCGTTGGCATTGAGGACCGCGGCGATCACCACGACAATGCCGACAAGCATAATAAGCCCTTGAATAAAGTCGTTGATGGCGGTTGCCATGTAGCCGCCGAAAATGACGTACACGCCCGTTAGTATCGCCATGATGATCACAACAGCCGCGTAAGGCACGTTGAATGCTGAGTTGAAAAGTCCGGAAAGACCGTTGTAGAGCGAGGCGGTGTAGGGAATCAGGAATATGAATACGATCACCGAGGCGGCGATTTTGAGCGCGGGGGACTTGTAGCGCTTTTCAAAGAAATCGGGCATTGTGCGCGAGCCGAGCGCCTGGGTCATAATGCGCGTGCGCCTACCGAGCACCACCCACGCAAGCAGGGAGCCAATAAAGGCGTTGCCAAGACCGATCCAGGTGGAGGCAAGACCGAAGTTCCAGCCGAACTGACCTGCGTATCCGACGAAAATAACGGCCGAAAAGTAAGATGTACCAAAGGCGAAGGCGGTCAGCCAAGGGCCGACGCTGCGCCCGCCGAGGACAAAGCCGTTGACATCGGTGGCGTGACGACGGCAATAAAAGCCCACAAAGATCATCAGCCCAAAGAATACGAAAACAAAGGGCAGGGTTACGAGCAAATTGGTGGAAACGGAAAGTGGAGTTGTGAGTGCCATACGTCATCATCCTTTCTTTTTTTGATTTTGCAGGAGAGTCGGAGGCACAAAAAAACCGCCCCTCCGCTGAAAAAGCCTGAGGGCGGATCACAAAAATGCGATACGCGGTACCACCTCTTTTTACCGTGCCCTCACGGGTCACGGCCTTACCGACACTGACATGTCTTTTCGCT
This sequence comes from Clostridia bacterium, assembly GCA_017508425.1. GTDB lineage: Bacteria > Bacillota > Clostridia > Oscillospirales > CAG-272 > Firm-07. Next base: position 1,697 of record JAFVYZ010000008.1, on the reverse strand, counting down.
TTAACGGGCGAACCCGGCACAGCCTACCGCACTTTCGCGTTTCGGTGAGCGGCTCTCGAAATGTATTCGGCAAGGTATTTCCCCTGCCTCACACCAACCGGCAGGTCTCTTTGCGACACACGCTTGCTTACTGATTTTCGGTCACAGCCTTTATGCGGATAGTGTAGCACACCCGTCGCCCTTTGTCAAGCCTTTTTTGAAATTTTTTGAAAATTGCGGGGAAGAAAAAATGCTTTGGCCATGCCAAAGCATTTTTTCTTATATTAAACGATCTACGCCGACACCGAATATTTCGGAAAAGGCCTTTAATTCGATATCCGTTACAAATCGTTTGCCGCATTCGATGCGTTGAATGGCGTTTTTATCAACGTCGATACCGATCAATTGCATTTTATCCGCAAGCGCTCTTTGCGAGAGCTTGGTGGGATAGGCCAGACGCAGTGTACGGATGGCTTCACCACAAAGATTATTTTTACCGTTGTTTTTGTTTTTGAACATAAAACCCACCCTGTTTGACATTCAGTGATTGACAATTTTATTATAGTGTGATAAAATGATCTTGTTGACATCTTGTGAATGTCAAAAACAATATTTGCGAGGGCATTGGCATGAAAAAGGCCGTTGGCGTGATAAAGGATATTGATCATTTGGGTAGGGTCGTGATCCCGAAGGAATTTAGGGATCGGCTGGGGCTTGATAAGGGCGTCGAGATCGTTTTGACACGAGAGGGTGTGCTGATTCGTAATTCAAAATATGAATTGGTGATGAAGGAAGAGTTGTCAAACGCAAAATGAAAAAGCCGTTCGCATTTGCGAACGGCTTTTTGGGTGATGGGATGGTCGCTTTTCCTCGGCTATGCCGAGGATAGAAGAATGTCTTGTCGGCTAAATGCTGCCACCGCATGGCGGAACGGTGTTCTTCCTCTCGCGTTTGATAGATCGCAAAATTTTTAGATTAGGTTACGCGAGGGGGTTCGGCTCCGGCATCGCCCGCCCCGGAAGAAAAAAGAAAGCCCCCGTGGTGATGGGATGTCGATTCTCCTCGCACTGCGTGCGAGCATGGAAGAATGTCTTGTCGGCTAAATGCCGCCACCGCATGGCGGCTCGCCATTCTTCCCCGGGCGCGTAAAATGATGCTGAATTTTTTAGTTGGGTAGGGCGCCCGGAGGTTCGCTCCCGTATCACCCACCCCGGAAGAAAAAAAGAAAAGCCCCCGTGGTGATGGGATGTCGAATGTCCTCGCACTGCGTGCGAGCACGGAAGAACCCCTTGGTGCCTGAACGGCACCATCGCTTCCGCGAACGGTGTTCTTCCCCTCGCGTTTGATAGACAGCAAAATTTTTTAGATTAGGTTACGCGAGGGGGTTCGCCTCCGACATCGCCCGCCATACGCAAAAAGGCACCCGACTGGGTGCCTTTTGCGTATGGGGTGGGTGATGGGAGTCGAACCCACGACCTCCAGGGCCACAACCTGGCGCTCTAACCAACTGAGCTACACTCACCATATTCGGTTTTGCAGTGGCGCGCCTTGAGGGGCTCGAACCCCCGACCTACTGCTTAGAAGGCAGTTGCTCTATCCAGCTGAGCTAAAGGCGCGTACTTGGAGCGGGTGATGGGAATCGAACCCACGCGGCCAGCTTGGAAGGCTGGAATTCTACCATTGAACTACACCCGCCTGTGGTGCGTTTCAAAACTGCC
>JAFVYZ010000007.1 GCA_017508425.1 Clostridia bacterium | reverse complement strand
ATTGGTACGTTTGTGATTACGGTTGGCTCCAACAAGTACTACCTTGGTACTTACAACTCGAACAGCAACCTGAGCACCTCCAACACTTCCTACATTACTGATACAAACCTCGGCGTTTCTCAGTTCCCCGTAGCATTCTGCGTTATCGGCTTTGCTCCTGAGGCTCCTGAAGCTCCCGAAGGCGGCGAAGGTGGCGAAGGCGGTAGCCAGACTCCTCCCGCAGGCGGCGAAGGCGGTAGCCAGACTCCTCCTGCCGGCGGTGAAGGCGGCGAAGGTGGCGAAGGCGGCGAAGGCGGTAGCCAGACTCCTGCTGAGCTCAACAAGGTTGCGAGCTTTGAGTTTGGTACGAACGGCTCCGGCCAGAATGATGGCACTGAAATCACCGGTAGCAAGAGCTACACAGAGGGTGCCTACACCTTGACAATTACCGGTCTTACTAAGGTTTATGGCAATGCACGCGATGAAGCGGGCAACGCTATTCTGAAGATTGGTGCAAGCAAGGCCACGGGCGGCTTCACCTTTACGGTTGGTGATGGTGTTAAGAAGGTTGTGATTTATGCCGGTGCATATAAGACCTACTCCGATAACAGCACGGTTGTTGTAAATGGCACGACCTATACGGTTCCTCACGCCTCCGGTGCGTACATGGCTATCGAGATCGATACCACTACGACGAAGACCATTACCGTAGCTACTGCGGGCAGCAAGCCTCGCGCAGAAATCAATACCATTGAGTTCTGGGCATAATTACATTTAATGATTTATCATGAATCCCCTTGGGGGCGCACCTCGGTGCGCCCCCTTTTCTTTGTTTTATTATGAATAATTGAACTTGTAGGGGAGGGGTCCCCCCTCCCGCGTGTTCGCACACCCCCGCCCCCTCACCATCCCATCCTGTCATCCTGAGGAGGGCAACAAAGCCCGACGTGAGGATCACCGAAGGCGCAACAAAGCGCCTTCGGCGGTATGTTCGCGCGATCTTTCGCCTCCCCTGTGTAAGGGGAGGTGGCATGGCACAGCAATGGCGGAGGGGTTGTTTCATCTTTTGCTTTATAAAACCAACAATCCCTCAGTCGCTTCGCGACAGCTCCCTTTGCACCAAGGAGCCCGGGTGCGCCTATTTTAACGCATCGCGAATTACGGGCGTTCAATGAACGCCCCTACCGGTGCGGCGGTGACATTGTACGTTTATTTTTTGCGCATCGCGAATTGCGGACAGTCGAGGACGCCTGTCCCTACGGAGTTGGCGGTACATATTGCGCATTGTTTTGCGTTTTCGGTAGGGGCGATTCACGAATCGCCCGTTTTGGCGTATTGCAAATTCCGGGGCGTCGAGGCGCCGCAATGTTTGCGTAGCAAACTTGACGTGCTCGGCATAGCCGAGGACAGCGCCCCCTACGGAGTTGGCGGTACATATTGCGCATTGTTCGAACCCTATCAGTAGGGGCGCTTCACGAAGCGCCCGTTTTGACATTCGGCTATTTTCGGGCGATTCGTGAATCGCCCCTACGGGCATGGCGCATCCATTGCGCCTTGTTCGCGCTCACTCTTGTAGGGGTTGGCGCCCCGACAACCCGTTTGTTCGCACAAACCCTTGTAGGCGAGGGGTCCCCTCTCCCGAACGGCGCGTGCATCAAACGGGAGGGGGAACCCCTCCCCTACAAAGGGTGGCGCACATAAATCGCCTCATGCTGTCATCCTGAGTGAGCCAAGAGAGGCGAGCCGAAGGATCTCGACCGAGGCAAGAGGCCGAGGGCGAAAAAATGCTTGTGCAAACACGCCGTCAAAAGGCCTCTCGATAAACCCGGCTGCATAAAAAAGAACGCTTCGGCTTTTGCCGAAGCGTTCTTTTGCTTAAAAATGCTTATTCTACCTTGCTCTTTGTCTTTTTATAGACGATCACAAAGGCGACTGCGGAGGCGCCCAATACCAGAACGCAAACCACAATAACGATTATAATAAGCACGGTGTTGTCCTTTTCCTGGGGCAGGGTCGAGGTGCCCTGATCACCGCCTGTGGTGGGGGCGTTGGAGCCGCCCTGATTGACGTCGGTGTTGGTGTTACCGCCGGGAGTGCTCGGATTAGAGGGCGTGCTGGGCGGCACGTAATTGGGGTCCGTCGCACCGCACGAGCACGAGCCGTTTACAAATTGATGCTCGTGAGAGGTAGTTGCCAAATAAAATGCAATGGAGTCAATTTCAGCACGGGGCTTGCTGCCCGTAGTGGCTACGGTAACGGTCTTGTTGGTGCCGGTATTGATCTCGATCTCCATATATTCACCGTTGCCGCTCGGCAGGGTGTAGGTCGTACCGTTTACGATCAGCTTATTATTATCCGCATACTCCTTGTATGCACCGGCGCGAATGACTACCTTGGCAATGTCGGCGCCTACGGTGAAGTTAAAGCTGCCTGCGTTGCTTGAGGTACCCATCTTGAGGCAGGAGCCACCGGCCTCGTCACGGGCACCGCCATATACGTTGGTGGGGCCGGTCAGCGTGAGGGTGTAGGAGCCATCGGTGTAGGATTTATCAGCGGTAAGCTTGGTACCGTCGGTCTGCCCCGAGCCATTGTCACCAAACTCAAAGTTTGCGACCTTGTCGGAACCGGTTGCAGGGGGTGTCACCGTTCCACCGGGGTTACTAGGCGTGTCGGTTCCACCAGAGTTGCCGGGCGGCACGTAATTGGGATCCGTAGCACCGCATTCGCACGAGCCGTTTACAAATTGATGCTCGTGTGGGGGCGGTACCAGATAAAACGAGAGCTCAAACAAATTCGAGAGCGAGTTGGGGTTGTAGGTGCTCCAGTTGTCCTTGCTGTCGTACCATTCAAGATAAGTGCCACGGCCTACGTTCTTCAAATAAAAGACGTCCGTGGTGCCCGACTTTTGCTCCAGGCTCCAGGTCTTGTTGGTGCCGGCGTCGTTGAGGGAATTATACTCGGTGCTCATGGCCAGAACCTTGCCCGATTTCGAGGTAAAGGTATAGGTGTCGTCGGCGTTTGCCGTGACCACAAAGATCTCGTCGTTGGTAATGCCCGAAAAATCGGTTTCGGTGTAATTCACGCCCTTATTGTAGTGGGTAGCCACCTTTTGCATCGAGAGTGCCTTGTTGTAGGCAGGGGCGGTGATGATGATCTCATCGCCCGTTTTCAGCGAGGTCACCTTGTTGTAAACGGGAGTGGTGGGGGTGGAGGGGGGAGTCGAGGGAGTAGTGGAACCGCTGCCACCCGAGGAGGGGGGAGGCGTGATGCCACTGCTGCCCGTGGGGGTTGCGAGGTTTTCGGGCACCTCCTCACCAAAGATCAGCCAGGCGTATTCGGGGTAATCAATAAAGACGTTGCGGTTGCCCTGGACTGAGGCCACCACGTCGTTGCGGCCCATTTCCCATTCGTCCACGGGGTCGCTCGCGCACCAGTCGAGCAGGACCTCCACGCTTTGGAAGGCATTGGTGACCGAGCTGCAGCCTGACAGCTCGCTGCCGTAGCGCACGTAAATGTACAGACAAATTCGGGCAACGTCACCCTTGACGTTATCCAGGGGCTCAAAATAGCTGCCGCTCGAATAGCCACCCAGCACACCGTTGGAGGGGCCCGTGCCGGATACGGCCGTGCCGCCGTTCACTTCGCCGTATTTGTCATTGCCGCGCTTGCTGTTGATTAAGGAGTCCGAGGGACGGATGTGGTGCAGGTCCGCACCCGCACCGCTGGTGGCAAAGCCGCCGATGCTTTGGGGCCATACGTGCTCACGGTTCCAGCCGTTTGAAACCTTGTTGATGTATCCGTTTTCGTAGTCGGTGTTGTACGAGGTGTAAAGCAGGCTGATCTTACCCGTGTTGTCGGTGTCGGTGTACATCGCAAGATCACGGCAGTTTTCGTAGGTCGAGGTGCTCGTGTGCGTGCTCGTCATCAGCGTGCGCAGGGTGTTCAGCAGCGTGGAAGCACTTTGCGCCGCAAGTGTGGTGTAGCTGTAATTGGCGTAGTAGCTGACCGCGCTCGCACTCAGGGCCGTGGCCGCCACGTGACGTCTGCCGGTGTTTTTAAAGCTCGGTGTACTGACGGCGGCACCAATGCAAACCGCAAAGGCCTGGAGCAGTACGAGCAGCACCAGCAACAGGGCAAGTGATCTCTTCATTTGTTTCATGATTAGACTCCTTTATGTTTTTTTAAAAATGATATCGTATGTGAAATTACGCGACGCCGTGCGCCCAAAACCGTTTGTCAAAGAAGAACACGGCGGCGCAGGTCTCGACGGATGCCGCGTCCATATTTTCTTGATAGTCCATAATATCCCCGCGCACGGTGGGTACGTAGGGCGTGGGGTTGTAGTCGGTCTTGCTCGAGATCTTGCCCCCACCCGTGATGTTGCCAAACATCACGCCCCAACCGCCGTAGTAGTTGAGGTATTCCTGAAAGTCGTTGTAATGGTTATAGGTATAAAACACAAATTTTTCATCCACGTCGATGATGCTGTTTCCGTTTCGGTCATAGCGCGCGTAAACAATGCGCGCGGCACCGCGCGTGATGCTTTTGCCGTTGTTGTAGAGCGCCGCGGTGTATGTGGGGTCGCAATCGGTGCCCGTGGTGCCAATATCGATCTCATAATATTGTAGGTCGCCGCCACAGCCACTGATGCGTGGGAGCACGGGCTCATAGGGGTACTGCGAGGTGTTGCCGCTGAATTTGGTGTGATTGAGACGCAAATACTCGCCCCAAATACTGCTTGTGGGCCGCGTGCTTTTACTGGAGGTGTAGTTGGCCGGTACGTCGCCAAAGGCAAAGACGTAGGCCGCCACCTCCTCCAAGGTAATGTAACCGCCGCCGCGATACACGCGGAACACCTCGCGCCCCCAAGCATCCGTCACCACGTAGGTGTTGGCGTCGGGATAATGGCAGGCGTTGTTGCGAATGAGGGCTCCGTAATCGGTTGCGGGGCGAAAATTGGAGAGGGTCGGGGCTTGGTCGGGTACCAGGGGTAAGCCCGAAAGCTCGCCGCGCGCCGAGCGCGCAAGTGCCTCGGCATGGCTTGCCGCCGGCACGTAGTCGCCGTAAAAATCAATAACCTCGGTGGTTATACCGCCCGTGGTGTCGCCTGTGGTGCCTCCGGTTGTGGTATCATCGGTATTGTCACCTGCGCCGCCTGTGCCACCGCCTGCCGTACCGCCGCCCGTGCCGCCGCCCGCGTCGGCACCCACGACCCGTACGGTGATGGTGTCGGTAAAGGCAATGCAGGAGACCAGCACCGTGGCCTCACCCTCGGCCACGGCCGTCACGGTCCCGTCAGCACCAAGGGTGATCGGCTTACCCGTATCATCCCAAATGGTCCATACGGCTTTGCTTTGGTAGGCCTCGGGCAGGTCGGTCGTCAGCTGTAGAGTTTCGCCTACCCTCAGGGTCACGCTTTCGCCGTTTACGATCGAAAGCGAACCCAGCCCCGTGATCTCCCCGTCCGGAGTGACGGGAGGGGCGGCATTTTCAAGGCAACCGCCAAAAAAGAGCGTGAAGGCAAGCAAAAATGCAAGGAATGCCGCGCCGATCGGCTTCTTTTTTGCAAAAAACATCTTATCCATTGAGGTGCTTTAGCTCCTCAAAGGCCGTAAGATCGGTGCGCGTGGCCGCCAAGGGGGTGATCGAAATATACCCGGCGTTGACGGCCGCGATATCGACGTCAAGGTCCTCGCACGCGTCGGGCGCGATCTCTCCGTCCACACGGTACATATCGCCGCCGCAGGGCACGAAGCGGTCGGTGTAATAAATGCCGCCCTGACGGGTGATACGAATGCCCTTCACCTCGGGGGGAATGTTGACGTTGTAAAGGCAATGGTATTTTTCAAGGTGTCCGGCTTTCATAAAATCAAAAATCATATCAAGGTACTCGTGCGCCGTTTCAAACACCGAGAACTCGGCCGAGAGGGCAATGCCCATAATATCCTCGCGCGCGCCCTCAAAAATGGCTCCGACGGTGCCCGAATAAACAATATCGGCACCGAGGTTGTAGCCGCGGTTGATGCCCGACAGGAGCATATCGTACCCTCCGCCGAGCCCCGCGACGCCGAAGCGCACGCAATCGGCCGGGGTGGATGCGACCGCCCAGGCCTCTACGTCCTCGGCGAGATCTACCTTTTTAATTTCAATGGCGGAGGTAAAGTCAATGGCGTGGCTTTTGCCGCTTTGCTCCACCTTCGGTGCTACGGCAGTGACCTCACCGTGCTTTTTGGCCCAGCGGATGAGCTGGGGAAGCGCGGGGGATGCGACGCCGTCATCGTTGGTAATTAAAATTCTCATAACCAACCCTCGTTGTTTTCTTTGTATTCCTTCAGACGCTTGTCCGCCTTGTCCACCAGCTCCTGCAGCTCCTTGGTGCTGTGGACCGTGGCACCGGCCGCACACGCGTGGCCGCCGCCGCTGTATTCCTCGGCTAAGTCGTTGATCGTAACGAAGCGTGAGCGCAGGCGCACGCGAATTTCGCCGCCCGCGGCATCAATAAAGCCGATCCAAATGAGCGATCCCTTAATGGCATCCATATACGAGACGCAGTTGCTGGCTTCCTCGTACGAAAGCCCAAATCGTTCTCGGACGGCGTTCGTAATATGCACGTACGCCACACCGTTTTCGGTGATGCGCATATTGGCATAGACAAAGGATTGGAATTTAAAGCTCTCGAAATCGCGCATATAAAGCTGAGCGTAGAGACGGTCGAGATCAATGCCCTTGTCCAGCAGCATTCCGGCCAGGCGCATCGTGTCGCCCGATACCGAACGGAAGCGGAAACGGCCCGAGTCGGTCACCATACCCGTATAAATGCAGGTAGCGGTCTCCACGTCCATTTTCAACTCATCGCGGAAGGTGTCGTAGAAGGCGGCGATCATTTCGGATGCCGAGGAGCGCTCCTCCTCGACCCAATGAAGATCTCCGTAATTTTCAATCGGAATGTGGTGATCGATCTTCACAAGCTCGCGGCAAAGCAGGTATTTTTTGGAGGAAATGCGTGCCGGCGTTGCGGTGTCGATGACGATCCCGAGGGCCTCGCCAAGGAACTCATCCGAGGGCTGCTCGGTCTCATCCCCGAGAAAGGAGATGTAGTCCGAGAAATCATCGTTGCAAAAGCGTACGTCCTTTTCAGGGTACGAGAGGCGCAAAATGCCACCAAGGCCACGCGTCGAGCCCACGGCGTCACCGTCGGGGCGGAAGTGGCGGAAAATCACGATCTTATCATAGGCCTTGATCTTATCTAAAATAGCCTTCATAGCTTCAAAATTCATTTATTGCTCCTTCGAAAGGGAATTCAGATCGGCCAGCAGGGCCATGGCCTCATCACGGCTTTTCAGGGTTGCGCCGCTGGCCTTTTGGTGCCCTCCGCCGCCGTATTTTACGGCAATGGGGTTGATGTTATGGCGGTTCGAGCGGATCTCACAAAGCACGCCTTCGTCGGTCTCGGTAAAGTTGACCCAGGTGTCAATGCCGCGGATCTCGCTCATCACGTTGACCATACCGCGCGAGAGGGTAAAGACGTCGGCGCCAAACGTCGCCGCCTCCTCCTTGGTCGTGTAGATATAGGCCACGCGGTGGGGCGTGGTGTTGATGCGCAGGGTGTATTTGGCGCGCAGCTGAATGTGAAAAAGATCATCCGCATAAAGGTTGCGGTAAATGTCGGCCGTTTCAAAGCGTTGCTCCATCAAAAAGGCTGCAAGGCGGAAGGTCTTTGAGGTGGTCGAATCGTAGCGGAAGCGCCCGGAATCGGTGATCATTCCCGTATAAAGCGCCTTGGCGGCGGCAGGGGTGGGGGTAAGGCCGCATTCAAGGGCGAAGGCCGCGATCATGCCGCAGCAGCTCTCAAACGAGGTGTCGGTCACCTCCACGTCGGCAATTTTTTCAACAAAAATGTGGTGGTCGATGCGCGCGGTCGCCTTCGCCATAAGGTAGCGATCGTCCGAGATCAGTGCCTTGGCCGAGGTGTCAAGCACAAAGGCCAGGGCGTTTTGATATTCCGCGTCCGCAACCTCATCCATCTCGGGACAAATAAAGGCGTAACGGGGGGTCATATCGCCGACTGCAAGCACCTTTTTTTGCGGGAACGCGGCCTGAAGCAAGAGCTTTAAGCCGGTTTGCGCACCGAGGGCATCGCCGTCGGGATTTTTGTGACGGTGAATGATGATGGTATCGTATTGCTTGATGAGTTCAAGGATGGATTCAAACATAGGTTGTCCTTTCGGGTTTATTTGTTCTCAAGCAGGGCCTCAAGTCGCGCAATGATCAGCTCAAATGCGACGGCGTTTTTGCCGCCCTCGGGGACAATGAGGTCGGCGTGCTTTTTCGAGGGCTCGACAAAGGCCTCGTGCATGGGCTTTACGGTAGCAAGATACTGGCCGATGACCGAGTCCAGGCTTCGGCCGCGCCCCTTCACGTCGCGCACGATGCGGCGCAAAATGCGCACGTCCGCGTCGGTATCGACAAACAGCTTGATGTCGAGCCGCTCTCGCAGGGCCTTGTTTTCAAGGATGAGGATGCCCTCAAGGAGGACCACGTCGCGTGGCTCCACGCGGCGTACGCGGTCGCTGCGGTCGTGCACCGTATAGTCGTACATGGGCGCGTCGATGGCGCAGCCCGCGCAAAGGGCGTCCAGGTGCTTGATCAAAAGATCGGTGTCAAAGGCATCGGGGTGATCGTAGTTGATCGCCGCGCGAGCCTCCAGCGACAGGCCCTTTTGCTCTTTGTAGTAATCATCGTGGCGCAGCGTCGCCACTGCATCGCCGAAATGCGCGGCAATACGCTCGGCAAGCGTGGTTTTCCCGCTTCCAGACCCGCCTGCAATGCCAATGATGAGGGGCTTTTTCATAGCGTGGCCTCCGTGATAACGTCAAAAATCAGTTGCTCCGGGTCGGGTGCCTTGTCGGTTTGCACCACGGCCGCGGTCACCGCTTTTTCGGCGGTGTCAAGGGCGGATTCACGCTCGGTATAAAGCGTGGCGATCACGTCGCCCTTTTGGATCGCATCCCCCGGCTTTTTGTGCAGGATAATGCCGGCACGGGGGTCAATGGTATCCTCCTTGGTCGCACGTCCGGCACCCAGGATCAGGGCGGCGGTTCCAAGGGCCTCGGCGTTGGTCGAAAGGATAAATCCGTCCTGCTCGGCCAAAACGTCACGGGTGTGGGTAGCACGGCCAAAGAGCGAGGGATCGCGCACGTAGCGCGCGTCGCCCCCTTGGGCCGCGATCCATTCTTCAAATTTGGAGAGGGCCTTGCCACTTTCAAGCATATCCTCGGCGGTCCTGCGTGCCTCGGCAAGCTCCTTATTGCAGGAGAGCGAGATCATCAGCGAGGCGAGCGTAAGGCATACCTCGGTCAGGTCCTCGGGGCCCTTGCCGCGCAGTACGTCCATGGCCTCGCAAATTTCAAGGGAATTGCCGATGGCATGGCCGAGAGGGCGATTCATGTTGGTGATCACAGCGGCGGTCCTTCGGCCGTTGGCTGTGCCGATCTCAACCATAGCACGGGCCAGTGTCTTCGCCTCCTCGGGGGTGCGCATAAACGCACCGTTTCCGCACTTGACGTCAAGCACGATCGAGCGCGTGCCGGCTGCGAGCTTTTTGCTCATAATAGAGGAAGCGATCAAAGGGATCGAGTTGACGGTAGCCGTCACGTCGCGAAGCGCATAGAGCTTTTTGTCGGCAGGTGCTAAGTCCGCGCTTTGGCCGATCACCACAAGGCCGCATTGCTCGGCCTGCGCGGTAAATTCGGCAGGGGAAAGGGCCGTGCGGTAGCCGGGGAAGGATTCGAGCTTATCCACCGTACCGCCCGTGTGCCCAAGACCTCGGCCGCTCATTTTGGCGACCACGCCGCCGGCGGCGGCCACGATCGGCGCCACCACGGGGGTGGTCTTGTCGCCCACACCGCCCGTGGAGTGCTTATCGACACTGCGCGTGCCGAAAAGGGAAAGATCCACCGTGTCGCCCGAGTGCTCCATGGCCTCGGTAAGCAGGGCGGTTTCCTCTTTGGTCATGCCGCGAAAATACACGGCCATCAAAAAGGCCGACATTTGATAGTCGGGAATCTCACCCTTGGTGTAAAGGGTGATCATCTCAAAAATTTCCTCGCGCGAGAGCGCCTCGCCGCGTTTCTTTTTTTCAATGAGATCATACATTCTCATAAATATCACCTCAAAGCCCGAAGCGCAGGGGCAAAAGCTCCCCTAAGGTGTGGATCTCGGATTTTTTACCGTCAAACAGGATGATTTCAAAATCCTCGTTGCAAAACTCGCTCATCACCTGACGGCACACACCGCACGGGGGGCAAAGAAAGTCGATCTCTTGACCTTCGCCGCCGCCCACCACGGCAATGGCGGTGAATTTGCGTTTGCCCTCGTGTACGGCGCGGAAAAATGCCACACGCTCGGCACAAACCGTAGGGGAGTGGGAGGAAACCTCAATGTTGGCGCCCGAGTAGATCGTGCCGTCGGCACAAAGCAGTGCCGCGCCTACAGCAAAATGAGAATAGGGGCAGTAGGAGGCGGCTCTGGCCTCCAGGGCCGCCTTAACGAGCTTGTCGGCGGTGTTGTTCATATCATTCTCCTTTCGCACCGAGAAGATGCAAAACGGTTTTTCCTGCGGCATCAAAACCATAGACCGTGCCGAGATTTTTGGGCGCAAGCGCCTTGCCGTATACCAAAAACGGCACGTATTCGCGTGTGTGGTCGGTGCTGTCGTCGGTGGGGTCACAGCCGTGGTCGGCGGTGATGATCAGGGCATCCTCCTCACCGAGCGCGGCGGTAAAGCCGCCCAGCCATGCGTCAAAGCGTGACAAGGCCTCGGCATAGCCCACGGCATCCTGACGGTGACCGTACACCATGTCGAAATCGACCAGATTGATAAAGCAAAGACCGTTGAAATCGCGTTCGAGCATGGAGGCGGCGACAGCCATGCCTTCATCGTTTCCGTGGGTGGGGTGTGTGTCGCTGATGCCCTTCATGGCAAAAATGTCGCCGATCTTGCCCACGCCGATCGTGTCATAGCCTTGTGCCTTGAGGCGGTCAAGGACGGTGTCGGTGGGGGGCTCCAGCGAGAAGTCGCGCCGGTTGGCGGTACGGGTAAAGCTCCCGGCTTCACCCACAAAGGGGCGTGCGATGACACGTCCTACGGCGTGCTTGCCCACAAGGAGCGCACGTGCCGTGCGGCAAATGTCGTAGAGCTTTTCGGGGGGCACAAGGGATTCGTGCGCCGCAATTTGAAAGACGCTGTCCGCCGAGGTGTAAACGATCAGCTTGCCGGTTTTGAGGTGCTCCTCGCCGTAATCGCGGATGACGTCGGTGCCCGAGTAGGGCAGATTGCAAAGAATACCGTAGCCCGTCTTGGCCTCAAAGGCTTCTGTTACCTCAGGTGGAAAGCCCTCGGGGTAGGTTGGCATGGGTGCTTCGGACACCAGACCCATCAGCTCCCAGTGCCCCGTGGTGGTATCCTTTCCGTTGCTTTTTTCGCGAAGCCGTGCCACACTTGCCGTGGGAGTGGTAACACGGGGCAGGGCGCTGACACCGTCAATGTTGCCAAGGCCCATGGCCGTGAGATTTGGCAGAGTGAGCTTGCCCGTGGCGGCCACACCCGCAAGGGTGTTGGCACCCACGTCGCCAAAATCGGCGGCATCGGGCGCGGCACCAATACCAAACGAATCAAGAACGATGAAAAAAACGCGTTTCATGGCATTACACCGATGTGGCTACGCCAAGGGCGATCTTCATCATGTCGGTAAAGGTGTTCTGGCGCTGGTCGGCATCGAGCGCCTCACCGCGCAGAATGTGATCGGATACCGTGCAGATGGCCAGCGCCTTTTTGCCGGCAGCGGCCGCATTCATATAAAGAGCGGCGGCCTCCATTTCGACACCAAGCACGCCCATTTTGTACCAGCCTTGGTTGAATTCGGGGTCGGCGTGATAGAAAATATCGGAGGAAAGGAGGTTGCCTACCTTGTAGCGTACACCGAGCGCCTCGGCCTCCTTCACGGCACGGCTGAGCAGCTCAAAGCTGGCGATCGGCGCGTAATTGCCATTGAGCTTATACTGGTCCTGGAACGCCGAGTTGGTGCAGGCGCCCATGCCGATGATGACGTCGCGCAGCTGGATGTCGTCGGCAAGGCCGCCGGCCGAGCCAATGCGGATGATGCTTTCAACGCCGAAAAAGTGGTAAAGCTCATAGGAGTAAATGCCGATCGAGGGCATACCCATGCCGCTGGCCATGACCGATACCGGTACACCGCGATAGGTGCCCGTATATCCTTGAATTCCGCGTACGTTGTTAACAAGTCGTGCGTTTTCAAGGAAGTTTTCGGCCACGAATTTGGAGCGCAGAGGATCGCCCGGCATCAATACCGTTTCGGCGAAATCCGCGGAGGTTGCTTTGATGTGAGGGGTGTGTTGATTGCTCATAATAAATCTCCTTTCGGCGGCTCAGTAGCCCGAGCCTGCTTCGTTTTTCGCAATTTTTACAATACGGCTGGTGCCAAGACGGTCGGCACCGAGCGCGATGAAATCCTCGGCATCGGCAAGCGAGGAAATGCCGCCCGCTGCCTTGATCCTGACGTTTTTGCCCACGTGCTTTGCAAACAAAGCCACGTCCTCACGGGTGGCCCCGGCCGTGGAAAAGCCCGTCGAGGTCTTGATATAATCGGCACCCGACAGGGTCACCAGCTCACACATTTTGATTTTTTCCGCCTCGGTCAACAAGCAGGTCTCAATGATCACCTTGAGGATCTTGTCACCACACACCTCCTTTAAGGCTACAAGCTCTGCGAGGATCTCGTCGTAGCGCCCGTCCTTGAGGTGGCCGATGTTGATGACGGTATCGATCTCGTCCGCGCCGTTCTCAATGGCGTCGCGGCATTCAAAGACCTTGGTCTTGGTGGTCGAGTAGCCGTTCGGAAATCCGATCACGGTACAAATTTTCAGTTTATCGCCCACGTATGCGCGTGCGTCTGCCACAAAGGAGGCAGGAATGCACACCGAGGCGGTGCCAAAGCGCATGCCGTCGTCGCAAACGGCCTTGATGTCATCAAGCGTTGCCGCCTGGGCAAGCAGAGTGTGGTCGCATTTTGAGAGAATGTCGGCAAGCTTCATGATTTATACCTCACTTTTTTGTGTTTCAATTTGGTGGCTCCAGCAGCGGTGGCACATGGCAACGTAGGAGTCGTTGCCCCCCAGCATCACCTGACTGCCCTCGGTAACGATCTTGCCGTTTTTATCAATGCGTGCGTTGACCGTAGCCTTGCTGCCACAGGAGCAAATGGTTTTGATCTCAGTGATCGAGTCGGCCAGCTCAAACAGGCGTCGGCTGCCGCCGAACAGGTGGCAAAGGAAGTCGGTACGAAGGCCAAAGCAAAGCACGGGGATGTCTTTTTCATCCACAATGCGCCGCAGGGCATCGACCTGGTGCTCGGGAAAGAACTGGCATTCGTCCGCAAGGATGACGTCCTTATCCTTGTGATCCTCGCAAAAACGCGCGTAAAGATCCTCATCGGCACTGATCGCATCGCACGTGGCCTGAAGTCCGATGCGCGAGCGCAGAATTGCCGCGCCGTCGCGGTTGTCAAGCGCGGGCTTGATGAGCCACACGCGCATGCCGCGCTCCTCATAATTGAATTTGGTGATCAGCACCTGGGCTGTTTTTGACGAGCCCATCGCGCCGTATTTAAAATATAATTTCGCCATAATCCACCTCGTCATATTAAAGATAATTATATTTTAACATATATTATATGAAAAATAAAGAGATTTTATAAAAAAGAATAAAATTATATAATGGAATCGGGGGATGCCTTGATGAAACGCGTAAAACGGCCGATTTTCTTTCGCAAATTTGCGATAAAAATTGCCAATCATAAGTTTTTGGAGTCGGCGCACAATATATCTCGGAGCGTGAAAACGCACATCGGAAATCATCGGTCCGCCGTCGCAATGCGAGGGCAAAAGGCCATGAGCTTCGACGGCGGGCAAGCGCTCTTGAAAATAGATTGAAAAGTCAAGCGGGTGTCGCTTGCGACAGAGGATGCCGCGAGATGATGGGCCCGCGCGACGAAGGAGCAAAAAATGGCTAACAAGCAGGCAAAGAAGGCACTTGAGCAATTCAAGATGCAAGCCGCAAACGAAGTCGGCGTAAACCTGAACCAGGGTTACAACGGCGACCTCACCGCACGCCAGGCCGGCTCGATCGGTGGCCAAATGGTCAAGAAGATGATCGAGTCCTACGAGCAGGGCATGGGTGCACAGCAGAAGTAATCAGTAAAGCATGACTTTCGGAGGGGCACTTTTATGGTGCCCCTCTTTTCTTTGTCATAACAGTGTTAATGGGGTAGGGAGCGTGCGAGTGCAAAATGTCCCTTGTAGGGGGCACGTGCAACCGCATAGCGGTTGCACAAAGAAAACGCTTTACGTTTCTTTTGCTCGCGAAACGCTCGCTCGGGGCACGAGATCACGGTGTTTTGCGAAGTGCTCCTGCGGGCAGCTTGCAAGCAGCTCTTACATCAAATTCTTCCGCAATTTACCGCCGCGGTGGCGCATTTTCCCGTACATACTATATAAATATAGCAAATGCGAGGGGGGTGAGTGCGCGGTGCGTGCGGTCTTACAGTTCCTTGGCGGAATTTCGTTTTTTCTTTACGGTATGATCGTTATGAGCAAGAGCTTAAAGAGCCTTTCGGGCGAGCGACTCTCGGCGTTTCTCGCGCGTGCTTGCTGCACGCCCCTGCGCGGAGTGATCCTTGGCGCGCTTGTGACGGCGGCAATTCAGTCCTCCAGTGCCACCACAGTGATGGTGGTGGGCTTTGTCAATGCGGGGCTGATGCAGCTCCCCCACGCCGTGGGCGTTATTATGGGCGCAAACCTCGGTACGACCGTGACGGCATGGATCCTGTCACTCTCGGGCATTTCGGGAGGTGCACCCTTGCTCCTGCTTTTAAAGCCGCAATCGCTCTCGCCCCTTTTGGCAACGGTGGGTGTGGCACTTCTTTTGTTCGGCAAGCAGGAAAAGCTACAGCATCTCGGCAGTGGTCTTGCAGGGTTTGGCATTTTGTTTGCGGGCATGGAGGCTATGAGCGACGCGGTGCAGCCCTTGGCAGAAAATCCGCAATTTGCAAGCCTGCTTACCTTATTTGAAAATCCCATAGCAGGTATTTTCGCGGGCGCCGTGCTCACTGCCATTTTGCAATCCTCGTCGGCCTCGGTGGGGATCCTGCAGGCGCTTTGCGCCACGGGGGCGGTGAGGCTTTCGCTTGCCGTCGGGGTCGTGATGGGGCAAAACGTGGGCACCTGCGTCACGGCCTTGGTGTCAAGCGTGGGGAGCGATCGAAACGCGCGGCGCGCGGCCTTCGTGCACCTTTATTTTAACGTGGCGGGCACCGCACTCCTGCTCCCCGTCTTCTTCGGACTCCGCGCCCTTGGGCTTCTTTCGGGGGCGGCATTTGTCAGCGAGGGGGACGTCGCGCTCATCCACACGCTCTTTAACGTCTTCACGACCCTCGCCTTGTTGCCTTTTCATCGGTTGCTGTTGCGTGCCGCCCAAAGGACGGTGGTGTAATGCAAAAACCGGGCGAGGAAATCCTCGCCCGGTTGGGGGAATTTTGAAATTGCTATGTAGCGCTTATGCCGTTACGTCATTGCGGTACCAGTAATACAAGTAGTAAGTGCTGCGCAAATACTTGGCGTTTTGCGCGGTGTCGTCAAGGGTCAGGTTGGTTCCGTCGGTGGCGCCTGCCGTTTGCGTTACGTACCAGCCCTCGGCGTTCTCAAAGGTGACGCTTGTGAGGTTGGAGCAGTAGCAGAACGCATAGCTGCCGATGGTGGTCACGCTGTCGGGGATAACGATGCTTGTGAGTTTGATGCAGCTGTAGAATGCCTGCTCACCGATGATCTCTACGCCACTGCCGATGGTGACGCTTGTAAGGCTCGTGCAACCAGAGAACGCACACTCACCGATGGTAGTGACCCCATTACCGATGGTGACGCTTGTGAGGTTGGAGCAGCTTTTGAACGCATCATTGCCGATGGTGGTCACGCTATCGGGAATGGTGACGCTCGTCATGTTATCACAATACCTAAAGACACCGCGGGCGATAAACTGTGTGCCCTCGTGGATCACGTAGGTGGTGAGGTTTTGGCTCTTTACCGAAATCAAAATGGCGTAAGGATTATCCACCGTGCCCACGTAGGTGCCATAGTCATCCTCGGTGAAGAGTGCGGCGTTGCAATCTTCGAACGCGGTTTGGGCAAAGACGACCTCCTTGCTGTTAATTATGATGCTTTGCAGCTTTGAACAGTGTTTGAAGGCGTACGCACCAACGTTCTTAACACCGTTGCCGATGGTGACGCTTGTGAGGTTGTCGCAATCAAAGAACGCATACTGATTGATCACGTAGCTCTTACCGTTGTAGCTCTCGGGCAGGGTGATTGCCGTATCATTGCCGATATATGCCACTAAATAATAAACACCGTTGTAGGTATAGAAGAGATAGTCGCCTACCTTGCTCAGCTTGCTCTCTCCGTTATGCACCTCGATTGCGTAATAAGCAACGTATCCGTTGGAATAGCTGCCCTTTTCAATCTGGAGGGAGGATCGGTTGATGACCTCGACGAGCTTGCTGCAATACCCGAAAGCCTGTTCACCGATAGATTCTACGCTGCTGCCGATGGTGACGCTTGTAAGGTTGGGGCAACTATAGAATGCATTAGTACCGATCTCGGTGATGCCTGCGGGAATCGTCACCTTGGTCAGATTATCGTTATCATAGAATGCCCTTTCCGCAATGCGGGTGGGCTTGCCGTTGCCGGGGGCGGTGATCACGATCTCGGTTTCGTTGCCCGCGTAGCCGAGGATCAGGTTCTCGACCTCGTCGGTGTAGATGATAAAGCCGTTGGCATCCACGGCTACCCGTGTAGCTTCCTCAAGAGAGGTGTGGACCACCTTGGCGTATTGCGCTACGGAACCGTGGTCGGTGCTGCCGGCGGTGAAGGTCAGGGAGGAAAGGTTGTAAACTTCAACCAGTTTGGTACAATAGGAGAATGCGCTGCCGCCGATGGAGGTGAGTCTGTCGGAGCGGATGATCAGCTTGGCAAGGTTGGAGCAGCCATAGAATGCATAGGATCCGATGTCGTACAGGCGCTCGGGCAGGTCGATGACGGACAGCTTGGTGCAATCGCGGAAAGCATCTCTGCCAATGGAGACCAGCGCGGCGGGCATGGTGACCCGACGCAGGGAGGAGCAGCCATAAAATGCACGTTCACCGATCTCCACCACGCCGTTGGGGATGGTGATGCTTTCCAGCTGTGTGCACTCGCAGAAGCAATCATACGGTATCTTTTGAATGCCCTCGGGCAGGGAGATCTCCCTGATGGCGGTCTGCGAGAATGCAGAATTGCCCAAGGCGGTCAAGCCGGTGGGCAGCTTGACGTCAGTAAGGGAGATGCAACCGCTGAAGATGCCGCCGCCCAGCGTTTTCAGGTTGGTGAAGCCGGACAAATCGACACTCTTCAAACTTGTGCATCCGCCGAAAAGTCCAAAAACGTCCGTGATGCTGCTGGGATCCTCAAAAATCACTTCTTCAAGAGCTGTCATTCCGGTGAATGCATTTTGGCTGAACTCGGTGACAGAAGCGGGGATAACGATTTTTTTGATACTTGTGCAATGCTTCAAAAAACGTCCAGGATTGGTGACACCGCTGGGGATTATGAGCTCTGTGACAAGCTTTCCGTTGCAGTAAAGATCTGCGCCGTAGCCAAACGGAGAATCCCAAGCACCGGACGTATTACCGCTAAGGGAGTAAAGCAAATCTATGTTGTTGGTGTATATTTTGGTAATGTTTGTATCTGCGAAGGATGAATTAAAACGTTTCAAATTATTTGGAAGCGTAAATTCGGTCAGCTGAGTGCAGTAACCAAATGCATAGATACCCAGTTCTGTCACTTCGTTGGGGATATTAAAGGTTTCGATTTGCGTGCACTTATAGAATGCATAATTCGGCACCTTGGTTGCGCCGTCGGCAAGGGTCACCGCCTTCAAGCGCAGGGGCAACATGCCGTGCTGTGCATCGTACTGCGTAGCACCGAAGATCCAGCCGAACCAGGAGTTGGAGGAGGTAGCGCTCTCACCCACGAAGGGCACGGTCATTTTTTCGATATTATCGCAGTAGAAGAAGGCGCCGTTGTCGATCTTTTGGATCGTGTCGGGGATCACGACCTCGCGCAGAGTTATTACGCTGTTAAAGGCTCTGGTGGCAATGCGCGTGATGTAGGTGTTCCTATAGGTGGAGGGCAGGGTGATGCGCTCGTCGGTGCCGTAGTAGCCCGTGATCACGTACTCGCCGTTGTTGGGGTCAAGCTCGTAGGCATAGGGCAGGGTGGTGACCTCCAGCACGATGCTGCCGGGCTCAATGCCGTAGGTGGTGTAAGCCGTGAGATCCACCAGCTGGCCATAAATGCGTTGCAGGCCGATGGTGGAGAGCGCAAAGTGGCTCGTGTCCCAGGTGACGTCCAGCGTTACCGTATTGCCGCCCACCTCAAAGGTCACGGCAGTGGGGAGGTCCACGTCCTCAAGGTCACCGTTATAGGGGATCTCGGCCTTCAGCATCAGCTGGGCAACCACGTTGGAGACGTCCTTGTAAATGGCGGTGTAGGTCTTGGCCTTGCCGCCAACGGTGATCTCAAACTCGCGGTCAAAGCTGACGATGATGCCGTTTTCATCGATCCAGTGGGAGAAGCGCAGGCCCTGTGCCGGCTCGTTTGCGGTGAGGACCGGCTTTTGGTTGGCCAGATACAGCCCCTCGGTAAAGCCGTCGGGCAGCTTGCCGTTGACAACGCTGATCTTATAGTAAGTACCGTTTGCGGGGCGATTGGTATTGTGGCCAAAGCTGTTTTGCGCGGCCGTGCCGTACTCCAGCATCGAGGTAAAGAGCTTGAGCTGGCCGTTGCCAATGTTGCCCTGTTGCTTGGCGGCATAAACGTACTCCAGCACGCTGAACTTCATTACGTCGGTGTAGTACTCCGCACCGTCAATGACAACACAAGCGCGTGCATAGATGCTATCGGTCATTTCCTTGGCGGCGATACCGTGGGTGTAAAACACAAGGCATTCCTTGCCCTTTACCTTGGTCTTGCCGCTGTTGCTGACCGAGTAATCCTCCGTGCCGAGGGCGTAGCTATCGCGCGCCTCGTCCCAGAAGAGCATCTTGATTTCGTGCTCGGCTCGGTCAAAGCCCTCATGGCTGATCGCATAAAGGATGTAGAGCGAGTCGGAGTAGGAGACGTTGTTGGCAACGATCTCCATTTTGACGTCGGTTGCTTTGGTGGTGTTGCTTACAGCGTACGCGGTGACAAGCACTGTGCTCACAACCACACACATCAGCAAGACGGTGACTATCAGCTTTTTAAACGAACGTGTTTTCATAATGTACTCCTTTTTTGTTAGATCCAGCCATCGTCGATGACGTTGTCGTCCTCCCAATCGGTTTCGGGGGTGGGGGGCGGCGGTGTATTGGTGCCACTGCTGGCGGTGATGATGTCGGTGATGTTGATGAGAACCACACTGGTATTGGGGCGTTCGTAAGGTAATTTGAGTCTCATTTTTTTCTCCTTTCCATGCTTTGTTTTTCGCCAAATAAAAAAGTGCGACAACCGGAGTTGCCGCACCGAAAAACGCAAACTCCAATTGTTGTCACACAAATTCTGTACAGTATGGCTTAAAAGCGCACTACTAAAACAGGGTGAGAGTGCATTTTTACCTATGCAAAAGCTGTTTTAAGCATGCGCAAAAAAGGCATAATTTCCCCATTGAAAAAACGCCCATACTGCATATTGAATTTGTGTGACACATCCAGTATATCACAATATTTCGGTCTTGTAAACCCCCGTATTTTATTTAATATGTATTTGTTTTGTTTGAGTGCAAGGTGTGCGTGCCGCCGTGGCAGTTATACTTTATTCGGGGTTTGGTCGGCGCGGCACTTCTTTTTAAAATAATTTTGGTAAATAAGTGAAAAAATTATAAATTCGGCTTTAAAAATTGGAAAATTATATTGACAAAATGGAATATTTGCGATATACTGAGGTTGTAAAAATACTTCGGTGGAGGCACCCTATGAAGAAAAGCGAACGGCTCTTGGCCGAAAAATTCTTACTGCAACGCATTTATGAGGAAGATCCCGATTTTGTAGATAAAACCATGGAGGCGTTTTCGCTCTCTCGTTCTACCGTTTATAATTATATCAATCGCCTGCAGGATACGGGCGAGCTCGAGCGCGTTGGCGGCTCTATGCCTTACCGCGTGCTGTATCGCACCACGCGCTTCACGATCGACACCTCAAAGGAGAGCTCTGAGGACCGTATTTACAACCGCGACGTCGCACCTCTTTTGGAGGAGCTGCCACTCAATGTGCAAAAGATCTGGCGTTATGCCGTTACCGCTATGCTCAACAATGCCCTTGAGCACGCACGTGCCTCGGCGATCGTTGTGGTGGTCAACCGCAGCAGGCTTTCTACCATTGTCGGCGTGCTGGATAACGGCGTGGGCATCTTCCGCCGTATCCAACAGCAGCAGCGTGAGGAAACGGGCGAGACGATCACCACGGGCGAGGCGGCATCGCTCCTCTTTGCGGGCGGCTACACGTCGTTGCCCGAGCGCCATGCAGGGCAGGGGATCTTCTTCACCTCGCGCCTGATGGACCATTTTGCCATTCGCTCGGATATGGAGCTCTTTACCCTGAACCGTGAGGATGCCGAGGAGGTGAGCGACCGCTTTCGCGGTACTGCCGTGCAAATGGCACTTGCCAATGATACCGCAAAGGATCTTGGCGAGGTCATGGCACGTTACATTGACCCCGAGGAGGGCTTTGTGCGCACCGAAGTGCCGCTCTCGCGCATTTTTGGCGGCAGCGATCCCGTGTCGCGCTCCGAGGCGCGTCGCTTAGGCGAAATTCTCGCGGGCTTTGCCGTGGCAGAGCTTGATTTTTCGGGCGTGGAGGAGCTTGCCCCCGATTTTGCGCATGAGCTTTTCGGCGTCATTGCACGCGGGCGTCCCGATCTTTATTTGAAGGTGAAAAATGCAAACGACCGTGTGACGGCGGCGATCCGCCGTGCGGGAAAATAAGAAACGGTGTGTATTATTTTGGTAAAAAGGGCGGTTCCCATAGTGGGAGCCGCCCTTTTTGCCTTTATTCAATGCTTTTTAGTGCGTTTTCAATTTCAAGGGCCGACCGTTTCAGCAAGGTCTGCTCCTTTTCGGACAAGGGCATATCCAGTACACGCAGGATTCCCGCGCGCCCGACCACCGCAGGCAAGCTGATCGAGATCTCCCCGAGGCCGTAGTGGCCTTTGGCCCTTACCGTTACGGGCAAGATGGCATTTTCATCGCGCACAATGGCGGTGACAATGCGGCGCACGGCCTCAGCAATGGCGTAGTAGGTGGCCCCCTTGGCACGAATGATCTCGTATGCGGCATCACGTACCAAAACAAAGAGGTCGTCAAGCTCGTGCTCCCGGAAGGAGCCGTTGCCATTTTCGCAAAAGCTGTCAAGATCAATGCCCGAGATGTTGGCACTGCTGTAAACGGGCAATTCGCTGTCCCCGTGCTCGCCGATGATGAAGGCGTGTACGTTTCGGCTATCCACGCCCATGCGTTTGCCAAGCAGGTATTTTAAGCGCGCGGTGTCAAGGACCGTTCCCGATCCGATGACTCGTGAGGGGGAAAAGCCCGAGATGCGTCTTGTCACTTCAGTAAGCACATCTACGGGATTGGTGACCACCAAGAGGATGCATTCGGTATTGTATTTGCAAATTTCAGTCACAATGGTGTTGAAAATACGGGCGTTGGCTTTCACAAGGTCAAGCCGTGTCTCGCCGGGGCCCTGCGCCGCGCCTGCGGTAATGATGACGATGCCCGCATCCCGAAGATCTCGGTAATCACCTGCATAGATCTCCATCGGGGCCAAAAAGGGTAAGCCGTGGTTGAGATCCGCCGCCTCTCCCTTGGCGCGCTCTTGATTGATATCAATCAAGACCATTTCACGAAAAAGACCGCTTTTCATCAAGGAAAAGGCGGTGCTGGCCCCCACGTTTCCAACACCGATAATGCCGCATTTCCGAATATCCGTCATAGAATTTCCTCCTACCAACTGTTGGTGTTAGTTTGGAGAAAAGTGCAATTTTTTATTCAAAAACACGGAAACGGTGCTGATTTTTATGAGTTTTCAAAGCGTTTTCGCATACCGTCAAGCGCGATGGCATGCTCCTCCTCCTCGGCGGCGATCGCTTCAAGCATATCCTTTATGGCATCCGAGGGGGCGATCGCCGCTAAGCGACGATATTCTCGTGCGGCGCTTTGTTCCTCGCGGATCTTTTCTTTTATCATTTGCGCGGCAAGTAGGGACGCGGCGACGGTTGAGTGATCCTCTAAATAAACAGCCTCATTTCTCAGGCGCACGTTAAGGGCGGGGGCGATGCCAAGATGCAGTAAAAGCTGCCCCAACTGCTCGTAATGTGAGATCTCCACCCGCGCGATCTCGTCAAACAAACGCGTCACGGACGGCAAATGCTGTGCCAGCGTTACCGCTCCTTGTACGTATGCGGTCATCGCGCCAAGCTCGGCGGTAAAGGCGCGGTAGATATCTCTTGCAAAGGAATTGTTTTGCGGTATGCGTGCTCCTCTTTCCATAAAATACCCCCTTACGGTAATGATTTCATAGCATTATATGCGTGGGGAAGGGTTTATGTGCAAAAGAAAAGGACTGCCCGTTGGGGCAGTCCTTAGCATAAGTTAAGCCTTTTGCATGGCGCGGCGCAAACGCATCGTTTCCTTCATGCGCAGCTCGGTATTCAGGATCTTCTTGCGCAAGCGGATCGATTTCGGCGTCACCTCGATCAGCTCATCGTCGGTGATGAACTCGATCGCCTCTTCAAGGCTGAAGATAACGGGGGGCGTCAAAAGCAGCTTTTCATCGGCACCGGCAGAACGGATGGCCGTGAGCTTCTTTTCGGCACAGGGGTTGACGGCAATATCGTCGTTTTTGGGGTTCATGCCGACGATCATGCCCTCATAGACCTTGGTTTGCGGACCGACAAACAAATTGCCGCGCTCCTGGGTGTGGAAAAGACCGTAACGGGTGGTCTCACCGTCGCACGAGGCGACAAGCGCACCGGTAAAGCGCATCGGAATCTCACCGCGGTAGGGCTGATAGCTGTCAAACAGGGTGTTGATCACGCCCTCGCCGTGCGTGGCGGTAAGAAATTCCGAACGATAGCCAATGAGGCAACGCGAGGGAATGAGGTACTCAATGCGCGTACGGTCGCCAATGGGGTGCATCTCCAGAAGATCGCCCTTGCGCTGACCGAGCTTTTCGACAACGGGGCCCACGTATTCAAGCGGCACGTCAAGCGTCACCTTTTCCATCGGCTCGCACTTGACACCGTCAATTTCCTTAAAGAGCACACGGGGATTGGAGCAGCAGAGCTCGTAGCCCTCGCGGCGCATGTTTTCAATGAGAATGGAAAGGTGCATCTCACCGCGGCCTGCCACCTTAAACTCGTCGGTGGTGTCGCCGTCGGCCACGCGCAACGACACGTCGCGCATCGTTTCGCGGTACAAGCGCTCACGCAGCTGGCGCGAGGTCACGAATTTGCCCTCCTTGCCGGCAAGGGGGCTGGAGTTGACCGAGAAGGTCATTTCCATTGTCGGCTCGCTCACCTTGACAAACTCCAAAGGGGTGGGATCGGTCGTGGCGGTAATGGTATCGCCGATGGTGATCGATGCCGCGCCCGAGAAGCACACGATATCGCCCATGCGTGCCGTTTCAACGGGTACGCGTACAAGACCGTCGATTTGGTAGATCGATACGATCTTGGTGCGCTTCGGCGTTTCGCCGGAGTGGTAGTTGCAAATGAGCGCATCCTGATTTTGACGGATCATGCCGCGTTCAATGCGACCAATGCCGATGCGGCCGACGTAATCGTTGTAGTCGATGGAGGAAACAAGCAGCTGAAGGCCGCCCTCATCATCGCCCTCAGGTGCGGGGATATAGTCGAGAATGGTATCGAAAAGAGGGGTCAGATCCTCGCCCATAGCATCGGGCTCGCGCGATGCCGTGCCGGCACGTCCCGAGCAATAAAGAATCGGGCTGTCCAGCTGCTCGTCGGAGGCGTTGAGATCGATGAGGAGCTCAAGCACCTCGTCCTCCACCTCGCCAAGGCGTGCGTCGGGCTTGTCGATCTTGTTGATGACCACGATCACGCGGTGATTCAGCTCAAGCGCTCTTTGCAGCACGAAACGGGTCTGGGGCATGGGGCCCTCGGCCGCATCTACCAAGAGAATAACGCCGTTGACCATCTTGAGCACGCGCTCCACCTCGCCGCCGAAATCGGCGTGCCCGGGGGTATCCACGATGTTGATCTTGACGTCCTTGTAGTGCACGGCCGTATTCTTGGCAAGAATGGTAATGCCGCGCTCCTTTTCGATGTCGCCCGAGTCCATTACGCGGGTCACGGTCTCCTGATTTTCACGATAAATGCCGCCCTGCTTGAGCATTTGGTCCACCAGCGTGGTCTTGCCGTGGTCAACGTGGGCAATGATCGCAATGTTGCGCAAATCTTCACGAATCATACTGTTACCTCTCCTTTGGTCATCTGAAAAACACTTTATTATATCACAAAAAAATCAATTTGCCAAGGGGGTTGATGCGATT
Organism: Clostridia bacterium; assembly: GCA_017508425.1. Taxonomy (GTDB): domain Bacteria; phylum Bacillota; class Clostridia; order Oscillospirales; family CAG-272; genus Firm-07. The sequence continues at coordinate 88,735 of JAFVYZ010000007.1, read as the reverse complement.
TGTGAAAAATCCTGTCGCTTCGCCTTGACTTTTCGGGTGCAGGGCTTTATAATGAGAAAGGAAATGTTGATTTTGAAAGGCGGACACGCAATGTACAGGGATCTATTTGGGAAAACGAGGGTGAAGCTTGGACTTCACCAGCACACCACACGTACGGACGGACGCTTCTCGCCCGAGGAGGTGGCGACCCTATACCGTAAGGCGGGGTACGACGCCATTGCCCTGACCGATCATTGGGTGTACAGCGAGGATGATTGCCTTTGCGGCTTGCCGATCCTTGCGGGTGCCGAGTACCACGTCGGTGTTTGCGATGCGGGGGCAGGGGTCTGGCACATTCTTTGCCTGTTTGCCGACCGCGCGCCCGACCTTGACCGTGCAAGGGATTTTGGCCACGTTACGGCACAGCACCTCATTGATGAAATTCACGCTGCAAACGGCCTGGCCGTGCTGGCGCACCCGGCCTGGTCGCTGAACACCACCGAAAGCGTTAAGGCCCTAAAGGGGCTTGACGGGGTGGAGATTTTTAATACCGTATCGCGCAATACCGCGCGCGATGACGCCTCGCTTTTGGTGGATCTTTATGCGACAAACGGGCTTTATTTTCCGCTTCTTGCCTCGGATGATTTTCACCATAATGACCATACCGTTGCCACGGGCATTGACCCCACGGCCTTTGTGATGGTGGAGTGTGACAGCGTTGCGCCGTCGGCTCTTAAAAAAGCCTTTACCGAGGGGCGCTATTACGCCTCGACCGGTCCCGAGATCCATTTGCGCCGTGAGGGTGATACCTTTTTCCTGGATTGCTCGCCGGCTTCAAAGGTATGCTTCCACAGTAATAGCGTGGCCTCGCGCGGTCGCACGATCTTTGGCGAGGGCATTACGCACGCCACCTACGAGCGCAAGCCCGAAGAAAAATACGTGCGCGCTTCGGTTACCGACAGTGAGGGGCGTATGGCGTGGAGCCGGATCATTAAAATATGAGGAAAAGCGGGGCTCAGCTCCGCTTTTCGTTTATTTTCAAAAAAACGCTTGACAAGCGGGGTATATTGTTATATAATGTACATGTTGCGGAGATTTGGAGATGCAAAGATACACCGGGAGAGGTGTATTCCTTGCATCTTTTTTTGTACCCTTTAAATCGCAAAACGGAGGATAAGATATGAACGCGCAAGAACTGCTTTCCCGTCGTGAATTGAATCCTATTATTGCCGCGGTACATGAGCGCGATTTTGCGGCAGCGATCGATTCACCTGCCGAGGTGATCTTTTGCCTTAAAACAAACGTGTTGGGCGTGTCTGAACGCGTGAGGTCCGCACACGGAGCAGGAAAATGCATTCTTGTTCACATTGATCTTGCCGACGGCATCGGCAAGGACCGTATGGGTGTTGAGTATTTGGCATCACTTGGCGTGGACGGCATTATCAGTACACGTACGCAGCTTTTGCGTCATGCCAAGGAGTGCGGGCTGATTGCAGTACAACGCTTTTTCGCGCTGGATTCGCAAGGGATGGAGAGCATCAGCGAAAATCTCGAGAACAGCGTGTGTGATTTCGCTGAGATCATGCCCGGCGTCATCGGCAAGGCGATCTCGCGCTTTTCGGGCGGTAAGATCCCCGTGATCGCAGGCGGTTTGATCGAGACCAAAAAAGAGGTCCTCGCGGCACTGGAATGCGGCGCACTGGCCGTATCCACGGGCAAACGCGCTCTTTGGTATATTGATTAATTTTAACAAATATAGGAGGCAGTAGTATGTATGACGTACTCATCGTCGGTGCAGGTGTCATCGGCGGTATGCTGGCAAGACAACTTTCCAAATACGATTTGAAAATTTGCTTGCTTGAAAAAGAAAACGACGTGGCTATGGGTGCAAGCAAGGCCAACAGCGGCATTGTGCACGGTGGTTACGACCCCGAACCCGGGACTCTGAAGGCCAAGCTCAATGCCGAGGGTGTTGAAAAGCTTTATAAGGTGGCCGATGAGATCCACGCTCCTTACCGTAAGAACGGCTCGTTTGTTTGCGCGTTCGGCACCCCCGAAGAGGAGGCGACCGTAAGAGAGCTGTACGAGCGCGGACTTGAGAACGGTATCCCCGGGCTTGAGATTTTGACGGGTGATGAGGCAAGAGCGCTTGAGCCCGCCCTCTCGCCTGCGGCAAGCCTGGTGCTGAATGTTACCAATGCCGGCATTGTTTGCCCCTATGAAATGACGGTAGCCGCCATTGGCAACGCCATGGATAACGGCGCTGACCTCAAGGTCAATTTTGCCGTAGAGAGCATCAAGAAGGACGGCGAGCTCTTTACCGTAACCGCTAAGAGTGGTGAGAGCGTCACGGGTAAATACGTGGTGAACTGCGCAGGCGGCTATGCCGACCGCGTTGCCGCTATGGTGGGTGACGACTTCTTTAAGATCATTCCGCGTGCGGGCGAGTATATGCTGCTCGATAAAAACGAGGGCAGCCGCGTATCGCACACCATCTTCCAGGTGCCGAGCAAGGATGGCAAGGGTATTCTTGTCAGCCCCACGGTGGACGGCAACCTCCTGACCGGTCCTACGGCCGTGATGGTGGAGGGTCCCTCCTCGACCGAGACTACGCCCGCCGGGCTTGATGCAGTCGCACGTCTTGCCGCAAAGAGCGTGCCGAGTGTGAATTTCCGTCAGGTCATCACCTCCTTCTCGGGCGTTCGTGCCTCCGAAAAGAGCGGTGACTTTATCATTTGCCCTGCAAATGGGGTAAAGAATATGGTACACGTTGCGGCCATCGACTCCCCCGGCCTTACCTGCTGTGTGTCGATCGCCGATTATACCATTGAATTGCTTCGTGAGGCAGGCCTTGCCCTTGCCCCCCGTGCCGATTGGTGTGCAACGCGCGAAAACCCCCACGCCTTCCGCGAGATGAGCGATGAGGAAAAGGACGCGTTCATTAAAGAAAATCCCGCATACGGTAAGATCGTTTGCCGTTGCGAAACGGTGTCCGAGGGTGAGATCCGTCAGGCGATCCGCCAAAATCCCCCCGCACGCGACATTGACGGTGTCAAGCGCCGTACCCGTTCGGGTATGGGGCGTTGCCAGGGCGGCTTTTGCATGCCTTACGTGATGCGCCTCATTGCCGAGGAGCGTGGCGTAGCTATGGAAACGGTCACCAAAAACGGCGGAGCATCCACTCCCATCATCGGTAAACTGTAAGGAGGCCAACGGTATGGAAAAGCATGATATTGTTGTCGTTGGCGGCGGCCCCGCAGGCCTTGCCGCCGCGATCGCTGCATACGATAAAGGTGTCACCGACGTGGTCGTTTTGGACCGCGAGCCGGCTGTCGGCGGTATTCTTCGCCAGTGCATTCACAACGGCTTCGGCCTTCATAAGCTCGGCCGTGAGCTCACCGGTCCCGAGTATGCGGACGCTTACCGCCTTGAGGTGGAAAAGCGCGGCATTAAGGTGTACTGCGAGACCACGGTTACGGGCGTTAACGCAGACCGTGTGGTCACCGCGCAAAACAAAGAGGGTATTTTGAAGATCGAGGCGGGCGCTGTGGTGCTTGCCATGGGTTGCCGCGAGCGTAGCCGCGGTGCACTCAACATCAGCGGTACGCGTCCGGCGGGCGTGTACAGTGCCGGTACTGCACAAAAGCTCATCAACTGTGAGGGTTACATGGTCGGTAAGAAGGTCGTGATCCTCGGTTCCGGTGACATTGGTCTTATCATGGCACGCCGTATGACCTTTGAGGGTGCTAAGGTGGAGGCCGTGTGTGAGCTTATGCCCTATTCGGGCGGCCTTACCCGTAACATTGTGCAGTGTCTTGAGGACTTCGGCATTCCGCTTTACCTCTCGACCACGGTTGCTGAAATCCACGGTAAGGAGCGTCTTGAGGGCGTGACCATTGCACAGGTTGACGCCAACCGCCGTGTGATCGAGGAAACCAAGCGTTACATCCCCTGCGACACGCTGTTGCTTTCTTGCGGCCTCATTCCCGAGAACGAGCTCACGAGAGGCGCCGGGATCCCGATCGATCCCATCACCTCGGGTGCCGTGGTGGATGAAAACCGCGAGACTGCGACCCCCGGTATTTTCGCCTGCGGTAACGTTTTGCAGGTACACGACCTTGTGGACTACGTGTCCGATGAGGCCGAGATCGCCGGCATCGGTGCCGCCAACTTCGTCAAGAACGGTGCCACCACGGGCAAGACTGTGGAAACTAAGCCCGGCAACGGTGTTCGTTACGTACTGCCTCAGCGCGTACATACCGAGAGCGGCAAGGACGTGTCGCTGTTCCTGCGCGTGACCGAGCCCTTCGGCCGCGTGCGCTTTACCGTTAAATCGGGTGACGTGGTGCTCGCCACCGCCCAGCGTCTGAAGGCGGCACCCGGTGAGATGGAAAAGATCACGGTGAAGAGCGAGAAGCTTGCAGCGGCTATGGAGCCGATCACCGTTTCGTTGGAGGTGCTGTGATGAAAAGAGAACTGGTTTGTATCATTTGCCCGCGCGGCTGCCGTTTGTCCGTTGAGGGTGAGGGTGAAAATTTGATCGTTACGGGCAACGCCTGCCCGAAGGGCAAGCAGTATGCCATTGACGAGTGCACGCACCCCGTGCGTACCGTGACCTCGATCGTACGCGTTGCGAACCGTGTGGATACGATGGTGAGCGTCAAGACCGCCGCCCCCATTCCGAAGGAAAAGATCTTTGAGGTGATGGAAAAGATCCGCGCCGCAAAGGTGGATGCTCCCGTGGCTTCGGGCACGGTGATCCTTTCGGATATCTACGGCACTGAGGTTGTTGCCACTAAGAACATTGACTAAAACAAACAAAAATCCCTTGCGGAATGCTCCGCAAGGGATTTTTTTCTTCGATCAGTTGTTTTGATAGATCTCGTCCACGAGCTCCTGTACGCGCACGGCGCGCTCGGCAAGGGTGTAATCGGGCTTGCCGCTCTTGACGATTTCGGCGAACGCCGCGAGCTGACGGCGGTACATATTGTTACTGCTGTCGCCCGTATATTCCACGGGCTTGTCGGTGGTGCGGTTTTGTGCCGCCTCATAATCGCCCTGCGGGCAGTAAAGGTGGGAGAGCACGCCGCCATCCTCTTGGGCAAGGGTCCCGCGGCAAATGATGTAGCCCTCACTTCCGTAAAGCTCAAGCTTGCTCTCGCTGGCCTTGTCGGGAATGTTGAAGTTGCAGTCCACGTGCCCGAGGATCCCACTCTTGGTGCGAAGCACGATCACCGCACCGTCCTCTACCTCATACGAGAAGGTACGGGTGCTGTAAAAGGCCTTGGCCTCGGCGATCGGCTCGCCGAGAATGTCCTCAATGAGCTCCAGGCAATGCACGCCCAGGTCCATGATCGCACCGCCGCCACCCAGGGCCTTGTTCTGACGCCAGGCGCCTGCGATATCGGGGTACCAGCAGGTGAATTGGGCACGCACGCTATTGACGGTGCCAATGCCACCCTCGGCGATGAGGGCCTTGGCCTTTTCGTGCAGGCTGTGATATTTCATCATGTAGCCGATCGAAAGCTGCTTGCCGGCGGCCTTAAAGGCCTCAAGCAGCTCACGGCTCTTTTTGCCGTCAATGCAAACCGGCTTCTCGAGGAAGACGTGCTTGCCAAAGGAAAGCGCGAGCATAGCCTGATCGTAGTGACAAAACACAGGGGTGCTGACGTACACGGCATCGGCGTTGATCGCCTCAAGCATTTCGCGCTCGTCGGTGAAGTAGGGAACGCCGTATTTTTCGCCCGTGGCCTTAGCGGCAACGGGGCTTTTATCCATCACGGCGACAAGGTCATTTTTCGGGTCGGTGAGAAGTGCGGGGATCGTGCGACGGTCGGCAATGCCTCCCGCACCGATCACACACCATTTCATCGTGCTTTGATTCATAATAGTACTCCTTATTGATGTTTGGTTATTATACACCGATCTCTTCGTAGATCTCAAGCAGTCTTTCCTCGGCCTCGGTCTTGCGTGCGTCCAGCTCGGCGGCTCTCTCGTAGTTGCTGGCGGCAGAGCCGTAGAGCTCTTGGTCGATCAGGACCAGCTCCTCCTCCAGCTTTTCGGCCTCGGCCTTCAGGCGTCCGATGCGTGCGCGCTCGCGCCGCTCGTCGGCGGCATTTTGCTTTCGCGCAAGATATTCGGTCTTGGCAGCACTTTGAGGCGATGCATTCGGTGCTGTGGCGGTCCCCTCGGCACGTGCTAAGCGGGCCTCCTTAAACTCAAGGAATTCGCTATATCCGCGCCCCTTGCTTGATACGTGGTAGTCGAGCAGGTCTCCGTCTCCCGTTCCGGGCTTGAGTGCAATCACGCGCGTGGCGAGCTTGTCCATAAAATAGCGGTCGTGCGATACGGCCAGCACCGTTCCGTCAAATGCATCGAGGGCCGTTTCGAGAGCCTCTCGAGAGTCGATGTCGAGGTGGTTGGTCGGTTCGTCAAGCACCAGTAGATTCACGCGGGATAGGATCAGCTTTGAAAGCGTCAAGCGCGCACGCTCACCGCCCGACAGGACCGATACGGTGCGAAAAACGTCCTCGCCGATGAAGCAAAACAGTGCAAGCGTGCTTCGGATCTCGGTTTCGGTCAAGTGCGGATACGCCGACCACAATTCCTCAAGCACCGTGTTTTCGGGGGTGAGGTTTTGGTTTTCCTGATCGTAGTAGCCGATCTCCACGTTGTATCCCGGCTCCACGCGCCCGGCCGTCGGGTGCAATTTTCCGAGCAGGATCTTCAGGAGTGTGGATTTTCCGCATCCGTTCGGGCCCGTAATGAACAAACGGTCGTTTTTCTTCAAGAGAAAGCCAATGCCCTCGAAGAGCTTTTTTTCGCCAAAGGCCATTGAAAGCCCGCGTACCGAAAGTACCTCGTTGCCGCTTTCTCTTGCCTCGCCAAAGCTCATACGGATCGCCTTGGGGGCGTTTTTGGGCTTTTCGAGCTTTTCCATTTTTGCCAGCTGCTTTAAGCGCGATTCGGCCGCGATGATGTTGCGCTCGCGATTCCACTGCCGCTGCTGTGCAATATACGCCTCTTGGCGTGCAATTTCTTTTTGTTGATTTTTATAATGTCGCTCGGCGATCTCGCGGTCGATCCTTCGTTGCTCGGCGCTCTTGGTATAGCCGCCCGAATAGAGTGTGGCGCGTCCGTATTCCAGTACGAGCGTTTTGGTGGTCACACGGTCAAGAAAGTAACGGTCGTGCGAGATGACAAGCACGCATTTTTTGTATTGCGCGAGGAAGCTTTCAAGCCAATAGAGGGTTTCAATATCCAAGTGGTTGGTCGGCTCGTCGAGCAGCAAAATATCGGGCTCGCGTGCCAGCTGACGTGCCAGCGCCAGGCGTGTACGCTGACCGCCCGAGAGGGTCGAGAGCGATTGATTCATTTCGCATTCCGAAAAGCCCATGCGCTTCAAGACCGAGGCGGCACGTGCGCGGAATTGAGGGCCGCCGTCCTCAATGAATTTTTCCTGCGCCGCGGTAAAGGCGGTGGCAAGGGCGGCGTACGCATCGGTCCCGGCCTCGCTTTCGCGTGCGTGAAGGTCAAACTCCAGCTCCGCGAGGCGCCTTTCGGCGGCGAGCAGCTCGGGGAAGGCGGCGATCATTTGAAGAAGCGGCGTGTCGCCCGCTGAGGCATCGGCCTCAAAGGCATCGTCCTGCTTGAGGATCCCAACCGTTTTGCCACCCCCGATAAACACGTTGCCTTGATCGGGGGTAAGCTCCCCCGTAATGAGCTTAAAAAGAGTCGATTTTCCGCACCCGTTGACGCCGATAACGCCAAGCTTGTCGGTCTCGTTCAGGGAAAAAGAAACACCGTCAAGTACGGTGTGAACACCAAATGCGAGCGAGAGATCGGACACGCTCAAAACCGTCATGGGGGCTCCTTTCCACGGGTAACGACAAGGGTCGCCATATCCGTTATACTTATAGTAGCAAAAAAACGTGGTCGTATCTACACCTTTATTGCCAAGACGCGTACGGTACTCCACATTTCTTGTCTTAAATACTATTATAAAAGAAAGGATGACGTGATGTCAAGGAAAAAGGGGGTATGAAATTTGAAAAATCGAAAAAAATTTTGCCATTTGTGCGGCGGCACCGTGGCCTTTGGCGAGGTTGCATTTTCTTTTGGCGCACGCGCCGTTTGCTCGGACTGCGCCAATGCCATTACCGTAGAGGATCTCATATACGTTACGGGGGCAAAGGATTGTGGGGAAATGCTTACGGCTTTGGGGTTTGATCGCGGCGTATTATTTTAAAAAAATATAAAAAAACACTTGACAAGCGGCGACACTTATGATATACTCTGTAAAGTAATTTGCTTTACAGGTGAGAATATGTTTGAAAAAAACCTGCAGCTGGCGGAGCTGATCGACGTGTACGCCGAGCTGCTCAGTGACCGTCAACAGCGCTTGCTTGATCTTTATTACAATCAGGACCTGTCCCTTGGCGAGATCGCCGAGGACGTGGGCATCTCCCGTCAGGGGGTACGCGACAGCCTTAAAAAAGCCGAGCGAGAGCTTTACTTTTTTGAAAGCAAACTGCATTTGGTGGAGCGCGAAGGCAGGATGCGTGAGGCAGGACAAAGGCTCAAAGAGCTTGCGTCGGGTCACCCTGAAATGGCGTCTGCGGCCGATGCACTGATCGCCGCTTGCGCGACAGGGGAAGCATATACACTCTAAAAAAAGAGAAGGGCGGTATTCCAATGTTTCAAAGCTTGACCGAAAAATTGAACAACGCCTTTAAATTTTTTCGCAACAAAGGAAAACTGACCGAGGCGGACGTAAAAGCGGGTATGCGTGAGATCAAGCTTGCGCTCCTTGAAGCTGACGTAAACTTTAAGGTGGTAAAGGACTTCATTAAAATGGTCTCCGAGCGTGCCGTCGGCACCGAGGTGATGGAGTCGCTGCTGCCGGCTCAACAGATCGTGAAGATCGTCAATGAGGAGCTGATTAAATTAATGGGCACCTCGCAGGCGAAGCTGACCATTTCTCCGAAGCCCCCCACAGTCGTGATGATGGTGGGCCTTCAGGGTGCGGGTAAGACCACACACGCAGGTAAGCTTGCCGGTATGTATAAAAAGCAGGGCAAAAAGCCGCTTCTTGTCGCGTGTGATGTGTACCGTCCCGCGGCCATCAAGCAGCTTGAGATCCTTGGTGAAAAGCTGGATATTCCCGTTTATGCACCGGGGGATAAGGAGAAGCCCGTCAAGATCGCCAAGGATGCCTTGAAGCTGGCCGCCAAAAACGGCTACGATATGGTGTTTATCGATACGGCAGGCCGTTTGCATATCGACCAGACCCTGATGCGTGAGCTCGAGGATATCCGTCGTGCGGTAGATCCGACCGAGATCCTCCTCACGATCGATGCTATGATCGGTCAGGATGCCGTGACGGTGGCCGAGCACTTCAACGAGCAGCTCGACGTCACGGGTGTCATTCTCACTAAGCTCGACGGCGATACCCGTGGCGGTGCCGCGCTGTCGGTACGTCACGTAACAGGCAAGCCCATCAAGTTCATCGGTGTGGGCGAAAAGCTCGATGCGATCGAGCCCTTCTATCCCGACCGTATGGCCAGCCGAATCCTCGGTATGGGCGACGTGCTTTCCCTGATCGAGAAGGCGGAGCAGGCCTTTGACCAAAAGCAAGCGGCCGAGCTTGAAAAAAAGATCCGTGCCGCCACCTTTACGCTTGACGATTATCTCGACCAGTTCGCGCAGATCAAAAAAATGGGCAACATTGAGAGCCTGATGGGTATGATCCCGGGTGTAAAGCCGGGGGCTCTTAAGGACGCCAAGATCGATGAAAAGCAGCTGGCAAGGACCGAGGCGATCATCAAGTCCATGACCAAAAAAGAGCGCGAGCGCCCCGAGGTCATCAACGCCTCGCGCAAAATGCGCATTGCCAAGGGCAGCGGCACAACGGTTGAGGACGTCAACAAGCTTTTAAAGCAGTTTGACGGTGTGCGCAAGATGATGAAGCAGCTGACCTCCCCCGGTGGCAAGCGCGGACTTTTTGGAAAGATGAAACTTCCGTTTTGACGGATTTTTTATAAATAATTATTAAAAATAAAAACAAAAACAAAGGAGATTTTTACCATGGTTAAAATCAGACTCACCCGTACGGGTAAGACGCACAGCCCCGCATACCGTATCGTTGTTGCCGATCAGCGCTCACCCCGTGACGGCCGCTTTATCGAGGAGATCGGTCACTACAATCCCAAGTCCAAGGAGCTTGCTGTAAATGCTGAGGCTGCAAAGAAGTGGCTTGGCAATGGCGCACAGCCCACTGAGACCGTAAAGGTACTTCTCACCAAGGCCGGCGTGATCGGTTGATTGCGGAGCGCTTTATGTTGAGCCTCAAAGAGATCCTCGTTGAGATTGCAACGGCCATCGTCGATCATCCCGATGACGTTGTGGTACTTGAGCAGGAAGAAAACAACGAAGTAACGCTGACTTTGAGCGTACATGCCGACGACATGGGCATGGTTATCGGCCGTCACGGTCGCATCGCAAAGGCCATCCGTTCCGTGATGAAAGCGGCGGCAGGCAGCTGTGGCAAAAAAGTGACTGTTGATATCAAAGACTAAAAGGAAAGCACCGACCGTGGGTCGGTGCTTTCCTTATTTGTGATTTTTCACGGCTTGAATGCAATATTTACACAGGCGAAGCTCACACTTACTTACCAGAGCTTTTCCGCAAAGTGCGCAGGTGTCCGTAGAAGGGGTGATCGAAATGGCATCGTTTTTCAGGGAGATCAGTACCTTGTCTCCCGGCTTAAGCCCCAATTGATTTCTGTATTTTACGGGCAAAATGACTCTGCCGAGATTGTCGAGCGTTTTTTCGGTTTCGTGTGACATTTTTCAGTGATACCCTCCGTGAGATTTGCTTATATGATAACACTTTGTTTGTGTAAAGTCAAGGTTTTTTGGGGTATAATGATAGCACACTATTATCAAAATGCTTGCGAGGTGTTATCAATGGCTACAAACAAAATACAAACCGGAATCCGGTTTGAGCCCGAACTCCTTTATAAAATTACGCAGGTAGCAAGGTACAATAAGCGGTCGCTAAACGCACAACTCGAATTTTTGGCGCAAACTTGCGTAAAGGAGTTTGAAGTCGAAATCGGCCCCATTCTCGTGGATGAAGACGCACTGTACAATAAATAAAAACATCCCCCATATGCGTGTTATCCTTCATGGAGAACGCTGTCAAATCCGTCTTCGACGGGTGAAATCCACCCATGGTGGATGGAATTTGCTATTCGGCGGGCGGACACGCCGAATGACGCAAGCGCAATGAATGACAACGCGGTGCGTTGTCAGAACGCGAGCGTGACCGAGCCGCAGCGAGACAAGCTCGGGCGGATTTGATTTCATCCAAGGACTTGTCCTTGGATTTCATCTGAGCAAAGCGAAGATCTCATCGTGGTATAACCACGATTTCATCAAACGAACAGAAAAAGAGAGAACATTTCGGCTGCACACCGATTGGTTCTCTCTTTCTGTTTGTAATATGGGTTTTGCCTTAGCCCAATGTGCTTTTGACCGGTCAAATGCGATGCTCGCACTGAATGGTGTTTTCCGAATTCTCCGTTAAGAGTATCACGCTAATGGAGGATGTTTTTATTTAAAGCAGTATGTTGATCTCATCCTCGACAATGCCTTTTTCCGTCAGGCGCGATACGTGCGTAAAGCCCGCGCCTTGCAAAAGCTTTAGCATTTCGGGGAACTGAAACGCGATCTTGTCGGGGGCGTGCGCATCCGAGGAGAGAATGATCCTGCCGCCAAGCTCGTGTATCAATGGCAGGAATTTCGGGTTCGGATAGGGCACCGAGCGAAGACCTCTGATGACAGCGCCCATGTTGACCTCGATGAGGGGCACGTGCTTGATCGTCTCGGCAAGCGCCTCGCGTGCTACGGCGAGGTATGCCTCGTCGTCCTCATCAACGGTCCCGTGCTTGGTTAAAAGATCAAAGTGTCCCATAAAGGTCGGCTTGTTTTTCTCGGCGTGCTCGACGACGTGCTCAAAATACGCCTTGGCAAAATCGAGGCGGTTGCCGCCAAACACGTGCTCAATGCCGCCAAACACCTTTTCGGGCTGGCTGTCCACGGGGAAAATCTCGCCGTTTTTGCGGATGATGTAATGCACCGATCCAATGGTGTAGTCGTAGCGTTCTCGGTCAATGTCAGAGCCGAAATCCCACTCAATGCCGAGAAAAACGGGGAAATTATGAAGTTCGCGCGTGCGCTTTTGCGCTTCGCGTACCATCGGCTCGTAAGCTTCAATATTCGTTTCGGGGCGCATGCAGTACCTGAGGTCAAAGGGGGTCATGCTGTGGTCGGAAATACCCAGCGCGAGCATCCCCTTGGCCCTTGCACTTTCCACCATTTCCTCAACCGTGCCAAAGCCGTCGGAGAATATGGTGTGGGTGTGAAAATCGGCAAATGCCATAACGGTCTCCTTTTGGGGTTACAGTACGTTGGGCGTGACGTAATCGCGCCAGTAAAGCGGAATGGGCATATCCAGCTGATCGGAGGTAAAGCCGTGACCGATGTAGGGGAGCAGCTCCTCCTCCAGCTCGGGAATCGAGGTCTGTTTGCCATCGATATAAGCCGCAAGGCGATCGCGACAAGCGGCAAGGCGATAAAGGAGCGCGCCGAAGCGAATGTCGGAAACGTCGTACCCGTGGGGCTTGTTTTCGGTAAACCACAGGGTGCGGAAAGCATTGGCAAATTCCTGCACCTTACCAATGACGGTGTTATATTCCTCCACCAATGCCGAGATGGCCGCACGGTCCCCCGACTTGTAAGCGGCGCGGGTGCGCACGCCAAGGTCGTGCTTTTGTGCAAGGGCGCGTGCGAGAGCCTCGCAGCTCTTGAACACGTACGTGTACGACGGGCTCTTTTCTGCCGCGGCGGCAAGCTTTTCCGCCATTGCCTCGTACTCCGCTTTGTAGCTTTTTTTCACGCAGGGGTCAAGCATGCCAAGGAAGGGGTCGCTGTAAAGCAGATACGTGTGGTGGTGCGTGCCGTCGCGCTGGATTTTGCCAAAGTCGATCGGCAGGTCAAGGAGCATCATATCGTCGAAATCCTCGCCCGTTATGCCTTTAAACTCTTTTTTGATCGTTTCCATATCGGTCATGCCGTCATACATTCTGCGTACAGCGTAGAGTGTAGGCAGCACCGCGTAATAGGAGGCAAGTCTGCCGTTGTTTGCCCACAGCGTCATCATCACGTTTTGAACGCCGCGCTCACGGCAGGCCTCCATTGCCAGCGACATGGTCTTGAGGGAAAAGGCGTTGTTCGAGGCAAAGCCCACCCAGGTTCTCGCCCCACCTGCAAACCAGGTTTCACCGGGGAAGCGCGCGTGCATCTCGAGCATCGCGTCGTAGAACTCCTTGGTTTCGCTGTAATAATCCCAGTACACAAGATCCACACCCTCGGGGCGGGAGGCCACGATCTCGTCGGTAATGACGGTGCGGTCGGTGGTGAAATATTTGCCGTGGTTGGCAAGGCGGAAGAACATATCCGACCACATAATGGGCTTAAGTCCGTATTTCTTCGCCAGCGCGAGGACTCGCTCAAGATGGCGGCGGATGATGTCGAAGCGGTTTTCAAAGCCGTTCTTGTCAAGATATTTGCCAAGCCCCAGCATGTGCGCCTCGTCCATGCCGATATTGATCACGTCGGAGGTGAAGCACTCCTTGACACTCTTGAACATGTTTTCAATGAGCTCGTAGGTGCGCTCGTCGCCAACCATCAAGATATCGTCGGTGTCATTGATCGCGACATAGTTTTTCCACATAAAGATCTGATTGAGGTGCGCCAGCACCTGAATGCAGGGAATGACCTCAACGCCAATGGAGTCGCAGTAGGCTACAATGTCCTTCAATTCCTTTTGCGAATATCTACCGCGAAGATACCCAAAGTAGGGCTCACCCGGCACCTCGTAGGTATCCTCGGTGTAGAGCTGGATCATATTGTAGCCCAGCTTTTTGATGGTTGCCGCGTATTTTTTCACCTCGTCGGCCGTCATAACGCCGTTTCTCGACATATCGAGCATTACGCCAAAACGTTTTTGCATAATAGTGCTCCTTTTTTATTACATAAATCTGTTGGGTGAGGCGACCATGTGCCAGCGCGGGATTCTCGGCATATCGAATTCGTCGGAGACGTAGCCCTTGCCACGGTAGGGGAGCAGGTCCTCCTCAAGCTCGTCGATCGTATCCATGTCGCCGGCAAGATACGCAAGCAGACGGTCGCGGCAGTTCGCGAGGCGCAGCAAGAGGCCGCCAAGACGGATGTCGGAGATCTCAATGCCGTTGGGCTTGTTTTCAGTCATCCAAAGGGTGCGGAAGGCCTTTTCAAACGCCTCAACTGCCTTGGCGGTCGCGGCGTAATCCTCGGCAACAGCGGCAAGCGCCTCGCGATCGCCCGACTTGTAGGCGGCACGGGTGCGAACACCAAGGTCGTGCTTGAGGGCGAGGGCGCGGCAAAGCGTCGCGTAGTTTTCGTAAAGGTAAGCGTATTTGCTGGTCTTGGCGGCGGCCTCGAGCTTGTCAGCTACGGCCTCGTAATCGGCCTTGAAGCTCTTTTTGATGCAGGGATCGACCGAGCCAAGGAAGGGGTCGTTGTAGAGCAGGAACGTGTGGTGATAGGCGTGATCCTTCTCGCGCGGGCCAAAGTCCACGGGGATGTCAAAGAGCATCATCGCATCATAATCCTCACCCGTGATCTCGTTAAATTCCTTTTTGATCAGGTCCATATCCTCAACGCCGTCGTAGATGCGGCGGATGGCGTAAAGGGAGGGGAGCACGGCGTAGAAGGAGCAAAGCTTGCCGTTGTCGCCCCACATCGTCATCATCACGTTGTCCACGCCGTGCTCCTTGCAGGAGGCAGCGGCAAGCGACATTGTTTTGATGGAGAAGGCGTTGTTTGCGGCATACCCCGACCATGTCCAAGCGCCACCGCCAAACCAGGTCTTGCCGGGGAACTTGGCGTGCATATCAAGCATCGCGTCATAACGATCCTTGGTTTGGGTGTAGTAATCCCAGTAAACCTGCTCCACTCCGTCGGGGCAGGCGGCCACGATCTCGTCGGTAATGACCGAGCGATCGGTGGTGTAATAGGTACCCTCGTTCCCGAGGCGGAAGAACATATCCGACCACATAATGGGCTTCAGGTCATATTTTTTCGCCAGCTCTAGCACGCGGTCAAGGTGGCGGCGAATGATCGAGAAGCGGTTTTCAAAGCCGTTTTTGTCAAGGTATTTGCCAAGGCCGACCATGTGCGCCTCATCCATACCGATGTTGACGATATTCGAGGTAAAGCACTCCTTGATGCTCTTGAACATGTTTTCAATGAGCTCATAGGTGCGCTCAGCGCCCACCAGCAGGATGTCGGCGGTATCGTTGATGGCGGCATAGGGCTTCCAGTAGAAGATCTGATTGAGATGCGCGAGCGCCTGAACTGCGGGGATGAGCTCCACGCCGATCGAGTCGCAGTAGGCGACCATATCCCTCAGCTCAGCCTGGGAGTACTTACCGCGAAGATACCCAAAGTAGGGCTCACCCGGTACCTCGTAGGTATCCTCGGTGTAGAGCTGGATCATGTTGTAGCCGAGCTTTTTGATGGTGGCGGCGAATTTTTTAAGCTCCTCGGGCTTCATCACCGCGTTTCTCGACATATCGAGCATCACGCCAAAACGTTTTTTCATAGTAGGTTCCTTTCTTTCAGTCGGATGACCGTTATTTTATATTTTTTAAAATTCCGATGTGATCGCCGCGTGGTCGCTTTCAAGCGCGTCGATCGAGGTGATCACGGGGATCTCGCCCCGGGGAGGCGCTATAGGGACCGTGACAAACAGGGTCGAGGTGTGTGCCGGGAGCGTTAGACGCAGGTCCGTGTAGATCTCACCAAGGTAGGAAATGAATTTTTCTTTTCGCGGGCGGATCTCGCCGGTGTGAGGGTTCCATTCATCCACGTCGTGCGCGCCGCGTAGCAAAAGGTGGTGGTTGTAATCCACATCCGTGCCGTTGGCAAAGTAATAAACGTCCCCGTACTCGTGGCTTTTGTGAATGTGTTGGAACATTCCTCCGTCGGGGAAGCTGCGGTCAAGACCGACGTTGTGAAATTCGGGGTAAATGGAGTTTAGTGCCCCCGTGCCCTCAAAGCGTGCCATGCCGGGCAAATATACATCAAAGGGGATCTTAAAGGAGTGGAGAGCGCGGTTTACGACCGAGCTTTTGGTCATATGTGTGCCGTCCACGGCCGTGGCGTTGAAGTAAAGGAATATCGCCTCGCCTCCCCGGTCGTTTTGGTTGTAGCAGTAACGGCGCAGGACGCGCTTGTTGGTGGCATCCTCGCCAAAGATCTCACGTGTAATACGGCACACCTCGGCATCGTTTTTGCCCTCGGCGTCGTATTCAAATGCGATGGTGGGGAGCACGCCCGTCGCGAGGAGCTTGCCGCCCTCGTTGTAAAACTTTTGCAACATGCGCAGGTTTTTAAGGCTGATGATGCTGGCCGAGGGGAGTATCACAATGCGGAAGGATTCGCGGTTTTCTTGGTTGTCAAGATACAAAACTCCGTCCTCGGTATGGCACCGTTGGTTGATCGCCATCGGGTGCAGGACCGTGAGGTCGTGCCCGGCGTAAAAGCTGACGGCGTTGATGAGGGTCATATAATCCGAGTCGGTGGAGGTCTCGGGATATTCGTACCCAAGCGGGGGCGAATCGTAAAGGGTCACCTTTCCGTGCAGGTCGTAGATCGGGTAAAGCAGGGCAATGTCCGCGACGTGTCGGCCGCCGCGAAGCATCGATTGCACACGCGCGGCAAAGTCGCAAAATTCACTGTTTTTTCCAAGGCTTTCGGGCAAATGGAAGGCGGCGTTGTTGACACCGCGTGCAAAGGCACTCATCGCATCCTTCAGGAGTGCGGTACCATCCTTCTTGTTGTAGCCGCGGAAGAGCTCGCCGTTGACCACGGGCACGTCAAAGTTGTAGGCCGCACCGGCTGCAATCTTGATCGAGTTGGTGCCGTAAAGATAGGCCTTGTCAAGCAGGGCACAGGGAGAATAACGGTTACAAAGCATCGCGTCGCCCGACACAAAGGAGCAGGCGGTGAGCTTGGGCTCGGTGAGGGGCCCGAAGGTTGACAGGCCAAGGCTTTTTGCAAAGCGCTCGATCGATTCAATGATGCCGTGTCTTAGCATCGAAGCGCGCACGGTCATGAGCATGGCCTTGTGGTGCAGGGTATCCTTGCCGGCGTAGCCAAAGAGTGCGGGATAAAGTGGGGCGGCATCCAGACCGAATTTTTTCTCAAACAGGTCGTTAAAGGAGGCATCCCAGTCACGGCGGTTTTTGCCGTGAAAGCCGATGCCGCGATAGACCAGCATTGTGAGGGTCGTGCCGAGATAGGGGGTCAGCACGTCACGAAATAGATCAAACACCCGTTCAATATAGCACGAGGAGGCCTCACTCGATAAGTAATTGGCGCGTTCGCAGCTCGGCTCTTTCACGCAAAGGTACTCGCGCACGACCCAATTGCCGAGCGGTACCGTCCATTTGAGGCGGCCGTCCGTAATGAAGGGGCGTAGATCAATGACCTCACCGTAGGCCTCGGAGTAGGCCACAAGCGAGAGCAGCTCGCCCTCGTGCAGCTTGCGGTCAAGGGCCTCGTTGCTTCGGCAAATGTATTCTTTACATTCGAGCAGTCGGGCACCAATGCCGCCGACATCCTGCTCATCCGAATGACGGATCACCCATTTTTCAAAGGAAAAGTCCAGTGAAAAGGCCACGCGCAGCCCGTGTTCCTTGGCCGAGGACAACAGGATGCGGTACATATCGCGCACCGCCTCCAGATCGCCTTGCTCCTTAAGGATTGCCTCATCGGGCAAACGGGGGATCAGGAGCCCGCAACCTGCCGAAAGGCAAGCCGACACGGTATCCAAAATATAGGACTCGGTGTTTTCGGCGTGGGGTAGGGGGAGATCAAAATAATAGCTCGGTCGGTAGGTGTTTTCGGGTTTCCGAAATGTGAGACGCTTTTCTTGATTTGTCATAAAAGCCCCTCCTTATCATAGATAAATCAATTATAACATATTTTAACGGTGATTTCTACATTTTTTTAAAAATTATCAAAGATTAAGGATGGAGTTTTCGTTGACATCACACGTTCCTTGTGTTACAATAAAAACAGGAATAAAAAAGGAGGGGGAAAATCTTATGACCATTGATTTTCATGCACACATCCTGCCACGTTGTGATCACGGATGCCATAGCTCCGCCATGGCGCACGAGCAGCTGAAGTTGATCAAAAATTACGGCACAAGGGCCGTGGTAGCCACCCCTCATTTTTACCCGAATGAGGATAGCATCGGCTCGTTTCTCGCAGGGCGTGACGGAGCACTTGAGGCGATGAAAAGAAAATTGCCCCTGGAGGACCTGCCGACTGTGTATCCTGCCGCCGAGGTGCTGGTGTGCGAGGGGTTACATAAAATGGAGAGCCTTGAAAAGCTTGCTGTTGCGGGCACGAACGTCATCCTGCTGGAAATGCCCATCGGCCGATGGAGCGACCTGCTGCTTGATACCGTTCTCGGCGTACGGAAAAGGGGACTGGAGCCGGTCCTTGCACACATCGACCGCTACGATGTTGAGGCCGTGAAGGAGCTGCTTGAAAAGGGCATCAAAGCGCAGATCAATGCCGATGCTTTTGGCTTTTTCAAGAGCGGAAGAGTGTATCTTGACCTTGCGCGAGAGGGAAGGATCGTGGCGCTCGGGTCCGACCTGCACGAGGCAAAGATCGGCACGTACCGCCGCTTTGTCTATGCCAAGCATAAGCTCGGGCCTCTCGCCGATGAGGTCTTTGCCCGTAGTGCCGCGCTGCTGAAGGACGCCATACCGCTTTCTGCCGCCGAGTCGCTTGACGTGGCCATACCGTAAACCGCATAGCAAACAAGAGCCAAATCCGCACGGATTTGGCTCTTGTTTGCTGTAGGGGCCGCTGTCCTCGGTTATGCCGAGCACGTCAAGCTTTGTTTCGCAAACCGTTACGGCGCCCCGACGGCCCGCGATCCACGACACACGAAAAACCTTCCCCCCTGTTACCAGATATTGTGCCTTGCTTCTTTGCCTGCCAAATGATATAATATAAGTGTAAATTGTCGCGATTTTACAATCTCACCCGTCAGCATGCAGACAAGAAAGGACGTATTTTTGAAGAAATTCACAGCAGCCCTTCTCATTGCGCTCTCGCTGTTTTCCTTGATGCCGCAAGCAGTGTCGGCTTCCGCTTCCGTGAGCGTCACCGTGGACGGCGCGCCGTTTTCGGGGAGCGTTTTGGTAAAAAACAACACTACGTATGTGGGTATTCGCAAATTTTCCACCGATTTAGACCCGTCAGCATCGGTTACATACGACGCCGCTACGCGCACGTTGACCGTCAGGTCAAATGCGCTCACACTCACCTGCACCGACGGGAATCGCTATATCGTTGCCAACGGTAGATATCTTTATTACGATCAGCCCATTTTGATGAAAGACGGCACGATGTACGCGCCGATCCTGCAGCTTTACCGCGCGTATGGCGCGGGGATAAAATGGAGCAATACCCTGCACGGCTTTGCGGTCACGCGCGGTCGCGGCGGCATTGCCTCGGGCAGTAGCTATTATCGGAGCGACGAGGTCCTGTGGCTCTCGCGCATCATCAGCGCCGAGGCAAAGGGCGAGCCCCTACAGGGCAAAATTGCCGTCGGCAACGTCATCCTCAACCGCGTGGCGCACAGTGCCTTTCCGAACACCATTTATGGGGTAATTTTCGATAAAAAGCACGGTGTGCAGTTTACCCCTGCCGCAAACGGCACGATCTACGGGACACCCACCGAGGAAAGTATCATCGCCGCCAAGATCTGCCTTGAGGGCTATACCGTCAGCACGGGAATCCTCTACTTTGTCAATCCCACCAAAGCCCCCAATAGCTGGGCCAGCAAAAACCGCGCCCCCTTCGGCAAGATCGGCAACCACGCGTTTTACTATTGATCGCAAAAAGATCCACCGCAAGAAATCTTGCGGTGGATTTTTTAAGTGGTTTTACTCCTGCCGAAAAATGTAGAGAGAGTTTATCATCGTTATTTTTCGATTATCCATATTTTGTTTGGCTTAATAACAAAGGTGTAGTTTCCATCAGCCGTGAAATTAGCCGTAAGCGGTATTGCAGTAGTTGTGTATACGGTTTTACAATTAAATCCAACCTTGTTCATATCGATAACATCAAATCCCGGTGCGCACAAATACGCTTCGCCGATTTTTTTTGTCGGATTCCAAGACTTCAATCAGCAAGGAACCGTCTATTATTACTGGTAACCCGTTTACTTTTGAATCTTTTGCCAAGTTGATTTCTACAGTTAAATTTAAAGCTCCACCCTTTGTCATGCTGTGCTTTGTTACCTGACATTTTAAGTGTTCAAAATATGTGGCACTTTTATCTATATCACAAATTTTATCGGCAAAGTTTTTGATGATATTTTGTAATTTGGTGCCTTCTGTACCAAGCGATGCGGAAAACTCTGCTATTTCGAGCATTGATTGAATTCCGCGCGCTCTTGTTTCGGCAGCATTCTGTTCCGCTTTTGCGTTTTGATTTCTAATATCGCTTGCTGTTGCGAGTCCTGCTGCGCCACCGGCTAAACCGTTTGCTACCCCTCCCCAAGTGTATTCGTTTAATTTTACTGCTCTGGTTTTTGATTGTAACTTTGCTAGGTCGTTAGCAGTGTCTAATACCTTTTGCTGAGATGCGATTTCTTTTAATCTTTGATGAATTTTGGAGAGATATTTGCTTCTTCCAACAATCAAAGCATTACTTTTTTCGGCTTCGTAGCGTTCCCTATCTTTTTTCCAATAGGTTGGTCTTTCTTTAGCATCATTTAAGCTTTTGCCAAGTTGAAGCAAATTGTATGTTTGATAGCGTTTGGGCACATTCAAGTTTTCGCAAATCAACTTATATAATTCTTTTTCCTCCGTTGTTTTTATTTTAGTTAAGTGCTTCTTTTGACAAGCGGAGTATATTTTTTTTGCCCATTGTGTTTTTTCAATCTCCATATATCCTTCCGAGGTATTACCAACGAAATACATAATGGTTTTATCAACCAAAGAAGAAGGAATCTGATTCATTTCCCAGAGCGTTTCTTTTATAGATTTGAGCTCCGCGTGCAACAACTTAAGCTCTCTATACGGTTTTCGCCATATGAAAACGTTGGCAGCATCTATTTGCCGGTTTTTAAGTTTCATCCGGTCACACAATGCTTTTTCTCTGTCAAGCAGTTGTTTCTTTTCTTGCTGTTTTGATTTAGCGATATCCTTAATTTGCTTTAAGCATTCTATTAATTTTGTGTTTTTTACAGCAGATGTTTCTATCTCTTTAATATGATTGGAGAGCAATATAACAAAATTGTTGCTTGAGGAGTTGAGATTTTTCAAAAGTAAATCGACGGTTTTGGGGCTAAATTCAAATGTAAAAATAGCATTTTTTATTTTCTCGGATGTTTCCGAGTCAAGACAGTTCTCGTCTTCTATATCGCGTGGCTCGTATAGATGCTTTTTTTCGCCAATCGATTGGATTCCTGCAACTACTCCAAGTCCTCCAATGAACATAGTAAACCAAATTAAAACTACCAAAAACGCATTTAATTCAAGAATAAAAGTAAATACAATTAAGCTGATTAAAAACGAAACGCCCCCCCAGATTTTCCAACCCAGATCTTCCATAATATAATCTCCTTTAGTGTTTTTGGTTTTCAATCAACATTATTATACACCCATAGATTAAATTTGTCAATCCATAAGTGATTAAAAATATCACCCATAAGATATATAATTATTTTAATAGATGATTTTGGAGGGTACTATGGGTGACGAGAAATTATTAAAAGAAATCGGTTTGCGGATCAACGCCCGCCGCAAGGAGCTGGGGCTCACGCAAGAGGAGCTCGCCGAGCGCATGGAGGTATCCATTCAAATGATCTCGAACGTCGAGCTTGGCAAAAAAGCGATCCGCCCCGAAAATTTAGTAAAGCTTTGCAATGCCTTGAACGTCAGTGCAGATTATATTTTGCGCGGCAGCCGCGCTGATTGGGAGGTAATCGGTTTTATGGAAAAATACACCCGCTTATCTGCCGAAAACCAACAGCTGCTTGAAAAATTAGCCGAAAATCTGATAAAATAGCACCAAATAAAAATTCCCGAACGGTCATAAAAGCATGTACCGTTCGGGAGCTTTTGTTTGGTGCCTTGTTCGCGCGCATCTTGTAGGGGAGGGCGTTTTTGTTTATCCAAAATCGTGTCTGGTTGGGATTTTGCTGTCGAGCTCTTCGAAAATCTCCATGATTTTTTCGATCCGCTCAAAGCACGCGGGATCATCAAGCGTGTTGTCCTCAATGACTGCTTTGATCTTTTTAAGTGTGCGGTAACAAACGGTGCCGAAAAAATCACAGGGCAGAGAGAGGTCGGGGAAGCGCACCTCAACGGCAGTATTTTGCAAAAGCGTGCAGAGTATGTCCTTGTATAATTCCATTTTGAACCTCCAAATTTCCGTTATGGGGATTATATCCCCTTAATAATTTAGATTATAACCCCCATAATAGAAAATGTCAAGATATGGGGGTGATGCAAATGATTTTATTTGATAAGCTATGGGAAACGATGCGCGAGAGGGGTATTTCCACCTATCAACTACGCGAAAAATGCGGCATTGACAGCAAAACCGTACGGCGTCTCAAGGCAAACGACAATATGGAAACCAAAACGCTTAACAAGCTCTGTGCCGTGCTTGATTGTAAAATCGAAGATATTATGGAATACATTCCCGATTAAAAAACACCGCCCATGGGCGGTGTTTTTTGCTGTTTCAGTTCAGCTTATATTTGAGCCTGAGATTATCCGCGATCATGGCAATAAATTCCGAATTGGTGGGCTTACCTCTGTTGTTTTGAATGGTGTAGCCAAAGTAGCTATTGAGCGTATCCACGTCGCCGCGATCCCACGCCACTTCGATCGCGTGGCGGATGGCTCTTTCCACGCGTGAGGTGGTGGTTTGGTACTTTTTTGCCACACTGGGGTAGAGCACCTTGGTTACCGAGTTGATGATGTCACTATCTTGAATGGTGAGGAGTATGGCGGTGCGAAGATACTGGTAGCCCTTGATATGTGCGGGCACGCCGATTTGATGTATGATCTTTGTCACCTGCGTCTCAATATCGGGGATGGTCTCGGTATTGCTGCCGGCGGGAGCGCCGCTCTTGCCGTGCGACTCAAGCAGTCGCGCGAGGTGGCTGCAAAGGCTTTGGGGATCAAAGGGCTTCATTAGGCACAGATCCGCACCCGCCGCCACAGCTTCAGCGATCATGGTTTGACCGGCGACGGGGGATACCACCAAAAAGACGGGGGAGGCCCCCTTGGCACTTGCTTTGTAGCTGCGCAGAACCCCAATGCCGTCAAGCCGTGTGAGCATCATATCCACCAACGCCGCATCGTAGTGATTTCTCGTAAGCTTGGCGAGGGCCTCCTCGCCGTTTGAGGCCTCGTCGATGAAACGCCATCCGGCGCGGTTCAAGGATTCGCGCAGCATTTGTCGTTCGACGGCATTTTCATCGGCAATCAGTATTTTTGTGTTGTATTCCATTGTTGAAAACCTCCGAATTCAAGTGATTTTTGGTACATCCCTATATTACCATATTTTACCAAATAATACAAGTATTTCCAACAAAAAATAAGCACCAAAAATCGAGAGCGTCCTTTGGTTAAATTTACCAGTTTTTACCAAACACCGACGCGATGCGACAAAATGGTGCAAAAAAGGCACCGTGATGCGTCACGGTGCCTTTTTGATCGTTCGGTAAAGATAGGCGACCTCCTCCTCGGTCAGGTGTCGGTAGGTGCCCTCCTTGAGGCTGCCCAAGGCGAGATCGCCGATCGCGATACGCGACAGGCGTAAAATTTTCAACCCGACCTCCTCGCACATACGGCGTATTTGACGGTTCCGTCCCTCAAAAAGCTCAAACGAAAGCAGGGTATTGCCGCCCTCGGTGCCAAGGGACGCCACCTTTGCGGGCAGGGTTTTGTAGCCATCGAGCAAAAAGGACTCGTTCAACCGTACGAGCGTGTCCGTGCCGACAGCACCCTTGACTGTTACGCGGTAGTGCTTGGGGATCTCATGGCGCGGGTGCGTCAGGGCGTGCGTCAGCACCCCGTCGTCGGTGAGGAGCAGGAGTCCGTCGGAGTCCATATCCAGTCGCCCTACGGGATACACGCGTGCACCCACCCTTGCCACCAGGTCCGCCACAGTCCCGCGCCCCTTTTCATCCGAGAGGGTGGTGACAAAGCCGCGCGGCTTATTTAATAAAATGTAATGATGCTCCGTGGCGGTGGGCATCACGCGCTTGCCCCTCCAGGTCACTGTATCGGTGACAGGGTCGATCACTTGCCCCACCGTTGCCACGGTGCCGTTGACAAGAACGCGTCCTGCCGCGATCTCTTTTTCCGCTGCACGGCGCGAAAGCACGCCGCAATCGGTAAAATATTTTTGCAATCGCATTTTTTGTTCCATACGGAACTCCTTTAGTGTATCAACAAATTCTTTAATTTTTCAAAAAACGAGCGGTGTATCTCGGTTTTCTCAACGCCGAAGGCGGTTTCAAGCGGCAGGGTGGCGATCACCTTGCCGTCCATGCGGTACACAAGCCGCCCGACCTGCTTGCCCCCCTCGAAGCCGGCAAACAAAAAGCGCGGTGCCTCAAGGGTCGCTTGGATCTCGGCGTGCGCCTTCGGGAGCGTGAGGGCAATGTGCCCCACGGGGCAAAGCGTGACCTCATTTTTGACACCGCCCACCACGGGGAGCGTGAAGGGCGACGGCGAGGGACAAAAGCCCTCGTATTCCGAAAATCCAAAGTCCAAAAGGGCGCGGTGATCCTGCCAATCACTCGGTGCGTCAAGCGTTACGGCAATGAGGGTGAGGGCGTTTCGCGTTGCGGCGCTGACAAGGCAGCGTCCGCTTTTTTTGGTAAAGCCCGTTTTGACACCCACAGCCCCCTCGTAGGTACGAAGCAGCCGATTGTGGTTGAGAAAAAGCCGCGTTGCTTCGGTGCCGTTTTGCGGGACCTCGTAGCGTTTGGTGGCCACGATCTCGGCAAAGGTGGCGTTTTTCAGGGCCTCGGCCGTGATCAGGGCCAACTCCTTGGCCGTGGTGTAATGCGCCGCATCGGTAAGGCCGTGGGGGTTTGTAAAATGCGTGTCCTTGAGGCCCAAGGCCGCCGCTTGCTCGTTCATCAAAGTGGCAAAGGCCGCGGTGCTGCCTGCCGTATGGATGGCAAGGGCGGTCGCCGCATCGTTGGCGGAATTAAGGAGAAGCGCGTAAAGCAGGGCCTTTACCGTGATCTCCTCATTTTCAAAGAGATAGACCGACGATCCCTCAATGCCCACTGCCTCGCGCGGCACTTTTACCGTGTCCTCGAGGCGGCAGTGCGAAAGCACGACCAACGCGGTCATAATTTTGGTGGTGCTGGCCATCGCGCGCCGTTCATCGGCATTTTTCAGGTATAGGAAATTGCCGCTGACGGGGTCGTACAGTACCGCCGCGGCGGCACTGACAGCAGGGGCTTGCTTGACGGGTGGGGGCAGGGACGTGCTTTGGGGCTCTCCTGCCGTACCGAACGCAAGGGTCGGTAGGGGACAAAGAAGCAGCAAGGCCGCCAAAAGGGTCAAAAATCGTAAAATACGGGGCATAGTCCACCTCCATAAGGTTCTATTTGACTATATGGAGGGGGCATTTTTAATATGCCTTATTCTTCTTCACCGGTGATTTTGGAAACGACCTCGGCCGCCTTTTGAGCCACGTCGTCGGTGGCGTCGGCCTTTTTCTTCTTTTTGGAGAAAAAGCCCTTGATGTGCGAAAGAATATCGGGGGTTCGCTCGATCAGACCGGCGATCAGCTCAACCGTGTCGCACTCTTTGCCGGCGGCAAGAGGCAGGACCTCCACGTCTCCCGTAGCGTCAACGGCGATAAAGCAAACGGGCTGGACCGAAAGACCGGTACCGCCGCCACCTGCAAACAGGGCCTTGGCGCCGCCCTCCTTTTTCGAGGAGGAGTCGGTACCGCCCGAGGCGTAACCGACCGAAATTTTGGAGATGGGGATGATCGTGGTGCCCGCGGGTGTCTCGATCGGCGTGCCGACAACGGTGTTGGCATCGACCATCGCGCGGATGTTTTCCAGCGACGTGCGGATCATATCTTGCATCTTGTTTTCATTTTCAGCCATGGCTTGGCTCCTTTCTTGCCCCACGGGGCCTTCTATCCTTGGTTTTTTGTTTTCGTTGCTTCATATCGTGCAAAGACCGTGCCAGTAGCACGATCGCTGCCCATACGCGCATTGACAATACGAGCTTTACGTCGGCGCTTGGCGCTTGTGCAAGGTAGTCAGCTACAACGACGGTGCTCTCCTCGGTGGTCTTCAGGCGCGTAAAGCGGTCCAAAAACGCGAGAAGGTAAGACAGGGTCGCGCACACCGCTCCGTACAGCATCGCCGTGGTCGCGGCGTCCCCTGTGGCGACGCGGATGTGGACACGCGCGGCCCTCAGGCGCAGACGCTTGCCCATTTTTCGGTAAAGCACCGCCAAAATGGCGCGAATGAGAGCGAGGGTATCCTGCATCGGCTTTTTGGCTTTGGGATACAGTGTAAACGAAAAGCAAAGCAAATGGGCCTTGATCGACAGGTCCTCGCGATATTTGATCGTGAGATGCACGGGGAGAATGGGCAAAAGCAGCAAGAAAAGGAGGACCGCAAGCATCACGGTCACGGCAGTCGGCATACCTTCACCCCCCTTTTTGTCTTAATCGATATTTATTTGGCATCCTGCTCGGCGATGACACCGTCGGCGTTTTCGGCTGTGCTCTCGCCGTTCATTTCCTCCGCGGCGATCGAAAGCTGCTCACCGGGCTTGGCCACGGGCAGGGCGATCTCGGTCTTCGGCAGGTCATCCAGCGTGGACATACCGAACACGCGCAGGAACTTGTCGGTCGTGCCGTAAAGCACGGGGCGACCCGGTGCATCCAGACGGCCCATGGAGGCAATGAGCTCCTTGTCAATTAAGGAATTGACGGCATAGTTGCTGTCGACACCGCGTACCGCGTCGATAAAGGCGCGCGTCACGGGCTGGTTGTAAGCGACAACGGCGAGAACCTCCATTGAGGAGTTCGACAGGTTGCCACCGCGACGGACCCCGAGGGCCTCGCGGATGTAAGCGCCGTATTGCTCCTTGGTGCAAAGCTGACAGGTATCCTTAAAGCAAAGCATCATAATGCCGTGCGCCTCGTCCTCGTAGCGCTTGGCAATGCGCTCGGCAAGACGCTTGACCTCGCGCACGCCGAGACCCGTGACCTCGGCCAGCTTTTGATAGGGCACAGGGTACCCCGCGGCAAATACAACGGCCTCAATGCAGGCCTCAAGATTTTTGATCGGCTCTAAATTCAGTTCTTGTTGGGACATAACGTACTCTCCTTTTATTTCGCAGGTGTCGCAAAGTCGGCATCAATGTCGATCTTTTCATCGGTGGGTGCATCGGGGTTGAGGAAGAAGCGTGTGCCCTCGCCGTGGACCGAGTTGCCCTCATCCTCGCTATCCTCCATGATGATCTTTCGTACCTTCATCAGCTCAAGAATGCCCATGAATGAGGCGATCAGGTCGGCAATCGAGGGGGCGTCGATCAGTAGCTCGCGCAGGGTGGCGGTGCCCCTTGTCGTGAGGGTGTCGAGAATGATCACGATCTTGCCCTCCACAGGCACGATCGGCTTGCTCGTCATGGGTACGAACGCGGTCTTGACGCGCTCGATCGAGTCGCGGTAGGCGTTGATGCGCCGCACCGCCGAAAGCAAGCTCTCCACGTCCTGGTCCGCGACAAAGGTGCGGTCGGGCGAGATCTCGTCGGTATCCTTGACAAAGCGGTTGCTGAAATAGGCATACAGGGGATGGAGCTTGGGTGCCGCCTCCTTGGCGTGCTGGTGCCGTATAAGAATGTCGGAAAGCTCGAAGCGCGGCGGCTTCTCGCCCTCCTCCTCGTGGGGAATCAGCATTTCGCTTTTCCACACCATCAATTGGCTTGCCATGTTGAGGAAGTCGGTGGCAATATCCATATCCATCGCCTCGGCCTCGGCCAAAAACTCAAGGTATTGGTCGC
This sequence comes from Clostridia bacterium, assembly GCA_017508425.1. Taxonomy (GTDB): domain Bacteria; phylum Bacillota; class Clostridia; order Oscillospirales; family CAG-272; genus Firm-07. The sequence goes on along the minus strand of JAFVYZ010000007.1, from coordinate 60,543 downwards.
AAATGAGCGAGATCTGAATATCAAGGATATTCATTTTGTTTTTTTCGATCAAAGCCAGCAAAAGGTCGAGGGGCCCCTCGAAATCCGTTAGCTTGTAGGTCATATTTTCCATACGGAAGCTCCTTTGTTGAAATGGGACTCGTCAGATCAGAAATCCCGGCATCCCCACCAGGGTAAACAGCCCCTTGATGATGAGGGAGGAGATGAGATTGATCAGCGAGGAAAGGGGGCCGAGCAGAAGCAATGCCAGTACTACCAGGGTGATCGTGCGCTCGTGCTGCATCACCTTATAGTAAAGGCGCGGAGGTAAAAAGACGTAAAAGATGCGCGAGCCGTCAAGCGGCGGCACGGGCAGGAGATTGAACACCGCGAGTGTGACGTTCATGTACACGCCGTAGTAAAGAAAGAGCACCGTGAAGTACGCAAGGTTGAATTGAAGCTCGGTCTCAAACGTGAGAGTCGCGAGCCATCCGAAGCCTACAAAGCGCAGGAGCAGTAAGAACACCACCGCCAGCAGGAGGTTTGATAAGGGCCCTGCTACGCCGACGATCGCAATGTCGCGGCGCGGTTTCCTGAAATAGCGTGAATTGATCGGCACGGGGTTGGCCCAGCCGAAGCCCGCGAGGAGCATACACACAAAGCCCACGGGGTCGAGGTGCTTTAAGGGATTCAGCGTCAGACGCCCGAGGTTTCTTGCCGTCGGGTCCCCAAGGCGGTACGCGGCGTAACCGTGCGCTGTTTCGTGCACCGAGAGGGATAAGAAAACAATGGGCAGGGAGAGCAATATACCGATCACGTATGAGGGCAAATCGCCTCCGCCCAACATATAACGAAACATAATAACTCCTTAAAAGTAGGTTACAGGTCGTTTCTCACAAGGTCCTCAAAGCTCTCGCGGCGCACCACCACGCGTGCAGCACCCTCCTTGATCATCACAACGGGCGGACGGGGCAGGCGGTTGTAGTTTGAGGCCATCGAGTAGTTGTAAGCGCCCGTCGAGAGGACGGCCAGAATATCGCCGCGCTGTGCGTGCTGAATGGGCATATCCTCGCCGATGAGGTCGCCCGATTCACAGCAACGGCCCGCGACTGTGGCGCGGTAATCGGCAGGCTCGGCGGCGCGGTTGGCGATGAGCGCGGTGTACTCCGACTGATAGAGCGCGTAGCGCGGATTGTCGGGCATGCCGCCGTCAACCGAAATGTAATTTTTAAAGCCGGGGATCTCCTTGACACTGCCTACGGTATAAAGGGTAATGCCGGCTGCCGCCACAAGCGAGCGACCGGGCTCGAGGATCACGCGGGGCATCTTAATGTCGGCGGCGCGTACCTTTTCGCGCACCACGGTAGCAATGTCGGCAATCGACTTGGCATAATCCACGTGTGCGTCGTGCTCGGTATAGCGTACACCAAGACCGCCGCCGAGGTTTAATTCCTCGGTGACAAAGCCGGTTTCGCGCTTCACGTCCGCGAGATAACGAACCATAATGTCGGCGGCATCACGGAAGGGGGAGATCTCAAAGATCTGCGAGCCCACGTGACAGTGGAAGCCCGCAAGGTGCACACCGGGCAGGGAAAGGGCCATCTTGGTGATCGTCATGGCTCCGCCTGTGACAATCGCGTTTCCGAACTTCGAATCCACGTTGCCCGTGGAGATCGCGCGGTGGGTGTGGGGATCGATGCCGGGGGTGATGCGCAAAAGAATGCGTTGCACTCGGCCAAGCTCCTGCGCGATGGCATCGAGGGCCTTTAATTCATCCGTGTTATCGACTACGATCGTGCCGACGCCCATGTCAAGGGCCTGTCTTAAATCGGCATCGGTCTTGTTGTTGCCGTGGAAATAGATGCGCTCGGCAGGGAAGCCTGCGCGCTTTGCGGTATAAAGCTCACCGCCCGACACGCAGTCGATGCCAAGTCCCTCCTCGGCCGCGATGCGGTAGATCTCGGTAAAGCAAAGGGCCTTCGAGGCAAAGGCCGGGAGCGCATTTTCCCCAAAATGGGTGCGCGCGGCGGTCAGATACGTGCGGAAATTCGCGCGAACGACGGACTCGTCCATTACATAGGCGGGGGTGCCGAATTCCCTTGCAAGCTCGACGGTATCCATGCCGCCGATCGTCAGGTGGCCTTGCTCGTTTGTGTCAAGGTGAGAATGTAAGATCATAACGGGTTCCTTTCGGGATTTATAATAAGTCCTCACCGAGGTGCTCGGTGATCGAAATTTTTTCGGGGGTCAGCGTTCCGTTTTCAAAACGGAGAATGTGGATCGAGGCATTGGGCACCTTAACCTCGCGTGTGTACTTCTCGACGGTCCCGAAAAGGGCCTCGATAAGCAGGGCGCGCACCGGCGTCATGTGGGAGCCGATGAGCAGCGTTTTGCCGTCGTTTTCCGACGCCAGCCGTTTGATGCAATCAAGCACGCGTGCGTAGAGATCACGCAGGCTCTCGCCCCCCGTGGGGCAGGCGTTGCGCGGGTCGTTGCACCATCGATCAAATTCTTCGGGATAGAGCTCGGTCAGCCCTGCAAAGGGCAAGCCCTCCCAAAGGCCTCCGTCAACCTCGATCAGTCCCCTGTCGGGGGTGACGTGGAGCCCAAGTCGCTTGGCCGTGGGCATAACGGTGTCCACCGCACGCGAGAGGGGACTGGCGTAGATCCGATCGATTTTTTCATGTGCCGTCAGGTAATCGGCTACTGCCTCGGCCTGTTGATGGCCGAGGGGAGAAAGCGGTGTTTCGGTCACACCGCGGAAGGTATCTTCCAAATTTGCCATACTGCGCCCGTGGCGCACTAAAATAATTCGTGTCATGATCATCCTTGATTTTTTAAGGTGTCGGGACCTCTAAATGCTCTTTTACCTCGTGTGCTATCTGGGTCAGCTTACCGTTTTCTACCTGATAAATATCTAGGGCGGTGTTGGCAATGGCAGGGTGGTCGCGCGAGGCGAGATAGGAGTCGCCCGCCGCCATACAGCTAAAGCATCGCACGTTTCCTGCGTGTGTCACGAGCATCACGGTTCCGTCGGTGTTCTCGGCCAAGATCCGCTCCAGCGCCTTTTCGGTGCGAAGATAAAGATCCACAAAGGACTCGCCGCCGGGGAAGGGGGTCACCGCGTCCTGCTTGAGGGCCTGATAGGCCGGGTTGACGCGGATCGACTCGAAGGTCATTCCCGTAAATTCTCCCACGTCAATTTCGCGCAGCTCGGGCATCGGGATGATATCCAGTCCAAAGCGTGCGGCCGTGGGTGCGGCGGTGCGGATCGCGCGCGAGAGGTCGCTCGCGTAGATCCGGTCGATGGCTTCGTGCTCGGCAAGGTAAGTGCCGAGGCGTTCGGCCTGCACCTCGCCCTCGGCAGTCAGGGGCGCATCCAGCTGCCCCGTATAACGTCCCTCGGCATTAGTTACAGTATAGCCGTGTCTTATCACAAGTAATCGTATCATGTTATACCTTGAGCCCCGTAAAACGGGCAATGAGGCGCCACACCTCATTTTTTCCCTCGCCCTTCAGGGAAGAAAAGGGGATCACGGGCGTGTCGGTGGGAATGTCGGGGTGATCAGCAAGGCGGGTCAGGGCCGCCTCGCGTTCGGTTTTGTTGAGCTTATCTGCCTTGGTCGCGACGATGGCAAAGGGCAATTCTGCTTCGCTCAGATATCGCAGCATCATCACGTCGTCGGCGGTAGGTCCTACCTTGAGGTCGATGAGCTGCAGCACGAGCGCAAGACGGTCGATATTTTTGTTTGCGGTAAAAAAGCCGTCGGTGAGTGCCGACCACTTCGCCTTGTCGGCCGGGGGACGCTTGGCAAAGCCGTAGCCCGGCAGATCGACGAGAAACAGTGATTTGTCCACGTCGTAAAAATTGATGGTAATGGTCTTTCCGGGGGCGCCGCTCACACGCGCCAGGGACTTGCGCCCCAAAATGGTGTTGATGAGCGAGCTTTTGCCAACGTTGGAGCGCCCCGAAAGGGCGACCTGCGGCACGTCGTGCGAGGGGAACTGGCGAAGCTCACCTGCACTGATAAAGAGTTTGGTGTTTTGCAAATTCATAAAAACTCCTCACGCCTGTCTTGCGGTCTCGGCCATGTTCGAGGGGGCACAGGGCATACCCACAGCGGGCTTTTTTGCGGTCATACCGCCCACAAGAGCAAGATTTAATACGTCAAACAAATGACGGCAAGGTACAATCTTAAGGGAGGCAACGGCATCCTTGTCAAGCAGCGGCAGGTCGCGCAAATTTCCTTCGGGAATCAGCACGGTCTTGACGCCGGCCGCGGCCGCAGCCATGGTTTTTTCCTTCAGGCCTCCGATCGGCAATACGTTGCCCGTTAGCGTTACCTCTCCCGTCATAGCCACGTCGTGGCGCACGGGCTTGCCCGAGAGGGCACTGACCAGTGCTGTCACCATCGTCACGCCGGCCGAGGGGCCATCCTTTGGAACCGCGCCCTCGGGGAAGTGGATATGTATGTCGTTGGTCTTGTAAAAATCGGGCTCGACGCCGAGGATTTCGGCGTTGGCACGCAGGAAGCTGACGGCGATCTTGGCCGATTCCTTCATTACGTCGCCGAGTGAGCCGGTGAGCTCGATCTTGCCCTCGCCGGGGAACGGGAGAGCCTCGACCTTCAAAAGATCGCCGCCCGCCTCGGTGTAGGCAAGGCCGTTTACCACGCCGCAAAGGTCCTCGCCCTCGGCTTTTTCGCGCGGAAGCTTGCGCGGGCCTAACAGGTCGGGGAGATTGTCGTTTGTGACGACGGTCAGCCCCTTGATGCCCGATGCCACGCGCTTGGCCGTCTTGCGGCAGATGGTGCCGATCTCGCGCTCAAGATTTCGCACACCCGCCTCGCGCGTGTAATCGTCGATGATGCCCGATACGGCCTCGTCGGTGATACGCAGACGCCGACGGTCAAGCCCGTGGCGCTTTAATTGCTTCGGGATCAGATGATTTTTGGCAATCGCCATTTTCTCACTCTTAGTGTAGGTGGTGAGCTCAATGATCTCCATTCGGTCAATCAGCGGCCGCGGTACACCCTCAAGGGTGTTTGCGGTGGCGATGAAAAGACATTCCGAGAGGTCAAAGGGCACCTCGGTGAAGTGATCGCGGAAGTGCTTGTTTTGCTCGCCGTCCAAAACCTCCAGCAACGCCGAGGAGGGGTCCCCGTGCGAGTTTCTTGTCATTTTGTCGATCTCGTCCAGCAAAATCAGGGGGTTTTTGGTGCCGGCCTGGGTGAGTGCCGCCATAATGCGGCCGGGCATCGCGCCGAGATAGGTCTTGCGGTGGCCGCGAATGTCGGCCTCGTCGCGCACACCGCCAAGCGAAACGCGTACGTACTTTCGGTTCATCGCACGCGCAATGGAGTGCGCTACCGAGGTCTTGCCGACGCCTGGAGGGCCGACCAAGCAAAGGACCTGGTTCCCAAGATCCGGGTTCAGCTTGCGCACGGCCAAAAATTCAAGAATGCGCTCCTTGACCTTGGAAAGACCCTCGTGGTCGGCATCGAGAATTTTCTGTGCCGCGGCAATGTCCACGCGGTCCTCGGTTTTCTCGTTCCAGGGAAGGTCCAGACACACGTCAAGATAGGTGCGAAGGACGCTGGCCTCGGAGGAGCCGAAGGGCGTTTTGGCCATGCGGGAGAGCTCCTTTAAAAGCTTTTTCTCGATCTCTTCGGGGAGCTTGGTGGCGCGGATGCGTGCCTCCAGCTCGTCGATCTCGCTTTCGGCCCCGTCACCGAGCTCCTCCTCGATGACGCGCATCTGCTCTCGCAGGTAAAAATCCTTTTGGTTTTGATTCAGGCGCTCGCGCACCTCACGGTGAATGTCGATCTCGCAGCGGAGCAGCTCGGTCTCCTCTTGCATCAGGGGCAGGAGGCAGGAAAGACGCTCGGTCTCGTCGTAGGTGTCAAGGATCAGCTGCTTGTCCTCGCCGCGTACCAAGACGTTGGCCGCGATGAAATCGGCGAAGGCACCGGGGGAGCGAATGGCCTTGGCGGCCTTGATCACGTCATCGCTGACCGTGGGCATCAGGGCCTTCATCCCGTCCAGGAGTCGGGCGGCCTCACGCATCATGGCCTCATCGTAAAGCTCGGGCACGTCGGTCACCGAGGGGGCCTTGACAGCCACCGTAGCGGTGTAATAGTCGGCAAAGCGGTGCAGCTCCAAAAGCTCCGCACGGGCATAGCCCTCAAGCACCACACGCATCTCGCCCACCTCGGTCTTGATGCTTTGCTTGATCTTGGCGACCGTGCCTGTTTTGTAAAAGTGGTCGGCCGTCAGGGGGTCGTTTGCGGGGGCCTGCAGGGAAATCAAAAGAACGAACGCATCGGTGGCATTCGCCGCATCGGCCGCGGCGATCGAGGCGTCGTCGGTCAGTTCGAAATTCAGGGGAATGGCGGGGAAGGCCGTAATGCCGCCCAAGGGAAGCACGGGCAGGGTCAGCGTATCGGCCCTTTGTGTGAATTGTGACATAAGGGGATCCTTTCGGGTTTAAACAGTTATTTAGAGTATATTATATCACATTGTTTTGTCAATTTCCAGTATTTTTTGCGAAAATCTTTACATTTAAATGTAAATAAGCATATTTTTTGCTCGATCGGGCATCGCATCACCCAATTGTGCGCCTTGTCACGGTTTGTAAACTTTTTTCTTTAAAATTCGGAGCACGGGGGTAAGATTTGTCAAAATGATCAAAAAATCGCGAGAAAGAGGGTATATTTGTCCCGATTTTTCTCTACATGTGTGAAAAATCACGAAATTTCAAGGCAAAAATTGTCGCTTTTTAACACTTTACAAATGCGAAAAAATGCGGTATAATGACAAAGCGCTCGAAAAGGGGGCGTGGTGCACGGCGGTCAACTCTTGCGCGGAGTGTCAATCTTATGACACCAACACGGGCAAGCGTTTCTTCGGCCGTGCATTTTTGGTCATATGCGGGAAGCCGCTGTAAAATAGAGAAGCGTTGATGCGAGCTCCTCGGGGCCGCACCGACGTTTTTTCATTTTATTTGAATTTTTTTTCAAAAGCACTTGACAAGCATCGGCCCCCGTGGTATAATACCAAGGCAAAGAAGTAGAACGGTCCGCGTTCTCACCCTGCCGCCATAGAGCGCGCTCGGTTGATAGGTTCACCTTTTTGGGTGCATTTTGTCGTGCGGGGCGTTTGCTTTGCGCGATTTTTTATTTCGCCGGGCCAGCCCCGGAAATGGAGGTACTGCTTTATTAGTGCTACGAAAGATTTGCTGATCAATGAGGAGATCAAGGAAAAGGAAGTTCGCGTCATTGGTGATGACGGCGAGGCACTCGGCATGATGACGGGCAACGCCGCCCTTAAAATTGCTTACGATCGCGGCCTCGATCTTGTTTTGATCGCACCGCAGGCAACTCCCCCCGTTTGCCGCATTATGGATTACGGCAAATATCGCTTTGACCGCGAGAAGAAGGAGAAGGAAGCTAAGAAGAAGCAACAGGTCGTGGAGCTCAAGGAGGTCCAGCTTTCCTGCCGCATCGACACGCACGATTTTGAGACCAAGGCGCGCAATGCCGTTCGTTTTCTTACCGCAGGTAACAAGGTACGTGTGGTGGTTCGCTTCAAGGGCCGTGAGATGGCACACCAGGAGCTTGGCCGCGATGTGCTTACCCGCTTTGAGCAGGCGGTCAGCGAGGTCGGTACCGTAGAGAAGAAGCCCGTGCTTGACGGTCGTATCCTCAGCATGGTCGTGGTGCCCCAAAAGGCGACCCCCGCTAAAAAATGAATCCCCGCGGCAGGCTGCCGCACGTAAATAAGATCACGTTTTAAAGGAGTAAATAAAATGGGAAAAATCAAAACGCATAAGGCTTCGGCCAAAAGATTTTCCGTTACCGGTACCGGTAAGGTAAAGATCAACCACTGCCACCATCGTCACAACCTTGGACTCAAGGATGCAAAGCGCAAGAGACATCTTCGTTCTTCCGCAATCCTTAGCCCCGCTATGACCGCAACCGCGCGTCAGCTCATTCAGAAATAAGATAATCGGAGGATCGTAAAATGGCAAGAGTGAAGGGCGCGATGATGACGCGCAAGAGAAGAAATAAGATTTTGAAGGCTGCTAAGGGCTACTGGGGTGCAAAATCCAAGCACTTCAAGATGGCGAAAGAGCAGGTTATGAAGAGCGGCAACTACGCATTTGCAGGCCGCAAGATGAAGAAGAGAGATTTCCGTAGCCTTTGGATCACGCGTATCTCTGCTGAGGCAAAGGTCAACGGTATGAACTACTCGACCATGATGCACGGCCTGAAGAAGGCAGGCATTGACCTCAACCGTAAAATGCTCGCCGACCTCGCTGTGTCCGACAAGCAGGCGTTCGCCGCACTTGCAGCACAGGCAAAGGCCGCACTGTAAGAAAAAACCCGGTTTACGCCGGGTTTTTCTCTATTTTTTAGGGGCGTAGGACCCCCCTAAAAAACACGGTTTTTTGATATTTTCAAGGGAGGGAGAGGGCGTATGCAGCTGCCAAATGAGCGTATTGCGTCACGGCAAAATCCGTTGATCGTGTTGACGGCAAAGCTGGCCGACCGTAAGCATCGCGAGCGTGAAGGGCTTTTTCGCTTTGACGGTAAAAAGTTGTTTTTAGAGGCACTGTTGCAGGAGCTGCCGCTGGTTGCGGTCTTGCTTCGTGACAGTGCGGCAAAAGGGCTTGTCGAGGCGGCCGCCGCGTATTCACTTCCTCAAGGGTGCCGCGCCGTCCTTGTCCCCGATGAGCTTTTTGACCGTATTTCCGAGGAGCGATCGCCCGAGGGGGTGATCTGCCTTTCGAAGCGTCTTGAGAGGATGCATCAAGAGGTGGATGCCAAGTCGTGGGGCGAGTCGGCATTTTGCAAGTCCCCCTCGCGTATCCTTTTTCTTGAAAGCGTGCGCGATCCCGGCAATCTCGGCACCATCATTCGTGTGGCGCGGGCCTTTGGTGCTTCGGCACTGGTGCTCTCGGCGGATTGCGCCGACATTTACAATCCGCGCGTTCTTCGGGCAGCTATGGGTACGCTCTTCGGCCAACCCGTTTTTGTGGCCAAGGATTTTGTCGAGGTCGTTCGACTGCATGCACGCTATGCGCGTGTTTTTGCGGCAACGCTTACCGAAAATGCCGCACGCCTGGGTGAGATCGCGCTGTTGCCGAGCGATGCCGTTTTGGTCGGCAACGAGGGTCATGGGCTCTCCGAGGCTGTGATCGCCGCGGCAACCGATACTGTTTATATTCCCATGGAGTCGGGGGTCGAGTCCCTCAATGCCGGTGTTGCCGCATCGGTCCTTTTGTGGGAGCTGTATCGCGGAGGTCGTCATGGATAATTTCACAACGCGTGAGGCGTGGGTGGCTCTTTCGCTTGCACTCGGTGCACGCAGTCGCCGCTTGAAGCCCTTGCTTTCGCATTTTCACACCCCTGAAAATGTTTTGCTGGCTCAAGAGAGTGAGCTATGCTCGGTCCTGCCCGATCTTGGAAGGGGCGCGCTTTCAGCACTCCGCTTTGGGGTGCATGCCAAGGAGGTAAGGCGCATTTTGTCTTATTGCGATAAGGCCGGCGTGTCGGTCTTAACGCCCGACAGTGCCGCGTATCCCGCCTCGCTTTTTGCGATCGCCGAGCCTCCGTGCGTGCTGTATTGCCTCGGTACGTTACCGACCCCCGGCCGGCAGCCCTTTGTTGGCGTGGTCGGCACGCGTAACGTGGATGAATATGGAAAGCGCGTGGCGTATAAACTATCCTTTGAGCTTGCGGCCGCAGGTGCGGTCGTGGTGAGCGGCCTTGCCGCGGGCGTGGACGGCATTGCCGCCGCGGCGGCGTTGGATGCCGGTGCCCCCACCGTTGCGGTGATCGGGTGTGGCATCGATCGCGTCTATCCCCGCCATCACTCACGCCTGTTTTCGGAGATCGCCGAATTCGGTGCCGTGATTTCGGAATATGCACCCGGAACGCCCCCTCATGCACGCAATTTCCCGACACGTAATCGACTTATCAGTGCACTTTCGGAGGCCGTAGTGGTCGTTGAGGGTGACACGGAAAGCGGTGCGCTCATCACCGCGCGTTACGCGCTGCTGCAGGGAAAAGAGCTGTTTGCCGTGCCGGGTGACGTGGATGAGCCGCGCTCCTCGGGGTGCAATTTGTTGCTTCGCGCCGGTGCCAATATGGCACTTTCTGCCGAGGATGTTTTAGCACATTTTCGGTTTCTCTATCGCGATGCCAAGGGCTTGACTGTGCCGCCCGAGGCGATGCAATATGCCGGTCTTAGTGAAGAAAAGCTGCGTGCACACGGCATTCCCTCCGAAAGGCCTCGCGAGGCCGCCAAGCCCGAGGGTACCACCGCTCGGGGGGCGGAAAAGCATGCCGAAGCAACGGAGCGAGCCGAGGCTGAAGCCAAGGCCTTGACACTGGATGCACTCGATACGCTCAGCGATACCGAACGCCTCATTTATGAAAAAATACCCGATGGGCCCTTCGTCATTGATCGGCTTGTCGGTGACGGTGTGGCACCGAGAGATGCCGTCGCGGCAATGACGCTGTTTGAAATTCTCGGTATTGTGACCGCCCTGCCCGGCGGCACCTATCAAAAGTCCCTTTGATTTAGAGCTGTATTTTGTTTGAAAGGAAATATACATGGCAAATCTCGTGATCGTGGAGTCGCCTTCCAAGGCGGCTGCCATCAAAAAGTATCTTGGTTCGAATTATAAGGTGATCGCCTCCAAGGGTCACGTGCGCGACCTCCCCAAGAGCTCGCTCAGCGTGGACATTGAAAATGGCTTTGAGGCGCACTATATCAATATTCGCGGTAAGGGTGATCTCATCAAAGAGATCCGCCGTGAGGCCAAGTCCGCAAAGAAAGTGTTCCTTGCGCCCGACCCTGACCGTGAGGGCGAGGCCATTGCTTGGCACCTTGCCACGGCCCTCGGTCTTGCCCCCGAAAAGACGCTTCGCGTCTCCTTTAACGAGATCACACCCGACGTGGTACGCGCCGCCATCAAAGCGCCCCGTGCCATTGATATGAATCTTGTGAACGCTCAGCAAACGCGCCGCATTTGGGATCGCGTGGTGGGCTATAAGCTTTCTCCTTATCTTTGGAAATCGGTGAAAAACGGCCTCTCGGCCGGCCGCGTGCAATCGGTCGCTTCGCGTATCATTGTGGATCGCGAGGAGGAGATCCGCGCCTTCACCCCCGAGGAATATTGGACCATTGATGCCCTTGTTGTGTCGGGTGAGCAAACCTTTACCGTGCGCTTTTACGGAAACGTGGACGGCAAGATCAAGCTGCCCGATGAGGCCAGCGCTACCTTTGTGGTCAATGCCGTTGCCGGCAAGAGCTTTACCGTGCGTCACGTGCGTCGAGCCACCCGTCAAAAGCTTCCCGCACCCCCCTTTACCACCTCGACGATGCAGCAGGAGGCCTCGCGCAAGCTCGGCTTCCAGTCTCAGCGCATCATGCGTGTGGCACAGGAGCTCTATGAGGGCGTGAACGTCGGCACCGAAAACGGCGGTGTGCAGGGTCTTATCACTTATATGCGTACCGACTCGCTTCGCGTTTCGGCCGAGGCGCAGAGTGCCGCACGCGATCTGATTGCCGAGCGATACGGCAAGGAATATTGCCCGGCTACGCCTCGCAATTATAAGGTGCGCGCCGGTGCTCAGGATGCACACGAGGCCATTCGTCCCGCCAACGTGGCCCTCGATCCTCAAAAGGTACACAAATACCTCACGCCGGATCAGTACCGCCTTTATAAGCTGATTTGGGAGCGCTTTGTCGCCAGCCAAATGGAATCCGCACTTTTGAACACCCAGTCGCTTGAATTGGAGTCTGCGGGATACACCTTCCGTGCCGGTGGATACAGCGTTGCCTTCCCCGGTTATATGGCGGTCTATGAGGAGAGCGAGGATGAGGAGGCAAGAGCCGATGCCCACGGTGAGCAGCGCGACCTTCGCATTCCCGATCTTAGTGAGGGTGAATGCCTGACGGCGCAAAATGTGGCTTCTCAACGCCATTTCACCGAGGCACCGCCCCGTTATACCGAGGCGTCGCTCATCAAATTCCTCGATGAAAAGGGAATTGGAAGACCCAGCACCTATAACACCATTATTACGACCATTGTGTCGCGCAATTATGTCACACGTGACGGAAAATCACTGGTTCCTACGCCCCTTGGCGAGGTGACGACCAAGCTGATGAAGGAGAATTTCCCCGACATTGTGGACTACACCTTTACCGCGCAAATGGAGACCGAGCTCGACGAGATCGAGGAGGGCAACGCCGAAATGACGGCGGTTTTGAACAAGTTCTGGCAGGGATTTGCGCGTGAGCTTGAAAGTGCCGAGAAAACGATCGGTGCAGGGGATTTCCGATTGCCGCTTGAGGAGACCGACATCATTTGCGACAAATGCGGAGCTAAAATGGTGATCAAAAACGGTCGCTACGGCAAATTTGCCGCTTGCCCCAATTATCCCGCTTGCAAAAACACCAAGCCCCTTGATGGTGAGAAGCCCGAGTCGGAGAAAGTGAATGAAAAGCAGGAAAAAAAGGCCCCCGTTGTGGCCGATTTCAAGTGCGAGGTGTGCGGTGCCGATATGGTACAGCGTACGGGCCGCTACGGCACGTTCTTCGCTTGCTCGCGCTACCCCGCCTGCAATTTTACCAAGCAAAAGACCAAAGAGCTTGACGTGCCCTGCCCCAAGTGCGGTGCGAAGGTTTTGATCAAGACGGGTCGTAATAAGACGGTATTTTACAGCTGTGAAAATTACCCCACGTGCGATTTTTCCTCGTGGGATATGCCCACCTCCGAGAATTGTCCCGATTGCGGTAAGATGCTGTTCCGCAAGAAGGGCAAGCCCGTGCTGGTTTGTCACGAAAAGGACTGCGGCTACCGCCGTGAGGTCGAGGACGCCGGAGACGGGACGAAGAACGAGGCATGAGTATGCCGACCGTAACGGTGCTCGGCGCCGGCCTTGCCGGCTGTGAGGCCGCGTGGCAGATCGCCTCGCGCGGCGTACCCGTGCGCCTGTTTGAAATGAAGCCGCACAAAAAAACGCCCGCGCACCACGAGGACTCCTTTGCCGAGCTTTGCTGCTCCAACTCTCTTCGCTCCGATGCGCTTTCGAACGCCGTGGGGCTCTTAAAGGAAGAAATGCGCCGTGTCGGCTCGCTTTTACTGGAGGCGGCCGATGCGACACGCGTTCCCGCCGGCTCGGCATTGGCCGTTGACCGTACGCTTTTTTCGGCATACGTGACCGAAAAAATCAAGAATCACCCCCTCATTACGGTAGTAGAGGAGGAGGCGACCTCGCTGGATAGCGAGGGGATCACCGTGGTGGCAACCGGCCCCCTTACCTCGGATGCGCTTGCCGATAAGATCGCCGGGATCACGGGTGAGGAGGGGCTTCATTTCTTCGATGCGGTTGCCCCGATCGTGGATTTTTCCAGCATCAATATGGACGTGGCGTTTTTTGCGTCGCGTTACGATAAGGGAGACGCCGATTACATCAACTGCCCGATGACGAAGGAGCAGTATGACGTATTTTACAATGAACTGATCCATGCCCGCGAGGCGGACCTGAAGGATTTCGACAAAAAGGAATTGAAGGTCTTTGAGGGCTGCATGCCCGTCGAGATCATGGCACGTCGCGGATACGATACGCTCCGCTACGGTCCCTTGAAGCCGGTGGGATTGATCGATCCCCGTGTCGGTGGGGAATATTACGCCGTTGTGCAGCTGCGAAAAGAGAACAAAGAGGGCACGATGTACAATTTGGTCGGGTTCCAGACACACCTTGCGTTCCCTGAGCAAAAACGCGTATTTTCCCTCATACCGGGGCTTGAAAACGCCCTTTTCCTGCGATACGGCGTGATGCATAGAAACACCTATTTGCAGTCCCCCGGTTTTCTTGACAGCACCTATGCCGTGATCGATCGCCCCAACCTCTTTTTTGCCGGTCAAATGACGGGCGTTGAGGGGTACATTGAGTCGGCAGGCTCAGGACTTGTCGCCGGGATCAATGCGGCGCGTCGCGCACGCGGCCTTGCGCCCTTTTCCTTCCCTCGTCACACCATGCTGGGGGCTATGGCCGCTTACGTGTCGGGGGGCGGTATGGGAGATTTCTTGCCGATGAATGCCAACTTCGGCCTTGTCGAGCGTCTTGGCCATAAGGTTCGCGGCGGCAAAGCCAAGCGCAACGAGGCACTCTCGGAGCGTGCGCTGGAGGCACTTTCCTTGGTGCTTGCGGAGTGCAAAGAATAATATATACCCCAACGGGGTGAGTTTTTACTATGATTGAAAGGGAGGTGCGACGATGTCAAAGGACATTTTGGCGCTGCAAGAGCGTATAGGGTACCACTTTTGCGACGAATCGTTGCTTGTGCGTGCGCTTACACACAGCTCTTATGCCAATGAGCACGGCGTGGGGCGTATTGCATCCAATGAGCGCCTTGAATTCCTTGGCGATAGCGTGTTATCGCTTACCGTTTGCGACTATCTTTACAATACCTATCCCGAGCTTCCCGAGGGACAGCTGACCGTCCTGCGTAAAAATCTCGTTTGTCAGCGCGCGCTGGCCGAGTATGCGACAAGGATCGGGCTTGGTGCCTATTTACTTCTTGGCAGGGGTGAGGAGCGCGACGGCAGGGATAAGCCCAAGATCTTAGAGGATGCCTTTGAGGCCCTACTCGGCGCATGGTATCTGGATTCGGGCTCGCTTTCCCGTGTGCGTGATTTTGTACTGCCGTTTGTGAAGGAGGAGCTTCAAAAGCTCAGTAACGCCGTGCTGCCGCTTGAGGATTACAAAACCCTGCTTCAGCAGTATGTGCAGCAAATGCCGGGTGAGGAGCTCCGTTATGAAACGATCAAGGAAACGGGGCCCGATAATGCCAAAACCTTTACCGTTCGAGTGCTGATCAACTCCAATGACTTTGGTACGGGCACGGGCAGCTCCAAAAAGGAAGCTGAGCAGCGTGCCGCCGCTGAGGCGCTCAAGCGTTACTTGCCGCGTTAGGGCGACTTCATTTGCGCAGACCAAAAACACACTTTTTAAGTTGTTTTAGTGCAAACAAGGAAACCCGCTTTTCTCATCGTGCAAACGGTGAAGAAAGCGGGTTTTTAGATAGAGATCCTTGTGGATCTCATTTTTTTATTGTATGTGTGTTTTTTAGGCGCGCTCTCGCCACTCGACGTATGCAATACGCTCATCGTATCGAGATCGCGCCTTCTGCATCGAAGCAAGCCCCCCTTTTGCTTCTTTTCCGCAGATCCTAAAAACCGTCAAATCAAGCGCTGTTTGCCGCGCTAAACGTTAAAAATGAAAAGGCCACCGCCTTGGTTCGTTTGACACCGAGGGGGCTTTTTTGTAAATTTTACAAAAAAACGGGTGGGTTGGTAAAAAAGTCTTGCAAAATCGCGCGCGATGCGTTATAATAAATTATTATATTATACTTTTGTAGAAAGGAGGCGTGGCTCTTGTATCTCAAATCTCTCGAAATGCAGGGCTTTAAGTCCTTCCCCGACAAAACGAAGCTGAACTTTGAGCGTGGCACCACGGTCATTGTGGGCCCCAACGGTAGCGGCAAATCCAACATTTCCGATGCAATGCGCTGGGTTCTTGGTGAGATCTCGTCAAAAAGCTTGCGCGGCTCCAAAATGGAGGATATCATTTTCGGCGGTGCCGACAGTCGCCGTCCGATGGGCTTTGCCGAGGTGTCGGTCACCTTTGACAATACCGATGAGGAAAATCGTCTTGATTATCCCGGTGATGAGGTGACGGTGACCCGTCGCTATTACCGTGCCGGTGAGAGTGAATATTACATCAACCGCCGTGCCTGCCGTTTGCGTGACATCTACGAGCTCTTTATGAATACCGGTGTCGGCCGTGACGGTTACTCCATCATCGGTCAGGGTAAGATCGCCGAGATCATTTCGCGCAAGTCCGACGAGCGCCGCAGTATCTTTGAGGATGCCTCGGGCATCGCCAAATACCGCCACCGTAAAAACGAGACCGAGCGAAAGCTCAAGACCACCGAGGAAAATATGACGCGTGTGACCGACATCTTTTCCGAGGTCGAGGCACAGGTGTTGCCTCTCGAAAAGGAGGCCGAGCGCGCGAAGAGAGCGATCGAGCTTCACGAAACCAAGAAAAAGGTGGACGTTCAGCTTTGGCTTTACGATTCCGAGCGCCTGCGCCTGGATATTGAAAAGGCAGAGGAGAACTTCCGCAACAGCACACACGACCTGCGCCTTGCCGAGGAGGCGATCGAGGATTACAACGCCCAATCCGATCGACTTTTTGAAGAGAGCCAAGCCAACACGGCCGCCGCCGAAGAGGTGCTGGAGCGCATCCGTGCCCTGGAAAAGGAAAATTACGAGCGTGACAATCAGTACAGCGTGACCAAAACGCGAATTGCCAACACGCGCGAGCGCATCGAGCAGTCCGAGCGCACGGTACTGGATAAGGAGCAATTGCTGGGGGCCGAGCGCACCGAGGGTGACCGCCGCCGTGCGGAGCTTGCGGTCCTGACCGAGTCCCGCGATACCCTTGAGCAGGCGCACACCGCCAAGGCCGAGGAGGCGCACAAGCTGGTGAGTGAGGCGTTCCGCCTTGCCGGTGAGATCGCCACGGCCCTTGCCGACGTGACCGAGCGCGAGGCCGAGGTGGCCGACATCACCGTGCGTCGCAAGGTGCTTGAAAACAATAAGCTGACCGACAGCGATAAAAACGACACCATGCAAGGGGAGATCGCCGAGTACCGTAAGGTTTCCGAGGAGCTTCTTGCACAGTGCAAGGAAAAGGAAGAGGTCGCCACAGGCTACCAGCAGCAGATCGATGAGGTCAATGCCAAGATCGCCGAGCGCGATGTGCGCCTGAAGGAGCTTGCCGAGGAGCTGGCCGAGGTGGCCGAGCGCGAGTCGGAGTACAAGCTGCAGGCTGATATTGCCCGTCAGCGCCAAGAGGCCTTCCGTGCGATGGAAGAGCATTTCGAGGGCTACAGCAACAGCGTGCGCTTTGTGATGGACGCCTATGCAAACGGTAAAATTACCGACCGCGACGGCCGCCGCTGCGGCAAGATCTACGGACCGCTTTCCAAGGTCATTTCGGTCGATAAAAAATACGTGACCGCGATGGAAACGGCACTCGGTGCCAATCTTCAGCACATTGTGGTAGAGGATGAGAGCGTTGCCAAGGCCGCGATGTTTGCCCTCAAAAAGGCCGAGGCAGGCAGAGCCACGTTCTTCCCCCTTTCCTCAATGCAAGGTCTTACCGTGACTTCTGAAATGGATGAGGCGGCAAAATGCAAGGGTTACCTCGGCATTGCCTCGGAGCTTGTGGATTGTGAGGATAAATTCCGTGAGGTCGTATCGGCCCTGCTTGGCAGGACCGTGGTCTTTGAGGATCTTGACAGTGCCACCGAAATGGCGAAAAAGACCAAGTTCCGCGTAAAGGTCGTAACATTGGACGGACAAGTCATCAACGCGGGCGGTTCCTTTACGGGCGGCTCCGTGAAGCAAAGAGCCGGCGTGCTTTCCCGTGCCGGACAAATTGAGGAGCTGGGCGAGAAATTAAAGCAGTACACGAAAATGCTTGAGGATCTGGCCGAGCGCCGTGAGGCCATTGAAAACGACGCGAAGGCCGAGCAGGCTCGTCGCGACGATGAAGCTACGCGTGCTTCCTTGCTCGCGGCTCTTGGGAGCGGCGAGGCCAGTGAGGCCGCACAATACCGTGCCAAGTACGAGGCCAACGAGGCGTTGGTTCAAAAGCTTTGTGCCGACTTTGAGGCACTCACCATTCAGCGCGCGGGTTATGATGATGAGCTGGCGCGCCTTGCCGAGCAAGAGGGGGCCCTGCGTCATCAGATCACCGAGATCGGTGCTCTGCGCGCCGAAAAGGATGTGGTCCGTAACGCCCTGCTTGATGAGAAAACGGTGAAAGAGCAGGAGATGACCGAGCTCTACATTAAGATCAGTGCCGTACGCAAGGATATTGAAACGGTCGAGGCCTATATTGCCGAGTCCGATGCCCGCGCCGCCGCGATCGAGGCCGAGATCAAGGAGATCCGCGCCATGATCGCCGAGCTTGAAATGAGCATTGAGAGCGAAACGCTCCGTCAGGAGGCAAACCGTAACACCTTTGCCGAGGGTGAGCGTGTGCTGAAGGAGCTCAACGATCGCCGCCAAAAGCTGACCACGGGCAACATGGATATCGAGCGCAAGCGCGCCGTCGTCAGCGAGAAGCTGCGCGACAAGATGGCCGAGCAGCAAACGATATTCCAGGCACATACCAAAAACGAGAATAAGCTTGCCTCTCTTCGCGATGAGCAGGATAAGATCGCCGCGAAATTCTGGGAAGATTATGAGATGACCCGCAACGATGCCGTGGCCCTTGGCTTTGAGCCCTTGACGGCCGCCGACCGAGCCGCCGCGGTGGAGCTGCAGGTCAGCTGCCGCAACCGCTTGCGTGCGATCGGTAACGTGGACCTTGACGCTGTCAACAAGTACAAGGAGGTCAAGGAGCGCTACGATACGATGAAGGCGCAGATCGACGATATGACGGCGGCACGCGACGATCTTTTGAAGATCATTGCCGACCTTGAGGGCGAGATGAAGACCTCGTTCGTGGCAACCTTCAATCAAATTAACGAGAATTTCAACCGCACCTTCTCCGAGCTCTTCGGTGGCGGTAGCGCTGAAATTTCGCTCTCCGATCCGTCGGATGTGCTCACCTCCGGCATCGAGATCAAGGCGGCCCCTCCCGGAAAAATCATCAAGAATCTTACGATGCTTTCGGGCGGCGAGCAGTCCTTTGTGGCGATCGCTTTGTTCTTTGCCATTTTGCAGGTAAACCCGACCCCGTTCTTTATCCTGGATGAGATCGAGGCGGCGCTCGACGAAGTGAACGTCGCACGCTTTGCCGCATACATCAAGCGTTATTCGCTCGATACACAATTTATTTTGATTACTCACCGCCGCGGTACTATGGAGGCAGCACAGCGTCTTTACGGCGTGACGATGCCCGAGCGCGGCATCTCGAAGGTGCTTGCACTTGACGTAAGCTCCATTTCGGGTAAGCAAGAGGGAGATGAGTGGAATGGGATTTTTAACTAAATTAAAAGAGGGTCTTGCCAAGACCAAAAATGCGATTTTCGGCAAGATCGATGCCATGTTAAAGCATTTTGTGCGTGTGGATGAGGATCTGCTCGAGGAGCTTGAGGAGCTCCTCATCACCGCCGACGTGGGCGTGGGTGCCACCGAAGAGATCTTGGATCGCCTTCGCGAGGAGATCAAGGACGGGCGCCTCAAGGAGCCCGAGGATATCAAGACCTCGCTTCGCAGTATCCTTTCGGATATGATCGGTGAGGGTGCGCCCTTAAAGCTGGATACCACCCCCTCGGTGGTGCTGATCATCGGCGTAAACGGTGCGGGGAAGACCACCTCGATCGGCAAGATCTCCAACCGCTTGAAGCGCGCGGGCAAAAAGGTGGTGGTCGCCGCGGCCGATACCTTCCGTGCCGCGGCCATCGATCAGCTTGCCGTGTGGTGCGATCGTGCAGGTGTGGATATCGTCAAGCAGCACGAGGGCTCGGACCCTGCGGCTGTGGTCTATGACGCTATTCAGTACACCAAAAAGAAGGGTGCTGACGTGCTCATCATCGACACGGCAGGCCGACTTCACAACAAGAAAAATTTGATGGATGAGCTGGCAAAGATCCATCGCGTGATCTCAAGAGAGCTCCCCGATGCCTGTCGCGAAAACCTTCTGGTGCTCGATGCGACTACGGGGCAAAACGCCATTTTGCAGGCGAAAGAGTTCGGGCGTGCCGCGGACCTTACGGGTCTTGTGCTCAATAAGCTTGACGGCACCGCCAAGGGCGGCATTGCCCTTTCGATCCGTCGAGAGCTCGGGCTTCCGGTGAAGTTTATCGGCGTGGGCGAGAAGATCGATGATATGCAGGAATTTGATGCGGCGGAATTTGTGGCCGCGCTCTTTGAATGATGAAAAAAATTGAGGTTGTGCTTGCCAGTCGCAATCAAGGCAAGCTGAAGGAATTAAATCGGCTCCTTGCCGAGGAGCTCGGTGACGTGATCGTCTTAAAATCTCTTGATGACATCGGCTTTGCCGATGACATCGAGGAAAACGGCACGACCTTTGCCGAAAACGCCCTCATCAAGGCCCGTGCCGTGGCCGCTCTTGGCTACGTGGCACTTGCCGATGACTCGGGGCTTTGCGTTGAGGCACTCGGCGGTGCGCCGGGCGTGTATTCCGCGCGCTATGCCGGGGAACACGGTAACGATGCTCAAAATAACGCTCTTTTGCTCCAAAACCTGAAGGATAAGCAGGACCGTGCCGCCGCCTTTGTGTCGGTCTTTGCCTGCGCGTTCCCTGACGGGCGCGAGCCGATCGTAGCCGAAGGACGCGTCCCCGGTGAGATCCTTACGGCACCGAGGGGGGAGGGCGGCTTTGGGTATGATCCCTTGTTTTATTACGCGCCGTTCGGCAAGACCTTTGCCGAGCTGTCGCACGAAGAGAAAAACCGCATCAGCCACAGAGGCGCGGCCGTCAGGGCCTTTGCCAAGCTGTTTTCGGCACGTATGGAGGAGTAAAATATGTTGACAAGTAAACAACGCGCCATGCTGCGCTCTATGGCATCCACGATGGATACCATTATGCAGATCGGCAAGAGCGGCATCACCGCTACGCTCGTCGCCACCGTTTCCGACGCGCTGGAGGCGCGTGAGCTGATCAAGCTCCGTGTCCTTGAAAACTGCGATCTCGGGGTGCGAGGTGCGGCGGAGGAATTGGCCGAGAAAACGGGTGCCGAGGTCGTCTCGGTCATTGGCACCAAGTGCATTTTGTATCGTGAATCCAAGACCAAAAAGAAGATCGAGCTATGATCAACGGTCAAATGCGTATCGGCATCTACGGCGGCACCTTTTCGCCCCCTCATAATGGGCACGTCAAGGCTGCCGAGGCGTTTTTTAAGGGTATGGAATTGGATCTCCTTTACATCATACCCACCGCTGTGTCGCCTCACAAGCAAATGGATCGGGCCGACGATCCCTCTCACCGTCTTAGAATGTGTGAGCTGGCCTTTGGGGGAATGGAGCGCACCTTCATCAGCGATCTTGAGATCGCACGTGGGGGGCGCAGCTATACCGTGGACACGTTGCGCGCGCTCTCGGGTGCAGATCGCCGCCTGTTTTTCCTCATGGGCACCGATATGATGCTTACACTGGATCGTTGGCGCGAGCCGGAGGAAATCTTTAAGCTTTGTTATCCCGTGTATATGCGCCGGGAGAACGATCCGATCATTGAGTCCATGATCGTGGCCAAAAACAACGAGTATTTGGCACGCTTTGGCAAGATCGTTCGGCGCATCCCTGCCGATTTTGTAGATGTTTCTTCAACCGCCGTGCGCGAGCGCGTCAAGCGCGGCGCACCCATCGATGACGTCGTGCCCGAAGGGGTCGCGGCATATATAAAGGAACACGGTCTTTATGTATAATGCTTTTACTGAAGAACGATTGGCTCTCCTGCGCGAGGATATGCGCGCGTGTATGACGGAGCAACGCTTCAAGCATACTTTAGGTGTCGAGCAAATGGCGGCACGCCTGGCGGCGCTTTATTTGCCCGAAGGAGCAGGGATGCTCCGCGCGGCGGCGCTTTTGCACGATATGACCAAGGAGCTTCCCCGCGAGGTGCAAGCCGAGATCCTGGCCTCGCACGGCGCGGTTCTGCGCCCCGATGAGCAATGCGCTCCAAAAATTTGGCACGGAATGACGGCATCGCTCCTCATCCCCGAGAAATACCCCGATCTTGCCGATAAAGACCTTTTGTCGGCGGTGCGCTGGCACACGACGGGGCACGAGGGAATGACGGTTGCCGAGGCCATTCTTTACCTTGCCGATTATATTGAGGAGGGCAGGGTGATCCCCGAGTGTGTGGCATTGAGACACCTGTTTTTCGATGCCGCACCCGATAGGATGACCGAGCAAGAACGGGCAAGCCATTTGTGGTTGGTGCTGTTAAGATCTCTTGAGCAAACGGTCGAGGAGCTCACCGTCAAGGGGGCACCCGTGTGTCGGGATACTCAAGGGGCACTGGAGTTTGTCAAAAAGAAATGAACCCTTACGAAAGGAACGAAAATAGAATGGAAGAAAAAATGGAACAAGAAATGCTCCCGTCCTTGGCGGATGCGAGCGCAAAGGACCTGGCCCTTGCCTGCCGCGATATTTTGGAGAGCAAAAAGGGCGCAAACGTTGCTGTGTTTTCGGTTGAGGGGCGCAGTGATATTACGGATTATCTTGTGCTCGCCACGGGTACCTCGGGCCCTCACGTAAAGGCTCTTGCCGATGAGCTGGAGTACAAGCTTTCCCTTCGTGACGTGCACCCCCTGCACGCCGACGGCGTTGGGACCCGTTCTTGGCAGATCGTCGATTACGGGATCGTTATGGTGCATATCTTTGACCGCGAATCACGTGAATTTTTCAATCTTGATAAATTATATAAGGAAACAACCGAGGAGTAAGTATTATGAGATACGATTGTGCCGCTATTGAAAAGAAATGGCAAGACAAGTGGGATGAGGCAAGGATCTTCCACGCCAAGGACCACGATACCCGCAAAAAATTCTACGGTTTGGTAGAGTTCCCGTACCCGAGCGGTGCCGGTATGCACGTCGGACACATCAAGGCCTATTCGGGTCTTGAGGTCATCAGCCGCAAGCGCCGTATGCAGGGCTATAACGTCATGTTCCCCATCGGCTTTGACGCTTACGGACTTCCCACCGAGAACTATGCCATCAAAACGGGCATCCACCCCCGTCAGGTCACCGATAAT
The DNA here is from genome assembly GCA_017508425.1 of Clostridia bacterium. GTDB lineage: Bacteria > Bacillota > Clostridia > Oscillospirales > CAG-272 > Firm-07. The sequence goes on along the minus strand of JAFVYZ010000007.1, from coordinate 37,741 downwards.
AACATCGCCAAATTCACCCAGCAGCTCCGCCGCGTCGGCTTTTCCTTTGACTGGGAGCGCGTGGTCGATACCACCGAGGAGGGGTATTACCGCTGGACGCAGTGGATCTTCCTGAAAATGTTTGAAAACGGCCTTGTGTTCCGTGACACGGCTTTGGTAAACTACTGCCCCTCCTGCAAGGTTGTTCTTTCAAACGAGGATTCGCAGGGCGGCAAGTGCGACATTTGTCATAACGACATCGTTCAAAAATCCAAGGACGTTTGGTATTTGCGCATCACCGCGTATGCGGATAAGCTGCTTCAGGGCCTCGATGAGGTCGATTATCTGCCGAACGTTAAGATGCAGCAGGTCAACTGGATCGGCAAATCCACGGGCGCGTTTGTCAATTTCGCGCTTTCGGGGACCGATGAGAAGCTGCGCATCTACACCACCCGTCCCGACACGCTCTTTGGCGTGACCTTTATGGTTATGGCACCCGAGCACCCCGTGCTCGATCAGTACCGTGACCGTATTACCAACGTGGCGGCGCTCGACGAGTATCGCGAGCTTTGCGCCAAGAAGACCGAGTTCGAGCGTACGCAAATGAACAAGGATAAGACGGGCGTGAGGATCGAGGGCCTGTCGGCGATCCACCCCATTACGGGCAAGGAAATCCCGATCTATATTTCCGACTACGTGATGATGGGCTACGGCACGGGTGCCATTATGGCCGTGCCCGCGCACGACGATCGCGACTATGCCTTTGCCAAGAAATTCGGCATCGATATTATTGAGGTCATCCGTGGCGGCGATATTGAAAAAGAGGCCTACACCGGTGACGGTGAAATGGTCAACTCCGACTTCCTCAACGGCTTGTTGGATAAAAAGACCTCGATCGCCGTGATGATCGAAAAGCTTGAGGAGCTCGGCGTCGGTGAGGCCGGTGTGCAGTATAAGATGAAGGACTGGGCCTTCAACCGCCAGCGTTACTGGGGCGAGCCCATTCCGATCGTGCACTGCGAGAAGTGCGGCATGGTGGCCGTGCCCTACGAGGAGCTGCCCCTGCGTTTGCCCCCCGTTGAAAACTTCGCGCCCGGCGAGGGGGGCGAGTCGCCCCTTGCCAAGATCGAGAGCTTTGTCAACTGTAAGTGCCCCAAGTGTGGGGGTGATGCCAAGCGCGAGACCGATACCATGCCGCAGTGGGCGGGCTCCTCGTGGTATTTCCTTCGTTACATCGATCCGCTCAATGCCGAGTGCCTTGCCGATTACGATAAGCTCAAATACTGGCTGCCCGTTGACTGGTACAACGGCGGTATGGAGCACGTGACGCGCCACCTCATTTACAGCCGCTTCTGGCACAAGTTCCTTTATGATATTGGCGTAGTGCCCACGGCCGAGCCCTATGCCAAGCGTACTGCGCAGGGGCTTATCCTTGGTCCCGACGGCCAAAAGATGTCGAAGTCGCGCGGCAACGTCGTTGATCCCAACGACGTGGTCGATACCTTCGGTGCAGATACGCTTCGCGTCTATATTCTCTTTATGGGTGACTACGGCTCCGCTGCACCCTGGTCTGAGAGCAGTATGCGCGGCTGCAAGCGTTTCCTTGACCGTGTGGCACAATTGCCCGATCGCGCCAAGGGTGAGGGTGTCACGCCCGAGCTTGAAACGCCCTTCCACCGCACCATCAAGAAGGTCACCTCGGATATTGAGGAGATGAAGTTTAACACCGCGATCGCCGCTATGATGACCCTGCTCAACGAGATCGACGAGGTGGGACACCTGACCGTCACCGAGCTCGGCACGCTTGTGCGCTTGCTTTGCCCCTTTGCACCCCACCTTTGTGAGGAGGTATGGGAGGCCATTGGCGGTGAGGGCTTCTGCTCGCTTGCCGCTTGGCCCGAATACGATGAGGCCAAGACCGAGCTTTCGACCGTTGAGGTTGCCGTACAGGTCTGCGGTAAGCTTAAGGCCGTGGTGAAGATGCCCAAGGGTGCCGATAAGGATACCGCACTTTCGCTTGCCAAGGCCGATGAGCGCGTCGCCGCCGCCATCGAAGGGAAGACCACGATCAAAGAGATCGTGGTGCCCGATAAGATCGTGAATCTTGTCGTACGATAAAAATTCCAAAAAAATTGCAAATGCTATTGACACGGCAAATAAAACTGTGTATAATAATAAAAGATTGTTGTTTTTCAACCGCGAGGGGAGGGATATATAAATGGCAGAAGTGAAACTGAAGGAGGGCGAGTCCCTTGACAGTGCTCTGCGTCGCTTTAAGCGTCAGTGCGCACGTTCCGGTGTTCTTGCCGAACTTCGCAAGAGAGAGCATTACGAAAAGCCGAGCGTAAAGCGTAAGAAGAAGTCTGAAGCTGCACGTAAGCGTAAGTATAAGTAATGAAGAAAGCGCCCGTCATCTGACGGGCGCTTTTCTCTCATTTACAAACACAAAAAATGTTGAAGTCGCATCTTCTTTGTGCAATATAAGTGTAGATGGTGTTCTAAATTTGTGATATCATTTAATTGCAGTAATACTTTATTTTAATAGGAGAACTTTTATGAAAATTGCAATTAGTGAGATCAAGGCGCGCTCCGAGCGCATCTTTGAAAAGGTAGGTCTGAGCCGAGGGGATGCCGAAATCATCACCAAGGTACTGCTTGAAACCGAAATGCGCGGCGTCTTTACGCACGGCTTCCTGCGTCTTGCACGCTACGTTTCCTGCATGGAAAGCGGCGGTATTAAAAAGGACGGTAACTTTACCGTTGATTTTGACAGCCCCTCTTGGGCGGCGGTCAACGGCAACAACAACCTCGGCATCGTGGTCTCCTACAAGGCCATGGAGCTGGCGATCGAAAAAGCCAAGGCCACGGGCATCGGTATTGTCAACGTGCGCGGCAGCCACCATTTCGGTGCGGCGGGCTACTACGCCTCGATGTGTGCTGACGCGGATATGGCAGGCGTTGCGATGAGTAACGGCGATATCCTCGTGGCGGCAACGGGTGCCGCTGAGAAAACGATCGGCAACAACCCCTTCTCCTACGCGTTCCCCGCAGGTAAGTACGGTAAGATCGTTTACGACGTTGCGATGAGCAACACCTCCGACCAAAAGGTCATTCGCCTTGAAAAGGAGGGTAAGCCCGTGCCGCTTGGCTGGATCATCGACAAAGACGGCAACCCCACCACCGATGCCTCGGAGTACATGAAGGGTGGCACGCTCCTGCCGTTCGGCGGCTATAAGGGCTACGGACTTGCGATGATGGTTGAGGTCTTTGCCGGTACGCTTTCGGGTGCCGCTATGACGGGCGACGTACACGCATGGAACCAAAACCCCGAGGTGGGCGGCAACGTAGGTCATATGTTTATGGCGATCGACCTCGCCAAGCTCGGCGACCCCAAGAGCTACAACGACCGCGTGGAAAAGATGCTTGATGAGATCAAGGCGGCCAAGAAGGCAACGGGCGTGGAAAAGATCTACTATCCCGGTGAGATCGAGCAGGAGAAGCTTGCAAAGTGCCTTGCCGACGGCACCGTTGACATCAATGATGAAACCATGGCAGCCATCGTTGCTGTTGAAGAAAAATACGGCTTATGAGTAAGATCGAAGCAATTAAGGCCGTCAAGGACGTTACCTCGTTTTTAATGGTTGGTCAGTCGAATATGGCGGGCAGAGGCGACATCGGGGAGGTAGAGCCGATCAAAAACGGGCTTTGCCACGTGCTGCGCTTTGGCGTGTGGCAGCCGATGTGTGAGCCCTTGAACGTTGACCGCGGCAGCTGTGCCGAGTTTTTGCCGGGCGTTTGTCTTGCTACCAGCTTTGCCGATGCACTTGCTAAGCACACGGGGGAGCACATCGGTCTTATCCCTTGTGCATACGGCGGGTCGGGCATTAAAAAATGGCAGCCGGGCGGCGTTCTCTTTGATCACGCCGTGATGATGGCAAAGCTCGCCATGCGCACTTCAACGCTCGGCGGCATTATTTGGCATCAGGGAGAGAACGATTGCAGCCATTTTGATGCCGAAGCCTACCGCGCGGCATTTCTTAATACGATGACGTCGCTACGCCGTGAGCTTGGCGAGGATCTGCCCATTATCATCGGTGAGCTCTCGGGGCATATTGCGCCCGCGCGCTGGGAGAAGATCGCGCGCGGCGTACCCGCCATGAACGCGCTTCTTCGTGAGCTTGCAAGTGAGCTGCCGAATTGTCGCATTGTCAAGGCGGCGGATCTGCCGTGCCGCTCGGACGGCATTCATTTCAGCGCCGCCTCTTGTCGCACCCTTGGTGTGCGGTATTTCGAAGAATACAAGGCTCTTACCGAGGGCAAATAAAATAAGCCGCAAATGCATTCGCATTTGCGGCTTATTTTTACAGGTCGGGATCGATTTGGTCTATGTCCTGTGCTGTGATGGGAGTCATAGTCTCCACAGGGGCCATAGGAATGGTTACTGCCACAGGCACCTCTTGGGCAGGGGCCTTTAAGGCCTCTTCCAGCGGGATGTCGGCGCGCGCGGCCGAGTTTTCGGTGGCGATCACCTTTTCGGTTTGCTTCGGCAGGAACCCGAGATAGCGGAGCATCAGCGGCACCCACGTAAAGGCAAAATATCCGACGGCAAACATGATAAATGCCCATACCCATGCCTTCCAGGTGATGTTGTGCAGCATCGTTTTTTCGTTGGGGTTATCAATGAGGCATTTTTTCACTACAATAACGGGGGATACTGTGATCATTGCAAGGTTGGCACAGTGCAGCTGACGGGGAAAGCGCTTGATGAGATAACGCAGGCCCTTTGAGAATACGACCGACCCCAGACCGTAGCCCACAAGATAGAAGATCAAAAGGAGTAGGCGTGTGAAGTTCATTGCGGCGAAGTTGCCAACCAGGTCGATGAAGGCGTAATAGTAGCCAAGAGCCATTAAGGTCACGGCAAAATCCACGCCGGGGATCACGAGGGTCATGGAGGTAACGGCACCGACAATGGCCATTAAAATAAAGTCGAGCGGGAAACGCACGTTCTCGAGCGAGACCGAGTGTCCGTCGGTGATGACCATCGCGTAGATGAGAAAGACGGACGCGACGACCGCCATCACCACCCAGTTGGGCCAACGCTTGAAATCATCTTTACTGTCCGCGGCCATACGGGGCACACTGCCGATCAGGAACCCGAGTACCGCGGCAATCACGGGGATGGGATACGCGATATAAAGGGTGTTGACGGCCCACGCGCCACCCAGGCAACCGATGGCGTAGCCCGACAAAAGCGTGAGCAAAAAGGGGATGCTTGTTTTCGGCTTGCTGAATATGTGGCTGATGGCGTATATCATATCGTAATATACGAACAGCACAATGGCAATGGTGCTGGCGCTAAGGCCCGGTACGCCAAGGCTGGCAAAGCCGATGACGATGCCCTTTAGCATTAAACTGATTTTATTCATTATCACACTTTCCGCAGTGAAAGCTGCTACTGATTATTTTGTGAACCGTTCCAGTATATCATACAGTTATGAACAACCGGTGAACGAATGGAAAATGGTGGATCTTTACAGTGCTTGGGGGGCGTCGATCATCAAAAGCAGCTCGGCCTCGTCAATGACCTTGACCCCAAGATCATTGGCCTTGGTGAGCTTGGAGCCGGCGGCCTCACCCGCCACTACAAACGAGGTCTTTTTCGACACCGACCCCGCAACCTTGCCGCCCAGGGCGCGGATTTTTTCGCTCGCCTCGTCGCGTGTCAGGGTGGGGAGAGTGCCTGTCAAAACAAAGGTCAGTCCCTTGAATTTGTCACCAACGGGGGCGGCTACGGCCTCGGTTTGTACACCGCAAGCGGCAAGTCGCTGGCAAAGCGCAAGGTTTTGGGGGTGGGTGAAGTAATCCACCACGTAGTCGGCGGTAATTTGCCCGAAGTCCTCAATGGTGATCAGGTCCTCCGCCGTGGCGGCGCAAAGCGCCGTCAGCGTGCGGTATTTTGCCGCAAGGGCCGTGGCGGCCACCTGTCCGATGCCGCGGATGCCAAGCGCGAAAATAAGACGCTCAAGCCCCGCGCTCTTGGAGCGGTCAATGGCGGCAATAAGATTTTGGGCGGATTTTTCGCCCATACGGTCCAGTGTTGCAATTTGCTCGGCCCGGAGTGTGTAAAGGTCGGCCACGTCGCCAATAAGCCCGTTTTTGAGGAGCAGCTCGACGATTTGAGGACCAAGGCCCTCAATGTCCATTGCACCCTTCGAGGCGAAATGCTCAATGCCGCGCGAGAGCTGTGCGGGGCAAGCTCCGTTGGTGCAGCGCAGGGCCGCCCCTTCGTCCTTGTCACGCGTTACGGGCTCGCCGCACGAGGGGCAGTGTGTCGGCATTCGGAATTCGCGCTCGCTGCCGTCGCGAAGCTCCGGGTGCGCGATCACGACCTCAGGGATGATGTCGCCCGCTTTTTGAACCGTTACGGTGTCACCGAGTAAAATTTCGCGCTCTCTGATAAAATCCTCGTTGTGAAGCGTGGCACGCGAAACCGTCGTGCCTGCAAGCCGCACGGGGGCGAGGATCGCGGTGGGGGTAAGCACGCCCGTGCGTCCTACGGCAATTTCTACGTCCAGGAGCTTTGTTTTCTTTTGCTCGGGTGGGAACTTGTAGGCCACCGCCCATTTGGGGGTTTTGGTGCCCTCACCGAGGGTCACGCGATCGGCAAGATCGTCGATCTTGATGACCACACCGTCAATATCAAAGGCTAGATCATCGCGCAGGGCACCGAGGCTTTCAATGTGCGAAAAGACCTCATCCCTCGTGGTGGCCTTGATGCGGTGTTGAAGGACGGTAAAACCAAGTGCCTCAAGGCGGTCTAAGGTTTCGGTATGTGAGGTGGGCAGGTGCCCGTCAAGGTAGGGGCTGCCCTCTTGAAGATTAAACACGAAAATATCAAGCTTGCGCTCGGCCGCTATACGGGGGTCGAGCTGTCGGAGCGACCCTGCCGCGGCGTTACGGGGATTGGCCATCAGGGCAAGCCCCTCCTTTTCGCGCGCCTCGTTGATCCTGTAAAAGGTGGCACGCGGCATATAGACCTCACCGCGCACGGTAAGGGAGAGTGGCTCGTTTAGCACGAGAGGTACCGAATAAATGGTTTTGATGTTTTGTGTGACATCCTCACCGACGTTGCCGTCGCCGCGCGTCGCGCCCGTGACCAGTACGCCGTTTTCGTAGCGAAGTGATACCGAAAGCCCGTCGATCTTGGGCTCTACCGAATAAACGGGGTGGGGGAGTGCCTCCTCCATTTTTTCAAGAAACGCGCCGAGCTCCTCAAAGGAAAATACATCCGAGAGGGAATTCATTTGCACCGTGTGTGTAACCGATTTAAACGCATCAAGCGGCTTGTCTCCCACGCGTTGCGTGGGGGAGGAGGGGTCAAAAAGCTTTGGATTTTGCTCCTCCAGTGTCAAAAGCTCATGGTAAAGACGGTCGTATTCAAAGTCCGAGATCTCGGGGGCATCATCGGTGTAATAACGCTTGGCGTGATAGGCGACCTCTTTTCGAAGTGCCTTGATTCTTGCTTCAATATCCGACATAACGGTCCCCTTTCTTAACGTATAATTATAAATTTATTATAAACCTTTTACGTCGGTTTGTCAACGCGAGATTTTTGCTTTTTCCTATTCCATTTTCAGCGAAAATATGTTACACTATAAGTATCACAAAAAAGGGAGAGCCTTATGAAGATTTTGATTGCTTATGCCGGTAAATCGGGTGGGTGTCGCTCGATGTGCGAGTTGTTGGCCTCGCACTTGCCGCGCCACGATGTTACGCTTCTTGACCTTACCGAAAGCACCCTGTCGCCCGAGGCGTTTGATTACGTGGTTTTCGGCAGTGCCGTTCGCTTTTCAAAGCTCCACCGTGCGGCGCGAGCATATCTTTCCACTTATAAGGAGGCGTTGGTGAAAAAGCCCCATACGCTCTTTCTTTGCTGTGCCTTTGCCGATCAGTTTGAAAATTATGCGGAAATGCTTTTCCCCGAAGAATTGCTCCGTAGCGCTGACGATACCGTTTATTTCGGCGGCGAGCTCAACGTCTCTCGGCAAAAGGGTCTTGATAAGCTCTTTGCTCGAATGATACGCACGTCCATTATTGAAAGTGAGGAGGACGAGGCGATGCTCCCCGGGCTTTTGCCCGAGCACGTGCGATTGCTTGCCGATCGCTTGCGCCCGATGTGATCCTGCTGCTTTAAAAAAGTTAAGAACTTTGAAAAAAACTGTTGACAAATACGCGTTCTTATGGTATGATATACGGGTGCAATAAATGCCCCTGTAGCTCAGCCGGTAGAGCACTTGACTTTTAATCAAGGTGTCCGGAGTTCGATTCTCCGCAGGAGCACCACACAAAGAGCCCTCCCACCTCGCGTGGGAGGGCTCTTTGTGCGCTCCAATGGATTTTGCCGAACGCAAAGCGTTCGGCAGTCTCCGCAGGAGCACCCCACGCCCTTGTGGCGTGGGGCTCTTTGTGTGGTGCTCCTGCGGGGTTAGCTAACTCCGACGAAAGATTCAGCCGTTATTTTGAAACTTGCTATTATTATGGCGAATCTTTAATGCCACACGCAAAGCGTGTGGATGGAGTTCGATTCTCCGCCCCCCGCCCTTGTGGCGGGGGCTCTTTGTGCTTGCTCCAATGGATTTTGCCGAACGCAAAGCGTTCGGCAGTCTCCGCAGGAGCCTTTCCCACCTCGCGCGGTGAAGATCCGGTTTCTGTTTTTTGTGCTTTTTAAAGCATTTTTTGCCTTTTTTGCAATCCTTCTTGAAATTTCCCCTCGCGCGTGATATACTGAATTATATTATTTAGAGGCTCATTTTCAGGAGGCTTTTTTATGACCGATTTCCCGTTGTTTGGAACTATCGTGAATACCGTTGCCGTTTTGATCGGTGCGGCATCGGGCCTCGTGATCCGTCGGTTTGCCGCGCGTTGCGGCGGCAAGGAGGCGACGGTGCAGGATGGGCGTAAGGGATTTTCCGACGCCCTTATGCGCGCCATGGGGCTTTGCGTGATCCTGATCGGCATCATGGGTGCACTTTCGATCTCAAACGTATTGTTGATGATCGTTTCTATGGCTCTTGGCACGGTCCTCGGGGAGCTTCTTGACCTTGATGGCTGGGTCAATCGCCTGGGGAAATGGGTCGAGGCCCGTCTTGGTGGTGGGCAGGGGCGGATCGCCGAGGGCTTTGTCAGCACGACCCTGCTGTTTTGCGTCGGTGCGATGACCGTGACGGGAGCGATCGAAAGCGGGAGCGCGCACACGCACACGACCTACTATGCCAAGTCCTTGATCGATATGGTGTCGGCCACGATCTTTGCCACGACCCTCGGGGGCGGTGTACTGCTTTCAGCGGCGTCGGTATTTCTCATTCAGGGTGGCCTCACGCTGGTGGCCGTTTGGGTGGGCGGTGCTATCCCGACCCTTGTGGTGGGTGAGATCATGGCCGTCGGCTCTCTTTTGGTGATGGGCATCGGCACGAACCTGCTGGGCATTACCAAGCTGAAGGTGATGAATATGCTACCTGCCATGTTCTTGCCCCTGGTGCTTTGTCCCGTGTTTTCATTTTTGCCGCTTTGAGAAAGGAGATCGCATGGAATTTCGCAATTATATCCACGCGCCCGCAACCGTGTTGCTTCGCGAGCGCGATGTGACCCTTCAGATCTTGCTTGCGGATGACACACCGCACCTGCCGCTCGTGGAGCTGGCTTATAAGACGCTCGGTCAAAGGACCGTTGAGGGGCGTGTGCGCATGCTGCCCGTTGACGGCTACCGCACGGAGGATAGCTATACGGTTTTTGCGGCCACCGTCCCTGCAAGGGATATGGTGGGGGATCGGCTTGAATATCATTTTTGCAAGGAGGGCGAGGAAAGCACGACCTATTGTGCTTCGCTTTGCAGTGCCGACGTGCTGCCGCCGCTTGTTGTGACCGAAATATCGCTTTGGCCCTGTGTGCATCCGTATTTTGAATTTCAAAACCTGACGGAAAGCGAGCTTGATCTTGCGGATTACGAGCTCTTGTTTCAACGCCTTGACGGCCTTCTTTGCCGCAATGCGTTGGCCTACGTGTCCGGTGAAAACATCATTCCCGCAGGGGGAATGGCTGCCGTCAATCTGGTCAAAAAGCCGGTCGAGGATCTCGAGGCGCAAAAGGCGGCTGCCGTTGAAAAGATCATTGGCTTTTTCCCCACCGTCGCGGAGGGGCTCTCGGATCCCGCGCTTCTTTTTTACTATGCTCCTCTTGCCGTCCCCAAAAAGGATGACGGCACCGCACATGCGGAGAGTGTGTTTTCTTTTGCACGCAGTTCCTACGGCGGTACACTCTATATCGTGCCGCGCGGCGGCTCGGTAAAGGATGCGATCTACACGGTGCACCTTCGATTTGACGATGAACGTCACGACGTAAACTGTCGCTTGGCGGCGATTGTCGATGCGTCGCTTGAGTCGCCGCGTGAGGGGCAGATCATCGATGCGCACGCCCTGCCCACACCGGGCTTTCTTGACGTGCATCAAACCGCGGCGGATGTGACCGATACCGTCGTGCCGGTCATTTTGCCCGTATCTCCCGCCTCGCGCGTTCCGCTGTCGGCCGGAGATCTGCCGATCCGCTTTGCGGCCCTTGGCGGCATTAACGTGGGGCACGCTACGGTATTCGTGTCCATGGGCGGTGCATTTTCACCTCGCATAGCCTATCAAAATAATGAGGGCTTTTTTGAATGCATCATCCCTTTTCGGGAGATTGCCTTTGCCGAGGAGCCGCTCCGTTATTATATTAAGGTGCAGGGCGGTCTTTACGCCGCTATGCTCGGCAGTGAAGCACAGCCGCTTGTGGTGGCCCTGGTGGATGACCGCGGTCCCGAGATCACATTTTCGGACCCCGCCCCCTACCGTGTGCTTGAAAACGAGCATTTCCCGAAAATTACCGTTCGTTATCACGACGTTTCGGGCGTTAATACGCGCATTTCAGTGCTTTGCCTTGACGGCATCAATGTGTCGGAGAAGTGTGCTTGGACCGAGAAAAAGGTGACCTATAAGCCGGCTTCCGCGCTGGCCTTCGGTACGCACACCCTGGAAATCACCCTGCGCGATATGCGCGGAAATCGCACCTATGAAAAATGGGATTTTGCCATTGGCGATGGCAAGGAAATGCACCTGTATTGCGGTCAGGTGCATAGCCACACCAATGAGTCGGACGGCAGAGGAACGCCTGCCGAGGCTTTCCAATACGCAAAAAACGTCACACGTATGGACTATTTCGCCGTTACCGACCATTCGGGATGCCTTGATCGTGACGTTTATGCACGTCAAAGAGCCTTGGCCGATCGCTTCAACGTCCCCGGCAGCTTTGCCACGCTTTACGGCTTTGAAATGACCTGGCACCAGGTCAACGGCTTTTGGGGACACATTAATTTCCTCAACAGCAAATGGGCGTGCTTTTCTTCCTACAGCAATGACCTTGACGCCTTTAACCAAAGCGTTGCCGAGCACCCTGAAGGGATCGCCATGTTCAATCATCCGGGCGATACGTGGGGCAACGGTGACGATTTCCGCGATTTTCCCGATAATGTGAAAGAAACCTACGCTCTTTACGAGATGAACGGTACACGTCATCACCCGAGCTATGCCTTGGCACTGTCACGCGGATGGCGCGTTTCGCCTCTTTTGAACGAGGACAATCATCATGCCGATTGGGGCGATTCGGGCGGCATGGGCTACGTGCTCGCGCCCGCGCTGACGCGCGAAAACATTTTGGACGGAATGCGCCGTCGCCGCACTTATATGACGACTGACCGCACCGTGCAGGTACGCTATCGCGTGAACGGTGAGTGGCTGGGCGCGATCCTTCAAAGCCCGGATAAGCTGGATGTTGAGATTGATGTTACCACCGAAAATGAGGCCGGCATCGGTCGCCTTGAGCTGATTACGGAGGATTCGATCGTGGTCGCGACCGTGGATGCAGGGGCCTTGACCGAATTCCGTTGGCACGTGGAACTGACCCCCGATTTTGATTATTATTATTTGCGTATTCAAAACGGCAGCATTTATACCGTGACGGCTCCCGTGTTTGTGAAGGGCAGGGACCTTTTGAACATCAAGCGTATGGGCTACGGCATCTCCGAGGATATGGAGCATCCCCACGTGGTGACCGCGACCGTGAAAAACGAAGGCGACAAGCCCATTTCCGACATTACGGTGGATTTTTACCTGACGGGTGAGGAGGGCTTCCAGCTTCGCCATCTTGCACCGTTTGAGGAGGTGCACGTCGGCAAGCTTCAGCCCGGTGAGGTGCGTACGGTGTCCCGCCGTTTCCCCGATGTTCCGGGTGGCCATCGTGTGACGGCCGTGGCATCGGGTATGGCAGGTAAGGGTCGCTATGCCGACACCTCATACGTGCTCATTTCCCCCATTTCCCTTACCAAGGTCATGCCCTTGACGGGTGCCGCCCAAAAGGATGGCGTCTCGGTGAAAAATCCCTTTGCCTTTGTTGAGCTTTATAATCATACCCATAAGCCGATCTCCCTGAAGGGGTATTCGCTCGGCGTTTGGAATGGTACGGGTCATAAGGCTACGCCCACCGAGGATCGTGTGCTCGAGCTCGACGGATTCAGTATTCCGCCCGAAAGCACACTTACCGTGTGGGTCAAAGGGGCCAATAACCCTATGACGGTGTCTGATTTTAACGCGCATTACGGCACCGAGCTCCTTGAGGGCGAGGATTTGCTTGTCAGCGAAACGCTCCTGCTTCCCACCAATAACGAGGCAAGAAAAATTGATCTTCGCCGTGGAAAGGAGATTTTGGCGCGCGTCAAATTTGGGTATTATTGCACGCACGATACCGACGTGGTGGAGGATAAGGCCCTTTGCTATGCCATCGCTCCTAGCGATGTGCTGGCCGAGAAGTTTTTGCCTTTGCCCGAGGGGGATTCCGCCCCCGTCCCCGGCAAGCTTCTCGCGGTGCAGTCGCCCCGACTCTTAAACGGTCTTTGTCGCAAGCGTGAGCTGATCGAGGCCGAGAAGTCTGCCGCCAAAAAGGAGGTCTTTACGCGCCTGACCAAGGCGTCGCTCGTGCCCTTCCGCACGGCGGCGTTCGTCGCCAGTGCCGTATCGGCATTCAAGGGATTTTTCGATACCAAAGAATAAAGGATGCCGCGGCTCGATTTTTTATCGAACCGTGGCATTTTTTCTTGACTTTTGCGCGGGATCTATTGTATAATAGATTTGTTTTTACGGGAAAGGAGTCGTGCCTATGTTAAAACGTTTTTTAGCTTATTATAAGCCCCACCGCCTTGTGTTTGCGCTGGATATGGCGGCAGCCCTGCTCATCGCCCTCATCGGGATGTTTTACCCCGTCATTACGCGGGAAATGCTCAATGATCTCATCCCCAATCGTAAATATCAGCTCATCGTGATTGCGGGTGCGGTGCTCCTTGTTCTTTACGTGATCCGTATGCTCCTCAATTATTTTGTGCAGTATTACGGGCACGTGATGGGCGTGCGTATGCAGGCGCAAATGCGCTCGGATATGTTCCGCCACCTTGAAAAGCTCCCGTACAGCTATTTCGACAAGCAGGAGACGGGTAAGCTGATGTCCCGTATGACCAGTGACCTTTTTGACGTCAGTGAGCTGGCGCATCACGGTCCCGAGAATCTCATCATCTCAACCATCACGATCGTGGCCTCCTTTATTTATCTTTGCAGCATCAACGTGATCTTAACGCTCATCATTTTCGTTTGTGTGCCGTTTTTGATTATCATCTCCGCGGCTCTGCGCGGTAAGATGCACGCGGCGTTTAAAAAAAGTCGTGCGTCGGTGGCGCAGATCAACGCCTCGCTTGAAAGCAGTATTTCGGGCATTCGTGTGACCAAGGCGTTCACCAATGCCGACAAGGAATGTGAAAAATTCGAGGTTGGCAACGGCGAGTTTGTGGAGGCGCGACGTGAGGCCTATGACGCCATGGGCAAGTTCCATTCGGGCACGAGCTTTATCACGGATGTGTTTAACGTCGTGGTGCTTATTGCCGGCGGCTTCTTCCTTTATAATGGACATATCGGATTTGGCGATTACTCGGCCTTTATCGTATCGGTCAACCTGTTTTTGACCCCCGTCAAGACCCTGATCGGCTTTATGGAGCAATATCAGAATGGCGTAACGGGCTTTGAGCGCTTCCTTGAGGTGATCGACGCCGAGCCCGAGCGTGACAGCGAGGGGGCGGTCGATGCAGGGGTTCTTTCGGGCGAGATCGAATTCCGGGGTGTGACCTATGCCTACGATACCGAGGACGGTAAAAATGTGCTTGACCGCGTGAGCTTTAAGATCGAGCAGGGCAAAAAGTTCGCCCTTGTCGGTCCTTCGGGCGGCGGTAAGACCACCATTTGTCACCTGATCCCGCATTTTTACGATATAGAACAGGGCGATCTCTTGGTGGATGGCCGTTCGATCAAATCCTATACGCGCGAGTCGCTGCGTCGAAATATCGGTATCGTGCAGCAGGATATTTACCTCTTTAACGCGAGCATTCGCGACAACATCCTTTACGGTAAGCTGGATGCGACCGACGAGGAGATCATCGCGGCCGCCAAGCGTGCCAACATCCACGATTACATTATGACATTAGAGCACGGCTATGACACCGTGATCGGCGAGCGCGGTGTGCGCTTGTCGGGCGGTCAAAAGCAGCGTTTGTCGATCGCACGCGTCTTTCTTAAAAATCCGCCCATCCTCATTCTTGATGAGGCGACGAGTGCGCTTGATAATACCACCGAGATCCTCATTCAGCAGGCGCTCGATGAGCTATGTGTTGGTAGAACAACCCTTGTGGTGGCGCACCGCCTTTCCACGATCAAAAATGCCGATGAGATCGCCGTCGTTGCGGGCGGCAAGATCGTAGAGCAGGGCACGCACGACGCGCTCCTTGCCGCAGGCGGTGAGTACGCCTCGCTGTATCGCTTGCAATTTCGCGAGAATTTGACCTAACAAAAAAGCTCCGCACCACGTGCGGAGCTTTTTTGTTATTCCAAAATGTTTGAGGTGATCATATCCACGCCCCAAGCGGCAAGCTGCTCGGCGCGTTCCTTGTCATCCACCGTCCAGGTGTTCACGGTAATGCCTTGCTCGTGGCAAAGGGCGATATTTTCGGCCGTCAGAGCCGTGTGTTTGATGTCAAGATCCACGTGAATGGCATGAAGGCGCTCGATGAGGTCATCCTCAAATTTCGAGATGAGGAACTGTGCCGATGCCGCCTCGCACTTTTCGCGCAAAAATACGAGGTTTTCGTAGCAAAACGAGATAAAGGTGACACGGTCGAGGTATCCGAGGCTCTCAATGATGTCGCAAATTTCAAAAATATCCTCTTTGGCAAAGGCGTTTTTCAACTCCAAAACCGCTTGCTTTTCGTACTTTTTGCAAAGCTCAATGTACTCCTCAAGCGAGGGCAGGCACAGGTCGCTGCGATCCTTCTTGTCCGAGGGCTTGTTGAAGACCGTCAGGCGGCGGAGCGACTCGAAGGTCGCTTCCTCTACCACGATATTATCACCCGTCACGCGCTTGGTATTGTCGTCGTGAATGACGATGTATTTTCCGTCAACGGTTTTGTGAATATCGGTCTCGATCCCCCAATAGGAGCGATTGCCTGCCGCGACGAACGCGGCATTGGTGTTCTCGCGTTCAAGACCGCTGCAACCGCGGTGTGCTACCATCAAGGGCTTCTTTGCTGCTTCAATTTTAATGGTATTCATATCGCTACCTACCTTATTATTTTTTGGGGAAGCTGTCCTTCAGGCCCACCACGCGGTTGAAGGTGTCCTTGTTCTTGGTATCCTTGCAGAAGTAACCGACACGCACAAACTGGAACTTGTCGCCGGGCTTGGCGTCTTCAAGCGAGGGCTCGACAAAGGCACCCGAAACACGGGTAAGTGAGTCCTTGTTCAGGAAGTCAAGGTAGGTCTTGCCCTCGGGCACGTCGGCGGTGTTTTCGATGTCAAACAGGCGGTCGTAAAGCATCATGGTGGCGGGCTTTGCGTGCTTGGCCGAAAGCCAGTGCACAGTGCCCTTGATCTTGCGTCCGTCAGCGGGCATACCGTTGCCGGTCTCAAGATCAGCCGTGGCGTGAATACACTTGATGCTGCCGTCATCGTTTTTCTCAATGCCGGCGTATTTGATGATATAGCCGCCCATCAGGCGCACCTCACCGTCGGGCTTCAAACGGAAGAATTTGGGAGGCGGAACCTCGGCAAAATCATCGGCGTCAATATAGATCTCGCGGCTCATCGGAAGGGGGCGCGTGCCGAGATCGGGCTTTTGCGGATGATTGGGGAGCGCGATCATCTCTTCCTTATCCTCGGGATAGTTGTCGATCACGACCTTAATGGGGTTGAGGATCGCTACGCGACGGGGCGCGTTTTCGTTCAGGTCGTCACGCACGCACGCCTCAAGCTGACGCACGTCCACCGTGTGGTCGGTGTTGGTGACGCCCGCCTCTCGTACAAAGGTGAAAAGGGCGTTGGGCGTGTAGCCGCGTCGGCGCAGACCGCAAAGGGTGGGCAAGCGGGGGTCATCCCAGCCATCGACGTACCCTTCCTCCACCAGCTGGCGCAGGTAACGCTTGGACATCACGGTGTAGGTGATGTTCATGCGGCCAAACTCCCATTGGTGGGGCTTCTTTTCAAAGCCGATTTTCTCGACAACCCAGTCGTAAAGCGGACGGTGATTGCGGAACTCACTCGAGCAAAGCGAGTGGGTAATGCCCTCAAGTGCATCTTGAATGGGGTGTGCGAAGTCGTACATCGGATACACGCACCACTCGTCGCCTTGGCGGTGATGGTGAATGTGCTTGATGCGGTAAATGACGGGATCGCGAAGATAAGGGTTGTCCGAGGAGGGATCGATCTTGGCGCGAAGCGTGCGCGCACCGTCGGGGAACTCGCCCGCTCTCATGCGCTCGAAAAGATCGAGGTTTTCCTCCACCGAGCGATTGCGGTAGGGGGATTCCTTGGAGGCTACAGCGCGGTCGGTGCCCTTGTAGTCGGCCAGGTCGTCGCGCGACAGATCGCAAACGTAGGCGTCGCCTTGCTTTATCAGCTGTACGGCAAATTCGTAGCATTTGCCAAAATAATCCGAGCCGTAAAACACGCCGCCCGTGGGGGTAGCACCCAACCACTCCAGATCCTCGCGGATCGAGCGCACAAACTCGTCGCTCTCCTTGGCGGGGTTGGTGTCGTCGTAGCGCAGGTTAAAAAGACCGCGATATTTGTTCGCTACGTCGGTGTTGATGCAGATCGCCTTGACCGAGCCGATGTGAAGATAGCCGTTCGGCTCCGGGGGAAAGCGCGTGTGGATTTTTAGATCGGGGGTTTCTCCAAGGTCCTTGTCAATGATCTCGTGAATAAAATTGCTGTTGATAATTTCTTCCATATTAAACCTCTTATAATGTATCGATCATCGCGTTGATACGCGCCAAGACACGCTCGCGACCGAGAATTTGCATAACGGCATACATATCGGGGGAGTTTTGGCGTCCCGTGATAGCCACACGCAGGAACATACTGATATCGGCGACGTTGCCGCGGTAATTTTCGGGATTTTCCTTATATGCCTTCATATCGGAGGCGAAGCCAAGACGGTCTGCCACGGTCTTGATCTTGTCAAACCAGACGTTCATATCGTCCTGCTCGTCATAGGTTTCAAGGAAGCCCTCGAGTGCCGCCTTGATGTCTTTCTTATCGAAGGTGTCGGGATAGGTGTCGGTGACGGTGAACCAGTCGTCAAAGAAAAAGTCAAGGTAAGGGCGCACGTCGGCGAGCACGGCAAAGTCCTTGCGCGGCTTTTTGCCACCGCGACCGATGGCAAAGATCGACTTGGCATACGCCTCGTTTGCCGACAAATGATCGTACAGCTCTTTATCATAGTCCTTGGCCCACGCCACGGTCTCCTCATAAATGCGGTCGGTTGACATGCGCGAGATCACGTTTTTGGATACGTCGCGAAGCTTGGCGGCATCAAACAGCGACCCTGCGGGGTTCATCTTTTTGTAAGAGAATTTGAAGGCGTCGGTGGGGGCATCGGGGTTCTGGCGGCGCCATTCCTCGAAGTTGGAGTTGAGCACCGTCATTAGATATTCGTAAACCGAGGCAACGGGGAAGCCCGCCTCGCGGTAATAGGTGAGCGCGAGCTCGGGATCCTTGCGCTTGGAGAGCTTGCGCTTGGATTCGCCGTCCATTTTCATCAAGGGACCGATGTGCAGGTACTTCGGGGGCTTGAAGCCAAGCGAGCGGAAGAGCTGCAAATGGAAGGGCAGGGTCGGCAGCCACTCGTCACCGCGCACTACGTGCGTGGTGTGCATCAGATGGTCGTCCACGGCGTGTGCGAAGTGGTAGGTGGGGATGCCGTCGGATTTTAAGAGCACGTGATCCATATCGTTTTCCGTCAGCTCAAGGCTGCCCTTGATGAGGTCGGTAAACTTGATCTTGTTTTCAAGCGAGCCCGTCGAGCGGAAACGGAGCACCCACGGTTTGCCTGCGGCAAGGGCCGCCACAATGTCCTCTAAGGGACGGTCGCGCCACACCGCCCACTTGCCGAAATAACCGAAGTTTGCCTTTTCAGCCTCTTGGCGAGCGCGAATGTCGGAAAGCTCCTCCTCGGTGCAAAAGCAAGGGTACGCCATGCCGTCAAGCACCAGCTTTTTGGCATAAATGTGATAGATCTCGGCGCGTTGGCGCTGGCGGTAAGGACCGTAAATGCCATTGTCGCCGTCAACGGTCGCGCCCTCATCAAACTGAATGCTGTAATGCTTCAGGGACTCGATCAAAACCTCGACCGCGCCCGCGACCTCGCGCTTGGCGTCGGTATCCTCAACACGCAGGAACAGCGTGCCGCCCGACTGGTGGCACATGCGCTCCGAGGTGAGACCCTGTACGAGATTACCCAGATGCACAAAGCCCGTGGGGCTGGGTGCCATGCGCGAGACCACGGCTCCCTCAGGAAGGTTTCGGGCAGGGAAAAGTGCCTCCATATCGGCGGGGGTCTTTGTCACCTCGGGAAAAAGCAATGTAGCGAGTGCGGTTGTGTCCATAATCATAGTATTACCTCGGTTCGTTTAAATAAATCCTTTTATGGCATCAAGGGCTGTGCCGAGCCTTGCCGGCTCACCGTGCCCGGGATAAATGACGATGTTGTGGGGGAGTGTGGCGATCCGTTGAAGAGAATGCTCCAGCGCAAGAGGATCTCCTCCGTAAAGATCGTATCTGCCAAAGCCCGCGGAAAAAATCGTATCGCCCGTGAAGGCCGTGTCGCCCGACAGGTAAAGTGCCGAGCCCTTGGTGTGTCCCGGTGTGTGCATGACGCGAAATGAGAGGTCGCCAAGGGTGAGAAGGTCGCCGTCGTTTGTCAATTTGTCGGCTTCAGGATAGGCTTTCTCGTAGCCGAAAAACACCGAAAACGCGTTTTTTTGGCCGTCGCTCGGAAGGTCACTGTCACCCCCTCCAAGATATACGGGCGCGTTGGTCGCGGCCTTTACGGCATCCAAAGTGAGGATGTGGTCAAAATGGCCGTGCGTGAGGAGAATCGCTTCAAGCCGGGTGCCGGTTTTTTCAAGTGCCTCGGCAATGACACCGGTCGGAGCCGTGCAATCGATCAGCACCGCGGTGTTGCCCTCGGTGACAAGATAGCAGTTTGCGGCGTATCCGCCGGGAAAAAGGTTTTGGATCTTCATTTGTTTACCTAACAATTAATATTTGCCTATACATAGTTAGTATAACACATTTTGAACCGCTTGTCTATAAGTTTATATATAAATATATAAAAAAGTACGCTCGCGTGTGCGAGCGTACTTTATATATGGTTTATTCTTCTTCCTCGGTGCTAACAAAGCCGTCACGAAGAGCGATCTTCCAGTAGCCGGAGAGCTTCGCCTTGGTGAAGATCGAGGGTGTATAGAACCCTGCCTTCACACCCGAAAGCTTGCTCGACTTGAGCGTGGTGTTTTTATTATATACCACGGGGATGACGGGCATATCCTTCAAGAGGATCTCTTCAGCCTCTTCAAGGAGTGCGGCGCGCTTTTTCTCTTTCTTCTCGGCAGCTGCGGCATCGATCTTGGCGTTGAACTCTTCGCTGTCGTAGCCGGTTACGTGAGGATTGAGAGTGTAAACCGTCTTGCCTTCGGCGTCAACGGTGGTAGAGTAACCGTTACCGGAGTAGGCCTTTGCAAAGGGTGCAAGGTAGGAGAAGGCCGTGGGCGAGGTCGATACAAGGTCCAGTGCGATCACATCAAAGGAGCCGCTTTGTAGGGCCTCACGGTAAGCGCTGGAGTAAGCGCCGGTGTGTACGTCTCTGCCTTTGTCGTCCTTTTCGAGAATTTCGTAAACGTCAAGCTTGTTGAGCGTTACCTTAAAGCCAAGCTGCTTCCAGGCGGCGACGGCAAGCTCACCCATTTTTACGTGTTCCTCGCTCTGGGCGTTTACCGTGAGGGTGAAGGAGTAATCGCTTGCCTTGATCTTGGCGTCGGCCAGAAGCTGCTTTGCTTCCTCAAGCTTTGGTGAGGTCACAAGGTGCTCTACAGCCTTGTCACGGAAGGTGGTGCTACGGTCGGCACGGTAAAGAATGGACTGGGGAACCAGAGAGCCGGCAGCCTCGGCATATACGATCGCATTGGCGATCGCCTCGCGGTCGAGCGCCAGGGAAAGCGCATTTCTCACGGATGCGTTATCAAAGGGTGCAACAGCCTGATTCATGTAGTATACGTGCGTCGAATTCGATGCCGTGACATCCAGCTTCTTCAGGATCTCGGCATTTTCATCGGTGCGCGCGGAAAGCGGGATGTAGTTCAAGTAGTAAAGGGCCCCGGCCTCTTTGCTGTTGAACTTGGCGAGCTGCTCGGCTCCGGGGGTCTTGTAATCTACGACGATACGGAAGGGCGTGACGTACTCGTCAACGTCGTCCTTGGCGCGGTCGCGGTAGTAGTAGCCGTTGCGCTCCAGCATAAAGCCGTCCTTGGCGGTGTAATCCATTGCATTGACGATGAAAGGACCACTGCACACAAGGTCGTTGCCGAACTTGCTCCAGTTCTTATTGGTGTCGATCTTGTCGGCACGCAACGGATAGAGCGCGGGGCTGGTGAGCACGGGCAGGAAGGTGTCGATATCAATGTCGCCCTCAAACTCGATCTCAAGGGTCAAGGGATCGGCCACGCTGACGCCAAGGTGATCTACGCTGTCATCACCGGCGGCAATGCTTTTGGCATTTTTGATGTCAAACAGCATAGCGGTTGCGGGGTGAGAGACGGAGCTCGAGAACAGGCGCAGGAATGCGTACTGTGCGTCGGACGCGGTCAATTGCACGCCGTCGGACCAGTGGGTCTCCTTCAGGGTCAGGATGAGCTTGTAAACGTTCTTGTCCTCATCGGCGACGTATTCGTATTCATCAACCAACGCGCCATCTACGTCACCGTCGTCATCCGCAGCAAACAGGCCCTCGTAAATAAGGGATACGATCTGCAGGGTGGCTTGATTGTCAAAGGCGTTGAGCGGATCAAAGTCGTAAACCGGCTCACTGAGATACATACGGATGTAAGCACCCTTGTCGTTTTCACCGTGCGAGCAGCCTGCAAAGCAAAGCAGTACGCAAACGAGTGAGAGTACCAGTGCTACGATGCGTTTCATCATTTCGGTAATCCTCCTTGGTGAGGGTATCCTGCGTTTTGCCACACGATACCATAATAACGTGACATATTATAACATATAATCACAACAATTTCAAGCATTTATCAAAACAAAAAGGCAAGGTTTGGACACTTGCACAATAATTCCAAAAAAAAATGGGCAACTTTCACATAGTGAAAGCGGAAAACGGGGATAATACAAAAACATTTGGTGAAGGGAGTGTGTACGAATGGCTGTTGCGGCACGCAGTGATCTGGCAAGAGAGTGCGGATGCGAACGGGATGGGGAGGGGGTCCGCGTGTCGCGCACCGAGGCGAGCGGATATGAGATCCTACGGGTTCAAATCAAAAGCGAGGCGGCGTCGGCACGCATCGGAAAGCCCTGCGGAAGGTACGTGACGGTGTCGCTTGGTGGGGCTTTGATCGGCGAAGGGGGGAGAGAGGATTTTTGCCGCGTGCTCGGCGTGGAATTGCGTGAAATGGCCGAGCGTCTTTCGGGCAAACGGGTAACGGCTCATTTTTCCCTGCTGGCTGTGGGCCTTGGCAATGCTGAGCTGACCCCCGACGCCTTGGGCCCGAAAACCGTGCAGCGTCTTACGGTTACACGGGGGATGGGGAGCGAAAATGCCACATTTCCGCTGTCGCCTCGCCCCTGCCGTATTTCGGCCATTGCTCCCGGCGTATCGGCCCAAACGGGGCTTGAAATGGCCGAGATCGTAAGGGGGCTTGTCGAGACCACCGCCCCGGATCTTGTACTCGTAATCGATTCACTGGCCGCGCGTGACAAAGGTCACCTCGCGGCCACGGTTCAGCTTTCGGATACGGGCATACAGCCGGGATCGGGCATCGGCGGCAAGCGTAAGGCTCTTACGGCCGATACCGTAGGGGTCCCCGTGCTTGCCGTCGGCGTGCCGACGGTTGTTGGTACGGCAACGCTTGTGCGCGACGCGCTCCTTCGATTTGGACTTGGGCAGGAGACGCCTGAGCTTGAGGAGCTTGTCGGCGGAAGTGAGAGCTTTTTTGTCACGCCCAAGGACATCGACCTGCTGTTGCCGCTCCTTGCCTCGACCCTGGCAAAAAGCATCGAAAAGGCCTTCACGGTGTAGAAAAACGGCGATGACTGATGGGTCATCGCCGTTTGGATCATTTCAAGGTTTTCACAAAGGACTCGATGCGGTTGAGGGCCTCCTCAATGTGCTTGATCGAATACGCATAGGATACGCGTGCGAAGCTTTCACCACCCTCGCCAAAGGCGGTACCGGGTACGATCGCGCATTTGTATTCATCGAGGAGCCGCTGGCAAAATTCCTCGGCCGAAAGCCCGAATTTTTCCACCTCGGGGTAGATATAAAACGCGCCTTCCGGCTCGAACACGTCAATGCCGATATCAAGGAATCCCCGATAAATATAGCGACGGCGACGGTCGTATTCGCCTACCATCATTGCAATGTCCTCATCGCCGTTTTTGAGGGCCTCAATGGCGGCGAATTGGCTCGTGGTGGGTGCACACATGATGGCGTATTGATGGATCTTCAGCATTTGCTCGGCCAAGGGCTTGGGGGCCACAAGATACCCCATACGCCACCCGGTCATTGCATAGGATTTCGAGAAGCCGCTGGTAATGATGGTGCGCTCCCACATATCCTCGATCGCAGCAATCGATACGTGCGCGCGCCCATAGGTCATTTCGGCGTAAATTTCATCGGAAAGGATCAAAATATTCGTGCCGCGCAAAACCTCGGCAAGCCCCTCAAGCTCCTCCTTGGTGAGGATCGCGCCCGTGGGGTTGTTGGGGTAGGGGAGCACCAGCATTTTCGTTTTCGGGGTGATCGCCGCACGCAGCTCATTGGGGGTGAGCTTGAAGCGGTTTTCGACGGTGGTCTTGACCGTGACGGGCACACCGCCGCAAAGACGCACCATAGGCTCGTAGCAAACAAAGGAGGGAGTGGGAATGATGACCTCGTCGCCCGGCTCGATCACGGCGCGAATGGCAAGGTCAATGGCCTCGCTGCCGCCCACCGTAACCACGGCCTCGTCGGGCTTGTAGCGGAGCGAAAAGCGGCGCTCTAAATAGTTGCAGATCTCAGCACGGAGCTCGGGCATACCGGCGTTGGAGGTGTAGTAGGTCTTGCCCTTTTCAAGGCTTTGGATGCCGGCCTCGCGAATGTGCCAGGGCGTGACAAAGTCGGGCTGCCCGACCGTCAGGCCCACAACATCCTTACGTCCGTCGAGCAGGTCGAAGAATTTTCGAATGCCCGATTTCTTAAGCTCCACCACCGTGCGTGAGAGAACAGAAGAATAATCAAACATCAGTTGCAGTTTCCTCTCTCATCAATTTCTTGCGGGCCGTAAATGACGCCCTTGTCCTTGTACTTGCGGAGCACAAAGTGAGTGGCGGTTGACACGACCTCGTCGATGGTCGCCAGCTTTTGTGCAACAAAGTAGGCCACCTCCTTCATGGTCTTGCCCTCGATGAGCACGCAAAGGTCAAAGCCGCCCGACATCAAATAAAGGCTTTGCACCTCGGGATAGTTGTAGATCTTTTCGGCGACGTGGTCAAAGCCGCGGTCGCGCTGAGGGGTGATTTTGATCTCAATAAAGGCCGATACGCACTCACGCTTGGTCTTATCCCAGTCAATGAGGGTCTTGTAGCCGACGATCACGCCCTCCTTTTCATAGGATTCGATGAGCTTTTTAATGTCACCCGTTTCCTTGCCGCACATGACGGCAAGCTGCTCGGGAGTCAGGGTCGCGTTATCTTCAAGCAATTTCAAAATAGATTCCATTTTAAATCTCCTTTTCGGGGGCTTTTTGCCCGATCTTGTTTAAAATATTGTCATACGTGAGACCGTATTTGGCGGCGATGTCTCGCGCGTAGCTCTTTCCGTCGGGCTTAGCGCGAACGATGCGGAAGGAGCGCTCGCCCTCCTCCATGCCTGCCACCAGCGTATCGATGCGCGTGCCACCGAGCGGCACGGTACGGGCGTTGATGGCGTCGATCTCATTGGCCAGCTCGTGCAGGTGCGTCGAGAAGATCGTGCGGCATTTGGCCATCGAAAGGCCGGAGAGCACCTCGGCCGCGATATACGAGGCTTCAAAGGAGCCCGTCGAGGAAAGGGTCTCGTCAAGGAGCACCAGGCTCTCGGCCGTCACGTCGGCAAAGATCTCGCTAAGACGTGCACATTCCTCACCGAGGCGCCCCTTTTCAATGGTGTCCTCCGCCCCCGTGGGGAAGTGGGTGAAGATGCGATCGACCGGGGAGAGCACCGCCTCGTCGGCAGGGACGGGCAGGCCCAGCTGCGCCATGGCTTGAATGAGGCCCACCGCGCAGGTCAGTACCGACTTGCCGCCGCGGTTCGGACCCGTTAAAACGTAAATGCCGGCGTTTTGGTCAAAGGCAAGGTCGTTTTTGACCATGGTACCGTCGGTCTTGAGCGCCACCATCGGGTTGTAAAGGCCCTTGGCGCAAAAGGCACGCTCGGCGGCGGGTCTGATCTCGGGGATCGTAACGTGGCCCCCTTTGATCTTCAGGGCGCGAATGAGGTTGGTGCCGCGCACCAAAAGTTCAAACTCGGGGAGCAGGTTCAAAAGGAAATCGGTGTTTTCAAGAACGTAGAGCTGCACGATTTTTTTCCAGGATCGCAGGGAGTGGCGATATACGTCGCCAATGGCCGCATTGAAGGCCAGGGAAAGTGCGGTCTTTTGATTTTCGTTTTGCTTTTTGCTGAAGGGCACCAATTCCGCAATGCAGGTGTACTTATCATCCTTGAAATTCAGGCGCAGGATCTTTTGCAGGGTGTCGCCGGAGCGGAAGGACTCGGGATTGATCGCAAGGACCCCCGCATCCACAGGGCGAAGCTGAGCGTCAAGATTGACGCCGACCGTCACGCTTTTGATGTCGCGTACACGGCTGGTGAGCTCCTCAAGGCGCTCGTTCAGCTCGGCATAATACTCGCTCTCGACCAGGGTCTTAATGTGCTCCTGTAAGCGGGCAAGTGCCGTGCTTTTGTAGGTCTTTTTATCCTTGCAAAGTCCCTCGTAAAGCACGTCAATGCTTGAAATGTAAAGCTCGATCTCGGTGATGCCCGAAAGGTAATCGGCGGTGTCGCCGCTATCAACCTCAAGACGTCTTAATTCCATAATATCGCTCAAAACGGGGATGAGCTTGCCAAACGTGGCCGTGATCTCCTCATTTTCCAAAAGGTCGGCAAAGATCTCCTCGCGGTAACGGATGACGTCGGGATCCTTGGTGATAAATTCCGAAAGGGATGCGCTTTTTAAGGGAAGGATCTCGGCAAGCCCCAGCTCTTCCAGGGTAAAGTCATCGATCTCAGCCGCAGCGCCCTCGGCGTGTCGCTTTTGGGCTTCCTTGCTTTGAAAAAGCAAGCTGAAATCGGCTAAATTCATTTCAGCCATAGTTACCTCCACATACATGCAATGTTATAATAAGAAATTATAGCACAATATAAATAAAAAATCAACCCACCGAACAAAAATTTGCATGCAACCCTTCATTTGTCTTGCAAAATTGTGCAAATTATGGTAAAATGAGAAAAAAGAAGGGGGGAACCTTGATGAGCAAGACTGCATTGCGACACACACTTTTTGACGGTATCCAAAAAATGCCGGCCGTGGGCGTTGGCGTGGGCTTTTGCGCTGCTGAAATGGCCAAGGACCGCCCCTTTGTTACGCCCGTGGAGCTGTGGGCCAAAAATCCGCGTCTTCTTCGGGCTCTTGCGATCGCAGGGGTGAGTGAGGATGCCCTTTCGGGCGATGCCGCGGATTTTGAAAAGCTGACCGCGTGGGTCGAGTCCTTGCCAAGGACTGTGGGTGCCACGCTTTTTGCCGATCTTGCCGAGGACCTTGCGTTGCTCGGTGTCAGTGAGCCGTTGCGCAGTGCCAACGTGCAAAGCCTTTGGCGCGCCACTTGCGACGCGCTTGCAGGAGCCGATTTTACGCCAACCGCCCTGCTTTCGAAAAATTACGCCTCGCTCGTTTCGGTCGATGCGACCGAAACGCTTTCGGATTTTCCGGTCAAAAATGCCGTTTATCCACTGGTCCTTTTTGATGCGCTTTTTGAGGTCGAATCTCCCGATTTTGCAGCACGTATGAGGGCTTTTTCCAAGGAAACAGGGGCGGATATCGCGGATCTGACCGCGTTTGAGATCGCCGTAGGTAAGGTGCTTGACCGTGCTGTGACCCTCGGTGCCCGTGCGGTGTCGGTGGACGTGTCGTGCCTTTCGCATTTTGAACGCCCCAATCCCTATCACGCAGGGCAGGCGCTTTTGCATAGCCTTTCGGGGCGAGGGGAGGCTCTTACCGCGAAGGAAATTGCCGTTTGGCATGCGGAGCTTCTTCGCCTTCTCGGTCTCGCCGCTCGGGCGCGCGGCCTTTCGTTGATCCTGCGTGTTCGGCCGAAAACCGAGCGCGTTTTGGGGGATTTTTCGGTCTATGCGCTCGAAAAGCTTCTTTCATATCTTGAGGGAAGGGGCGCATTGGTGAAAACCGCGCTTTCTCTTGCCGCCGGTGACCTGCCGCGCGGCCTTGCCGGCCTTTTGGGGCGGTTTCGCCGTGAGGACGGTACGCCGATGCTGTATTTTGGTATAGAGGGTGCCGGTGCCTCTCGTGCCGCACTCCGGCGTTCCCTCCATTTTTATTTTGAGCGTGGGGCGTTGCCTGTGCTTTTGGGTATTACCGATTCGGATGTGGGTCATTTCGGAGCTCCGACACGTACGCGCTTTGCACACGTGCTCGCCGATCTGCTGGCGCGCTTTGCCGCGACCGACGGCGCAGGCTTTGCCGAGGAGGAGCTTCTTTCGGCGGCACGCGCCTGCTTTTTTGAGCAAGCTGCTTCGTTTTTTAATCTGTAAAATCACAAAAAAGGCGGCACGTGCCGCCTTTTTTTGTTATAAAATGAATGTTTTTATAGCCTTGATGGCGCTGCCGCCTTCATACTCGCGCACTTCGCCAAGCGCGAAAAACGTTCCCGCCTCGGTCGATAAGCGCACCCGCGTGCCTGTGGGATGTGCCGTGCCGATCTTGTGCTGATAGATCTCGCATCCGCTGCGACACAGCTTCTCGAAAAAGGGAGAAAGGCGCACCGCGTGAAGGTCGCTGAAAAGAGATTCGATCGGTAGGAGCAGGGAGCGGCGTTCCGCCTCGCCCATGGCCTCCAAAGCATCCAGTGTATGGCAATCGGTAATTTCAAACCGTCCCGCCCGTGTGCGGCGCAGGGCCGCCATGGCACCGCCGCATCCAAGATCGCGGCCGATGTCGGCGCAAAGGGTGCGGATGTAGGTGCCCGAGGAGCAGTGTACCCTCAGGGCATATTCTTCCTTTCTTTCAGTGGGCGAAACGGTGAGCTCGTGAATGGTCACCTCGCGTGCCACGCGCTCCACTTCAATGCCGCGGCGGGCGAGGTCGAGCAGCTTTTGCCCCCCGACCTTCAGGGCGCTTACCATGGGCGGCGTTTGCATATAGCGCCCCCGATAGCGGCTTGCCGTATTCGATACGGCCGCGTTGCTCGGGATGTCATCCGAAACGCTCAGGGTCTTGCCCGTGGTATCCTCTGTGTCGGTCGTAAGGCCTAATTTCAGGATCGCCTCGTAGCATTTTTCGTGCGCGGCAAGGTATTCCGCGGCCTTGGCGGCACGCCCGATCAGCAAAACCAGTACACCCGTGGCCATGGGGTCGAGGGTGCCTGTGTGCCCCACGCGCCGCGTGGCGAACAAGCGCCGCACACGACCCACCACGTCGTGCGAGGTCAGGCCCTGCGGCTTGTCGATGAGCAGTACGCCTGAGGGCTCAGACAATTCAGTCATAACGTCTCCTTGAAAAAGTCGATGTATATGCATCGGCCTTTTTGTTTTTAGTCAAAATATACGGTGGCCGCGTGAATGGGAAAGCCCTTTTCCGAAAAGTTCTTTTCGTACTCGGTCATCACGTTTCCTTCATTTTGAGGGCTGTTGTGCAGGTCGCGAGTGACGTTTTCCACGCGCAGGCCCGCCGCTTCAAATTCCTCCAGCGAGAAGTCAAACAAATTGACGTTGTCGGTCTTAAAGCGGAGCACGCCACCCACCTTCAATACCTCGCGGTAACGGGCGAGAAAGTCGCGGTGCGTGAGGCGACGCTTGGCGTGACGGGCCTTGTGCCAAGGGTCGCTGAAATTCAGGTACAGGCAATCGATGCTGTGAGGGGGGAACCATTCGGTGAGGTGCTCGGCATTGCCGATGAGAAAGCGGAGGTTGTCCTCGCGCTCATCCTTTTTGGCCATCGCCTTTTCGAGCGCCGTGACGATCACGTCGGCCACCACCTCCATCGCGATCATATTAAACTCGGGGTGCTTGGCGGCCATGCCGCAGGCAAAGTTGCCTTTTCCGCACCCGATCTCAAGATGCAAAGGCTGTTTTTTTGGGAAAATTCCGTTGGGATCCTCCTTCAGTCGGAGGGTATCCTCGATCAGTAGCTCGGCGCAGGCAGCAATGCGCTCGGCACCGTGCTTTTTCTTGCGGGCGCGCATTAGACGTTGAAACGGAAGACCACGATGTCTCCGTCCTCCATCACGTACTCCTTGCCTTCACTGCGCAGGAGCCCCGCCTCTTTGACACCGTTCATGGTGCCGATGCGCTCAAGATCCTTGAAGGCGACCACCTCGGCGCGGATAAAGCCGCGCTCAAAGTCGCTGTGGATCTTGCCCGCAGCTCCCGGTGCCTTGGTACCACGTGTAATGGTCCACGCACGCACCTCCTTTGGGCCGGCAGTCAGGAAGCTGATGAGGCCGAGCAGGGAATAGCTGGCCTTAATGAGGCGGTCAAGGCCGCTTTCGGGGATCCCGAGGTCATCAAGGAAGGCCTGCTTTTCTTCGCCGGAAAGCTCGGCGATCTCGGCCTCGATCTGTGCACAAACGGGCAAAATGCCGGCGTTTTCGCTCTCGGCAAATTCCTTGAGCTTTGCGTACATCGGGTTATCGGTGGGCTCGTCACTTACGTCGTCCTCGCTGATGTTGGCCACGTAGATGACGGGCTTCATGGTGAGCAGGGGCGTGTCAAAAAGCACCGCGCGCTCATCGTCGGAAAGGTCCACCGTGCGGGCGGTCTTTCCTTCGGAAAGTGCCGCGAGCACGCGTTCCAGGACCGAAAGCTCGCCGGCCAGGGTCTTGTCCCCCTTCATGGCCTTTTTGGTACGGTCGATGCGACGCTCCAGCATTTCGATGTCCGAGAAGATCAATTCCATATTGATGGTTTCGAGGTCACGGATGGGATCTACGGCACCGTCCACGTGAATGATGTTGTCGTCCTCAAAGCAGCGCACCACGTGGATGACGGCATCCACCTCGCGGATGTGCGAAAGGAACTTGTTGCCAAGACCCTCGCCCTTGGAGGCACCGCGCACCAGACCCGCAATGTCCACGAATTCGATCACGGCAGGGGTGTATTTTTCGGGGGTGTACATTTGTGCCAAAAAGTCCATGCGTGCATCGGGCACCGCCACGACGCCGACGTTGGGCTCAATGGTGCAAAAGGGGTAGTTTGCCGATTCGGCTCCTGCGTTTGTCAGGGCATTAAAAAGTGTGCTTTTGCCGACGTTGGGAAGTCCTACAATACCAAGTTTCATACGGTTTCGTCTCCTTACCGAGAATAGTCATAAATTTTATTATACCTTATTTATAAAGGTTTGGCAATACCTTTGTCAAAATTATTTGTAATGTAACACTTTTTTCAAAAAAGCCCTTTTCAAGTGAGAAAAAATGTGTTATAATAGTTAACAATTCTATAACATTTGAGCGCATGCTTAAAGGGTTGCATGGTCGAGAGGAGTAAAGATATGACGTCGGCAAGAATTTTGATTGTAGATCAATTTGAGTTTTGTCATACACTGAAGGCAGAGCTTTTGGCAAATGGCTTTGAGGTTGATGTTGCCGAGGAGGCTGCCTCGTTTGCTGCGGCAATCGATTCAGAGCTCCCCGATCTTGCCATTATTGCGAGCCGTTTTTCGGAGCTCCTCGGCGTGTGCCGTGAGCGTCGCCTGTCGGCTGTGGTCCTGACCGAGACCGAGGAGGTCGAACGCGAGATCGCGCTTCTTGATGAGGGAGCCGACGCCGTGCTTGCAAGATCTGCGTCGCTGCGCTTGTCTGTTGCGCGCATTAAGGCCCTGCTTCGCCACATCAAGGCGGCGTCCTTGCCGGTCCACGGCGATGTGATCCGCTTTGATAATTTTGAGATCAGTCAAGAAAAATTTGAATTGCGCCTTGGCGGTAAAAAGGTGGAGATCCCCCCGAAGGAATTGCAGCTTTTATATTGCCTCGCTTCGAGTCCAAACCGCGTGTTCAGCCGCGAGCAGCTTTTGGAGCATGTGTGGGATTTTGCGTTTCTCGGCGACAGCCGTACCGTGGACGTACATATCAAGCGCTTGCGCGAGAAGCTGTCGGGCGTGTCGGAGAAGTGGGCGTTGAAAACCGTATGGGGCGTGGGCTATAAATTTGAAGTTTACGGTTGATCTTACGTGATCCTCCCCTGTTGAAAG
The DNA here is from genome assembly GCA_017508425.1 of Clostridia bacterium. Lineage (GTDB taxonomy): Bacteria > Bacillota > Clostridia > Oscillospirales > CAG-272 > Firm-07. The sequence goes on along the minus strand of JAFVYZ010000007.1, from coordinate 6,591 downwards.
GAGCAATATGGAACCAAGAGAAGATCTCGTGCCCGAGGCGGAGAATACTCTCTTGACGGAGCACGATGAAAATATCAACGAGAGTGCGGTGCAAAATGTGACCGAGGAGGGGGCCTTGCCCGAGAAGTCGGTGGCGGATGCGCCGGACTGGAGCTTTGGCCGCGATCCTTCGGTGCAAACGAGCCGTGCCGGCGGCGCGGGGCGCTTTTTCGGCGTATTCAGTGCCGTAGTGGCACTTTGTATGGCATTGCTCATCGCCCTGCTTTTTCTTGGCGAGACGGGCATTCGCATCTACAATGTCGTAACGCACGATCGCACGGTCTTTGTCAAGGATGAGGGCGCCAAAGAGCACGGAATGCTGGCACCCGAAGAGGCGGCAGACCTTATTAAAAAATCCACCGTCACCGTCACGGTGCGCACCAAAACGGGCACGGGTCACGGCTCGGGCTTTGTTTACAGTTCCAACGGGTATATTTGCACCAACCACCACGTCGTGGAGGATGCCGTGTCCGTTCAGGTCATTCTTCCCGATGGGCAAGCGATCGACGCTACCGTGGTCGGCACCAATGCCGCGGCGGATATCGCCGTGCTGAAGATCAATAAAACAGGGCTTACCCCCGTTAAGCTCGGCACCTCCTCGGCCGCCTTGGTAGGGGAGAGCGTGGTGGCCGTCGGCACGCCTGCAACACTGGACTATGCCGCAACCGCTACCTTCGGTAAGATCTCCGCCACGGGCCGCGTGGTGTCGATCACCGATGAAAACGGCACTGTGACCAAGCGTATGACGGTGCTTCAGACCGATACCAGCGTCAATCCCGGTAACTCGGGTGGCCCCTTGGCCAATATGTACGGTGAGGTTATCGGCATTGTTGTGATGAAGGTGTCTTATTACGGCGGCTCGGTCTTTGACGGCATCGGCTTTGCACTCCCGATCGACGGGGCGAAGGTGATCATCGACGCCATCATCAAGGACGGTAAATTCGAGGGCGAAAACCCCATCGCCACGGGCAGATCCTTGCTTGGCGTGACGGGGCGAGGCTTGCTTGGCGGATACTGGTATTCGAGTCTGACTGCCGATGAGATCAAGCAGTCCGAAACCGAGGTTGAGGGCTACGTTTATATGCCCTTTGACGGTGTGCTCGTGACGATTGCCGAAAGTGTCAACGTCAAGGGCAAGATTCTGGCCGGTGATATGGTCACCAAGATCAATGGCCTTAATATGTATACGATTTACGATGTGATCAATATGGTTAACCGCCACGGTGCGGGTGAGGTCCTGACCATTACGGTCAAGCGCCCTGTCGGGGGCGATTACGCCAATTGCGAGGAGCTTACCTTTGAGATTACGCTCCTGGCTGAGGACCTGAAATAAGAAGGGAGAAGAACATGCTTGGTTTTTTGGATCCATTGAGGACCATTACAGCAGATAACAGCGTATGGGTTGCACTTTTGCGCTTATCGATCGCCGCCTTTTGCGGTGGCTGTGTCGGTCTTGAACGCGGTAAAAAGCGCCGTCCCGCAGGCTTTCGCACGCACATGCTCGTTTGCCTTGCGGCGGCACTTGCCATGATCATCAGCCAGTATCTCACGATGATGGTATCGGAGTATTGGGACGGACTTGTGGCAGTGCAGGGCGGTGGCAATAAATATACCGACGTATCGCGCTTCGGTGCGCAGTGCATCAACGGCATCGGCTTCCTCGGTGCCGGCACCGTGATCGTGACGGGACGTCAGCAGGTCAAGGGTCTTACGACCGCTGCAGGCCTTTGGGCCTCGACCTGTATGGGTCTTGCCGTGGGAGCGGGATTTGTCGAGGGCGCCGTGATCGGTTGCGCTTTGATCGTCTTGACGATCACGCTTTTCAACCATCTCGAGCGTCGCATCCTCAACCGTGCCCGCAACGTGAATTTTCACATTGAATTTGCCCACGTGGACGACGTCGGTGCTGTGATCTCCGCAATCAAGGCGCAGGACATCCGCATTTTTGACGTGGAGATCCATAAGAGCAAGACGCCGGATAGCAACCAAAGCGCGGTCTTCTCGATCCGCTTGCCCAAGCGCATGTCGCACGCATCCGCCATGTCGGTGATCGCGGGCGTTGAAAACGTGCGTGCCATTGAAGAACTGTAAGGAGTATCGCTATGTCTGAATTATTGAATTGCATCCGTTTTGCCGACGGCTTTCATTTGTGGGGGGCCGTGCTTCGCATGTTTATTGCGATGATCTGCGGTGGCATCATCGGCATCGAGCGCGAATACAAGCGTCGCCCTGCCGGCTTCCGAACGCACATTTTGATTTGTCTTGGCGCGTCTATGACGACGCTGACCAGCCAGTATCTTTATCTTGAAATGCAATGGTTTACCGATCTTGCCCGTCTTGGCGCGCAGGTCATCGCCGGCATGGGCTTTATCGGCGCAGGTACCATTATCGTGACCAAACGCCGTCAGGTCAAGGGTCTTACGACCGCTGCGGGTCTTTTTGTTTCCGCAATCGTTGGTCTTGCCGTCGGTGCCGGTTACGTGGAGGCGGCGCTCATCGCCACCGGGTTGATCCTGATCATCGAGCTGCTCCTGTCGCGCTTTGAGTATTTTATCATGTCCACCTCGCGCAACATCAACCTTTACATAGAATATAAGGAAAATCAAAGCCTGATCGATATGACCGAATACCTTCGCACACACAAGGTCAGTGTTATGGATCTTCAGATCACCAAATCGGGTGCCGCATCGCAAAATCCTTGCGCCATTTTCTCGCTGGATCTACCCAAAAAGCTGTCGCACGAAAAGCTGATGACCTCGCTTGCCGGCGTTACGGGCGTCATTTCGGTTGAGGAGCTTTGATCTTATAAAGGCCGCTTCGCGCACAAGCGCGACGCGGCCTTTTTTGGTGAAATTGACACTTTACAAACGGTAAAAAATATGGTAAAATAAGCCATATATTTGCAAACAGAGGAGGTGGGCTTTGGTGCGCCTGGATAAGCTGCTTACCGTGACCGCTACGGCCACGAGAAGCGAGGCGGCAAGAGCCGTTCGCACAGGAACGGTGCTGGTAAACGGCAGGGCGGTGAAGTCGGCCTCCGTGCAGGTGGATCCCGAAAGGGATGCGGTGGTGTACTGCGGCACCAAGGTGGAGTACCGCGCCCATCATTATCTTATCCTCAATAAGCCCGAGGGGTACGTGAGTGCGACCGAGGATGGCCGAGAAAAGACCGTGCTGGAGCTTTTGCCCCAAAAATATACGACCTTGGGGCTCTTTCCCTGCGGACGCCTTGATAAAAGCACCGTGGGGCTGATGCTCTTGACGGATGATGGGGAACTGGCGCATCGCTTGCTTTCGCCGCGACGCCACGTCACCAAGCGCTACCTTTTCCGCGTGAAATTTCCCTTGAATGAGGGGGAATGTGCGCAGTTTCGCGAGGGGCTCGTGCTGGAGGACGGTTATGAGACCAAGCCGGCAGGGATCGAGCTTTTCTCCGATATGAAATCGGGCATCATCACCTTGGTGGAGGGCAAGTATCATCAAATCAAGCGGATGATGCAGGCCCTGCACAATCAGATCACACATTTGGAGCGCATCAGCTTTGGGCCTCTTACGCTGCCCGAGGATCTTCCTCGCGGTGCGTGGCGTGAGCTGACGGGTGAGGAGGAGCAAAGCCTCCTTGATGCGGCAAAAACAGTTTAAAACTTCCCGAAAGGAAAAGAAATATGGCACAAAACATTTTTGAAACCCTTGCAAAGGAGCTCTCGCTGACCCAAGACCAGGTTGAAAAGACCGTGGCGCTGATGGACGAGGGCAACACCATCCCCTTTATTTCCCGTTACCGTAAGGAGGTCACGGGGTCGCTTGACGACACGCAGCTTCGTAAGCTGGAGGAGCGTCTGAAATACCTGCGTAACATCGAGGCACGCCGGGTTGAGGTCAAAAACCTCATTGCCGCGCAGGAAAAGCTCACCCCCGAGATCGAGCGCGCCATTGATAACGCCGTCACGATCACCGAGATCGATGATATTTACCGCCCATTCCGCCCCAAGCGCAAAACACGTGCCTCGGTGGCACGCGAGCGCGGACTTGAGCCTCTTGCCGAGGCGTTGATGGCACAGCATAAGGTCTATGAGCCCTCACTTGAGGAGCGCGCCGCCGCGCTGGTAGATCCCGAAAAGGGGGTGAATACCCCCGAGGAAGCATTTGCGGGCGCGATGGATATCATTGCCGAGGATATTTCGGATAACGCCGAGTACCGCAAGGGCATCCGAGCGCTGACGGTAGCACACGGCACCATTGAGACCAAAAAGGCCAAGGACGAGACCTCGGTCTATGAGCAGTATTACGATCATACCGAGCCCGTAAAGAAAATTCCCGGTCACCGCGTGCTGGCGATCAACCGCGGCGAGAAGGAGGAATTTCTCAAGGTTTCGGTTACCGTTCCTACGGATATTGTGCTGAACTACCTCTTTAGCCTGGTGGTCAAGGCAGGGGAGAGTCCTGCGAAAAAATACGTCAGCGCCGCGGTGACGGATAGCTATGAGCGTCTGATCGCACCGTCGGTGGAGCGCGAGATCCGCAGCGATCTTTTTGATGCGGCCTGCGAGGGCGCGATCGTGCTTTTCTCGGATAACCTGCAGCATCTCCTGATGCAAGCCCCCATTAAGGGCAAAACGGTGCTCGGCTTTGACCCCGGCTACGCCCACGGCTGCAAGCTCGCGGTTTGCGATAAGACGGGTAAGGTGCTTGATACCGCCGTCATTTATCTGCACCGTGAGAACCAGGCCAAGGACATTATGAAGCGCCTTATTACCCGTTGGGGTGTGGACGTGGTGGCGATCGGCAACGGCACGGCATCGCGTGAAAGCGAGAAGTTTGTGGCGGCGATCCTTCGTGAAATGAGCGTCAAGACCAAGTATATCATCGTCAGCGAGGCGGGGGCGTCGGTCTATTCTGCGTCAAAGCTCGCTGCTGATGAATTTCCCGAATTTGACGTCATGCAGCGCTCGGCGGTGTCGATCGCAAGGCGCCTGCAGGATCCGCTTGCCGAACTCGTGAAGATCGACCCGAAGGCCATTGGCGTCGGGCAGTATCAGCACGATATGAAGCCCGCCCGTCTTGATGAAGCACTTTCGGGCGTCGTCGAGGACTGCGTAAACCGCGTGGGCGTGGATCTGAATACCGCTTCGCATTCGCTTCTTTCTTACATCTCGGGCGTGAACGCCGTGAGTGCAAAAAATATTGTAAAATACCGTGAGGAAAACGGCGAATTTCGCACCCGTTCCGAGGTGTTGAAGGTGCCGCGCATCGGCGCTAAGGCCTATGAGCAATGCGCCGGCTTCCTTCGTGTTCCCGGCTCAAGAGAGGTTATGGATAATACCGGCGTGCACCCCGAAAGCTACGAGGCGGCCCACGCGCTACTCCGTCATTTCGGTTATACCGAGCAGGACGTGCGCGAGGGCAAGCTCGGCGGCATTACGGCACAGGTGAAAAAGGCCGGCTCCGCGAAGCTTGCCGAAGCGCTCGGCATCGGTGAGCCCACGCTGCTTGACATCGCCGCCGAGCTTGAAAAGCCGGGACGCGACCTGCGTGACGATTTTGCGCCGCCTCTTTTGTCCGAGGAGGTGCTTGAAATGAGCGACCTGAAGCCCGGTCAGGTGCTGTCGGGTACGGTGCGCAACGTCATTGACTTTGGTGCATTCGTGGATATCGGTGTGCATCAGGACGGCTTGGTTCACATTTCCGAGCTCTCTGATAAATTTGTGAAGCATCCCCGTGATGTCGTGTCGGTGGGCGATATCGTCCGTGTGCGCGTGCTTTCGGTGGATGTTGCGAAAAAGCGCATTGCGCTCTCGATGAAAACCATGAAAAACGAGGGATAAGGCCGTGCCTTTGTCAGCACGCAGCTCTCATGCCGCCGCCGCATCGGTTGTGCGGCGGCATTCATCGGTTTTGGCAGCATTTTGTCAATTTCGTTCATTTATGAACAAAAATAATGCTCTAAATTGTTGCAAGTGAGCGAAGTGTGAAGACGTGCGCACTATAATTGTGCATCTTGACTAAACGCGACAAAAAATTTTTGTAGTTTTGCCATCTTCCCATTTTGCCCTACATTTGTTATAATAATATCGTTAGAAATATGCGTTTGGGCATTGCCCCGCACAAGGAGGATTTACAATGGCTAGCTTGTCTTTAAGACACATTTACAAGAAATACCCCGGTGGCGTAACCGCAGTTTCCGATTTCAACCTTGAGATCAGAGACAAAGAATTCATCGTATTCGTCGGTCCCTCGGGTTGTGGTAAAACCACCACGCTTCGTATGATCGCAGGTCTTGAGGAGATCACCGAGGGTGAGCTTTTCATCGGCGACCGTCTTGTTAACGACGTTGCCCCCAAGGACCGTAAGATCGCGATGGTGTTCCAGAACTACGCTCTTTACCCCCACATGACCGTGTTTGATAACATGGCATTCGGTCTGAAGCTCAACAAGACCCCCAAGGAAGAGATCAAGCGCCGCGTTGAGGAGGCTGCTCGAATCCTTGATATCACCCACCTTCTTGACCGTAAGCCCAAGGCTCTTTCCGGTGGTCACTCCGCGTTTGAGGGT
>JAFVYZ010000006.1 GCA_017508425.1 Clostridia bacterium | reverse complement strand
TTGCTCTATCCAGCTGAGCTAAAGGCGCGTACTTGGAGCGGGTGATGGGAATCGAACCCACGCGGCCAGCTTGGAAGGCTGGAATTCTACCATTGAACTACACCCGCCTGTGGTGCGTTTCAAAACTGCCCTACAATCATATCACAAACCCCCGATTTTGTCAAGAGCAATTTTGAAAAAACTGTGCTTTTTTTGCAAAAACGTTGATTTTGTCAATCGCAGTGCTTTTTTTCTTGCACTACTTGCCAAAAATAGTGGTATTATGTTAAAATAATAAGGTATTAAGACTTTTGAAAGGGAGGAGCGCTTATGTCGCTTTTTTCACCCGACTATACCTTTTGCGCCTATTTTCACGCTACACCTTCTTTTTTTAGGCAAGAGGGCATTGAGGTGCTTTTGCTTGATATTGATAATACGCTGGCACCCTATGAGCAGCCTCTGCCCGACCTGCGTTTGACCGAATGGCTGGAGGCGCTCCTTGCCGAGGGCATTCAGGTGGCGTTCCTTTCGAACAATCACGGGGACCGTGTAGAGCTTTTCAACGGCACCTTGGGCCTGCCTTGCCGCTATGATGCTCACAAGCCCCTTGCCCGTCGCGCCAAGGCGTTGTTCACATCACTTGGCGGCACGAAAAGGACGACCGCCTTTATGGGCGATCAGATCTTTACCGACGTGCTGTGCGCACACCTGTCGGGGGCACGCGCCATTTTGGTACCGCCGATTTGGGATAAGCGCGACCGCGGTACTCGCTTCAAGCGTTGGCTTGAAAAGGGCATTTTGCGCCGTTATTACAAAAAAAATCCCACAGCGCCCGACGTGCGCGAGGGTAACCCCATTACTGAAGAAATAAGAGGGAGCTTAAAATGAGAGATCATGCACTTTTCGGCCCCGGCGGAAACAGCGAAAGCTTTTACGCCGCAGGGTATAAATCCACCGTTGAGGCCCCCGCTTTTTTGGCGGGATTGGGACTCGAGGCGTATGAATTTGAGGCCGGGAACGGCTTGAACGTCGGCGAAAAGACGCTGCGTGCCATTGGCGATGAGGCCAAAAAGCACGGCATTGCCCTTTCGCTTCATACCCCTTATTTTATTTCGCTGTCGGGCATTGATCCCGAAAAGCGCCTCAAAAGCGTTTCCTATATCGAGCGCTCGCTTTTTGCCGCTGAGTGCCTTGGGGCAACCACCATTGTAGTGCACTGCGGGTCGGCGGCAAAGATCAGCCGCGCCGAGGCGATGAGTCTTGCCAAGGATACCCTTGAAAAGACCCTTGAGGCGGTTGGCGACACCCCCATTCACATCGGGCTTGAAACGATGGGAAAGATCAATCAGCTCGGCACCCTTGACGAGATGCTGGAGCTTTGCGCGCTCGACCTTCATCTTTACCCCGTGGTCGATTTCGGGCACCTCAACGCCCGTGAGCGCGGCGGCCTTTTCCCTGATCGTGACAGCTATCGCCGTGTATTTGACAAGGTCGCGGCAAGGTTGGGCGATGAAAAAGCCCGATATATGCATTGTCATTTTTCCAAGATCGAGTTTACCGATGCCGGCGAAAAGCGACATCTCACCTTTGCCGACGGTGTATATGGCCCCTCGTTTGATCCCTTGGCCGAGGCGCTGGTGAAGGATAACCTTTGCCCCACCATCATTTGCGAGTCGGCAGGAACGATGGCCGAGGATGCCCTTTTTATGCAAAAGGCATATCGCGCCGCGAAAGGAGAGCTGTAATGGCCATCAAAGCGATTTTGTTTGACCTTGACGGCACACTGTTGCCCGTGGATACGGACGCGTTTTTAAAGACCTATTTCGGGCTTTTGGCCAAGAAAATGGCGGCGCACGGCTATGACCCCGCGCTTTTTACAAAGGCTCTTTTTGCGGGCACCGATGCGATGATCGTCAATGACGGCAGGTGCACCAATGAGACCGTGTTTTGGCGTGTGTTCGGCTCCTTTTATGAAGAGGGAACGATGCCCCCGATCGAACTGTTCGATGAGTTTTATGAAAAGGATTTTCCCGGTACGCGTGCGGTGTGCAACGTTGATGCGCGTCCCCGCGCGATCGTGGATGCGGTCAAGGAAAAGGGACTGCCGTGCGTGCTTGCCACCGCGCCCGGCTTCCCCGCGATCGCTACGGAAACGCGCATGGGCTACGTGGACCTTGCCCCTGAGGATTTCCTGTTTTATACCACCTTCGAAAACAGCAGCTATTTTAAGCCGAATGAGGCGTATTACCTGGATATCGCAAAAAGGATCGGCGTGGCGCCCGAGGAGTGCTTGATGGTGGGCAATGATGTGACCGACGATATGATCCCCGCTCGCGCCGTCGGTATGAAGACCTTCCTTTTGACCGACTACCTGATCAATAAGAGGGATGATGATATTCGCGAATATGAAAACGGCGGTTACGACGACCTGCTTGCCTTTATCAAAGCACTTTAAGGAATTGGATATGAATGTACAAACGACAAATAGTATCGCCGTGGGGGAAAGCACGGCTGAATTGATCCTGCGCCTGGCGCTTGACGTCGGGGAGGGTATGCTCAAAAACGGCGGCGAGGTCAGCCGTGTGGAAAATACCGTTGCCCGCATTTGCCGCGCATGGGGGGCGGATCACGTTGAGGTGTTCAGTATCATTTCGGTGATCAACGCTTCGGTACATATGCCAAACGGCACGCGCTCCACGCAAATGCGGCGCATCCATGCCACGGGCACGGATATGTATAAGCTGGAGCTTTTAAACGCCCTCTCACGTGACATTTGTGAGCATAAGATCGCACCCGAGGAGGTGGATGCTCGCATCGGGCAGATCAAGCGCGCCCGTGCCTACCACCCATATACGGCGATCCCGGCCTCGGCCGTGGCGGCTTCGGCCTTTGCCGTCTTTTTCGGCGGCGGTCTTTCCGAGGCCTTAGTGGCACTTTTTATCGGCGCGTTGTTTGGTGTGATCGATCTATTTGCCACCGGGCGCATCAATGACCTGGCAAAAACATTGGTGTCGGCCTTTGTGGCCGGGCTTCTTTCTTCCGTGGCGGCCTTGCTCCTGGGAGGGGCGGACAGCGGCATTATTATGATCGGCACGATCATGCTGCTTGTGCCCGGCGTCGCGTTTGGCACAGCCCTGCGCGATCTTTTGTGCGGCGACCTTATTGCCGGGGGGTTAAAGACCATGCAAGCGATTTTGGCGTCCTTGATGATCGCCTTTGGCTACTTGCTTTCGATGGCGGTTATGGGAGGTGCGTTGTAATGTTTTTCAGCACCGTATTTTTTGTACAGCTGATCACGGCACTCCTTGGAACGCTCGGCTTTGCCGTGCTGTTTCGCGTGCGCACAAAGCATTTGGCCTTGGCCGGTGCTTGCGGCATCTTTACGTGGCTTCTGTATTACACTGTGATCTTTTTGGGGGGCTCTTTATTCCTCGCGGCCTTTGTCGCCAGCGCTGTGGCGACGGTATTTGCGGAGTGCTGTGCTCGTTGGCGCCATGCCCCTGCCCCCGTATTCTTGGTGCCCGGCACCATTCCGATCGTGCCCGGCGGCGCTCTTTACTACACGATGCGCTATTTGCTGATCGGAGATTTTTCCCTTTTTGCCGAATACCTGATGCAGGCGCTCCTCGTTGGCATTGGCATTGGCGGCGGCATTGTGGCTATTTCCGTAGCGGTGAGCTTGCTGCCGAAGAAAAAGCAAGCATAAATAAAAGAGCAAGCACGGCTGTGCTTGCTCTTTTTATTGTCAATAGGGCACGACATTGACGCCAAGTGCCTTCATTTTTTCCGTGGCCGCCGCGATCTCCTCCTTGGTGGGGGTGGGAACGTCGGGGATGGGGTAGGCCATGCCAAGGCAGGTGTATTTGTGCTCGGCATAGCTGTGATAGGGCAGGATGCGTACCGCCTTGACGGACTTCAGCTTCGCGATAAACGCGCCGATCTTTTCTACCTCGCCGTCGTTCATCCCGGGCACATACGGGTAGCGGATCTCCATCGGGATCCCAAGGCTATCCACGTACTTGATATTTTCAAGAATTTGCTTGTTATAAACACCCGTGCAGGCAAAATGCACGTCTTCGTCGATCGCCTTGATATCAAACAGGAACATATCGGTGAAGGGTATGATCTTGTCGATCGCCTCACGCGCCACAAAGGCGCTGGTGTCAACGGCAAGATTGATGCCGTGCTCCTTTAAGAGCTTTGCGACCTTCACGCAGTAATCGACCTGCATCAGGGGCTCGCCGCCCGAGAAGGTGACGCCGCCGCCGCTGCCCTTCATGATCAGCTCATCGCGCAGCAGCTCCTCGACAAGTGCTTCGGGCGTGATATCGTAGCCCGACACGCTGAACGCCTCGGCAGGGCAAACTCTCGCGCATTTTTCACAGCGCACACATTTGTCGCGCAAAAATACGTGCTTGCCGTCGATAACAATATTGGCTTCGCAGAGCCCGACGCACTTATGGCAGTTTTTGCACACGCCCTCATCGTACATGATCTGCTTTTTAAAGGCAAAGGATTCGGGATTGTGGCACCACTTGCACCGCAGGGGGCAACCCTTGAAGAATACGGTCGTTCGGATGCCGTCGCCGTCGTGGATCTCAAAGGGCTTTGTGGCAAAAATCATTATCCTGACACCTCACATTGCTTGATGAACAGGTCCTGCTTTACGCGGCTGAGCTTCACGAAGTATTCGTTCCAGCCGCAAACGCGAACCTGCAGAGTGGAATATTTTTCGGGGTTTGCCTGTGCGTCCTTGAGCATCTCGCCACTGACGATATTGCCCTGCGCGGCAAAGCCGCCGCCGGCAAAGAAGATCTTCATCAGGGATTCAAAGTCATTAAGACCCTTGTCGCCCTCCACAGCCGAGGGGTGCATAATGAAGTCGAAAATGGTAGCATCGACAAAATCGGCTGCATCCACCTTAAGGAGTGATTGCATCAGTGCCGTGATGCCGCCGCGATCCTGACCCTCGGTTGCACACATATTCTTCGAGAAGGGCGTACCGCAGTTGCGTCCGTTGGGGGAGGCTGCCGTCATTTCGCCAAAGGCGACACAGTGATATACCGAGTCAAGACCCAGGCGCAAAACGCCGCCGCGCTTGAGCTTTCTGCCGCAGTAGCGGTCCGCCCAGTGCTTGGTGATCTTCACCATAAGCTCATCGGGGCGGGGCAGGTTGTTGCCGTACTTTTCGGTATCCTTGATGATTCTCGTTTGCAGATCCTCGTAGCCGCGCCAGTCGTTTTTAAGTGCTTCGGTCAGCTCGGCGAGGGAAATTTCCTTCTTTTCAAAGACGTATTTCTTGATCGCCATGAGGGAATCGACCACCGTGGCAAGACCAAGATGCTTGATCGAGAGGTTGTTATACTTCAAGGGGTATTCGTGTACGTCGCGACCCTTTTCGATGCACGCGTCAAAGGTGCTCGAGTAAATGGGCGCGGGGTTGATCATGGTGTTATACACGCTCTGATTGCGCAGGAAATCAAGCGACCACTCGGTGCAGTAATCGACCTGCTCGAGGAACAAGTTGAAGAACTGCTCAAAGCTCGTAATGTCGGTGGTGCTCTCAAATCCGACCTGCTCGCCGGTGATGAGGTCCTTACCGCCGTTTAAGGCAAACTCAATGCACTTAACGGTATTGAGACGCACGGGCGCGATCTCGCCCTCCTCCTGTCCCATAATAATGGGCTCGTAGCAGCCAAGCACCACGTAATTTTGCGCGTCCTCCACAGGGATGCCGATGCGCTCGTAGCCTGCAAACACAGCCGCGTCGTTGATGATACAAATGCTGCTGTGACCGCCGCGGATCATCTTCAGGGCCTGGCGGAAGATCTTGTTGTCAAGGTTTTTGTGGTAACGCACCTGGATCTTGGGATCGTAGATGTTGAGCTCATCGTAGATCTCCAGCATCTTCAGGCTCAATTCGTTCGAGAGGTCGTTGCCGTCTTTGTCACAGCCGCAGATGGTGAAGGGCTGCTCGGCGTAGCGCTTGGCGGCGGTAAAGTGGATGAAGTAGTAGCGGAACAGGTCCTCGAGCTCCTCCATGGGCACGCCGTTCGCCAGATCGTTTTTGTAGTAGGGCAGGTACATGCGGTCGATCGGGCCTAAGGTTCTTCCGCGCTCGCGACCAAACTCCTCAAAGTTGAGGTAAAGGGCCGAGATGAGCATCACCTCGTAAAGGGTCTCGGGTGCCTTTGTCGTTAGGTTCTTGATGGCCGCCGAGAATGCGGGCACGTCAAACTTCAGCGAGTAGTCGTACACGCGCCCAAGCAGGCGCAGGATCGCCTCGTAGCAAATGATGACCGAGTCAAAGAAGTTGATCTGATCTTGATCGATTTTTCCGCTGTCGAGCCATTTTTGCTTCGATTCGCGGGTTTTCTCAAGGATACCGGCAAAGCCGTACTTGATGACGTTGGTCCAGTTGGGTACCGTGTGCCAGAAGTCGGTAAAGAAGTAACCGACACCCACCTTGCGGAAGAGCTCGGCCTTTTTAAGATCCTCGGGCATCTTCTCGCGCAGCACCTTGGTGCGCTGAGGGCGAGACATGGTGGTCTCAAGGATGCTGTTGGTAGCAAAATAGCTGTAATCGATGCCGACGTTGAATTTGACCGAAAAGGGCGTGTGCTCGTTGATCTCGAGCTGAAGATTGTCGCAAAGATAGGCGTAAGCCTTGGCAAACACTAAGGGCCGCGGCTCATCGGTATCGGTATTTTGGATCTTTTCCAGCGTCGCCTTCAGAGTCTCGGCGTCAAGACCCGTGGCGGGATCGAACTTGGCAAGCTCGTATTCGTTTTCAATCATGGGGCGGTTTTGAGTAAAAGATTTCATAATTCCGTCACCTCCTAGTTGCATTGTAGCACTTTCACGCGCGTGAGTAAATACAGTTATCCGTCAAAAAAATATAAAAATCCGTCATTGACAGGCGAGGCAAAACGTGCTATACTGCAAGTAATGAGGGGAAGGGAGATGATGCTTATGATCGGCGATCTTACCATTAAAAGTATTGTGCGCGCGTATTATATCAAGCATCTTGCCTGGGCGCGAAATCGCTTTGCATCGCGTGGCGCTAATGCGATCGTGTTGTTTACCGAGGGAAAGATCGAGTATCATTTTGAGGACAAAACGCTCGTGGCCGGTAAGGGCGATTTTTTACTGTTGCCTGCAAATCTTCCCTATTCGGGCAAGAAGCTGGCCGATAAATGCGCATTTTTTGTGCTTGATTTTGAATGCACACCACGCGATGCTTTTGAAAAATTCCCCTCTCCGTCGGTGTTCCCGGCAGGCGATTTTGAGCGGGCGGTGCGACTTTTCTCCGAGGTGATCGACGTGTGGAATGAGCACCGAAGCGACGTTAATTTTAAAATGAAGGGATTGGCGTACCAGCTGCTTTGCGAGGTGCTGCGCGACGGAGTCGTGCAAAAAAATACCGTGCCCGTGGACGTGATCGTGTCTTATATTGCCAAGAACGTTGCAGACCCAAGCCTTTCGGTGGCGGGTCTGTGCCGACGGTTTTTTATCTCGGAATCCCAGCTGCGCCGTAACATTCAGCGTGTCACGCGCCTGTCACCGAGTGAGTACATTCTTACCCTGCGCATCAATCGCGCCAAAAACGAGCTTTCTTATACCGATCGCAGCGTGAAGGAGATCGCCGCACGGTGCGGCTTTTCAAGCCCCTATTATTTTTCGCGTTGCTTTTCGGAGGAAACGGGAATGTCGCCCCTGGCGTATCGCAAAAGCACCCGGTCGGTATGATCCGACCAAAACAAAAAGGTCGCCCAACGGCGTGCACAATTAGCGGTAAATTGAAATTCAATTTACGCCGTCCCGAAATATTCCTCGCAGTCTAAACAACTGCGTTCCGCAAGCGGAAACGGAATATTTCCAAAACAAAGTGCAGACCGAACGGCGACCTTTTAATTTTGATGATTTTTGATGAAATCTTTGACGTCCGAAAGAAGCTTCAGGTCGTTGGCGGTGAGCATTTCAAAATTGTCAAGATCGAGCAAATACCGTGGGTCAAGCTTTAAGATCTGACAAATGCGGCGCAGCTGCGCAATGCTTGGCTCTTGCACGCCGCGCTCGATTTTGGAGTAGTTGGATTGATTCATCGGAATGAGCCGTGCCATATCCGATTGCAGTAGATCAATATCCTCTCTTGCGTTCCTGATTTTTTCGCCCAAGGAGAGCACAACGATCACCCCTTTCCTGCTTTTATTATAGCAAATTTAACTATAAGTATTGACATTGAGTTAAAAATGCTTTATAATGCAATTGGTAGTTAAAAAATAACTACAAAAAGAAAGTAAGTGCAAAAATGAAATACTGTACAAAATGTGGTGCGGAGCTTTTTGATGAGGCCGTGCTTTGTATGAAATGCGGTTGTGCCGTGGAGAGCGATGCGGCCGAAAAGAAGCCTGCGGTTGTAAAATGTAAGGGCACGGGTCTTAGAACGGCGGCGATGGTGCTCATGATCATCAGCGTGTCGATCGCGGTCGTGGGCTTGATCTTGGCGGTTGCTCTGGCGCGCTCGGGATTGGGCTTTGCCTTTTTGTCGGTCGGTGTCCTGTTTGCGTGGCAGTTCCCGATGCTGGTCTATCTTATGATCAAACGAAAAAATAATGAGTCGATCGGTGTGGCGTTTAAGGTGTGTACGCTGATCTTTGTCAGCGCCCTTGCCGGAATTTTTCTTCTTTGCGATTCAAACGAGGGACGCCAATAAAGGCCAAAGGGGAAGTGCGCCGACAACTTGCCGGGAAAATATTGACGGGACGCCTCACATGTAGTATAATGTAGGTGACGGCGGAAATGTCGAGATCAAGCGAAAGGAAGTGCTTTTATGAAATATTGTACAAAATGCGGTGCGGAGCTTTTTGATGAGGCGGTTATTTGCGTAAAATGCGGTTGCCCCGTGAGCCCTCAGTACGCCTACGCTCGCGAGCCGCAAAAGAAGGCGCCCAAGACCTCGGGGCTCAGGATCGCATCCATGGTGCTGTTGATCGTTACCCTGTCGATCGTTGCACTGTATGCGGGCCTGTTTGCCTTTGTCGCGTTGATCGGTGCTTTTGGGGGGGAGGACCTCTTTGTGATGCTCATCGTAGCGCTCATCTTTTTGGCACCGCTCGCCTGGATGATACCGATGCTGGCCGTTTATTGCAAAGCGGTGAAGCGCAAGTCGCCGATCGGCGTGGGCCTTAAAGTTTGCATCCTCATTTTCTTCAACGTGGTTGCAGGCATTTTGCTTCTTTGCGACAGCGAGGAAGAACAAAACGAAAGTGTTGCTTAAATAAAAAAACAGCAGGTCGCTCTGACCTGCTGTTTTTGTTGTTTTTTCGTTATTCAGCGACGAAAATGAAGGGATATACATCCTGATCGCCGTTGATGAAATAAAGCTCAATGTCGGCGTGATTGTCGGCGAGGTGGTTTTCGAGTGCCACGCGGGCCTCGGAGGTGCAATCCTTGCCGCAGAACACGGTGAGCATGAATTTTTCACCGTCCTCCAGCATCTTGTCAACCAAGATGCGTGCGGTGTCGTTGATATCGACGTTTGAGGTCAGCATCTCTTTGCCCACAAACCCGATAAAGTCGCCGTTTTTGATGGCTACGCCGTTTAATTCCGCGTCTCGGATCGAGGGGGAAACGTTGCCGGTCGTGACGTTAGCCATTGCCTCGGTGAAGGCCTCGGCGATGGCATCGGCATCGTCACAGTCAAAGTCCGCGGCGCAAATGGCAACGTAGCCGTGGCCGAGGTTCTTGCTCTCAATGACGTGGATCTTGGCGTCGGTGTAAATCTCGGCCGCTTGCTTTGCCGCCATCAAAATATTGCCGTTGTTGGGGAACACGAAAATGTGCTCGGCGTTGACGCGCGCGAAGGCGTCCAGAAAATCGTTTGTGGAGGGGTTTTGCGTTTGCCCGCCCTCGACGATGGTATCCACGCCCAATTCAAGGAAGGTGTCAGCTACGCCCTTGCCGCTGGCAACGGCTACCATACCGTATTTCTTGCGCTCGGCGGGCTTTTCCTGCGGCTTGTTTTCTTCCTCAATCGCGATCTCGCTGTGCTGGACCGACATATTTTCGATCTTTACGGTCAGGAATTCACCGAACTGACGGCAAAAGCCGAGCACCTTATCGGGAGTGAGGGTATGCACGTGGATCTTGACGATCGTGCCGGTCTTGAAGGAAACCACCGAGTCACCGATGCCGCAAAGGAACTCGGTGATGATATTGTTATCGAAGTTTTCAGCATCGACCTTGCTGTTTTGCAGCTGCAAAAGCAGCTCGGTGCAGTAGCCGTAGGTCATCTCACTGTCGGCGGTAAAGCCCGTGAGGTCCAGCACGCTCTTTTTCTCGATGACGGGTACAGGCTCGGCGTCGATCTCCTCACCGTTGAGGATCTTGTTGAAGCCGTCCATAATGTACAAAAGTCCGGCACCGCCGCTGTCAACCACGCCGGCCTCCTTGAGAGTAGTAAGCAGGTCGGGGGTGCGGTTTAAGGAGGCGTGCATCTCTTTGACAAGGTCGCCAAAGAAGCTGCGAATGGTGCTTTCTCCGGTAATGCGGGCCACGGCGTATTCGACCGACTCACGGGCCACCGTGAGAATGGTGCCCTCGGTGGGGGTCATGACCGAGCTGTAAGCCTGCTTCACGCCGAGCGTCAGGGCGTGACCGATGGTGTTGGCATCGGCCTTTTCACAGCTTTCAAAGCCCTTGGCCATACCGGCAAAGAGCTGAGAGAGGATCACTCCCGAGTTGCCGCGTGCGCCAAGAAGCATGCCGCGCGAGAGGGTCTGCATGACCTCGGCCAAGTCGGTGGAGTTGACCTTTTCAAGGGCGGCAATGCCGCTTTCAATGGTCATACGCATATTGTCGCCCGTGTCGCCGTCGGGCACGGGGAATACGTTTAATTTGTTGACCTCCTCCGCATTGGATCGAAGGAGCGCGGCACCGCCCTGCGCCATTTGCGCAAGAAGACTGCCGTCAAGAAACTGTTCGTTGTTTTTTTCGGTGTTGTTTGCCATAATGCACCTCGTTGATCAAAATCTTGTTATCGTTTGTTGCCGACAAAGAAGAGTGCGAGAGTTCCGGGGCCCGAATGAGCACCGATCACGGGTCCTACGTCGGTAATGAGAGAAACGGTGACACCGTTTTGCTCCAAAAGGAGCTTGGCGAGGAACTCGGCATCCTCCGGGCAATCGCCGTGTGAGATAAACACGCACCCATCTTTGGGATCGATGGCCGTTTCCTTATATTTTTCGGCCAGCGCCGCGATCGATTTTTTGCGACCGTGGGCGGTGGCGACCTTTATGAGCTTGCCGTTGTCATCCACGTGCATCACGGGCTTGATGTGCAGGGCATTGCCGAGGAGCGCCGTGGTGGGGCTGACTCTGCCGCCGCGCTTGAGATAGGTGAGGTTGTCAACGGTAAACCACGCGCAAACCGAAGGGCGCAGGGTCTCAACGTACGCTGCGACCTCATCGATCGTGGCGCCCTCGTTTGCTTTTTGTACGGCGAACCACAAAAGCAGTCCTTCGCCGGCTGAGGCCGTGAGGGAATCGATGACAAAGATCTTACGCTCGGGGTACTTGGCGCGCAGCTCCTGCGCTGCGATGCGTGCGGCGTTGTAGGTGTTGCTGATGCCCGAGGAAAAGCCGAGATAAAGAACATCCTTGCCCTCGGCCAGCGCTTTTTCAAATGCCGTGGCAAAGGATTCGGTGTTGACGGCCGCCGTCTTGGCAATGCCGCCCGCCCTCATCTTCTCGTAAAATTCTTTGGGAGACATATCGGTATTGGTGTATTCCTTTTCGGAATCGTCAAAGCGAAAGGTCAAGGCCTCAAGGGAAACACCCCACTCACTTAAGCGTGCGGGGGCGATGTCGCATCCGGAGTCCGTAAAGATACGGAAGGAGCTGTTTTGCATGTGAGAATCCTCCTGAATTTTGTCGCGTAAGCAACATGATTTCATTATATCACATCATATATTATACTGTAAAATTCTGTTAAAGTCAATCAAAAGTGGCAAGAAAATGACTATACTCTCGTTTTTGTCACAGTAGAATGCTCAAAAAATCGCTCTACTGCCGGTAGAAATGCCAAAACGGTGCAGGAAAATAAGAGCCGCCTCTTGATTTTTCCTTTGAAATATGATATTCTTTTATGGAAAGCAGGAAAAGGGAGGCGTGGCAGATGCTGAAAAACATTATTGCCCAAAATATTGCGGAATTACGCCGCAATAACAATATGACACAGCTTGAGCTTGCCGAAAAGCTGAATTACAGCGACAAGGCCATTTCAAAATGGGAGCGCGGCGAGTCGATCCCAGACGTGGCAGTGTTAAAGAACATTGCCGATATTTTTTTGGTGAGCGTGGATTATTTGCTTGAGGAAACGCACAAGCGTCCCGTTCCCCCTGCGGCACAGACTACCGTGAGAAAGCGCCGCCGTAGTGTGATCACGTGGCTGGGGGTCTTGCTGGTCTGGATGATCGCTACCTTTTTATTTGTGACCATGCAGCTGGTATTTCCCGCTGAGGAAAATGCCTGGCTTAATTTCGTTTGGGCGGTGCCCGTGTCGGCCGTGGTGTGGCTCATTATGAACTCGGTCTGGTTTAACCGCCGCCGTAATTATCTGATCGTTTCGATCCTGATGTGGACGGTGCTTGCCGCCGCGCACGTGACCTTGCTTGTGGTGGGTGTGAATGTGTGGCTTATTTATCTGCTTGGGATCCCCGCGCAGGTCATCATTTTTCTGTGGTCGGGCGTGGCGATCAAAAATTCCTTGCAATAAATAAGCAAAATCGCTCCAACGCGAAATGCGTTGGAGCGATTTTTTACTCTATTACAAATATGAAATTGTAAATATCCTGCTCGCCGTTGATCTCGAAAAGCTCAACCGTCGGGTAGGTTTTTCTCACAAATGCGCGCACGGCATCCATGTCGGCGGCGGTGGTATCCTTGCCGCAAATGGCAATAAGCACCTCACGGTCGGTCATATCAAGGGCGGCAAGCAAGTTGCAAGCCGCCTCGCCTGCGGTCTTGGCGTCAGCCAGCATTTCCTTGCCGGCAAAGCCGATGTAGTCGTTTTTGGCAATATCAAGTCCGCCAAGGTGCGAGTCGCGAACTGACTGTGTGACAAGGCCCGTGATCACGCCAGACATCGCGTCGGTGAGCGCCTCCTCGATCGCGTCGGCATCGCCGCTTTCAAAATCAAGCATCGTCAGCGCCGCATATCCGTCACCAATGGTCTTGCTGTTCAGCACGCGCACGTCAGCGCCCTTGTAAAGCGCGGCCGCCTGGCGTGCCGTCAGCACGATGTTGCTGTTATTGGGAAGCACGAACACCGTGTCAGCATTGACGGTGTCAAACGCGGCAAGAAAATCCTCGGAGGAGGGATTCATCGTTTGGCCGCCCTCGACGATCACATCAGCGCCAAGTGAAAGGAAGGTTTCCTTGATGCCCTTGCCGTTGGCGACGGCCACCACGCCAAACGCCTTGTGCTCCTGCCTTTCGGGGGTGCTGTCTTCAAAGCGGTTGTCAATGGTCGTGTCGCTGTGCTGCAGGGTCATGTTTTCAACCTTGAGCGTTAAAAACTCGCCGTATTGCTGGCAATGCGAAAGCACCGCACCGGGGGTCATGGTGTGCACGTGCACCTTGATGATCGTGCCTGTCTTGAAGCAAACGATCGAGTCGCCCCCCATGTCGGCCAGCTCTGCCGCAAGCGTGTCGGCGGAAAATGCGTCCGCTTCGACCTTGCTGTTCTGAAGCTGTAGTAAAAATTCGGTACAATAGCCAAAGGTCATTTCGCTATCGGCCGTAAAGGTGCTGAAATCGGGGGTGTTGGTGACGGGTGCTGCGGGGGCTGCGGCTTCGACCGCCTCGCCGTTTAAGATCTTGCTCATACCCTCAATGACGTACACAAGCCCGGCACCGCCGCTGTCAATGACACCCGATTCCTTCAGGATCGGGAGAAGATCCGGCGTGCGCGAGAGCGATGCGCGCATTTCGCGGATGAAATTGGAAAAGAAATCCTCCAGCGTGGTTTTTTCGGTGATCCGCGCGGTGGCGTATTCGGTCGCCTCTCTTGCCACGGTCAGGATCGTGCCCTCGGTGGGGGTCATCACGGCGGCATAGGCCTGCTTGACGCCAAGCGTAAAGGCGTTGCCAAGGGCTGCCGCATCGGCGCGATCCACACCCGAAAGCCCCTTGGCAATGCCGGCAAAGAGCTGGGAGAGAATGACACCCGAGTTGCCGCGCGCGCCAAGGAGCATGCCCCGCGCGAGCTTGTCGGCAATGTAAGAGATCGAGTCTGAGGCAATGTCGCGCAGCTCTGCGCTCGCCCCCTCCATGGTCAGCGACATATTATCGCCCGTGTCACCGTCGGGAATGGGGAAAACGTTTAAGTCATTCACTGTTTTGGCGTTGGCGCGCAGGTTGCCCGCGCCGCCGCGCACCATATCGGCGAACAGCGCGCCGTTCAGCTCATAGGTTGCCATGAAGTTTCTCCTTATCAGATCGCAAGCTCAATTTTCTTGCCGAAGCACCAGGCGCCGATGGCATCGGGGCCGATGCAAACGCCCACGATCGGGCCGATGAAATAGATGTACGCATCCTTGAAGCCGCAACGCTCGATGAGCGCCGCGCGCAAATACTCGGCATCGGCCTCGCAGTCGGCGTGTGCGATATATACCGTTTGGCTTGCGGGATCGATCACGGCCTGCCCGATCAGCTCAACGATCTTGTCAAGCGAGGCCTTGCGCCCCTTGACCTTGACGATCGGCACGTTCTGGCCGTTGTAGTCGGAAATGATGATGGGCTTTACCCCCAGAAGGTTGCCGAAAAATGCGGCAGAGCCCTTGACGCGTCCTGCTTTCTTGAGCATGTCAAGCGAGCCGACGGTGACAAATTGGTTAACGTGGCGCTTTTGTGCCTCTATCTCGGCTACGATCTCGTCAACGCCCTTGCCCTCATTACGCAGGGTCGCGGCTAAGACCGCCAGCATCCCCTCGCCCAGCGAGCAGTTGGTGGAGTCAATGCAGCGAATGACCGCATCGGGGTAGCTTTCAAGGAGCTGCTTTGCCACAAGATTGGCGGTGTTCACCGAGCTTGACATCGGCAGAGCACAGCCCACGTAGATGACGGCGTAGCCCTCGCGCACGGCCTCGGTAAAGCCGCGCTCAAACTCGTGCATCGGCACCTGGGTGGTGAAAATGCGCCGGCCCGTTTCGCGGATCTCCTGATATAAGCCGCGGATAAAGGCCACGTCGCTGAGGTCTGCAGGTGTTTCCTTTCCGTTATCGACGGTGCACATTTTGAAAAAATCAATATCGTATTTTTCACGGATGTCGGCGCCGAGATCGGCGCAGGAATCGGTAAAGATCTTGATCTTTTGCATGGTATTTCTCCTTATGATTTGGTTTCCTCAAGCAGGTCCTCGAAGCGGTCCTGCCCCTTGGCGCGAACGCGAACGGTTGCCATGGTGTTCCAGATGTTTTCTGCCGCATCCACGGCAAGAGCGACGCCCGTGAGCATTACGCGGTTCCACGCCGTAGCCCCTACTAGCACCGCAATGCCGCACACGCTGACGGCCGCGGCAGACACGAGTAGGCCGATCCATTTCCGCATCCCGAACTGCTTGGCATCAAAGGCGGTCTGCAGCTTAAAGAGGCCGTCGAGAATGACGTAGGTGCCAAGCACGTAGGGCAAAAGCTCGGTGACCTTGTGGGGGTAAATGAAGATGAGCACGCCGAGAATGGCGGCCAGCCCGCCGATGGCAAGGTCATATTGGAATGCAAGGCGGTAAAGGTCGTTTGAAAAATAGCCGAGGATGCGCACCGCCCCCGTCAGGATCAGGTTGGCACCCACCAGCCAACGTGCGGCAAAGCCCCCGATGTCGGGTCGGGCGATGAGAAATATGCCTGAGAAAAATAACAGGGCAGAAACGATCACGTGAATGATCCTGACTTCCTTAACGATATTGGCTCGTTTCATATTCTATCCTTCCTTTGTGCGTAATGATGAGAATCAGGCGCGCCTTTTGGCCGCGTCGCTGACGCCCTGTGCCAGTATGGCGATGCGCTCGGCGAGCTTGTCGGCGTTGATCTTGCCTTTGGCGTTGATGTAGTCGATCAGAAGACCGATAAAGGCATGGCGCAGGAAAACGGTAGCGGTGCGAAGAAGGGGCTCGTTGGCCGCGGTGTCGCGCACGAGTGCCTCAAACACGGGACTATCAAACCCCTTGGCAAAATAGCGCTCGGTACCGCTGACGCCGACCGATGCCGTCAGGTGCCCCATGGCCTTGGGGTGCCTTTGAACGTACCCGCTTAACACCAAAAACAGATCGCTCAGCATTTCGCCTACGGGAAGGTCATTTTTGATGTGACGCGTGCCGGACAGACAAATTTCCTCAAGCACGGCAAAAATATCCTGAAAATGATAATAAAAGGTGTTGCGATTGATACCGCAATCGTCAACGATGTCGCGCACGGTGATCTTTTCAAGCGGCTTTTTGGAGGCCAGGTAGATAAAGGACTCGGTAATGGCCCGTTTGGTCGATGATGACATATCGCACTCCTTTCCAAAAAATACAATAACAGTATATCATATAAACGGGCATGAATCAAGATACGGGAGGGGCGTGCCTATTGGTCAATTTTTCATTTTTGCCCGATTTTTCGTCTATATTCGCCAAATTTTTCGGGTGATCGAAATAAGTCTTGAAATGAATATGCGTTTATGATATAATGAAATAAGTTCCCAGATAGCCTTTGGCTATAAAACCTTTCGGGTAAGGAGTGCTTTTTGAGATGAAGCATATTTTTATTTACAATCCTACCGCCGGGCGTGATAATACCGAGCGTATTGCCGCCTTGCAGGAGAAGCTAAAAACCGATTATCCCGAGCTTTCCATTGAATTTTATCCTACGAAGGCCGCCAAGGATGCGACCGCTTATGTGCGTGCCCGCCTTGAAGCCGAGCCCGATGTGCAAATGCGCTTTTACGCGTGTGGGGGTGACGGAACTGCCAACGAGGTGCTCCACGGTGTCATCGGCCATAAAAACGCCTCGATGACCTGCTATCCCTGCGGCAGCGGCAACGATTACGTGAAATATTACGGGGGTGCGGCACGATTTTTGGACGTGGATGCGCTCATTCATGCTGAGGAGCGCGTGGTCGATGCCATGCGGATCGGCGACCGTTACTCCATCAACGTCACCAACTTTGGGTTTGATACCGAGGTTGCCAAGACCATGCACGAGGTGCGCCGCAAAAAGCTGATCGGTGGCAAAAACGCCTATACCACGGGCATCATCAAAGCCCTTATGACCGCGATGAAGAACGACTGCACCGTGTGGGTTGACGGTGAGAAATTAAACGACGGTAAGATCCTGCTTTGCACCGTATCCAACGGTCGTTACGTCGGCGGTGCGTACTGCTGTGCGCCCCACTCGCTCAATGACGACGGCCTCCTTGACGTGTGCCTGGTGAAGCCCCTGTCGCGCCTGACGCTCGTAAAGCTCATCGGCGTATATAAGAAGGGCGAGCATCTTGACGATCCTCGCTTTAAAAATCTTATTACCTATCGCCGCGGCAAGAGTGTGCGCGTGGTGGCGCCCGAGGGCTTTGGATATACCCTGGACGGTGAGATCGTGATGGCCAATGATTTTACCATTGAGGTCTGCCCCGGTGCCGTGCGCTTTGCCGTGCCGAAGTCGGCGTGCGAATGCACCGCCCAAAAGGAGCCCGAGGCGGCTACTGTTTGATATGATTATTACAAAAGTTCCGTTTCGGATGTCATTTTTCGGGGGCGGTACCGATTTCCCCGATTTTTATGCCGCACACGGCGGCACCGTCCTGTCAAGCACGATCGACAAATATTGCTACGTGACACTCCGCGATCTTCCCTCGCTTTATCCGTATCAAAGTGAGGTGGTGTACAGCAAGACCGAGCGCGTGGAGGATCTTCGCGAGATCGAGCATCCGCTTGTGCGCGAGGCACTTTTGTGGCAGGATCTTCACCGCGTGCACGTGGCGTATGATGCCGATTTGCCCGCACGGTCGGGCTTAGGCACGAGCAGCGCGTTTGCCGTGGGGCTGCTTCTTGCCATCCACCAAAAAAGAAAAGAAACGATCTCCCGTAAGGATCTTGCCCGCGAGGCCATTTATCTTGAGCGTACCCTTTGCCGAGAGGATGGTGGAGTGCAGGACCAGATCGCGGCCGTCTTTGGAGGCCTGAACCGTATTGATTTTGAGGGGGAGGATTTTACCGTTACGCCTCTTTCGATCTCGCCCTCACGAAAGGCGGAGCTGGAGGCACAGATGATGCTCTTTTTTACCGGCGTGTCGCGCACGTCCGCCGAGCTTCAGACCGCACATCGGGCGGCGTTGGAGAAAAAGGCGGCGGAGCTTTGCCGTATGCGCGATATGGCAAGAGAGGCCGCAGGGCTTCTTGAAGGGGAGGCTCCCCTGACTCGCTTTGGCGAGCTGTTGGATGAGGGCTGGCAGCTGAAGCGCGGCATTACCGAGCGCATTACCAATTCGCACATTGACGATCTTTATGCCCGCGCCAAAGGGGCAGGGGCCCTCGGTGGGAAGCTTCTCGGTGCCGGTGGCGGTGGATTTTTGCTCTTCTTTGTACCCCAAGAGCGCCGCGCGGCGGTGCGAATGGCACTCCCCGAGCTCAAAGAGGTTTCTTTTTCCTTTGAAGATCAGGGCGCACACGTCCTTATTACAAAGTAAAACCGTGGGTACACAGGTGGTTTTGCGCTTGTGTGCCCATTGCAATATTTTTTAAAAAATCCCTTGACAAAAGAGATGCGGTAGGATATAATAATAAAGCGAGTTTTGCAAACGGCGCTCGCAGGGTACACGGGAGAGTGAAAAGAATCCCGTATTTGGAGAAGTACTCAAGTTGGCCGAAGAGGCGCCCCTGCTAAGGGTGTAGGTCGGGTTTAAACCGGCGCGAGAGTTCAAATCTCTCCTTCTCCGCCAAAAAATAAGGGCATCCCCCTCGTGGGGATGCCCTTATTTTTTATCGTCGAAGTCGAGCTTTGAACCGAGCGCCGCGCGCGAGAGGGAGTGCAAGCACGCGCTGCCGGTGGCAGGGGGAGCGTGCTTGTACGAGTTGCAGCGGTCGCAGAGCGGAAGCGAGCGT
>JAFVYZ010000005.1 GCA_017508425.1 Clostridia bacterium | reverse complement strand
GCTCCCCGCCTCGCCGTAAATGGGCTTGGGCATAAAGGTAGCGCTCTTGCCGTACTTGAGGGCCGTGTTATGAATGATATATTTGATCATCATCGTGGCATCAGCCATGTGCACGACCTCGCCGAGCTGAGGCTCGATCTCAAACTGACCCGACGCCGCAACCTCGGGGTGATGATAGTTGATGTCAATGCCCATCTCCTTCATCAGCATGCACATCTCGGAGCGGCACTCGTAGGAAATATCAAAGGGCTTAGCGATATGGTAGTTCTTTTGCTTGGGAACGACCACACCAAGACCCTCGGTGGCGCTGTTCCAGTAGGACTGCTGTGCATCCACCGTGGCGCTGATCTCGCGGCCGCTGACCTCCCAGCCAACGTTGTCAAAGAGGTAAAACTCAAACTCGGGCAGGATCTTCATTTCATCGGCAACGCCGAGATCCTTCATATACTGCACGGCGGCACGCACGATGTTGCGCGGGTACTGCGGCAGGGGGCGGTTTTCGGGCGTGTCAATGATCATAGCATTGCCCGTCATCGAAAGCGTGGGGATCGAGCAGAAGGGATCGACCACGGCGGTGTCAGGGTCAGGAATAAAGACCATGTCGCTCTTCTCTACCACGGCATAGCCGTAGTTCGAGGCGTCAAAGCCGATGCCGCTCTTCATCGTATCCTCGGAGAAATTCTCCGCGGGGATCGTCACGTGGCGGTACTGACCGTTGATATCGACCATTTTGAAGTCGATCATTTTAATGTCGTGCTCCTTGATGAGCGCAAGCACCTTCTCTACTTTCTTGTTCATAAATGCTCTCCGTTTCATAAAATGTTGAAGATTTGGCAAAACAAGAGTTTTCCACCCTTTATTATACCACATTTTTCCTCTATTTCAACTAAAAAATATAAAAAATAATAAAATTTCGGCGCAGGAGGGTCCTGCGCCGAAAAAGCTTTGTTCACACGATGAAAAATACGAAAAAACGCGGTGCCTGTTATTCCCCGTATTCCGCAATATAGGGCAAATTGCGATAATACTCGCCACAATCGAGGCCGTAGCCGATCACAAAATGATCGGGAATGGTAAAGAGCGAATAATCGGGAGTAAGATCCACAATGCGGCGCGAGGGCTTGTCAAGCAGCGTCACCACGTGGAAGGACAAGGGCTTGCGGCTCTTGAGCAGGTTGGAGATGTCACGCAGCGTTCGGCCCGTGTCGATGATATCCTCCACGATCACCAGGTGGTAATTGCTGACGTCACGGTCAAGATCCATGGTGATTTGCACCACGCCCGAGGAGACCGTCCCCTCATAATAGCTTTTTGCACACATAAAACCGATCTCGCAGGGCACCGAGATGGCACGGCAAAGATCCGCCATAAAAACAAACGCGCCCTTGAGAACACTCACAAGCAGGATCGGGCGACCGTCGTAGATCTTGTCGATCTCTTTACCGGCTTTTTGGATCGCAGCGTCGATCTCCTCTTTGGTAATGAG
The DNA here is from genome assembly GCA_017508425.1 of Clostridia bacterium. Classification (GTDB taxonomy): domain Bacteria; phylum Bacillota; class Clostridia; order Oscillospirales; family CAG-272; genus Firm-07. Next base: position 3,241 of record JAFVYZ010000005.1, on the reverse strand, counting down.
AATCTTTTTAATGCGAGAGTTGAGATCCTCCATGGATTGAATCGGTTTCATAGTAAAAGCCCCTTTCGCAGTTACTTATTGTGGTTAGTATAACACAAAAAACTCCCGTTTTCAACATCTTTTTGCAAAATAGCACTGCGCGTTGAAACGCGCAGTGCTATTTTGCTTTACCATCTGCCCTTTTCGTAAATATCACAGATGAGCTTTTGAATTTTCAATGCTTCCCTACCGCTGATAAAGGGCTCGCGGTCCTTTTCTACGGCATCGTAGAAGTCGGCGATCTCGCGGATATGCTGGAATCCCCAGTAATCCTTACCGTCCTCGTAATGAATATCGCCCGCATCCTGCTTGACCGAGAGCACAGTGCCGTCGGAGAACTCAATTCTCGCGTCGTCGTAGCTCATAGTGACCTTGCCCTTTTCACAGCAAAGGCGGATCTCGATCGCCTCGTCACACGCGTAATTGTTCATTGCCCAAAATGCGAGCGTCGCGCCGTTTTTGTAACGGATAAAGCCCTCGCCCGTATCGTCAACCTCCATGATCTCATGACCGCGGTTTGAAAGATGCGCTTGCACCGACACGACCTCATCGTCAATAAACCAGTTGGCCAGGTCAATGGAATGGATGGCCTGATCGATGATCACACCGCCGCCCTCCTTATCCCACGTTCCCTTCCAGTCCGAGAGCGAATAATACTCATCGGGCTTGCACCACGTTAAAACCACTCTTGCCGACAAAACCTTGCCGAGCTTGCCGTTTTCGATGTTTTCCTTTACAAGGCGAGAGGTATTATTGAATCGACACTGAAAGATAATGCCATATTTCACACCCTTTTCCTCGGCAAGCTTCACATTGGCAATCGCATCCTCATAAGCAATGCTCATTGGCTTTTCACAAGGCACGTGCACGCCCTGCTCAATGGCATATCTTGAAATAACGGGGTGCAAATAATGCGGCACGCAGATATGTACGACGTCGATCTTATCCTTTGTGATGAGATCCTTGTAGTCATAATAAGCCGCAACGCCGTATTTTGCCGCCGCCCTGTCGGCTCGATCCTTTTTGATGTCGCAAACGCCGACAAGCGTGGCGTTTGCAAGGTGATGTGTGGAGGTTGCGTGCATGGTGAAAATATTGCCGCAACCGACAATGCCTACTCTTAGCATCACTTCAGCTCCTTTAACACAAACGCAAGCGATGCAACGCCGTCCCCGAGTGTTGCCTCGGTGATCGCCTCGCCCCCAGCGGCCTTATCGCAGAAATACACAAGCTCGTTATAGTAGCCGCCGAGGTCAGATACGTTGCCGCCCTTGTAGGCTTCACCCGCAAGCGCCTTTTTCTCGATCTTAATTTCACTTGCGCCTTCGTTTGTGTAAAGCATCAGCTTGCCGCCCGCGTTTTCGACGACCGCCTTTTCAAGCACCACGCGGAAGGTGGCCTCAAAGGGGTGAGAGCCGGGCAGATCCCACGTGCCCTCAACGCCGACCACAAGGTCATCGTATTGCATCAAGGTATTTACGTAGGAGTTCGCCTCACCGCCTGCGCTCTTAACGGTGTAAAAGCTCTGGGGCTCGCCGAAAAGCGAGAGGACAAAGTCGATATCGTGAATGTGCAGATCCTGCCCTGCACCGCCCGAGCGCGCGGTATCCAGCAGCCAGTTATCCCAGCCCCACGTGGGTCGGGGGCTGATGCGGCGGAAGTTGGCGTTTACGACCTTGCCATAGACACCCGACTCAAGGATCCTTCTCAGCTCCACGTACTCATCCCAGAAGCGAATGACCTGACCGACCTGCACTTGGCAGCCGGTTTCCTCGCTCTTTTTGAGCATCGCTTCCCCCTCTTCCCTCGTGAGCGCCACGGGCTTTTCCACAAACACATACTTTACCTTCTCCATGGCAAGCATTGCGTACTCGGCATGCAGATACGTCGGCAAGCAGATATCAATGATATCAACGTCGGCGCCCTCAATGAGCTCCTTGCCGTCGCCAAAGAGCTGTGCGTTCGTGCCCTTGGCCAGCTCCGCCGCCTTCTCGGCGCGCAGGTCGGCAAGTGCCACCAGCTCGACACCCTCAATATTCTTATAGCAATTGGCGTGCATGGCTCCCATAAAGCCGCATCCGATCAAACCTACCTTTAACATATTCATTTCCTCCCTAAAATACGGTCCATGGCATAGGACGTGTTATAAATGATGGCATCGGTGTGATGCTTATAGTTGGGGATCATTTCTGCCGATACCCATCCGTCGTAGCCGATCTCGCCAAGCGCCTTTATCACCTCGGGATAATCCACGTCGCCGGCAAGCAGATCCACGAAGCCGTGCAGCCCGCCCGCCGCCATGCGGTAATCCTTAAAATGGATCTTTTTGATGCGATCGCCAAGGATGCGTACCCAATCCTCGGGATAACCGCAGTAAAGTGTGTTACCGATATCAAGATAGCTGCCAACAAAGGGGCTGTCGATCTTGTCGATAAAATCGCGCATTTCCATGGGCGAAAGCAAAAACTTGTTCCACACATTTTCAAGGCCAATGTTTACCTGTAAGCTCTCAGCATAGGATTTCAGCTCATTCAGGCCCTCCAGTGCACGATCGTACACCACGTCATAGGCGACCTTTTTTTCAGGGCTTGAAAACTCTACGTTCACAACGCCCGGCACCACGAGGATCGTATCAGCGCCAAGAATTTTTGCAGCTTCAAGCTGCTTTTTGATCATATCCTTGGCCTTCACTCTCATTGCGGGGTCGTCGTCGCTGAGGCGATAGTCCCAGCAAAGACCACAGGAAAGGCTGTAAAGAGAAAGCCCCATATCGTCGGCGAGCCGCTTGATCTCCCCGATCTCCCTCTCACTCGAATGCATCGAAAGCTCGCCCTCAGCATTCAACGCCAGCTCCACGCCCTCAAAGCCCGCGTCCTTGGCGAGCGTGAGAGAGGCTTTCACGGTACCCGCAGGAAAAGACCAAATATTAATTCCCTTTTTCATCGCAAATCTCCTTGCAAAAATGTATTTGGTGTGCTATAATCATTTTACCGCACGATGTTCTTTTAGAACATTCATTTTTTTGCGCGATACGTTCACTTTTGTACACCGATTATTTTTGCGAGGATAAATATGAAAGTCACCTATATCAAAACGAATCTACCAAGCATCATCAATGTTTCAAAAATCGTAACCATTCACTACGACGAATATGATAAAAACTTTGTATTTGAGGGAGAGAAGCACGATTTTTGGGAGCTTG
>JAFVYZ010000004.1 GCA_017508425.1 Clostridia bacterium | reverse complement strand
GCTCGCTCTTTTCCTCCTCGCCGCCGATGAAGGGAATGACGTTGTCGATCATCTCGGGCCACTCGTTGAAGGTTTTGCCTGCACCCGAAATGGCCTGGTAGGTGGTCGCTACGACCTCGTAGGGCTCAAACTCAAGAAGGGCCGTGAGCATCGGTACGTAGGACTGGATCGAGCAGTTGGGCTTTACGGCAACGAAGCCGCGCTTGGTACCAAGGCGCTTTCTTTGCGCGTCGATAACGGCAAGGTGGCTGTCGTTGATTTCGGGAATGACCATCGGCACGTCGGGCGTCCAGCGGTGTGCGGAGTTGTTGGATACCACGGGGATCTCAGCCTTGGCATACGCATCCTCCAGGGCGCGGATATCCTCTTTTTTCATATCTACGGCGCAAAATACCATATCGCAAAGCGCCTTCATCTCATCGATGTTGGCGGCATCGTGCACAAGCATATCCGCGGCGAAAGCCGGCATGGGGGTCTTCAGCTTCCAGCGGCTACCAACTGCCTCACGGTAGGTTTTGCCTGCAGAGCGAGCAGATGCGGCGAGTGCCGTTACCTCAAAATAGGGGTGATCATCAAGCAGGGTGAGAAAGCGTTGGCCTACCATGCCGGTAGCGCCGATCACGCCAACCTTACGTTTTTCCATATCGGTGCTCCTTTGAGAAAATCAAAATAATAAAAAAATTGTAGCATAAAAAAATACAAAAATCAAGGGTTTTCGTTATTTTTCTTGATGTAATATACGGTAAAGCTCGTTTTTCTGCATCCCGCGCTCCTTCGCCGCCGCTTTGATCGCGTTCATGCGGGCCATACCCTGCTTTTCATAATATGCGACGTGCTCCTCGGGGGAGAGTGACAAAAGGGGAGATGCGGGCGTGCTTTCCGCCTGCCCGTCGCCGCCTGCGACCACCAGCACGTACTCGCCGCGCGGTTCGGTTTCCTTATAATGAGCGATCGCGCCACCCACACTCACGCGCAAAATTTCCTCGTTACGCTTCGTCAGCTCTCGGCAAAGGGCAATGCCGCGCTCCTCGCCAAAGGTCTTTACAAAGGTGGCAAGCGTTTCCCTCAAGCGGTGGGGGGCCTCGTGAAAGATCATGGTACGTGTCTCATTTTTGAGAAGCTCCAGGCGTTCGCGCTGTTCTTTTTTGTCACGCGGCAAAAAGCCCTCGAAGCAAAAGCGTGCGGTAGCAAGACCCGAGAGGGCCAGTGCTGTAATGCCGGCACAGCAGCCGGGTACGGACGTCACGGGCACGCCGCTTTGGGCGGCAAGCGCGACAAGATCCTCACCGGGGTCGCTGATCGCGGGTGTGCCTGCGTCGGTGACAAGCGCACAGCTCTCGCCCGCACGCAATCGCTCCACGAGCTGCGGTCCGCGCTCGCGTCGGTTGTGATCGTGGTAGGAAACAAGTGGGCGTGTGATGCCAAAGGCGGAAAGGAGCTTGGCGGTATTGCGTGTGTCCTCCGCTGCAATAAAATCGACCTCGGCCAGCGTTTTTTTGGCGCGCTCCGAGAGGTCGGCAAGGTTGCCGATCGGCGTTGCGACCAAGTATAGGGTTCCGCCGACGATGCGGTTTTTTTCTTCGTTTAACATAAGGCTTCCTTTCTTTTGCAGTCACAGGGTCGGGGGGCTTGGCATAAGATGACACAAAGACTGTTTTGGGGGGATTTTATGGCAATCAAGATCTACATCGATCAAGGGCACAATCCCGTAAACCCCAACGCCGGGGCGGAGGGGAACGGACTTCGGGAGCAAAATATTGTCTATCGCATCGGGCAGGATCTCGCGACCCTGCTGCGCGCGAGCGGCAATTACGAGGTGCGCTTGTCGCGCCCGACCCCCGAAACGCAGCTTGGGACCTCCAATGCCACGAGCCTTCGCGCGCGTGTGGAGGACGCCAACAGCTGGGGGGCGGATTATTTTATCAGCCTTCACAACAACGCCTCCGAGCTTTCCGCCGCCACGGGCAGTGAAGCGTTTGTGTTTTCAAGAGGGGGCGTGGCGGATGCGCTTGCCACCGATATTTTGGCGGGGCTTGCCGCTGAAACGGGTCTGCCAAACAGGGGCGTGTTTGCCCGCCCCTCGCTTTACGTTTTGAAGCGTACCAATATGCCCGCCACGCTCGTAGAGCTTGGGTTTATCACCAATGCGCGCGATGCAAGATTGATGAGCGAGCAGCCCGAGCTTTTCGCCCGCGGTGTGTACGAGGGGATCGTATCTTACACAGGGCTTGCGTAAAATAGCGGGGGAACGGTATTAAAAAGTGCCGTTATCGTAAATGCTTTGTGCACGGAGGGAGAGCGTTTGGTCGCCCCCCTTTTCGTGCAGGAAAAGGGGCGGTAATATCACAAGCCCCTCACCCGCACCCTTTTTTGCTTCGAGCAGGATCATGGAGGGGGCTGCCTCGGGGTGATCGTGCACGAACACAAGACGCTTGGGGGAAAGACGGTGCTCCTTGAGTGCCGAAAACAGACTTTCAAGGCGGTCAGGACGGTAAACAACGTAAAAAAGCCCGCCGTATTTAAGAATTTTCCCCGCCGCCGACGCAAATTCCGCAATTCCACCCTCGGTTTCGTGGCGGGCGGTTTGTTTTTCCTTGTGCGGCGAGGCAAAGCCGCTATTCTCCCGCATATAAGGGGGGTTGGCAAAGGCTACACCCACCTCGCCGCCGAGGGTCTCGGGGGTGAGGGTGCGCACGTCGCATTCCATCACGGTGATGCGATCCTCAAGGTGATTTAGGATGACGTTTCGCGCCGACAATTCGGCCATATCCTGTTGTATTTCCAGCGCCGTAACGTGCGAAAAACGCCCCCGTGCCATGGCTAACAGCGAAATGATGCCGTTGCCGCATCCAAGCTCGATCGCGCGTGAGCGCGGGGCGGGGCGCAGGAAGGCCGAGAGCAAAAAGGCATCGGTGCCAAAGGCGAGCGCGTGCTTTTTTTGAATCAGCCGCAGTCTTTCGTTGACCTCATCGATGCGTTCGTCCTCCAAAAGGGTGAGGTTTTGTTCCATGGTGACTCCTTTTAAACAAAGAGCGCGAAGCGGAGTTCCGCTTCGCGCCGCTTTTTTGGCGATGATTATTCAGCCTGAGGTGCGCCAACGGGGCATACACCCTCGCAAGCACCGCACTCTACGCAAAGATCGGGATTGATCTCGTACTTGTCTGCACCCTCGGAAATTGCCTCTACGGGGCATTCGCCCTGGCAAGCACCGCAGGAAATGCAAGCGTCGGTAATCTTGTAAGCCATGATAAGTACCTCCATTACATCATAATGTGATTTCATTGTAACACATTTTTTGAAAAAAGCAACTGTTTTTTGCAAAAAAGTCTATAAATTTTTAAGCTGGGCGTTATAACCCTGATCCGGACCGGGGAAATTACGCCTTTTTCTCGTCCTTGTCGGCAATGGGTGCCTCAGCCGTGGCGGGGGCATTTTTCGGATGAAGGACGGTGAGCTTGTCGCGGTGGTAGGTAGTGGGTGCCTCCTCGGGGGCACTGTCAAGCCTTACCTTGACCATTCCCGTGATCGGGGTCGCATCCACAACGGTGCCCGCCCCATCGGGGGTGGTAACGCGCGTATCCTTTTTGGGGGTCAGCGCCGCCTCGGCCGCGTAGCTTTCGTGCTCGTAGCGCAGGCAACACATCAAGCGGCCGCAGCAGCCCGAAATCTTCGAGGTGTTGATCGAAAGCCCCTGCTCCTTGGCCATTTTCACCGAAACCTGACCGAAGTCCGAAAGGTGTGTGGCGCAGCAGAAGGGTCTGCCGCACATACCAAGACCTCCAATGAGGCGCGCCTCATCGCGAATGCCGATCTGGCGAAGCTCGATGCGGGTGCGGAACAGGCCCGCAAGATCGCGTACCAGCTCGCGGAAATCGACACGTCCCTCGGCCGTGAAGTAAAAGAGAAGCTTGGAATTATCAAAGGTGTATTGCGCGTCAACGAGGTTCATATCAAGGCCGCGCGCGGCAATTTTTTCGGTGCAAACCGTCAGGGCCTCGGATTCCTTTTTGCGGTTGTCGGCATCGTGGGCGATGTCCTCGGCCGTGGCACGGCGCAGTACGGATCGCAGGGGCTGGACGATATCCTTTTCGGCCATTTTGCGATTGAGCATCACGACCTCACCGAATTCGGGGCCTCTTGCGGTGTCAACGATAGCCGCCTCACCGATCTTAAAGCGCTCGCCGGCGGGCGAGAAGAAATAGATCTTTCCCGCGCTTCTGAAGCGTACACCGATGACCTCAACAGCCTTGCCGTCGGGGATGGGAAAGCCACAGGGAACGTCGTCGAGAAGATAGGCGGCGGTGGCGATATCGACCTCGAACTCCTTGGTATCCACCACCGTGTCGCTTGCCTTTTTCTCGGTTCGCGAGATGGGCGAAAGGAAGGAAATCGGTTCTATGGGGGCGGAAAATGCGGCATCGAGCTCGTGCTTTAAGGTGTCGCTGATCTCGGGGACCGTTGTTTTTTTGGCGGCATCCTTCGAGCGATGGCCGTGACGGCGGTCGCGGCGGTCCTTTGGATGATGCGTATTTTTGGGCTCACCACCCTGCTTTTTCTCATTTTGCGGATTGCTTTTTTGGTTTTGCGGTGCCTCGACGGGCTTTTGCGCGTTTGCCGCGTTCCCGTGTCCGTGTCCGCGGCGACCGCGGCGTCGATTGTGGCGCTTGCCGCCGCTTTTGGCGGCGTTCCCCTCGGCAGGTGCGGCGCCGGGAACGATAAAGTTACCGGGGCGCGTTGAAATGCGAGGCTCGCCTTCTTTTCTTTCTACTTGTTTGTTTTGTTTTTCCATACGGTTACACTCCTTGGGCGTTGGCGGGGCCAACGTCCTTTAAACGGTAAATAATTGTGTTTGCAAGCGTGTCAGTGAAAGACGCACGTTTGCGTTTGAGGCCAAGGCCTCGTCGGTTTGTTCTACTGCGCGCACGAAGCCAAGGAGCTTTGCGGTGGTGAAGCGTGCGGCAAGGGTCTCGGCCTTTTCACGGTCGGTGAAAAACAGCAACGGTGCATGCTCGGTGCGTGTGAGGAGCACCAGGTCGCGCAGGGCCAGCTTCAGCATAGCAAGCCTTTGACGGAACTCGTCGCGTCCTGAGCCAAAGCTACGCAGGAGCAAAAAAATCTCGTCCTGAGCGCCGCCCTTGGCGAGCAGCTCCAGCAGGTCCTCGGCGAGTGCGCGGCGCTCCAGGAGCGGGGCACGCTTTTTGGCGTCGAGCAGGGACAGCGCCTTGCCGATCGAGCCGTCCGAGAGCTGCAGGATCGCCTCGAATTCCTCAGGGCGTTCTTTGAAAAGTGCGGCACCGCCGCATGAGATGCCGACGGACGATGCGGTCAAAAACTCACGCATGGCATCGTGTGGGATCGGTTGCAGGCGAAGTATGGGCGCGCGCGAACGTACCGTTTCGAGCAGGGCGCGTGCATCCTCGGTGAGCAACAAAAAGAGCACGAATGCAGGGGGCTCCTCCAGCGAAAGCAAAAATGCATTTTGCGCGGCCGTGGTCATCGTATGTGCATCCTCAATGATATAGACCTTTACGTCGAGATCGTTGGGAACGACCTTAAGCCCCGCACGGAGCTCACGCACCGTTTCCACGCCCATGGTGGTGCGGTCCTCCGGCTTTTTGACGGTGATCACGTCAAGGCAGTTGTCAGCGGCGATCTTGCGGCAGGCACGGCAGGTGCCACAGGGGAAGGGCTTGCCGTCGTCATTTCTCGCCTCACAAGCCGCCGCCATTGCCATCTGACGGGCAAGCAGGTGCTTGCCGCACCCGCGGGGGCCTTCTAAAATATAGGCGTGGGAAAAGGAGTGCGCAAAAAATTCCGCACCGATGCGCCGAAGAAGCGCCCTGTTTTCAACTATGCTCGGAAAAAATTCTTTCATAGCACCACTCTCCCAAAAAAGCATACGCCCACAACATAACATTATAACAAAATAAATTTATAATGTCAATGCGCACGGAGGCGAAACTTTTCGGCAATTTTTATGGTGCACATTGCGCATTTTTCAACAAATTTTTTAAAAAATTCCCCAAAACGGGTGCCTAGAAGGCAGATTTTGCAGAATTTACCCGAATAAAGTGTTGCGAAAACCCTTGCATTTAAAAAGTTGAAATGCTATAATAATATTGGATATATGTAAATTACAGTTTACATGCAAAGATCGGTATAAGTAAACTGTACTGTACAACAACGATACGGGAGGTGATCGCATGCAGCAAAAGGGAGAGCTTGCGCCCTATTTGTTTCATCAGGGTACGAACTTTCAAAGCCACGACTATCTTGGCGTGCACCGCGTGGGAGATACGTACGTGTTCCGCGTATGGGCGCCGCACGCATACGCCGTTTTTGCCGTAGGCGATTTTAACGGCTGGGGCGAGTCGGATCCCATGCGGCGTGTGACGGGGGGCGGCGTGTTTGAGTGCAGTATTCCCGTGCACCGTTTGGGTGCGGGCAGTCTTTATAAATTCAAAATGAAGACACCGCACGGCGACGTTTACAAGGCTGACCCGTACGGCACGTTTGCCGCACAGTATCCCGAAACCGCCTCGGTCCTGTTTGATATCGAGGGCTACGAGTGGCGTGACGCGGGCTGGCTTGCCTACCGCCGCCGCGAGGCGAAAAAGCCGATCGAGAGCCGACCCATCAACGTTTACGAGGTGCACCTCGGCTCTTGGAAAAGGCACGAGGACGGCAGCCATTACACCTATGGGGAGATCGCACGTGAGCTGGCGACCTATGCCAAGCAAATGGGCTACACGCACGTGGAGCTTTTGCCTGTGATGGAGCATCCCTACGACGGCTCCTGGGGCTATCAGGTCACCGGATACTTTGCGCCGACCTCGCGCTTTGGCACACCGCACGATTTTATGGCCTTTGTCGATACCATGCACGAGGCGGGGCTTGGCGTCATTCTTGACTGGGTCCCTGCCCATTTCCCGAAGGACGCACACGGGCTTTACGAATTTGACGGTGAGCCGCTTTACGAGTATCAGGGCAGCGACCGCATGGAGCACCGCGGATGGGGCACGCGTTGCTTTGACGTGGGGCGCGAGGAGGTACAAAGCTTCCTTATTTCAAGCGCCTCCTACTGGATCGAAAAATACCACGTTGACGGCTTGCGTGTCGATGCGGTCGCCTCGATGCTTTATCTGGATTACGACCGCGCGCCCGGCGAGTGGATCCCCAACGTCTTTGGCGACAACCGCAATCTTGAGGCAATGGCGTTCTTCCGCAAGCTGAACGGCCACGTGCGCGGGGCGTTCCCCGACGTCTTGATGATTGCTGAGGAATCGACCGCGTGGGGGAATCTCACGAGCATGGACAGCGGCGGGCTCGGCTTTCATCTCAAATGGAACATGGGCTACATGAACGATACCCTCGCGTATGCCGAAACGCCCCACGCGTACCGCGCGGCGGCGCACGAAAGGCTGACCTTTTCGCTGACTTACGCGTTTGGGGAAAAATACCTGCTGCCGATCTCGCACGACGAGGTGGTGCACGGTAAAAAATCACTGCTTGACCGACACCCCGGTGCCTACCGTGAAAAATTTGCGGGCGCGCGTGCGCATCTTGCGTACATGATGCTGCACCCCGGCAAAAAGTTGCTCTTTATGGGGTGTGAGATCGCGCAGTTTTGCGAGTGGGATTACAAAAAGCAGGTCGAGTGGTTCTTGCTGGATTACCCGCAGCACGCGGCGTTTCAGCATTACGTGGCGACCCTGAATCACCTGTATCTCAGCACCCCCGCGCTCTTTGAGCAGGACGGCGGCTTTGAGGGTTTTCAGTGGATCGATGCCGACAACCGCGACCAAAGCGTGATCTCCTTGCGGCGTATCGACCGCAAGGGCAGGGAGGTCGTGGCGGTGATCAATTATGCACCCGTTTGCCGTCATAATTTCCGTGTCGGCTTGCCGTATGGCGGTGTTTGGGAGGAGATCCTGAATTCCGATGCCGTATGCTTTGGCGGCGACGGGGTCGTCAACGACGGTGCGATCCGCACGGAGAAGATACCGATGCACGGTATGGCGCAGTCCGCGGAGCTGACGCTCCCCCCGCTTGGTGCGGTGCTGCTTCGCTGCCGCCGTAAGGCGCCGCAAAAGCGCGGTAAAATCAAAGAAAAATAAACCCGTATCCTTATTTTATGTAAAATTCATATATGGAGGACAGTGTATGTTCAAGAAAAAAGAATGCGTGGCAATGCTGCTTGCCGGAGGGCAGGGCAGCAGACTTTATGCACTCACTGACAAAACGGCAAAGCCTGCCGTTACCTTTGGTGGAAAATACCGCATTATTGATTTTCCGCTTTCGAACTGCGTCAACTCGGGACTTGACACCGTAGGCGTGTTGACGCAATATCAGCCGCTGGTGTTAAACGAGTACATCGGCACGGGTCTGCCGTGGGATCTTGACCGCAACTACGGCGGTGTGAAGATCCTGCCCCCCTATCAGGGCAAGGGCGGTGCTGATTGGTACAGCGGCACGGCAAATGCGATCTATCAGAACATGCAATTTATTGAGCGCTACGATGCCGATTACGTGCTGATCCTGTCGGGTGACCATATTTATCACATGGATTACGCCAAGATGATCGACTATCACAAAAAAACGGGTGCAGCCTGCACCATTGCCGTGCTTGACGTGCCGCTTTCCGAGGCAAGCCGCTTTGGCATCATGAGCACGCATGAGGACGGCAGGATCTATAAATTTACCGAAAAGCCCAAAAATCCCGATAGCACCAAGGCGTCGATGGGCATTTACGTATTTACAAAGGAAAAGCTCTTTGACTATTTGATCGCCGACGCGAAGGATGAGAATTCCTCCAACGACTTCGGCAAAAACGTCATTCCCGCCATGCTCGGTGCGGGCGAGAAGATGATGGCGTACTCCTTTGAGGGGTACTGGAAGGACGTGGGGACCATCGATTCGCTCTGGGAAGCCAATATGGATCTGCTCGGCGAGAACCCCGTTTTAAAGCTCAACGACGGCAGTCATCGCGTGCTGTCGCGTCACGAAAATGCGCCGCCACAGTACATAGGTCCCGCGGCGGTGGTTGAAAACGTATCGATCACCGAGGGGTGCGAGATCCTTGGCACGGTGAGAAACTCGGTGCTTGGTGAAAATGTGCGCATCATGGAGGGCGCGGTCGTTGAGGACGCGGTGCTCATGGGCGACTCTATCGTGTACGAGGGTGCACGCGTGTCCTTTGCGATCGTTGATCGCGACGTGAAGATCGGCAAGGGCGCGGTCGTTGGTAAAAAAAGAAGTGAGGCAAAGGGTGTTGCCGTGATCGGCGAGGGCGTTTCGATCGAGGAAAACGCAGTGGTTGCCGACGGCGAAATCGTTTCGGATAAAGGAGGGCTCGTATGACAGCAGCAGGCATTATTTTTTCGAATATTCATGACGCGACCATCCCGGAGCTGACGTCGCGCCGTACGATGGCAAGTATCCCCTTCGGTGGCAGATATCGCCTGATCGACTTTGCCCTTTCTAACATGGTAAACTCGGGCATTTCTAAGGTTGGCGTTATTACGCACTATAACTATCAGTCGCTCCTTGACCATATCGGCAACGGTAAGGACTGGGATCTTGCACGCCGCACGGGTGGCATTAAGATCCTGCCCCCGTTCATTGCCGCTTATGACAATGCCGCGGCAGGTCGCCTTTACAGCACGCGCCTTGAGGCACTGATGGGTGTGATGAGCTTTATCGATCGCTGCACCGAGGATGTGCTGGTGCTTTCGGACTGTGACGTGATCTGTAACGTGGATATCAAGGCAGTGATGAAATTGCACGAGCAGCGCGGTGCGGATTTCACGCTGATCACCACCACCGTCAATACGGCGGTGCAGTCTCTTGACAGTCACGCCCAAATGCCCGTTGCCGATGAAACGGGACGCGTGATCGATATGGCGGAATACGGCAATGAGCAAGGCGAGATCAAGGTCTGCGCGGATATCTGGGTCGCCAACCGCACGTATTTGAAGCGCGTGGTGAGCGAGGCGATGGCACACGGCTACAAGAGCTTTTACAGGGACGTCATTATGCGCAACCTTGCAAGAGATAAATTTTACGCGCACGAATACGACGGATTTTTTGCGCGTATCAACTCGCTTGAGAGCTACTTCCGTTGCTCGATGCGCCTGCTCGACCCCAAAAACCGCGTGAACCTTTTCTACCGCAAGAGTCAGCCGATCTTTACCAAGATCCGCAACTCGGTGCCGACCCGCTATACAAATGACGCGAAGGTCACGGGCTCGATGATCGCCGATGGGTGTGTCATTGAGGGCACGGTTGAAAATTCGATCCTGTTCCGCGGCGTAAAGGTCGGAAAGGGCACGGTCGTGAAGAACTCTATTTTGATGCAGGATACCGTCACGGGCGACAACGTCCGTCTTTCCTCGGTCATTACCGATAAGAACGTGACGATCCGCGACGGACGCGAGCTTTGCGGGTGTGAAAGCATGCCCTTCTATATCGGCAAGGGCGTTATGGTATAAAAACCGATACGTACACAAATTTTAGGAGATACTATGAAAAAAATCTTGTTTGTAGGCGCGGAGGCCATGCCCTTTGCGGCAACGGGCGGTCTTGGCGACGTGCTGGGGTCCCTGCCTGCCGCTTTGGCGAAGACGGGTGCTGACGTGCGTGTGATCCTGCCCCTTTATGGGCAGGTTGGCGACGCGTGGCGTCGTGAAATGAAGGATGAGGCAACCTTTACCGTCAGTCTTGCCTGGCGTCAGCTTTACTGCGGCATCAAGTCGCTTAAAAAGCAGGGTGTCACCTACTATTTTATTGACAACGAATATTACTTTAAGCGTGATACGCTTTACGGCAGCTTTGATGACGGCGAGCGCTTTGCCTATTTTTCCATGGCGGCACTTGAAGCGATCGAAAAGCTTGATTTTTACCCCGACGTGCTCCACGCGCACGACTGGCAGGCGGCGCTTTCGGTGGTGTATTTGAAGCATCTTTTCCGCGAGCGTGCGGGATATGAAAATATCCGTGCGGTATTCACCATTCACAACATTGAATATCAAGGGCAATACAATTTCGGCATTCTCGGTGACGTGTTTGCACTTGGCGGTGAGCACTATGAGCTCATGGACTTCGGCGGTTGCATCAATTTGATGAAGGGGGCGATCGTGTCGGCAGACATTGTCAGCACCGTGAGCCCGCGCTACGCCGAGGAGATCTGCACCCCCGCGTTTGGCAAGGGGCTTGACGGCATTTTACGGGAAAACCGCTATAAGCTTTGCGGGATCCTCAACGGCATCGATTATACTTATTATAATCCCGCAAAGGACCCTGCGATCTCCGTGCCCTTCAGCTGGAGAGCGCGTGAGAAAAAGCCCGAAAATAAGCTGGCACTGCAAGGCGAGCTTTCCTTGCCCGTGAGCAGGGATATCCCCATGCTTTCCGTGATCTCGCGCCTTGTGGCACACAAGGGGCTGGATATTATGACCGAGATCCTCGGTAGGCTCGTTGCCGAGCAAAACGTACAGCTTGTGGTGCTTGGGTGCGGCGACGAGAGCTTTGAGCATTATTTTGCCGAGCTTGCGCGTTGCTTCCCCGACAAGGTGCGCGTCATTTTAAAATACGACCGCGATCTTGCCAAGCGCATTTACGCCGCCTCGGACATCTTTTTGATGCCCTCGAAATCCGAGCCGTGTGGGCTGTCGCAGATGATCGCTTCCCGCTACGGCGCGATCCCCGTGGTACGCGAAACGGGGGGACTTTACGACTCGATCAAGCCCTACTGGGAAGAGGGTCGGAAAATGCACGGAAACGGCTTTACCTTTGCGGGGTACAGCGGTGCGGAGCTTTATGAGCGTGTACTTGCCGCCCTTTCACTTTGGAAAAACGAGGCGAAGCGCGATCGGCTGATGAGCAAGATCATGCGCACCGATTTTTCCTGGAGTGCCGCCGCTGACGAATACCTTGCAATGTATGAAAAAATGAATGCATAATCCGAAGGAGAACCCGATGAATTTCACCCCGAACGCAAAAGAAATCAAAAAAAATATGGAAGAAAAGCTCTCCCGCCACTTTGGCACGGGTGCCAAGGAGGCAACCAAGGAGCAGCTGTACAAGGCGGCTGTGCTCACCGTCAAGGACATTTTGACCGAGAAGCGCAGTCAGTTTAAAAACAGAGTCAACGAGGCGGGCGCGAAGCGCGTGTACTATATGTGCATGGAGTTTTTGCTTGGCAGGTCCCTCAAAACCAACCTTTGCAACCTCGGCTTGCAGGAAAATTACGAAAAAGCGCTGAAAACGATGGGTGTGGCGCTTGAGGAGCTTTATGAGTGTGAGCCCGATGCGGGTCTTGGCAACGGCGGCCTTGGCCGCCTTGCCGCTTGCTTTATGGATTCACTTTCCTCGCTCGATTACCCCGCCACCGGCTTCTCGCTTTGCTACGAGTACGGTCTTTTCAAGCAAATGATCGTGGACGGTATGCAAATTGAGCTCCCCGACGCGTGGTTGCCGGGCGGTGAGGTATGGCTGACCCCCCGCGCTGACCGCGTGTATTAGGTGCACTTTGGCGGTCACGTCAAGGAGGAGTGGAAAAACGGCAGACTTGAGATCTCCTACGAGGGGGGCGAGGCGTATGAGGCCGTGCCCTACGATATGATGATCTCGGGCGCTGACAGTGATGCGGTATCGCAGCTTCGTTTGTGGAAGGCACGACCCGTGACCAAATTTAACATGGGGCTTTTTTCGCAGGGGCAATATACCCGCGCGATGGAGGAAACGAACAACGCCGATATTATCACCAAGGTGCTTTATCCCTCGGATAATCATACCGAGGGCAAGCTCCTGCGCCTGACGCAGCAGTATTTCCTCGTATCCGCCTCCTGCCAGAGCATTATTCGCGACCATATGGCGGTGTACGGCAACCTTGATAACCTCCCCGAAAAGGCTTCGATCCACATCAACGACACCCACCCCGCGCTTTGCATCCCCGAGCTGATGCGTATTCTCATTGACGATTATTTCTTCTCTTGGGATAAGGCATGGGACATTGTGACGCGCACGGTATCCTATACCAACCACACCGTTATGCCCGAGGCACTTGAAACCTGGAATGAGGATCTGTTTGCCCTGCGCTTGCCGCGTATTCATATGATCGTCAAGGAGATCAACGAGCGCTTTTCTCGCGAGGCGTGGAATTTTTATCCCGGCAATTGGGATCGCATTTCCGCGCTTAGCATCATCGCCTACGGGCAGGTGCGTATGGCAAACCTTTCGGTCATCGGCTCGCACAAGGTCAACGGCGTGTCAAAGCTCCATTCGGATATCTTAACGGATACCGTGTTCCGCGATTTTTACCGTATGTATCCCGATCGCTTTACCAACGTGACCAACGGCATTGCACACCGCCGCTGGCTGGTGTACTCGAATCCGAACCTCGCCGCACTCCTTGACGAGTGCATCGGCGAAGGATATCGCCACGAGCCCGAGCGTCTTGGTGAGTTCTTGAAATTCCAAGATGATACCGCAGTGCTGGAGCGTCTTGCCGCCATTAAGCGTGAAAACAAGGAGCGCTTTGCCGCGCACCTTGCGAAAAAAACGGGCACCGTGCTTGATACAAGCTCGATCTTTGACGTGCAGATCAAGCGCCTTCATGAGTATAAGCGCCAGCTTCTCAATGCGCTGAATATCATCGGGCTTTACCTCGATCTTAAGGAAAATCCCAACCTTGATATTCACCCGCAGACCTTTATCTTCGGTGCCAAGGCAGCCCCCGGCTATGCCATGGCAAAGCGCATCATCAAGCTGATCTGTATGCTTGCCAAGGATATTGAGCAGCATCCGAAAATTGCCGAAAAGCTCCGCGTGGTGTTCCTTGAGGATTACAACGTCAGCACCGCTGAACTGCTCATTCCGTCCGCGGAGATCAGTGAGCAGATCTCGATGGCGGGCAAGGAGGCAAGCGGCACGGGCTGCATGAAGCTGATGATCAACGGTGCGCTTACCATTGGCACGCTTGACGGTGCAAACGTCGAGATGCAGGCGGCAACGGGCGCGGAGAATATGTTTATTTTCGGTCTTACCGCCGCTGAGGTGAGTGAGCTTTGGGGCATGGGCTACAATTCTGCACTGTATTACGCACAAAACGAGCGCCTTGCACGCATTGTCAATTACCTCAACGTCGGCTTTGCGGGCGAGAACTTCTCGGATATTGCAACCTACCTCCTGGCAGGCCCCGGCATTGCCGATCCTTATCTTTGCCTTGCCGACTTTGAATCCTACCGTGGGGCACACGTGGCGGCACTTGAGGCTTATCGCGATCCCACGCGTTGGAACCGTATGTCGCTTGCCAATATCGCGGGTGCAGGGTTCTTTGCCGCAGACCGCAGCATCAACGATTATGCAAGAGATATTTGGGGACTTTCGCGCTTGCCCCGTGAGAAAAAGTAATGTTAATAAAGCATACACCAAATCACCCCCTGCCCGTGATCAAAAAGAAGATCGCGGGCAGGGACGTGAGTGCGCGCGGTGCGTTTTTTAGTACCGATACGCTGACCCTGACGGCAACCGTGCCGCGCGCGCTTGGCGCTGCCGGCGTGGTTTTGCGCATTGCCCGTGACGGCGCGGGGGATCGTGATTATCCCTTTAGCTTTGTCGGTTGCCGCGGTGGGAATGATACCTACCGCCTTTCGTTATGCTTAACAGACCTTTGCGCGCCCGACACACACGGGCTGTTTTATTACGAGCTCCTTTTCCTGCGCGGTGCTGATACGCTTTTTACCGACACGGCAGAGGATAACGTGAGTTTTACGCTTGCCACGGAAAGCCGAGGACGCTTTCGGCTTTTGGTGTCGGAGCAGGGGTTTGCGACGCCCGCGTGGTTTCACGGCAAAACCATGTACCATATTTTTGTCGATCGCTTCGCGCCCCGTGGCGGCACGCGCCCCGCGGGCGCTGTCTATCACGAGGGCTGGCATGAGGAGATCGAGCAATTCGGCGCATACCCCGGCGCGCCCGTTGCCAATACCGAGTTTTTTGGCGGCACGCTCCTTGGCGTGATCGACAAGCTCGATTACCTGAAGGCATTGGGGGTGGGTGTCATTTACCTGTCGCCCATTTTTAAATCTCCCTCCAATCACAAGTACGATACGGGGGATTATGAAACGGTAGATCCCCAATTCGGGGGCAGAGAAGCGCTTGAGGCGCTTATTGCCGCCGCGCGGGAGCGTGGCATCGGCGTGATGCTCGATGGTGTGTTCAATCACACGGGGGATGACAGCCGTTACTTTGACCGCCGTGGCAATTACGGCGGCAACGGTGCGTATGGCTCTAAGCATTCGCCTTATCACGATTGGTTTTATTTTAAGGACCATCCGGATCGCTACGAGTGCTGGTGGGATATCCCGATTCTCCCGAAGCTTAATTTATCAAATCCTGCCTGCCACGATTATTTTGTGGGTGAGGGCGGCATCGTTGATACTTATACCCAAATGGGTGTGCTTGGCTGGCGGCTGGACGTGGCCGACGAGCTGCCGAACGCCTTCCTTGATGAGCTGCGTGTGCGCGTGAAAAATGCCACGGGCGGTGAGGGCGTGGTGCTTGGCGAGGTGTGGGAAAATGCCGCCGATAAGATCGCTTACGGTAAGCGCCGTCGCTATTTTGAGGGGGCACAGCTTGA
Organism: Clostridia bacterium; assembly: GCA_017508425.1. GTDB lineage: Bacteria > Bacillota > Clostridia > Oscillospirales > CAG-272 > Firm-07. Next base: position 75,554 of record JAFVYZ010000004.1, on the reverse strand, counting down.
CAGCGTGATGAATTATCCCTTACGGCGGGGGATCATCTCCTTTGTGCGAGAGGGGAATGCCGCGGCACTTTGCGCGGCTTTGCGTGAGCTTTGGGTCAGCTATCCCGAAACGGTTTGCCATAGCCTGATGAACGTGCTTTCCACCCACGATACCGACCGTATTCTTACCGTGCTTGGCGGCGTGCCCGATGACGGGCGATTTACAAACGCCGAGCTAAGGGATATGCGTATGACAGAGGCTGAGCGCCGCGTTGCCGTCAAGCGCTTGAAGGTTGCCGCCGCGTTGCAATATACCGTGTTTGGCGTGCCGTCGCTCTTTTATGGCGACGAGGCGGGGATGGAGGGGTATCACGATCCCTTCTGCCGTCGTCCCTACCCATGGGGGCGCGAGGACAAGGCGTTGATTGCATATTACAAAATTCTCGGCAGGATCAGGCGGGAAAATCCCGTGCTTGCCGACGGCGACTTTAAGCTCTTGAAGGAAGCACCGCACGCGCTCGCCTTCTCGAGAAAAAATGAAAAGGGACATATTATCGTTGCGGCAAGGTGCGGTGACGCACCCTTTGCCGTGACCCTACCCGCTCCTGCAACAGACCTTTTGACAGGTGAGCGTGCGAGGGGGCAGGTGACACTCGAAAATATACAAGTCCGCGTTTGGAGGATCGATCAACGTGTTTCGTCGCATCATTGAGCATTACACAAAAAGTAAAAATCCCAACAGCCGTCGCTACAAGTGGGATATGGCACGCCGCATTTGCGGCCATCACGTCAAATACGTCAGCGAGCGCATTGGCAACGTCGATGAGGTCATTGGCAAATCAGGGTCGCTCAACATCAAGGATGACGAGCTCCTGGTTTATGCCTCCTTTCAGGTGGTGATGCGTTGCAAGATCGAGCAAATGCAAGCCTCCTTTTTGATGTCGCGCGACGGCGTGGTCATCACCGCCCCCGATCTCGAGCACGGCGGCAGGGTGAGGACCGTTATTGCGCATTACGTTTATTACAGAGCCGAATAATCGTTTAAAAAAAGCAAAAAATCCCATTGACAACGAGGGGGTTTTGTGATAAAATTTTACTAACAAACAACAAAGGAGATGCTTCTCATGAAAAGAATTACGACGATTGAGACCAAGGATATTGCAAAAACCGTAACGACGGGCGGCTGCGGCGAGTGCCAGACCTCTTGCCAGTCCGCTTGCAAGACCTCTTGCGGCGTTGCAAACCAGCAGTGCGAGAACAAGTAATTGTTTCACACATAAAACGCTGCCCTCGCGGCAGCGTTTTATATTTGTTATCTTTTGTTGGCAAGGAGTAGATTATGGTACATCAATACAAACTGAACGGATATAATATTGTGCTTGATACGGCAAGCGGGTCGGTGCACGCGGTTGACGAGGTCGCCTTTGATATGATCGCCATGTATGAGGAAAACGATGCCGAGGCGATCGTGTCTGCCATGCTTGAAAAGTACGGCGATCGCGCGGACGTGACGCGCGAGGAGCTTCTCGATTGCCTTGAGGATATTGAGGCACTGAAGGCGGCGGGCAAGCTTTTCTCGGTTGATCCTTATGAAAATCTGGCGTTTGACTATAAGGCCAAGGGCAACGTGGTAAAGGCCCTTTGCCTGCACGTGGCGCACACCTGCAACCTTTGTTGTGAGTATTGCTTTGCGGGGCAGGGCAAGTATCAGGGCAAGGATGCCCTGATGAGCTTTGAGGTCGGTAAGCAGGCGCTGGATTTCCTCATTGCCAATTCGGGGTCGCGCCGTAACCTTGAGGTCGATTTCTTCGGCGGTGAGCCGATGATGAATTTTGACGTGGTGAAGCAGCTTGTGGCGTATGCGCGCGAGGTGGAAAAGGAGAAGGGCAAAAACTTCCGCTTTACCTTCACCACCAACGGTGTGCTGCTTGACGATGAGGTGATGGATTTCCTCAATCGCGAGATGAGCAACGTCGTGCTCTCGCTTGACGGTCGTCGCGAGGTCAATGATCACTTCCGCAAGAATGCGGCCGGGCGCGGTAGCTACGACATTATCGTGCCGAAGTTCCAAAAGCTGGTGGAAAAGCGTGGCGGCAAGAATTACTACGTTCGCGGTACCTTTACTCACCAAAACGTGGATTTTACAAACGATCTTTTCCACATGGCGGATCTTGGCTTCACCGAGCTCAGCATGGAGCCCGTGGTTTGCCCGCCCGACGATCCTTATGCGCTTACCAAAGAGGATCTTCCGGTGCTCTTTGAGCAGTATGAGATCCTCGCCAAGGAGATGCTCAAGCGCGAAAAAGAAGGGCGTCCCATTACGTTTTATCATTATATGCTCGATCTCAAAAACGGCCCCTGCATTTACAAGCGCATCACGGGCTGTGGGTCGGGCACCGAATATATGGCCGTAACTCCGGCGGGTGAGCTTTACCCCTGCCACCAGTTTGTGGGTGATGAGCGTTATCGCCTCGGTGACGTGTGGAACGGGGTGTCGAATACCGCCGTGCAGTATGAGTTCCGTCATTGCAACGCCTACGCACGCCCTGAATGCAAGGAGTGCTGGGCAAGACTTTACTGCTCGGGTGGGTGCGCCGCAAACGCCTATCACGCCACGGGCAGCATCGGGGGCGTTTATGCCTACGGGTGTGAGCTTTTCAAAAAGCGCATGGAATGTGCTGTGATGATGCAGGTTGCAAGATCGGAGCAGGTATGACGACACCGATTGTTGATTTTGTGCGCCGCTATGCGGCGCGCGGCGGTGCACGTTTCCATATGCCGGGGCACAAGGGCAAGCCCTTTCTCGGTGTGGAAAACGTGGATATGGGTCGGCTTTTTTTGCCCCCCGAGTCTATGGATATCACAGAGGTGGCAGGTGCTGACGTGCTCTATGATGCCGCAGGCATCATAAAGGAAAGCGAATGCAATGCTACGGCCCTGTTTGGCAGTGCGCACACCTTTTATTCGGCCGAGGGCTCTACGCTCGCCATTAAGGCGATGCTGGCTACGGTCGCCATGAGCCTGCCGCGCGGCACGCGCCCTCGCGTGCTTGCCGCCCGAAACGCGCACAAGGCGTTTTTGTACGGCGCGGCGCTACTGGACATCGCGGTTTCGTGGATCTATCCGACGGTCCCCGCGCATATTTGCGCGTGCCCCGTGACGGCTGACGATGTGGAAAGGGCGATTTCGGCGTGCGCCGAAAAACCGCACGCGGTGTATCTTACCTCGCCCGATTACCTTGGTAACGTGGCGGATATTTCGGGTATTTCTGCGGTTTGTAAGCGGCACGGTGTGCCGCTTTTGGTCGATAACGCGCACGGCGCGTATCTACACTTTTTATCGCCCGCACAGCACCCGCTTGACCAAGGGGCTACGATGTGCGCCGACTCGGCACATAAAACGTTACCCGTATTAACGGGCGGCGCGTATCTGCATATTGCTAAGGATGCCCCCGAGGAGTATCTTGCACGCGCCGGGGACGCGCTCTCGCTCTTTGCCTCGACCAGCCCCTCTTATCTCATTATGCAATCCTTGGATCTGTGCAATGCCTATCTTGCCGATGGGTATGCCGAGCGCTTGGCCGATACGGCGGCCCGCTTGTCGGGCGTTCGCGCGGTGCTTCGTGCTCACGGCTGGGTCGTGCCGGAGGGTGAGCCGCTTAAAATTGTCATTGATGCCGCAAAAGGCGGTTGCACGGGGGAAGAAATTGCTGTTTTGATGCGTGAAAACGGCATGGAGCCCGAATTTGCCGACCGCGATTTTCTGGTGCTGATGTGCACACCCGAAAACACCGAGCAGGAGCTGGTCCATTTTTGTGCGGTGCTGTGCAGCATCCCGTTGAAGGCACCGTTATCGGCACCCCTCCTTCCCTTGCTTCGCCCCGTGGCGAGGCTCTCCCCGAGAGAGGCGATGCTCGCACCTGCCGAGGTCCTGCCGCTCTCCCGTGCGATGGGGCGCATTTGCGCCGCACCGTCGGTATCCTGCCCGCCTGCCGTGCCCCTTGTGGTGGCAGGGGAAGAGATCGATGCCGAGGTTCTCTCGCACCTGTCCTATTATGGGACCCAAAGTATTTCTGTGATCAAAGAATAAAAAAAGCGTTCTCGATGCGAGAACGCTTTTTTGTTATGGCTTTAAAGAAAATGTGAGCTTGACGGGGTTGTGGTCCGAGTGATTAAAGTCCTCGTTCAAGGTCACGCACGCGCCAACGGTAACGTTGTCCGAAACGATAAACCCATCGACGGTCACCTCAAACGTGGTGCCTTTTTCGTACCCCGTGTCGCAGTTTCGGCAGCTGTGCACATCGCGCCCACCCGCCTTAAGTGAGAGACCGCTTGGCAAGAGAGCTGTGGGAAAGGGCTGCGCCCAGGTGTTTTCTCCCTCGCCGCAAATGTCGGTGTTTTCGCCGAGTAGATCCTTGTTAAAATCACCGCCTGCAATGACGTAATTGCCCTTGGCATATTCACCGGCCATATCGTCAAGCAGCAGTCCCAGCTGCTCAGTGGCAATGGTGCCGTCACTGGTGTAGGCTGAGAGATGGAGATTGTAAAGGTAAAGGGTCTTGCCGTTTTCGGTTGGCAGGGCCATTTTGTGGTAGCAACGGTCAAGATCCACCAGCTTCATTAGGCTATCCTCCACCGGTACCTCCACGCGGTGCGCGTCGGTGATCTTTTTGCTCGACAGCGTGAGGAGCCCGGATCTCGACTTGCCGTGCGGCGAGGTGAAGGGGTAAAAGAGATAGGGTGAGTCGTAATTTTCGGCAAAGGACTTAAAATAGGTGGGGAATTTGGCCGAGATGTAGTCCCTTTGGTTGACGTGGTAGCTTCTGGTGGAGTCGGTATCGACCTCCTGCAAAAAGAGGAAATCGGGGTTTTCGGCAAGGAGTCTTGCGAGGACGCCGTCAAGGTTCTTATAGACCTCGTCCTTTGAGTAGGCACGCGATTCGGTGCCACCGTCCATAAAGAAGCTGAAATCTCGGCTGTAAGCGGCAAAGCCGATGTTCCACGTGATAAAGGTGTATTCGGTACCGACGGGGACCTCTCCCCCCTCACCGGCCTCAACGCTTGTGGGCTTGTCCCCGATGCGGTAGTAGGCGATCAGCACGTAGGATACGTAGCCGGCGGCAAGCAGCAGGATCGAAAGCAGGATGCATACCAGGCTGATGCCGGTGCGCTTCAGTATTTTTTTAGCGGTGGGATTCATAGGGATCTCCTTTCGCATTGGTTTGAAAAAGTGCCAGCTGATCGTAGAGCTTTCCGCGCTTGTCGGCCGATCTCAGCATGGAAAAGGGATGAACGGGGGAGCGGAGCATACGGCGTATCACCCAAAACGGGACGAGATAAATCAGCAATGCGGGGTGCTTTTGGGCCGAGGGCCACTCGGCACGGCACTTCTCGCATACGTTGTGGAGTGCCGTTTTAAAGCCGCCCTTTCCCTCTCGGTGCAGCGTCACAATGGCACTGCCCGAAAACTCCTTGCTTCCGCGTCCGAAATTGCCGGCGGCAAGGATGTCGGCGGCAAGAGCCTCGGCGAGTGCCGCATCACACGGGGGAAAGGGATTGGCCTCCCGGGGCAGGCCAAGGTGCCTTACAGCCGCCTCGGCAAGAACCGAGGCAAAGTGCAGGAGCCCGACCTCGGCAAGCACGGGCAGGAGCCGTTTTGCACCTTCCTTTTGGAGCCCGTGGCGTAGGAAAAGGGCAAAATCCGAGAGCTGACGCATCCCAAGTCCACCCTCGCGCAGGTGCTGTTGGGTGTGCAGGATCAGGATCAGGGCCTCGTGGAAATCGCACGCCACGGGGATGGTGTCGTCCCCGACGGTGGCGGTGTGGGCCTCATTAAAAATGCTTTCAAGGTGTGTCGCGAGCGTTTGACCGATCGGCCCCTTGGGGAGTCCCGATACCGTGCGGTGCAGCTCGATCACCACGTTTCCCTTTCGGTAGGTGACGTGGTGTGTGCTTTCACCTTCGCACGTGGAAAATCCAAGGGTCTTCAGGTGCTTGCCCACGGTGGGGATGGCCGACTCGGGCAGGAGGCAATCGATGTCTCCCGCCACACGAAGGTCGGGGACGGGGTAAAATCTTGCCACGCTGTCTCCCTTTAAAATAACAGCGGGGATGTGCTCGTGATGCAGGTAGTCGATAAGGGCTTTGCGGTGCTCGGCAAGCGCCGCGTTTTGCAAAAGGAGCGTGACGGTTTTGTCCTGCAGGCTCAGCAAGGCTTCCTTGGGCAGGGCATCCTCGGGCATGCGTGTGAGGGCCTCACTTAGCACACCAAAAACGGCGTGCTCGTCGGCAAGATCCAAAACGGCATTCCAATCGGTGCTCGCCTTAACGGCGAGCGGTGCGTCAAACAGGGCGCCGGCAAGCAAGCCTTCAAAGGCCTTTTCGCTTTCCTCCCGCTTCGCCTTGGTTTCGCGCTCGACAGGGTCTTCAAGGAATAAAAAGATCATCACGGCGATCATTTCGTAGGGCAGGGGGCAAAACTCGCCGGGGTTGACCTGAGACATCAGGAACAGGCCGACGTAGGCAAGAAAGAGCGCTCTTGAGAGGGCGTCCTTGCAGCGTCGGGCAAGTACGCCGCGCCGCCAAAAGAGAAAAGCATAAGCAAGCGTTCCCACAAGTCCGAGACCCGCCACGATTTGGGGGATCATCATATGATACCAATTCATCGCAAAGGTCTTGGGATCGTAAATGTCGGCATTTCCGGTGTAGCCGAGTCCGACACCGAACAAGGGGTGATAGAGAAAATCATCGATGGCGCGCTTCAAGAGCTGTACGCGCGGTTCATCCCCCTTGATGAATCCTCCCTCAAAGCGGAAGGAGTAAAATTTGATGAGAAATCCGCCCGCGGCCAGCGCACCGAGGGCCAACAAGGCCAGCAGGATCAAATTGCGCGTGCGGTGCGGCTTGTCGCGCAGCAAAAGATAGAGAAAGCAAAGACCGAAAAGGGCCACGCCCATCAGCAATCCTCCGCGCGAGCCCGACATCAGCAGGGCCGCTAAAAAGAGAAGGGCACAGGCAAGATGCAGTCCCTTTCCCTTGACCGCGTGATAAAAGGGGGCGGGGAGCGCAAGCAAAAGGAAGGTGGCATAGACGTTGCGGTTGTCGATGCTGATGAGGCGCAGATGACCGAAGATCTCAAGGTCATCCTTCATCCATACAAAGCGCTCGGCATAAAACAAAAAGGTGAAAAATGCGGCATAAATTCCCGCAAGATAGAGCGCGGTGAGGAGTAAATTTCGCACGTCGTAGTCGCGTTTTCGCGACAGGGTGGATTTGAGGAGTAAATAAATGCCGACCATACCAAAGCCGAGCCCCACGACGTAAAAGAGGGTAGCGGGCTTGAAATACTCGGAGAAGCTAAGGCACCCGACACCGCCAAGCGTGACGGCCACCGACACGGCCACAAGAGGGGCAAACGAGGTGCCGATGCAATAGGTGCCGCGATAAACGGTGAAATGAAAGAGCAGTACCAAAACGGCGGGGAAGGCCAGGGGCCAGTAGGGAATAAAGAGCGCGTAGCCGTCGTAGCACGCCGACACCAAAACCGTCAGGAGCAGGAAGGGCACAAGGGCGGAAAAGGCATCGTCGGAGGTGATCAAAATGATTAAAATGATGAGAAGGAACGTAAGGGCCCCCGCCACCTCCAGCGAGAGTGTCGTAAAGGTGAATCCAAGCAGGAGCAAAGCGGCAAAAAAGGCAGGTGAGAGCCAAAGGCGGCGCAGGAAAAGAAGCCACGCGGGTGCATCACTGTTCAGTATTTTTTTAAGCTTTGTCATTTCACGTAGCTCCTTTCGTTTATTTTTTTCGAAGCGTAGCTTGAAGCATCGCCTCGTAAGCCGCGCGGATCTCGGCGGCGGATCTTTGCCAGTCGAAGCGCGCAAGGTGGTCTCTTGCGGCAGTGGGGTCCGCCTTGAGCTTGCCCTCTACTGCTTTTCGCAAGAGTGCGGCGAGGGCGCTTTCGTCACCCAAGGGGTAGTACGAGCCGTAAACGCCCGACACCTCACGGTTGGTTGGAATGTCGCTCAAAATAAGGGGGAGTCCTGCCGCCATTGCCTCGGTTTGAGGCGAACCAAAGCCCTCGTAGAGGCTGGGGAAGATGAGCGCTGTGGCTTCGCCGAGCAGCTTTTTGCGGTCGGCGTTGCTAACAAACCCCGGCATACGGATATCGGCGGTGTCGGGGGCGTTTAGCACCGATTTTATTACCTCGTCGGCACCAAAGCCGTGACGCCCTGCCAGGACGAGCGCGAAATCCTTCGCGGTCGGGCAGGTTTTTTGCAGTAGGTTGTAGGCCGCAACGAGCTCGGCTACATTTTTGCGCTTTTCGATGGTGCCCATATACAGGAAAAATTTACGTTTTTCAAGGCCTGTGAGCGCCTCATTCTCATAAATGGCAGGGGTGGTGTCGCCTACCGCCGCCGTGTAATGGCCGGGATAGACCCCGACCACCTTATCCTTCGCCTTTGGGAAGCGCGCGATGATCTCGGTGCGCATGGCGTTTGATACGGTGAAGATCATATCCGCCCGCGTCATCGCGCGGCGCACCATCAAGCGGTTGTAGGCGGCGTAGGCGCGGGGGAGCGTTTCGGGGTGTGAAAATGCAGTAAGATCGTGCACCGTGACAGCGATAAGCGTCTTTTTCGGGTGCCTTCTCGGCAGGGCGTAGTTTGCGTAATGCACCACGTCAAAGCCCTCAAGCCACTTGCGGTAGGCGGCAGAGTTCAGGTACCGTAAATAGGAAAGACGCGACAGGGATCGCTTTTTTTTCGGCGTAAAATTCTCGCGCGTGACGGCGGTATCGGGCAAGTCCTCCAGGGCCTGGCCGAGATATTTGGCATAGCTGCCAATGCCGGTGGCTTGATTCAGTTGCAGTCCGTCGTCCAGTAAAATTTTCATAGATGTTCCTTATAAATTGAGATGTGAAAAGGCATCAAATGCGCGCTCCCAGGAAAACTCACGCGTGACAAACGTCCGTGCCTCGCGGCCGATCCTTTGGCAGGCGAGGGGGTCGTCAAGGAGTGCGTTTGCGGCACGGGCCAGTGCGCACGGATCGTTTTCAACGATGAGCTCCTTTCCGCTTTCGGCACCAATACCCTCGGCACCTACGGTGTTGGTGAGGGCGGGCAGCTCGGCCGCCATGGCCTCGAGAACCTTGGTCTTGAGGCCCGACCCAAAAGCGATGGGGCAAAGGGAAAATTGCCACGAGGCCAGCACGGGTGCAAGCGAGGGAACCTCTCCCAAAAACGTGAGACCCGGGGTGTCCTTAAAGCGCGCGCGAACGTCGCTCGGAATGGGTCCCGCGATCTCAAAGGTAAAGGGCGGGGTGAGCTTTGGCAGGATCTCGCGCACGATCAGGTCGAGCGAGGCGACATTGGCCGCCACGTGCATATTGCCGACAAAGCCGAAGGTACGGGGTTGCTTTGTGACGTCGGGCGTGGGGGGCAGGCTCACACCAAGCGGCACGGCCACGGCCTTTTCCTCACCCAGGCGGCGGTTGAGCTCCTTTGCCTCCTCGGCGGATACCAGCACGACACCGTCCGCGTGTCGGCTGTACGCGATCTCGGCACGCTCGACCCGCTTTTGCTCGGCTTTCAGGATCAGGCGCCCAAGAGCACCGCGGCACAAGGCGCGATCGACAAGCGTGGGGAGCCCCCCGGCATAATATCCCGCAATGCTGACGTTTGAGGCTCCCGCCTTCAGCTGACGGGCGTAGCGGACAGAAAGTAGGTCGTCCAGGTCAAGGATGCGGCGCGCGTTGCTCCTCAAAGCCTTCATATAAGGGGCAAGGCGGATCATATCAAACATCACCACGTCGGGCTTGAATTCCTCGGTCAGCTGTTGCAGCAGCCTGCGGTTTTTGCCACTGGTATAAAGGGCCTGCTGGAGGGGCTTGCCCGACAGGAGAGCCCCTGCGAGCCCCACGCATTTTCTCGCCCGAGAAATGGGGGCGGCAAAGTGCACCTGAGAGATAAAGGGCGGCTTGCCCTCGGCATCGCGCGCACCGTCCCATTCGGGGAAAACGAACAGGGCGATCTCATACCCGTAGCGTTCGTGAAGACCGCGGCAATACTGGGTGAGCGAGACCTTACGGCCGCTGTTTTCGGGCCACGGCAGGCGCGTGGTGACAAAAAGTAAGCGTCGGCTCATACGGGGAAAAAGTGATGCTCAAGCATACGGCACAGTGTGTGGTAAACGGGCAGGTGCAGCTCTTGCACCAAATAGGTTACGGTTTCGGGCACGCGAATGGCAACGTCAGCGAGAGAGGCAAGCTTGCCGCCCTCCTTGCCCGTTAAGAGCACCACCTTCATGCCCCGCGCCTTGGCGGCGGCGGTGGCAAGCAAAAGATTTTCGGCATTGCCCGAGGTTGAGAGGGCGAGCAAAACGTCATCGGGTCTGCCCCATCCCCATATCTGTTGTGCAAAGAGCGCGACGGCGTCGTTATCGTTCATCACGGCGGTCGAGAGCGCCGCGTGACCCGTGAGTGATATGACGGGGAGCGCCTCTGCCAGCAGATCGGCAAGCACCTCGCCGCGCAAGGGGTCGGCGGCAACGAGCGCCGCACGGCTCTCTTTGGTAAGAGGACGCTTTTTCGAGAAGCATTTCATCAGTTCCCCCGCAATGTGCTCGGCATCGGCCGAGGAGCCGCCGTTGCCGGCGGTCAGCACCTTACCGCCTGCGGCAAAGCAGTCACGCAGGGCGATATAGGCGTTTAAGATATCCTCTTTTACGGGCGTAAGCTCCGGATGACGGGCAAGAAGCTCGTCTAACATGTCAAGATGCGTCATGCGTGAAAATCCTCATTTTTTAAGATTTGGTCAATGCAATCAAGCAGGCTATTGCCCACAATATCGGCCGACATTTTGCCGATCGCGGCGGTACGGCAGCCCGCACGCCGTCCGGCTTCCATATCGCTGTCACTGTCGCCGATCATGTAGGAGTGCGAAAGGGAAATGTTGTATTTCGCGGCGGCGGCGAGAAGCAGCCCCGGGGCGGGCTTGCGGCAGTGACACGGTCGCTTTAATACCGCGACCTCCCCGGCAAACCCCCCGTCGGGGTGATGCGGACAATAAAAAATGTCCGTGAGGTGTGCGCCGCGCTCGGCAAGTAGCGCTTCAAGTCGCGCGTGAATGGCACCAAGCCCCGCCTCATCGACCTCACCGCGCGCGAGCACGGGCTGGTTGGTCACCACAATGACGGGCACGTGGCGGTCGTTCAATCGCTTGATCGCCTCGGCGGCGCCCTCGAGTAATTCAATTTGATCGGGCGAGGTCACAAACCCCACGTGGCGGTTGATGGTGCCGTCACGGTCAAGGAAAATGGCCGGTCGCGGCTGCTTTAAGCTTTGTGGAAGTCCGCGCTTGAGGTCGCGCTCACCCTCGGCAAAGCGCGTTGGCGTACCCATATCCTTTACGTATTCGGGGGAATGGTAGGCAAAGAGCTGCCCCTCGGCAGCGAGGGGGGTGAGGATCTCGCGGTCAAGATCTGTTTTTTTGATTTCGTCAAAGCGCGAGAGGATCGCGGACGAGAAAAAGTGTAGCCCGGCGTTGGTGCGGTTTTTCGTGGCAGGGCGTGCTGTGTCGGGTGGGAGAAATGCCGTCACGCGCTCACTCTTGTCACACGCCACCAGCACGCTGTCAGCAGGGTGGCTTGAGGGGTGCGTGAGAACGGTGGCAATGCCGCCCTTTTCCCGGTGATAGGCAAGAAAGCGAGAAAGATCCACGTCAAAGAGAAGGTCGCCGTTGAGGAGCAGGAAATCGTCGCCTGCGAGCGTATCCTTCAGGAGCGCAAGTGCGCCCGCCGTGCCAAGGGGCTCCTTTTCCTCGCAGTAGGTGATACACACACCAAACGCCGCACCGTCACCAAAATATTCTCTTATCGCGTCGCCGAGGTGGCTGATGACCAGTATAATGTCGGAGAAGCCCTCCTTTTTCAGCACCTCGATCTCGCGCTCCAAAATGGGCTTTCCCGAAAGGGGCAGCATCGGCTTTGGGAGCTCGGCGCAAATGCCCGCCATGCGCGTGCCCTTGCCGCCCGCCATCACGACCGCCTTCATACTGCCACCCCCCTTTTTATAGTAAAAGATAATTATTCAAATTACATTATACACCTAAAAGCTTATTTTTGCAAGTAGTGCGCGCGCGTTAAAAAGATTTGCGGTTAATTTTTCAAAACCCTACTTGACAGATGGTATGAATAGTGCTACAATATCCGTGTATAATAAAAAGGCTATGATGGAAAAAAGTAGTCGCGAAAGCAATCACAGAGAGCCGTTGGTGCTGGGATAACGGTATGTGCGCGCGGTGAAAGAACATTCCGGAGCTCTCAACCGAACCCGCAAGGCAGTAGGCTTGAGCGTGGCGGCACGTTACAGCCGAGGGGTATTTGCCAAGGGCAGTACCTATGAGGAGTGAAAACTCGAATGCGGGTGGTACCGCGGAAGCTTGTCTTTCGTCCCGAGGGTGTTTGTGACACCTTCAGGGGCGTTATTTTTTTGCCCTGCTGCGGGTGTTTGTAGGGGTCATTCACGAATGACCCTCAAAGCGACCTGAAAACGGGCGATTCATGAATCGCCCCTACAAGCGAAAGCGGCACTTTTATAAAAGAGTAATAAAACATTCCGAAAGGAGTATCAGTATGAAAAGAACGATTTATTGCGGTCTTGTGCGCGAGGCGCATATCGGCACCGAGCAGCGTGTGGCCGGGTGGGTCTTAAACAAGCGTGATATGGGCGGTGTGATCTTCATCGACCTGCGCGACCGCGAGGGCGTGGTGCAGGTGGTGTTTGATGCCGCAAACCTTTCACCCACCGATTTTGCCGTGGCGGAGAGCCTGAAGAACCAGTCTGTTGTTTCGGTAACGGGCGACGTTCGTCTGCGCGATGCCGAAACTGTCAACCCCCGTATTGCAACAGGCACGGTGGAGATGAAGGCAACCGCGCTCGAGCTGCTTTCCCAGTGCGATCAGCTCCCCTTCTCGCCCGAGGATAACCAAAACACACGCGAGGATCTGCGCCTGAAGTATCGCTACATTGATCTGCGTCGCCCCTCGATGTACCGCAATCTCAAAATGCGCGCCTTTATTCAGCGCACCGTGGAGCAGTACCTTGATGACCAAGGGTTTTTGTGTGTCGAAACCCCCATGCTCTGCAAATCTACCCCCGAGGGTGCACGTGACTATCTCGTGCCCTCTCGCGTACACCCCGGTAGCTTTTATGCGCTGCCGCAGTCGCCCCAGATCTACAAGCAGCTTCTGATGGTGGGCGGTATTGACCGCTACTACCAGGTGGCACGCTGCTTCCGTGACGAGGACCTGCGCGCGGACCGTCAGCCCGAGTTTACCCAGGTCGATATGGAGATGTCGTTTGTGGAGCAGGAGGACGTGCTCCAGCACCTTGAGGGTATGTTTAAGGACCTGTTTTACAAGGTCAAGGGCATTGACATCAAGGAGCCCTTTCAGCGCATCACCTGGCACGAGGCGATGGATAAATACGGCTCGGATAAGCCCGACCTTCGCTTTGATCTGCCGATCGTCGATGTCACGGACCTTGCCGCCGCCTCGACCTTCTCGGTCTTTAACTCCGTCACCAAGCAGGGCGGCGTGGTGCGCGCCATTTGCGTGCCGGGCGCCGGTGAGAAATTCGCTCGTACCGACATCGAAAACCTCACCGAGGCGGCGATCTCCTACGGCGCGAAGGGTATGGCTTGGATCTTACTCCGCGCTGACGGCACCGTCAACTCGATTCTCCCCAAATACTTTACCGATGAGGGCTTTAAGGCCCTGCTTGACCGCCTTGGGGCAAAGGCCGGCGACTTTATTTTGTTCTCGGCCGACAAGCTTGCGACCGTTCGCAAGGTGCTGGGCGCACTGCGCTTGAACGTGGCCGATATGTTGAACCTGCGTCACAAGGATGAATACAAGTTCCTTTTTGTCACCGACTTCCCACAGTTTGAATACTCCGAGGAGGAGGATCGGTTTGTGGCGACCCACCACCCCTTCACGATGCCCTATCCTGAGGACGTGCAGTATCTTCTCACCGACAAGGCGAGGGTGCGCGCGCAGGCCTACGACGTCGTGCTCAACGGCGTGGAGCTGGGCTCGGGCTCTGTGCGTATCCACAATCGCGACGTGCAAAAGGTGATGTTTGAGGCGCTCGGCTTCTCGGATGAGGAGATCGAGGATCGCTTCGGCTTTATGGTGGGTGCGTTCCGCTACGGTACGCCCCCCCACGCAGGCTTCGCGTTCGGTCTTGATCGCTTTGTGATGCTGATGGTGGGTGCTGACAGCCTTCGTGAGGTCATTGCCTTCCCGAAGATCAAGGATGCCTCGTGTCCTATGACCGATGCGCCCACGCCCGTCGATGCCTCTCAGCTTGAGGTATTGGGGCTTGGCAAGGCGTTTGAGGAGAGCGTTAGCGCGGGAACGGGTGGCAAAAAAGCCGCTCCCACCATTGACGTAGAGAAAATTGCAGACCTCGCGCGTCTGTCGCTCTCGAGCGAGGAGAAAACGCGTGTGGCAAAGGATATGGGCGCGATCATCGGCTTTGCCGATCAGCTCTCGGCGGTGGATACCGCGGGTGTTGCGGAAGCAACCTACGTGGTGGACCTCAAGAACGTGCTCCGTGAGGATGTGCCCGAAAATAATTTTGAACGCGACACGCTGCTTGCCAACGCCAAGACCAAGGCGGAGGGCTACGTGACTGTGCCCCGTGTTGTAGAAGGATAAGGAGGGGTTATCATGTCCGATTTGTTGAAAATGAATTTGTCAGAGCTTGCCCTCGCCCTTCGTGAGAAGAAGATCTCGTCGGCAGAGCTGACCAAGGCGTATTTGGCTTCGATCGAGAAAAACGAGCCCCGTGTGGGGGCCTATATCTCCACCGACGCGCGCCGCGCGCTTGATATGGCGATCGCGGTGGATAAGCGCCGCAATGCCGGCGAGGCGCTTTCGGTGCTCGCGGGTATCCCCATGGGTGTGAAGGACAACATCTGCACCAAGGGTGTTGCGACTACCTGTGCCTCTAAAATGCTTGCCGATTACGTGCCACCCTACAACGCGCACGTGGTGGAAAACCTTGAAAAAGCGGGGTTTGTCATGCTCGGCAAGCTCAATATGGACGAGTTTGCGATGGGATCTACCACCGAGAACTCGGCGATGAAGATCACCCACAACCCGCTTGATACGACCCGCGTGCCGGGCGGTAGCTCGGGCGGCTCTGCCGCCGCCGTTGCCGCAAACGAGGCGGTATATACCCTTGGGTCTGACACGGGCGGCTCGATCCGCCAGCCCGCAGCCTTTTGCGGCGTGGTGGGTATGAAGCCTACCTACGGTACGGTTTCCCGTTATGGCCTTGTGGCATTTGCTTCTTCGCTCGACCAGATCGGGCCGCTTACCAAGACTGTGCGCGATAACGCCTTGGTCCTGAATGCCATTGCCGGGCACGACAAGCGCGATGCGACCTCGGTTGACCGCACCTACGGCGACTTTGCCGCTGAAATTGGCAAGGGTGTTTCGGGGCTTGTGATCGGCATCCCGAAGGAGTTTTTCGGTGAGGGTATCTCGCCCGACGTTAAGGAAGCGGTACTGAATGCTGCCAAACGGTATGAAAAAATGGGAGCAAGGCTCGAGGAGGTGTCGATGCCCGCCATCGACCACGCGCTTGCCGCCTATTACGTGATTTCGAGCGCGGAGGCCTCCTCAAACCTGGCGCGCTTTGACGGTGTGCGTTACGGATACCGTACTGCCGAGTTTGAGGATATTTCCGAGCTTTATAAAAAGAGCCGTTCGGAAGGGTTTGGTGCTGAGGTCAAGCGCCGCATTATGCTTGGCACGTTTGCGCTCTCCTCGGGCTACTACGATGCTTACTATAAAAAGGCGTTGCAGGTGCGCGCCCTTGTGCGTGCCGATTACGACCGCGTGCTTGAAAAGTGCGATGTGATCCTCTCGCCCGTGGCGCCAACCGTCGCGTATAAGCTGGGCGAAAAGAGCCAGAACCCCTTGGAAATGTATATGGGTGACGCGTACAGCGTACCTGTGAACGTGGCGGGCATTCCCGCGCTGGCGCTGCCTTGTGGCGTGGGCGAGGGCAATATGCCCGTAGGGCTTCAGCTGATGGGCAAGCCCTTTAGTGAGGCACTGCTATACCGCGTGGGTGCGGCACTTGAAGATGAGTTGGGAGGTGCAAGAGTATGACACTTTACAAGGGTTATGAAATGGTCATCGGTCTTGAGGTACACGTAGAGCTCAAAACCAAGACCAAGATCTTCTGCTCCTGTCCCACCACCTTCGGCGCAGAACCGAACACCCAGTGCTGCCCCGTTTGTATGGGCTACCCGGGCACCCTCCCCGTGCTCAATAAAAAAGTGGTGGAGTATGCCGTGAAGGCCGGCCTTGCCACCAACTGTAAGATTGCAAATTACTCGAAAGAGGACAGAAAAAATTATTTCTATCCCGACCTGCCCAAGGCCTACCAGATCTCGCAGTACGACCTGCCCCTTTGTGAGCACGGCTGGCTTGACGTGGAAACCGAGGAGGGTGCGAAGCGCATCGGCATCACGCGTATCCATATCGAGGAGGATGCGGGCAAGCTGGTGCACGACGATGTGCACGGCACGATGATCGACTGCAACCGTTGCGGTGTGCCGCTCATTGAGATCGTGTCCGAGCCCGACATTCGCTCGGCTGAGGAGGCCAAGGCGTATCTCCAGAAGCTGCGCGCGATCATCCTTTACACGGGCGTTTCTGACTGCAAGATGCAGGAGGGGTCGCTTCGTTGTGATGTGAACCTGTCGGTTCGCAAGGCCGGTGAAGAAAAGTTCGGTACGCGTACCGAGATGAAGAACCTCAACTCCTTCCAGTTTATTGTCAAAGCCATTGAGTATGAATATAAGCGTCAAGTTGACGCCATCGAAGCGGGTGAGACGATCGTGCAGGAAACGCGCCGCTTTGACCCTGCCACGGGCAAGACCTATACGATGCGCTCGAAGGAAAACGCAAACGATTACCGCTATTTTCCCGACCCCGATCTGCCCCCTATTGAGCTTTCCGATGCCGCCATTAAGGCACTTGGCGACGAGATCCCCGAGCTGCCCGACGCGCGCAAGAAGGTTTATATGGAGAAGTACGGTCTTACCGCCTACGACGGCGAGGTGCTGACCTCGGATAAGGCGATGGCCGACTACTTTGAGGCGGCCGCCGCCACCACAAAGCACCCCAAATTGGCGGCAAATCTGCTCATTTCCGAGTTCATGCGTCTGGTGGAAACCGAGAGCTTTTCCTGCCCCGTGTCGGCCGAAAACCTTGGCGAGCTCGCGACCCTTGTGGGTGATGATGTGATCAACAGCTCGACCGCCAAGAAGCTCATTAAGGAAATGTTTGAGACCAACGCTTCCCCCAAGGCTATGGTAGAGGAGCGAGGACTCGCGCAGATCAACGATGAGGTATTGCTCGGCAAGCTCGTAGCCGAAGCGGTTGCCGCCAACCCCAAGTCGGTTGCCGACTACAAGAAGGGCAAGCTCGCCGCCGCCAAGGCGATCGTTGGTAACGTCATGGGCAAGACCGCCGGCAAGGGCAATCCCGTCATTATCAACCGCTTGCTCGAGGCGGAGCTTGCAAAATACTAAAAATCCCCCAACGGGTGCAAAAAAGACGGCTCATTGAGCCGTCTTTTTTTATTTTTAAATGCGTCGCACGGGCCCCTTGGGCGGTGTAGCGTTTTTGTAGGCGTTGATGATTTCGTTTACCTCACTTGTGCTTTCGGTGGTAAAGATAAAGTGTCCGCCCGTAATACCGGCGGCGGTAAGCTCGCGGCGCTTGTCCGCCATATAGGTGGGGCGGCTGTTGACCACGATGCTACGGTGGGGATAAAGCTGCAATACGGGGAATTTTTCACCACGTCTGTCAACCAAAACGTTTTTGCCTTGTCCGCAGGCGGCACAGCTGCCGATCTCCTTGCCCACGCACTTTTCAAGCGTCATTAGGGGCACGCGCCCGTAAATGATGGCGTCGGCGTTGCCCGTTAAATCTCTTATTTGCGGCACGGTCAGCTCGGGGGAGAGCAGTACGTCGGTAAAGCCGAGAGAGAGTAAGAAGCGAAGCGTTTCGCTGTTGGTGATGTTCAGGCGAAAATCGCCGTGCGGCACAAGCCCTGCCTCGCGTGCGAGTGAGAGGTGCCCCACGTTGCCGACAAGAGCGTGTTTTGCCCCCCGTTCGGCGGCATT
This sequence comes from Clostridia bacterium, assembly GCA_017508425.1. Classification (GTDB taxonomy): domain Bacteria; phylum Bacillota; class Clostridia; order Oscillospirales; family CAG-272; genus Firm-07. The sequence goes on along the minus strand of JAFVYZ010000004.1, from coordinate 57,367 downwards.
TTTCAGCATTTTAAGCATTTCTTCACGTTCGCTGTCAAAAATGACGGCAGGGAGCACCACGCCGTCGGCGATCGGCTCATAGCGGTCAAGCGGCAGATAAACGTGAGAAAAGTAACGCCTTGCCCCCTCGGTGATCTGCGCGGCATATTCAAAGCGTGCAGTCGGCAATTGCGGGCGCTTTCCTTCGCATTCTTGCGGTACGTATGCTGAAATTTCCGACATGGGTGCGGGATTTTTGGCCGTGAGGGCGTCCAGCGCCGCGCGGCGCAGGGCGTTGATCTTTGAAATGGGGAGCATCAGTCCCGCATCGACCGTTACGGTAATATCGGTCGCCTCATAGGGCGTGCCGCCAAGGCGTGCGAGCTTTTCCCGGATGGCTTTTTCATCAAGCGGTGCCGTTTTGGCGGCAAACGGAATCTCCCCCAAAACGGTCACGGTTTTGCCGCCTGCCGTGACGGTGAGGGTGATGGGCTCACCGGCCTTCATTGTAAAATCAAGCACGAGCGGCACGCGGCGCGTGAGAGCCTCAAAGGGTGCCGTGTCGCGGCTTTGCGCCTTGTCGGCCTCGGAGCGCACGCCCAGCATCGAGCGTCCTACACTTTTGGTAAAATAACCGTCGGTAAAGCCGCCGCGCGAGAAAATGGCGGCAAGCTCGGCCATCTCGCGGTCGGTGGCGGCGCGGCGCTCGTCAAGGAGTCTGCGCCAAATTTTCACCACGTCACGCACGTATTCGGGAGATTTCAGGCGTCCCTCGATCTTCAGGGAATGCACACCCATTTCGATCAGCTCCGGCACGTGACGGGCAAGGGAAAGATCCTTGAGGGACAGGGGATATTTCCCGCTTTTGTCGGGCAGGCGGCAGGGCTGGGCGCATTCGCCGCGGTTGCCGCTACGTCCCCCCACAAGGGAGGAAAACAGGCACTGCCCCGAGTGCGATACGCAAAGCGCGCCGTGCACGAAGACCTCGGTTTCAAGTCCGCATTCCCGTGTGAAATATGCCATATCCTCGGCGCTTGCCTCACGGGCGAGAACCATGCGCGAAAAGCCGAGGGCTTTCAGCTCTCTTGCCGCGTGAGTGCTATGTCCCGACGCTTGGGTCGAGGCGTGGAGCTCCATGTCGGGCATGGCGCGGTGGATGGCCGCGGCACCGCCGAGATCGGCAACGATCAAGGCATCGACCCCGGCCGCCCTGGCCTCTGCTGCGGCCTCGAGGAATTTCGGCAGCTCGCGGTCCGACAAAAGGGTGTTGAGCGTGACGTAGGCTTTGACGCCGAAGGCGTGGCACAGGGCGACGTTCTCCCGCATTGTATCAGCGGTAAAGTTTTCGGCGCGCAGGCGCGCATTAAAACAGGGACCGCCGAAGTAAACGGCGTCAGCCCCCGCTTCAAGCGCGGCGCGAAGAGCCATCGGGGTCCCTGCAGGGGCAAGAAGCTCAGGGTATTTCTTCTCGTTCATTGTCATATCGTGGGGGAGGGGTCCTCAAAATCGAGCATATCCGCAATGCCGGCAGGGGCATCCATATCCTTTGTCGCGTCCAAAAGCGGTGCGGCGGGTGCCGTCGGTCTTGCGCCGCGCGGTGCGGTATTTAAAATATCGTCGAGATCCATTTGCTCGTATTTTTTGGTGATCTGCTGCTCGGTGGGGGTGATTTCGATCGAGGGCTCCTCCTCGTAGGTCGAGTAGGTCGGGGAGGGCGCACGGGTCTCCACGCACATCGTGGCAAGACGCTCACGCAGCTCTCTTACCTCGGTTAAGATTGAGAGCACCTGATCGTGCATGCGATCAGCGCGTGCGTTGGCTTCGCCGTTCTGGCGCACGAGCTTGGCATTGAGCTGAAAGAGCGTGGCGTTATCCTGTAAAAGGGCATCGTACTCGCCACGGCTGACCTGAAGCTGTGCGCGCAGGGTCTCGTTTTCACCGCGAAGAAGGTTGGCCTCGTAGGTGTCGCCCGTGGGATCGGCTTGGCTCACGTAATTTTCAAGCTCCTCCACACGCTCCTTTAAGTGCATGCAGCGCGTGCTGTAATCGAGGGCCGACAGGAGCGCCGCCTCGGTCTTGGTGCAGGAATGGCCCGCAGCGGAGGTCAGCGTACGGATCTGGGCGTCCAGCTCTGCCACGGCGGCGTCCACGGTCTCGGCCGTTTCGTCACAAATAATATTCATCGGGATATCGGCAACGGTAATGGAAAATTTTTGTCTCATAACGGTCTCCTTTTTGTCAAACCCCTTGCGAAAAGAGAATTTTTAGAGTATAATCTTATTATAATACAAATTTTTAAAATTTTCAAATACTTTTTGTAAGGAATGTGAAAAAATATGTCAACGCTTAAAAGCTACCACCGCATTGTGGTAAAGATCGGCACCTCGACCCTCACGCACGAGGAGGGGCATCTCAACCTTCGCCGCATTGAGGCGCTGGTAAAAATTTTGTCGGATTTCAAAAACGCAGGGCACCAGGTGGTGCTCGTGTCCTCGGGCGCGGTGAGCGCGGGCGTCGCACGTCTTGGCACGCACAGACCCACCTGCACCAAGGAAAAGCAGGCCATGGCGGCCGTGGGGCAAAGCGAGCTGATGAAGATCTACTCGCGTTTTTTCTCGGATTACGGACATACCGTGGCACAGATGCTTCTCACCAAGGATGTGATCGACAATCCCGTGCGCCGTGCGGCGGCGGTGGACACCTTTGAAACGCTGCTCGAAATGGGTTGTGTGCCGATCGTCAACGAAAACGACTGTGTGTCGACCACCGAGCTCAATTTCGGCGGTAACGATACGCTTTCGGCCTACGTGGCGCTCGTATCGGGGGCGGATCTTCTCATCAACCTTTCCGACGTGGATGGTCTTTACGACAGCGATCCGCGCAAAAATGCGGAGGCCAAGCTCATTTCGCACGTCGAGAAGATCGATGATGCCGTTTTGCAAATGGCAGGCGGGGCCGGTACTGCACGCGGCACGGGCGGTATGGCCACCAAGCTCGAGGCGGCGCGGCTCGTGACCGAGGCGGGCATTCCGATGTTCATCTTAAACGGCAAGGATCCGCACGTGCTCTACGACCTGCTTGACGGCAAGACGATCGGCACGTATTTCGCTGCAAAATAATCATAAAAAATCTCGGCAGTCGGATTACTGACTGCCGAGTCTTTTTTCAATGCTTTGTATGAGCTTGATGAGGGGAAGTGTGAGGGTGCAGGCGGCAAAATTGCCGATGCCGTGCAGGATATCGAAGTAAAAGCCCTGTGCGATCCATGCGAGCGTGCCCGCAAGGTTTAAATTCCAGAAAAGGGCCTGCGACGGGGCGCAAAAAATGCCAAAAAGCAGCCCGTGGAGCGTGCCGATCACCACGTAAACGGGTGCGGCGATCTTGGGACTCATGCGGCGGGGAAGAAGCATCACAACTCCCCACAGGATCGTCCAGATATAAAGGTAGGGCACCCACCACACCGAAATGCCGCCGAGCACGCCCGAAAGCAGCACGAAAATGTAAATGGGGATCAGCGCCTTGGCGCGATACACCACGGTAAACACGATGATAAAAAGCGCGAGCAGGTGAATGTTCGGCGCCCATTCAAGTAGGAGCTTTGAGGCATACATCAAAGCGCCCAGCATGGCAAACACGGCCATTTCTCGCACCGTTAAGGTTCTTTTTTTCGCTTTTGCCACGGGGCGAGCCTGCTCCGAGGGCTCGCCCACATGGGAATGAGGTTTCTTTTTCGGCATCACTTACCACTCGCTTACGGTTTTGGTGATCTCGTATTGGTCGCCGTCGGAAATGAGGGTGGATTTTGCGCCCGACGTAGCTTCACCCGCCTTGGTGATCGCCCAGTAGGTTTTGTCGGTATCGTAATCCGCTATGATGCCGTTTACCATTTTAATATACATGCCAAACTCACTGCTGTCACCGTCGATGAGATTGTGCTCGACAAGTGCATCCTCGAGGTTTTCTTTGTCCGTATGCAGGGTAAACGTCAGCTCCTGCCCGTCGGCCGCGACTTTGACGGTTACGGTTTTTGCCCCCTTGCCGAACTCGGTGTCGCGCACGTACGTGGCGGTTTCCCAGTCGCCTGTTTTCTCAACGTCGGCGCAGGTGATAAGCGTGCAAAGTGTGAGCAATGCCAGCAATACGAGCAATGCGCGGCGAAAGATCTGTTTTTTCATGGTGTATTCCTCTTTTCGCTTAATTATTTTTACATTTAAACGAAAAACAACGCACCCCCCAAACGGAAAACCGTCGGAGGGTGCGACAAAAAGCAAGCATCGGAGCGCTGCTTGCAAAACGCCATACCCCCCATACCCGGGGATACCTTGTGGCACAAGACGGTGAGCATTCCGACTGGGGGCTTTCGCCCGTCACGGCAATGGCTGTTGCGGCGGATTTGCACCGACCTTTCCTCACCCCCGCAAGCACGCTTGCGGTTGCACGGTGTCAAATTTTGACCCGTGCCGAATTGCGTTTCATTCATTTGTACGGTCTTATTGTAGCATTTTAGGGGAATTTTGTCAATCGCTTTTCCAAAACACCTTGAATATCCATAGTTTATTTGAAAAATGATGTTTTGCGTTACGGTTTCCCGTTTTTGTGCTGCAATGGCAAAAAAAGGAGCGTTCGTTATCTTTAAGAAATCTTGACAAATAACAGCAATATTACTATAATAAATATACTACCCCGACATGTAATTGTCGTTTTTGCTTGTACACAACATGATTATGCTTCTTTGATACGATACTCTTTGAATGGAGGTTCTTATGAAAGCTGTACCCCAAAAGAAATGGGGCAGGGAAAAATACGTGACGCTGGTATCCGCCTGCGGTTTGGCTTTTGCCGCCGCTGTCCTGATCGCGTTCGGTATTCAAACGGCCTTTGGGCCCCTGCTCCTGGTTGGATTGCTGCTGCTGCTTCCTGCGGCGGTCAATTTATTGTTGCTCATACCGCGCAGCGCAAAAAGGCCGCAAGCGGATGAGTTGCCCTCAAAGGAGGCGCCCCCGTCAAAGCGCTCGCTGTTGACAGTGCTGAAGGCGTTGCCTCGCTGTGCGGTCGATAAGACCGTGCGCTTTGCGGGTGAGCATCGCACACCCCTGCTTTCGACCCTTCTCGTGCTGGTAACACTCGGCACGAACGCGGTCTTTTGGATTTTTGCCTCGGAGGGAAGCTATGGGTACCGTTTTGGGTACTTTACCGTTGTGGTGGTGGCTGCGCTGTTTGTGCTGTTTATCGCGCTTGGCAAGTGGTGTGTACACACCGTGGCAAGTAAGGATGAGGAGGACGAAGGGGACGTAAGGTACGGTGTGGCTCTCCTTTGCAATATGCAAAGTGCATTTGTGTGGGGGCGTGTGGCCCTGGTCCTTGTGGCCGTGACCGAGCTGATCGGGATCCTCTTTTCCTACGACGCGACCCGATACCTGACGGCCTTGCTTTCGATTTTGTTTGCTTACGTCAGCGTATTTATGATGATATCGCTGTTCGTGGTTTTGGTGCGTCGTGAGCTGGAGGTGGCCCCCGAGATCACGGCGCCCGCGCCCGGTGTGTCCGGCGGGAATCTCGGGATCCTTGCGTATCTTGAAAAGAATACCGGCATCAGTATGCGCTCGCTTTGGAGCATTCAAATGATCAAGGAATCCTTGCCCTACGCCGTGCTCGGCATCGTGCTCCTGCTGTGGGGCGCGACGGGGGTATCACTCGTGAATTCCGAGCAGCAGGGTGCGCATTACCGCTTTGGAAAATTGAGGGAGGAGACCCTTTCCCCCGGCATTCACTTCACACTCCCGTGGCCCTTTGATCGCGTGGAGGTGTACGATACCGAATCGGTGAATCAGCTCACGGTCGGGTACGTTTCCGAGCAAAGCGCCGATAACTTTTGGACCGAGGCACACGGGGGCGAGGAATATCGCTTGCTGCTTGGAAACGGCAACGAGCTGGTGTCGATCAATTTGCGTGTGATGTATCGCATCGGCGATCTCCGTGCATATCTGATGAGCAGCGCGACTCCCGAGTTCTTAATGAGTGCGGCATCCTATGAGATCGTGACCGCACGCACCATCACCACCGATCTTGACACCATGCTTTCGACCGATCGCGCCGTGTTTGCCGACAGCTTCCGCGAGGAATTGAAGACCTATATGGCACGGTACAATACGGGCCTTGAGGTGGTGGACGTGGTGCTGGAAAGCATTCATCCCCCCGTGGAGGTGGCGGACGCGTATCAGGCGCTGATCAGCGCCGAGATCGAGGCGGATCGCTTGCTCATTGATGCGGAGGCCTATCGGGGCGACCGCCTCGCTTGGGCGTGGATCGATTACGATTTGAACGTGGCCAAGGCCACGATCGAGGGTAAGGAGGCGTTGGCGGCGGCGACCGGCTCGGTTGCGGAATTTTTGGCCAGCGTCGAGGCCGATAAGGCATACCCCTCGGATTACCGTTATTACAAATACATGCAAGCAGTTACCAAGGCGTATTCGGGTGCCAAGCTCGTGATCGTCGGTGACGGCATAAACGAAGGAAATATTTACATCGGAAGTATCAATTCCGATCGAATGGAATGAGGTTTTTTGTATGAACAAAGATAAAAAACAAGCAGCGGCTGCGGCCAAAGAGAAAAAAACCGGCTTTTCTCTTGTGATGAGCCGCGCCGCCAAATACGTAACGGCCGCCGTGGTGCTTTTGGTGCTGTTTTGGTTTGGCTTTACCTACGAGGTAAGAGAGGGGAGCTGTGCGGTGGTGCTGCGCTTCGGCGCCGTGCGTGCCGAGACCTCCGAGGCCGGGCTTTACATGAAGCTGCCGTGGCCCTTTGAAAGGGTGGTGACCTACGATGATCGCCTGATCACGCTGGAATCGAATAAGCTCGAGACCACCACCAAGGACAAGCGCAATATCATTTTGCAGTCCTATGCGGTGTATGAGATCGCCGACCCCGTGCTTTATCACAACAGCGTGGGTGCCCGCGGTGTGGCCGAGGATTACATCCGTGCGCAGATCGCCAGTGCCACGAACAGTGCCCTTGGCGCGTATGAGCTGACGGCGCTGGTGTCGCTGGAGGCCGAAAAAATCAAGATCGATGAGATACAAACGCTTATTTTTGATCGCGTGAAGGAAAATTGCTTGACCAATTACGGCATCAACGTTCTTGACGTGAGCATCTTGCGCCTGTCGCTGCCGAACGAGAACCTCAACGCCGTGTTTGAGCAAATGCGTGCCGATCGCGAAAAGGATATTGATATTATTCTTGCCGAGGCTCAAAAGGCCGCCAATAAGATCACCACGGGTGCCGATACCGAGGCTTCGGGAATCATCAATCAGGGTGTCACGGATGCCGCCAAGATCAAGGCCGAGACCGAGACGGAGGTTGCAAAGATCTACGCCAGCGCTCAATCGGCCAACATGGAGCTTTATAAGTTCCTCAAAAACCTGGATACGCTCGTTTCTTCGGTGAACAACTCGACCGTTTTGGTGGTAAAGGCCAATGAATATCCCTTTAACATTTTGACCGAGTACTCGAAGAATATGGAGATCGAGGGGGACCAGACCGTCATTCGAGATCTGACCTATATTCTTACCAAGCTCCCCGAAGCCGACCGTGAGGCTCTCATTGACGGCATTGCCGCCCTGATCGAGCAGGCCGCGAAGGACAACGGCATAACGACGCCGTAAGGGGTGATGGTATGAAGAAAAAAACGTTATTTGCCGACGTACTGGAGACCGTGACCAAGTATTTTTTGGTGCTCGTGATCCTGGTCGTTGCGGGCGTCTTTTTGTCGGGGCTGCGCGTGGTGGAAACGGGCAACGCGGCAGTGGTGCTTCGCTTTGGCAAGCTGGTGGGGGACACCCCCGATGAGCAGGTGCACGGTCCGGGGCTCATGTTTGCCTTCCCGTATATCATTGACGAGGTCATTACCATCCCCGTGGGGGGTGTGATGGAGCAAACGGTCTTAACGCATTACACCGATCCGCAGGATGGCTCCACGCCTCTTGGTGGGTACGTCATCACGGGCGACCAAAGCGTGGCGGTGGTGTCGGCATCGGTCAAATATGTGATCTCCGACCCCGTGGCGTATGCGCTTAAAGTAAAGGATATGGATGCGACGATCAACGCAGCAGTCAGCTCCGCGATGCTGAATGAGGCGGCGCGTGTTAAGGTTGACCGATTGCTGACCGACGGTAAGGATGCTTATGCCAAGGCCATCGCTACGCGTGCGGGTGAAAAATTAAACCTGGTCGGGGCCGGCATTACGATCACGGCGGTGGAGCTCACCAACGTGGCGATGCCCGAGGAGGTGCGTGCGGTGTATGAGGCCGTCAATTCCGCAAACGTGCAGGCGGCAACGATCATTGAGCGTGCGCATCAGTACCGTGAAAACGTATTGCCCAACGCCGAGAAGCAGGTGGATATGATGATTTCCGCCGCCAATTCGGAGTATGCGATAAAGGTGGCCGAGGCCAATATGGATCTTGCGGAATTTTGGGGTGTGCTTGAGGAATTTGAGGCGACTCCCGATGTGGTGAAAACGAGGATCTATTCCGCCAAGGCGATCGAATTTATGCAAAAGCTGAAAAAGGTCTATGTTGTGCAAAACGGCGACAACAAGATCTTTATTGACCCGTAAGCGACGGGAGGTTTTGTATGGAAAATATTGATCATATGGGCCGCAGAAGCCTGGAGGCTCTTTCGCGGGATAACCTGACCGCCGAGGGGCGAAAAAAGCTGACACGGGACATCGTGTGCGGTGTCATTACTCTGTCCTGCCTTGCTGTGGGTCTCATTTATACTTACGTGCTTCGCGGCGTGCACGAGATCGTGCCGCAGCTCTTGTATTTTATCGGTGTCCTGATCGAGGGTGTGCCCGTGATCGTATCGGGTCTCAAGGGTATTTTTACCAAAAATCTCACCAATGCGATGGAGATCCTGGTCGGCGTTGCGGTGATCGCTTGTGTGTTTAACGGCGAGCTGATCCTGGGTCTTTTGATTCCCTTGATCCTGAACGTGGTGCACCTGCTTGAGGAGCGCAGCATCATGGGCGGCCGCGACGTGATCGAGGGCTTGAAAAGGATGCAGCAAACGAGCGCGCTTTTACTCGTGGACGGGCAGGAGATCGAGATTGAGGTCGGGCAGCTCAAAAAAGGGCAGCATATTGTTATCAAGCCCGGCAGCGGCATTCCGATCGACGGCGTGGTGGTGTCGGGCAGTACCGATATCGACCAAAAATCCTTGACGGGTGAGCCGCAGCCGGCCCGTGCCGCCGAGGGGGACTCGGTCTATGCCGGAACGGTAAATCTCACGGGCAGGATCGTGGTGCGCGTCGAGCGTGAGCACGTGGATACGTCCTTTTCGAAGATCCTGCGCGTGCTGGAGGAGTCCGAGGACATTGCGGTGCCCGAATCGCGCCTCACGGACCGTTTTTTGGGCTATTACATTCCCTTTGTGTTGGCTGTTGCCGGTGCCGTGGCGCTGGTGAGTGCCGATATCGGCAAGGCGATCGCCATTTTGGTGGTGTCCTGTCCTTGCGGACAAATGCTGGTGAGCTCAGCGCCGATGATCGCGGCCCTTTCGGTGGCGACCAAGCGCGGCGTGCTTATCAAAAATTCCAAATTCATCGAGGAGCTCACCGAGATCGATACGGTGGTGTTTGACAAGACCGGCACCGTGACCTGCGGTGAATTGGCTCTGGATGCGGTCATCCCCTTTGGGGACTTGACCGAGGAAGAATTGCTGGCGGCCGCCGCTTCGGTGGCCGTGGGCTCGAACCACCCCGTTTCCCGTGCGATCTCGGCAGTCGCCAAGGACCTTTCCTTTGACCGTACGCTTTCGGTGCGTGAGATCTCGGGCGGCGGCGTGGAGGCCACCCTTTCGGACGGCACGATCCTGCGCTTTGGCCGCCGCGAGTGGCTTGAATCGCTTTCGGTCACCGTCCCCGAGGATTTCCCCGGGGAGACGGCGGGCAGCGTCAGCTATCTTTCAAGGGGATCTGATCTGCTCGGCGCCGTGTGCCTGAAGGATACCGTGCGGCACCATGCCGAGTTGTGCGTGCGTGATATGAGATCGCTTGGCGTGTCGCACTCCGTTATTCTTACGGGTGATCGCGAGGCACCGGCTGTGGCGGTTGCTGAGGCCGTGGGGGTGGACGAGGTCTATGCACGCCTGCTCCCTGAGGATAAGCTTGCGCGCCTGCGTGCATTGCAGGAGGGAGAGCATAACGTGCTCGCCGTGGGTGACGGTATCAACGATGCGTTGATCCTTCGCGAGGCAACGGTGGGTATCGCTATGGGCGCTATGGGATCGGACCTTGCCATTGACTCGGCCGATATCGCCCTGATGAACAACAATTTGATGAACATACCCTTCGTGGTGTCCCTGGCACGTCATACGCGCCGTACCATTTATCAAAACCTGGTCCTTTCGATCGGTATTACGGCCGTGATGATGACGCTCTCCGCGTTTGGCGTGATCAGTGCGTTGGCAGGCACGGTGCTTCACAATTTCGGCGCCTTTGCGGTGCTGCTCAACAGCTCGCGCATTTTACGCCACCGGTAAGGGAGAGAGAAGACTATGATCTATACGCTTGAAAACGAATTTTTGACAGTCAAGATCTCGGATCTTGGTGCCGAAATGAAATCGGTGGTGGCCAAGGCCGACGGGTGTGAGTATCTTTGGCAGGGCGACCCCACCTATTGGAGGGGCACCGCGCCCTGGATGTTCCCCATTTGCAGTAACCTGTTCGAGGGGAAATACACCTATTGCGGCAAGGAATACGCGATGCCTCAACACGGATTTGCCAGAAACCAGGTCTTTGTGCCGGAGGTAGTCGGTGATACGGCGGCCACCTTTGCCCTGTATCCGAACGCGCAAACGCGCGAGATCTATCCCTTTGAGTTTGCGCTTTTTGTCAAATATGAATTAAAGGGAAGAGTGCTGACCTGCGAGCTTTTGGTGCAAAACAAGGGCGATGCGGTGATGTATGCGACGCTCGGCGGTCACCCCGGCTTCAACGTGCCGCTTGGCGGAAGCGGGGAATATACCGATTATTATCTCGAGTTTTCCGAGCCCTGCAGCCCCGACTACGTGGTGTTTACCGAGGAATTTTGCGACAGCGGCAAGCGCTTGCCCTATCCTTTGGAGGGCAGCACCAAATTGCCCCTTTCGCACGACCTGTTCCGCGTTGACGGTGTGTTCCTGTCGGGCACGTCGGGGGCGGTGACCCTGAAGTCGGACGTGGACGCGCACAGCGTGACGGTCACGTACGGGGATGCGCCCTACGTTGGATTTTGGTCCTCGCAAAACGAGGGGCCCTACGTGTGTGTTGAGCCTTGGTGGGGGATGGCCTCTCAGGACGGCGTGCTGCCGATCGAGGAAAAATGTCCTATGTTCCGCCTTTTGCCGGGTGCTGAAAAGCAGGTTGAGATCTCGATCGCATTCGCGTGAGCATTGTAAATATAAGGTGATTTTAGCGGCGTGCGACCATTCAAGGTCGCGCGCCGCTTTTGATATCGTCTTGGGAAAAATATTTTTACTAACTTGGTTCACGGAAGGGAGTCAATAAAAAAATATTTCCGTTTTTGGAAAAAATGTGTCTAAAACCACTTGACAAACGGCAAAGGGGTTGCTATAATGGGAGCAGGGTTGCCGCCACGGTCTTTTCGGGCGGCATTCAAATCGATCAAAGGACGGTATATAAAATGAAATCAACCGGCAAAAAGGCAGCACTCAATCTCGGCGCACAGGATGCGGGCGAGCGCAAAAAAGCACTGGACACCGCGATCAAGCAGCTGGAGCGTGATTTTGGTGCGGGCACCATTATGAAGCTTGGCGAGAACACGCACATGGAGGTGCAGGCCGTACACACCGGCTCGCTTTCACTCGATATGGCACTGGGTATTGGCGGTGTGCCGCGCGGACGCATTGTGGAGATCTTTGGCCCGGAGTCCTCGGGTAAGACCACGGTGGCCCTTCACATCGTTGCCGAGGTGCAAAAGACGGGCGGTCAGGCCGCGTTTATCGATGCCGAGCATGCGCTCGATCCCGTTTATGCCAAGGCGCTTGGTGTGGATATTGACAACCTGCTTGTATCTCAGCCCGATTGCGGTGAGGATGCACTGGATATTACCGAGGCCCTGGTGCGCTCGGGTGCCATCGATGTGGTCGTGATCGACTCGGTGGCGGCGCTCGTCCCCCGTCAGGAGATCGAGGGTGATATGGGTCAGTCGCAGGTCGGCGTGCAGGCACGCCTGATGTCGCAGGCCATGCGTAAACTGTCGGCCGTCATTTCCAAGAGCAATGCGATCGTTATTTTCATCAACCAGCTTCGCGAGAAGGTGGGTGTGATGTACGGCAATCCGGAGACCACCACGGGCGGCCGTGCGCTGAAGTTTTATGCATCGGTGCGCATTGACGTGCGCAAGACCGAGCAGCTCAAAAACGGCAATGACATTTACGGCAACCACGTGAAGTGTAAGATCGTAAAGAACAAGGTGGCACCCCCCTTCCGTGTGGCGGAATTTGACATTCTTTACGGCAAGGGCATTTCCCGTGCGGGCGAGTTGGTGGACATCGGCCTTGCCCTCGACGTGATCCAAAAGAGCGGCTCGTGGTTCTCTTATAAGGGGGAACGCCTCGGGCAGGGTAAGGATAACATTCGCAAGCTGCTTGAGAGCAATGAGGCTTTGTTTGATGAGATCGATGCCAAGATCCGTGCCGCCTCGGCCAACCTCGATATGAAGGAGGAGGCCTTTGACGTGGACGATGAGGATGAAGAGGATTTTGACCTTCAGGCCTTGAAGCTGGATGATGACAACGGATAAAAAAGCAGAGCTGACAAGGATCACCGCCCGAGAGGGCGGTGCCAGCCTTGTTTTTTCGATTACCGTGACCGAGGGGGATGAGGCTCGCAGGGAAACGCTTGTGGCCTTTGCCTCGCGCATCGGCACGCTGCCGCGCCTCGGTGCGCTCACCGATGAGGAGCTGGCGACCCTGCTTTTTGAGGATGCTTATACCAAGGCCTTGAAAACGGGACTGCGGTTGCTTGGCTCCGCTTCACTTTCCAAGGCACAGCTGATGCAAAAGCTGTGCAGTCGGGGCATCAAGCGGGAGATGGCCGCGAGCGTTGCCGAGGAGCTGTGGGGGCGCGGCTATGGCAATGAATGCGACGGCGCGCTTTCGGTGGCACGGCGCGACCTTTTGAAGCTGTGGGGCGATCGGCGTATCCTGCTTGACGTGCGCGCTAAGGGATATGACGGTGAGGCGATCGAGGCAGTAAGGGCTCTGCTTGACGATGAAAACAGCATAGCTCGCCTTGAAAGGCTGATCTCAAAAAAGTACCGCAAGGATGTCGCTGAAGGAGAGCGTGAGCGCTTGGTGGCAGCCCTGGTGCGCTATGGTTATACGCCGCGTGAGATCAAGGCGGCTTTGCGCGATGAATGATATGTGGGGGTGTTGGGAACGGATCCCGACACCCCCACGCTTTCTTTTGAAGGGTTGAGGGTTTACAAAATGAGAGATTTGGAGTATAATAAGAATATCACGATTGAGGAAGGGATGGCCGCATTGATGAAGCTTGAAGAAAAAACGATCAGCTCCGAGGCGATCTATGACGGGCGCATTTTACATGTGCGATTTGATCACGTTACACTCCCCAATGGCAAGGAAGCAACGCGTGAGTACGTGCGCCATATCGGCGCTGTGGCGGTGTTGCCTTTGACCGAATCGGGCGAGGTGTTGCTTGAACGCCAATTCCGCTACCCGTTTGGCGAGGTTTTGGTGGAGATCCCGGCAGGGAAGCTTGAAAGCCCCGAGGAGGATCCGCGCAAGGCGGCGCTCCGTGAGCTGGAGGAGGAAACGGGTGCTGTTGCAGGTGAGCTGGTATATCTTGGCGATTATTACGCCTCGCCGGCTATTCTCGAGGAGCGCATCCGTCTTTATCTGGCAAGAGATCTCACGTTTCGCGAGCAGCATACCGACGAGGATGAATTTCTTGACGTGTTCCGCATGCCTCTTGACGATCTGGTCAGCGAGGTCATGGCGGGCAATATCCCCGACGGTAAAACACAGTTGGCTGCGATGCGTGTATATTATATGTTAAAGCATGAGGAGGAAGAAAACAAAGATGAAGCTCAATTATAAGCGCACGATATTCGTGGGATTTGCTTTTTTCTTGATCACGGCATTTTGGCAAGCCTACGATACCATCATTCCGAAGATCTTGACCGATAAATTCGGCTTGGCGCAAACGCTTTCGGGTGCCATTATGGCCTTGGACAACATATTTGCGTTGGTGCTGCTTCCGGTATTTGGTGCCATTTCCGATAAGGTGAGCAGCCGCTTTGGCCGCCGCACGCCCTTTATTGTGGTCGGCTCGATCGTGGCCGCCGTTCTTTTGGTATCGCTTTCGGTGGCGGACGGCGCGCAGCTGAAAAGAATTGAGGCCGTGGCCGCGACCGAGGGTGAGGCATATACCGAATCCCTGGGTGCGATCTGGGATGCAAACCCGTCGGTGAAGAATTGGCAGGAGCAGGGTCTTGATGCGGATGCCACAAAGGTTCCCTTGCAGGAGCTGATCGGACGCGAGGAATTTACGGCGATCCCCCTGAATGTGACCGATGCGAACGGGGACCTTACGACCAATCCCGATTACAGTAATATCGTGGTGCCGGCAAGACAGGCGTACGCCGCCGCCACCACAAAGGCGAGCCCCGCACCGCTTGTGATCTTTATGGTTCTCTTGCTTTTGACGCTCGTGGCCATGGGCACCTTCCGCTCGCCCGCTGTGGCGCTGATGCCTGACGTGACCGTAAAGCCCTTGCGCTCCAAGGCCAATGCCGTGATCAATTTGATGGGAACGGCCGGCGGTATTTTGGTGCTCCTGCTGGGCACTGTTTTCGGCACGGGCAAGGCCGAAAACGCCTTGATGAGCTATACCACCTTTTTTGCCATCGTGGCAGGTATTATGATGGTAGGTCTCGCCCTCTTCCTTTTCAAGGTGCGCGAGCCGAGATGGGCCGCCGAGATGCAGGCCGAGACCGATCGCCTGGGTCTGGATGTCAAGGAGGATGAGGACGGGCAAGCCGAGACCCGCACACTTTCGAGAGCTGAGCGGATCTCGCTGTTTTTGATCCTTGCATCGGTGGTGTTCTGGTTTATGGGCTACAACGCCGTCACGAGCAAATACTCGGTCTATGCCAGCACCGTTTTGAACGTGGATTACAACACCACGTTGCTGATCGCGCAGGCCGCGGCCATCGTCGCTTACCTGCCCGTGGGCCTTTTGTCCTCGAAGCTGGGTCGCAAGAAAATGATCCTTGGCGGCGTGGTGATCCTCGGTGCATCCTTCTTCTTTGCCTCGTTCCTGAGCTCCGAGAGCCCGGCTATGGTCAAGGGGATCTTAATGCCTTTGTTGTTTGCAACGGCCGGTATCGGTTGGGCAACCATCAACGTCAACTCTTATCCGATGGTCGTGGAGCTTTCGCGCGGCAGTAACGTGGGCAAGTATACCGGCTTTTACTATACCGCCAGCATGGCGGCACAGGTCATCACGCCCATTTTGTCGGGCTTGTTCCTCGACTATATCAGCTGGCGCACGCTCTTCCCGTACGCGGCGGTGTTTGTAGCACTGGCCTTTGTGACAATGTTCTTCGTGCGTCACGGTGATGTAAAGCCCGCGGCCAAGCAGACCGTGCTGGATGGAATCGGAGGCGGCGACTGATGCCTACGCCCTTGATTGTTTGCCTTGCCGTTTTCGGTGGCCTTGTTGCCCTTTGGCTTTTTCTCATTGCGCCCCGCGCTCGCCGCAAGGACGTAAAGCCCTTTCTTCGCCCCTATGCTCATCGTGGTCTTTGGGGCGAGGGGGCGCCTGAAAACTCACTCGCCGCCTTTGAAGCGGCAGCGGCACGCGGCTTTGCCATTGAGCTTGACGTGCAGCTTTCCAAGGACGGGAAGGTCATGGTCTTTCACGACTATACGCTCACCCGTATGTGCCAAAAGGAGGCCTTTCTCTCGGATCTCACCGCTGAGGAGCTGGGGGCAATGACCCTTGGCGGCACCAAGGAGAAGATCCCCACGCTGGAGGAGGTCCTTTCGCTCGTGGATGGGCGCGTGCCTCTTTTGATCGAGCTGAAGGGGGAGAACGGCAATACGGCACTGTGCCCCGTGGTGGCGGAAATGCTCGACGGGTATGGGGGCGCTTATTGCGTCGAAAGCTTTAATCCCTTGCTCCTTCACTGGTTTAAGAAGCATCGTCCCCTAGTGGTGCGCGGACTTCTTTCCACCGACCTGATCAAGGAAAAAAAGGAGGGTTCTCGGGTGCGCAATTTTGCGCTTTCCGCGCTGCTTGTGACCTTTCTTTGCCGCCCTGCGTTTCACGCGTGGAATCAGTATTATCCGCATCGCTTGGCGCTTCGCCTCGGCATCAAGCTCCTGGGGGCTGCAAGCTTTGTATATACGGTAAAAAATCAAGCTGATTTTGACCGCCACGTGGCGGCAGGCAACGCCCCCATTTTTGATGAATTTGTGCCACGATAAAATGTGAAAGTAAAAACCGCTTGTTCACCGAGGATACGGTGAACAAGCGGTTTTTTGTTTATCGGCACCGGGCCCTTGTCAGGTAGCACGAAGTGCCTCAATGGGATTCATTTTGGCCGCGCGTCGCGCCGGCAAAAGCCCGAACAGGACGCCGACGGCAAGCGAAAAGAGCAGTGCCAGCATTGCGGTGATTGGGTTAAAGGTAAAGGTGTAGCCGATGAGCAGGGAGGCGACGTAGGAGGCACCAAGCCCCAGTGCCACACCGATGATGCCGCCGAATAAGCTGATGATGACGGCCTCAATGAGGAATTGCAGCAGGATCACAGCCGGGGTCGCACCCAGCGCCTTGCGAAGGCCGATTTCGGCGGTGCGCTCCGACACCGTTACCAGCATCATGTTCATAATGCCGATGCCGCCCACAACCAACGCAATGACGGCAATGCCCGCAAGCATACCGAGCACCAGGTCGGTGATCGTGAGCACCATGTCGAGCACCTCCTCTTGGTTGACGATGCTATAGCTGTTGCCGTTCGCGTTGTTCAGCAGCGACGCGCAAAGGTTTTCGACACGCGCGATCACCTCATCGGCCTCGCCGGAGGAGCGGAAGACCACGTCAAAGCTGTTGGGCAGTCCCATGGCAAAGGTCTGCACCGCCGTGGTGTAGGGTACAATGATCGAGCCGTTGCCCGACGTGTCGATGCCCACCAGCTCGCTCATCACGCCGATGATGGTACAGTCGGTGTTGTTGATCTTAATGATCTCCCCGATGGGGGAATAGTTGCCGTAAAGGCTTTGCCAAAGGTCAAAGCCAAGCACGCAAACGTTGGTGCGATACGTCACGTCGTCGGGGGAGATGCTTCTGCCGTAGAGCATGCCGGCATTCTTGGTATAGGTGGAGAAGTAGAAGTCGTTGACACCCATCACACGACGGGCGACGGTGTGTACGCCGTCGAACTTGCTTTTGGTCAGCTCCGGCATTAGAGTGAGCATGTGATGTGAGGAAAGGCGGGGGGCCACGCCCTCAACCCCCTCAAGCTTGGCGAATTGTGCCAGCTCGTTCTCGGTGAAGCCCGGCTTCACGGCGGTATCATGAATGGTGACGGTCGCTCGGTTTCCGCCAAGCCCCGAGAGCTGGTCGATGACCGAGTCGGTCACGCCCTGACCGATCGTCAAGAGTGCCAAAATAGAGGTAATACCGATGATGACGCCAAGCATGGTGAGAAAGGTTCGCATGGCATTGGCGCGTAGGTTGGAAAGGCTCATACGGATGGTGCTTAAAAAGAACATATCCTCACCCCTTTCCCGCGTTGCCGTCGAGTGCTTCGTATTCTTCCTTGGTGTAAAGCTTACCGTCAAGAATATAAACGATGCGCGAAGCAAAGGAGGCGACCTTGTGGTCGTGTGTGATCATGACTACGGTGATGCCCTCTTGATTCAGGGATTGGAAGATATCCATAATTTGGGCACCCGTGGCGCGGTCCAAAGCACCGGTCGGCTCATCCGCCAAGAGAATGCGGGGGCGCGTGACAAGTGCGCGTGCGATCGCGACGCGCTGCTGCTGTCCGCCCGAGAGCTGACGGGGGAGATTGTCGGCCTTGTCGGCCAGCCCCACGCGCTCAAGCTCCTTCATGGCACGCGCCAAGCGCTGTGCACGGGGGACCTTGGCGTAGATGAGGGGCAGCATCACGTTTTCAATGGCCGAGATGCGTGGAAGCAGCTGAAAGCTTTGAAATACAAATCCGATGTCGTGATTTCTCACGCGCGCCATCGCACGCTCGGAAAGACCTGCCACGGTGCGGCGACCGAGGGTATAGGTGCCGCTGTCGGGCACGTCCAGGCAGCCGATGATGTTCATGAGCGTTGATTTCCCCGATCCCGAGGGGCCAAGCACCGATACGAACTCGCCCGCCTCCACGTTGAAGGTGATGCCGTGAAGCACGGGGAATTGCAGGTCGCCCATTTGATAGGACTTGGTGATCCCTTCAAGGGAAATGATCGGTCTTTTTTGTGACATTAGAACAGCGACCCGATCAGTGTAGAATCGGCAATGTAGCGCAAAACGTCACCCTCGTTCAGCGTGTAGCCCTCGGCCGCGACCACGGCGGCGTCGGTGCCGGTGGAAAGTGTGATCTTGATATATACGCGTTTTTCCTTTTTCTCCGCGTCAAGCACGGTGAGGTAGGGCTTTTTCGCGTCATCGTAGAAAATGCATTTGGTGGGCACGATCAGGGCGTTTTCCACCACGGTCTTTTGTGCGGAAACGGTGACGGAGTAATTGTCGAGCAGCTCCTCCTCGCGCACGTTGTCTGTAAGGTCAATGCCAAGATAGGATACGGTGTTGTTGGTCAGGAACTCATCGTAGTAGGTGTAATCACCGATCTCGGTGCCGTCCTCGGTCGTGACGACGTGCGAGAAGATCAGTCGTCCCAGCAACAGGAAATAGGATACGCCCGAGGTGTTTTTGCCCGTCTCGATCTCAACGATCTCGGCCAAAAGCTCACGGCCCGACAGGGCATTGATGCTGACCGACGCATAGACGCGCTCCTTTGCCTGCATGCGGGCGTGAATGCCGGATACGTCATATTCACTTAGCGTAAAAGTCACAAACAGCTCGCTGTACGTGAGTGTAAAAAGATTATTGTCCAGTAGCAGCACGTCACCCTTGTGCCATGTGAGGTTGGATATAGTGAAGTCCACGGCATCGACGTGCTCCAGCTCCGAGAGGATGAGATCACCGAGTGTTTTTGTGGTGACTGTTACAGCGTTGGTGCTATCCTCGCGCCAAAATTCATCCGGGAAGGCCGATGGATCGACGCTGGAAACGCCCTCACGCAGCAAGAGTGATAACACGTATTCCTTGACGTTTTCGGCCTCGGTCTTGCCGGTGGAAACCTCGATCGCATAGTATTCAGCTGCCTTATCCCAGTCAAAATAAATGGGCGCCAGCGCAATGATATCTTGGCTCTCATCGGCGGAATGAAACTCGGTCTTTTTGCCGATAAGGTCCTTGTCAACCCACGTAACGCGGTAAAGGATCGGGCCTTGGGAGCCCTCGCCGAGCAGGGTGATGAGGTTAAGGATATAGTCGTTTTCGATGATGTCCGAGATCTTTTCGGGGTCCTCAACCGTCAGGGCCGCCAAGGGTATCGGGGTATCAAATTCGAGGTTTTTGACGACACCCGTCGAGGAAAGGTTGCTGGAGAGCGAGGCGCGTACCACCAGGGCCTCGGCCAGGGTCCCCTTGTTCTTATCGACGGAAAAATATATGCCGGTCACGATGGACGCCACGGCCAGCACCGTGGCGATGACAGCACAGATGATGCGGATACGTAATTTTCTTTTTTTCATAACGTCTCCCTTATTTTTTTTACTATAATTTTATTATAATGCTTTTGGATTGACCCGTCAAGGGAGGTTAGAAATTTCACATAACAAACACAAACGGAGCAAAAATTCCGCCGCGCACGCAATGCTCCAAGCGAAGCTTCACGTGAACGGCGGAGGATTTTACAAAGATCAAAGCGCGTTTACCACGTCATCCATATTGTAGAGCCCGGCCGGCTTGCCGGCCATAAAATGGGCGGCCCGTAAGGCGCCCGTGGCAAAGACCTCGCGCGAGGCGGCCGAGTGGCTGAGGGTAATGACCTCATCCTTGCCGCAAAACAACACCTCGTGCTCACCGACAATGGTGCCGCCGCGTACGGCCGAAATGCCGATCTCGCCGCGCTCACGCGCACGGCGCACGCCTGTGCGGTCATATACGTAAGGATGCGCGGCCGATGTGTCGGCCTCCTTGATGCAATCGGCCAGCATCAGCGCAGTGCCGCTGGGGGCATCCAGCTTTTGATTGTGGTGCTTCTCAATGATCTCCACGTCAAAATCGGCACCGAGGGTAGCGGCCGCCTTGCGGCAAAGAGCCATCAAAAGATTGATGCCAAGGGACATGTTTCGTGAGAAGAAGACGGGCACCTTGGCGGCAGCCTCCTTCATTTCGGCGAGCTCCTCCTCACTGTGGCCCGTTGTGCAGACCACGATCGGGGTGCCCGTTTTGGTGGCGTAAGCCAGCAGGCCCGAGAGGGCGGCATGGTGAGAAAAATCAACGATGACATCGGCGTGACCGGGGAACTCCTCGGGGGAGGTATAAACAGGGTAGCTGCCGGCGGCGGTGGGGTTGATGTCAACCCCGGCGACGATGCGGTCCTTCGCGGCGACAGCTGCGGCCGAAAGCGCTGCACCCATGCGGCCTCCACAGCCGCAAAGCATAATGTCGAGCATGTTTGAACTTCCTTTCGGGGATTATTGAAGCAGGCCGTATTGACGCATCACGGCAACGAGCTTGTCACGGTTGGCCGTTTCCATCTCGCAAAGAGGAAGGCGGATCTCATCGCCGCAAAGGCCCATCAAATTTGCTGCGGTCTTTACCGGTACGGGGTTGACCTCACAAAACAGGGTGTTGATGAGCTTTAAATATTTGAGCTGCATTTCGGCACCGGTCTTGAAATCACCGGCAAGGCATGCGGCGCAAAGGTCGTGGGTTTGCTTGGGCAACAGGTTCGACACAACGGAAATAACGCCCTTGCCGCCCAGCGACATGATCGGCACGATCTGGTCATCGTTGCCCGAATAAACGTCCAGCATATCGCCGCACTCGGCTAAGATCTCCGCGATGGCGGAAAGGTTGCCCGAGGCCTCCTTTACCGCGACGATGCGCTCGTGCTTGGCGACCTCACGATAGACCGAGAGGGGAATGTTCATGCCCGTGCGGGAGGGAACGTTGTAAAGAATGATCGGCTTGCTCGTGGCATCGGCCGTGGCAAGGAAATTGCGCGCAAGTCCCTTGGG
The DNA here is from genome assembly GCA_017508425.1 of Clostridia bacterium. Classification (GTDB taxonomy): domain Bacteria; phylum Bacillota; class Clostridia; order Oscillospirales; family CAG-272; genus Firm-07. The sequence continues at coordinate 36,030 of JAFVYZ010000004.1, read as the reverse complement.
GGTGGCCTTGTTGTAGTAGGGCGTCACGATCAGGAGCGCGTCGTACCCGACGTCGCAGGCATAGCGGGAAAGCTCAATGCCATAGGCGGTGTCGTTACTGCCCGTGCCGGCAATGATCGGCACACGTCCCGCTACCTTTTCGGCGGCAAAGCGGAGTACCTCACAGTGCTCCTCGTGCGACAGGGTCGAGGCCTCACCCGTGGTGCCGGCAATGACCAGGGCGTCAATGCCCTCGGCGATCTGGCTTTCGATATGGCGGCCCATGGCTTCAAAATCCATAGTGCCGTTCTGGAAGGGGGTGATAATGGCGGTAGCCGCGCCGGTAAAAATGGTGGGTTTCAGTTTACTCATAGCAGTTTCCTCTCTTGCTTATAGTGCCTAAAACATAAAAATAAAAAAACTGGTTGAAAACCAGCTGTATTTGTACTATAATAAGGTAAGATACACTTACCGCACCTATACAGATAGCTCTCCATCAAACCTGACGACAGTCCCACAGCTTTGAACCGTGCGGACCAGCAGGACGCTTGCCGTTGGCGGCCCACTTCGGCACGCTACGCTCCCACACGCGCTCAAACGGCAACGGCTGCCTTGCGTGTGTAAGGTCGCAATGTGCGCCTCTATCATTATATTATGTTTTACGGTTTTTGACCCAAACGGTCTTCCTATTTATATTAACACGATATGAAACCCTTGTCAATGCATTTTTTAAAAAATGTTGCACCAAATGAAAGGAACGCTATGCCCGATATCATCATCAACGAAAAAGCCAAAACCGACCTGAAAACGGCGGATTTTTATTACGATCTCCCCGAGGAGCTGATTGCTCAGCACCCGATGGAGAAGCGGGATTCCTCGCGCCTTATGGTGCTGGACCGTGATAAAAAAACGCTCTCGCATCGCCATTTTTACGACATTGTTGAATATTTGAACGAGGGTGACGTGCTGGTGATCAACGATTCCAAGGTCATCCCTGCTCGCCTTTACGGAAGCGTCGAGAGTCGCCCTGAGGCGGGCATCGAGCTGCTTTTGCTTCGTCAACGCGCACTGGATACCTGGGAAACGCTTGTAAAGCCCGGTAAGCGAGCCCGTGTGGGGGCGCGTCTTTCCTTTGGCGACGGGATGCTGAAGGCGACCGTGACCGAGATCCTTGAAGAGGGAAACCGTATCGTGCATTTTGAATACGACAAAGAAAAATACCAAAACGTGTACGAGATCTTACATAAGATCGGAATGATGCCCTTGCCCCCCTATATCACCGAGCGCTTGGCCGATAACAGCCGTTATCAAACGGTCTATGCCAGGGAGGAGGGGTCGGCTGCGGCCCCAACGGCGGGCCTGCATTTTACCCCCGAGCTTCTTGCGCGTGTGCGCCAAAAGGGTGTGGCGATCGCGCCCGTGATGCTTCACGTGGGACTCGGCACCTTCCGCCCCGTGAAGGCAGAGCGGCTTGACGAGCACGTGATGCATACCGAATACATTTCGGTCAGCGAGGAGAGTGCCGCGCTCATCAACGAGCGAAGAGCCAAGGGCGGGCGCGTGATCGCGGTGGGCACTACGTCCTGCCGTACGCTGGAAAGCGTGACCGACGAGCAGGGGATCGTGCACCCCGTGTCGGGGGATACGGGGATTTTCATCTACCCCGGGTATCGGTTTAAGGCCGTGGATGCGCTCATCACCAATTTCCATTTGCCCGAAAGCACCCTCGTCATGCTGGTATCGGCCTTTTACAATCGCGAGTCGGTGCTGGATGCCTATCAAACGGCGGTGGAGGAGCGGTATCGTTTCTTTTCCTTCGGCGACGCGATGCTGATTGTATAAAATCCGCAATACTGCGTTGTCGGGCGACGCGGTCGGCTCGGAGTAGGTAACTACACCGTCGCCTTCCTTGCGCCCTTACGCCTTGTCTTGCGAATTTTCTCCTAATCAGCAAATTGCATCAGCTTCGGCGACGCGATGCTGATTGTATAAATCGTCCAATACTGCGTTAAAACTTCGACTCGGTCAAATCGCCGTAGGTACTACGGCTTCATTTCCCTCGCTCGTTTTGCCTTGTCTTGAACGATTTCTCCTAATCAGCAAATTGCATCAGCTTCGGCGACGCGATGCTGATTGTATAAAATCCGCAATACTGCGTTGTCGGGCGACGCGGTCGGCTCGGAGTAGGTAACTACACCGTCGCCTTCCTTGCGCCCTTACGCCTTGTCTTGAACGATTTCTCCTAATCAGCAAATTGTACCGGCTTCGGTGACACAGCCCATAAAAAATAAAAAAACTTTTAAAACCACTACAAAAAATAATTGTTTTGTAGTATAATGAAGATGAACAATACCGTCCCGCGCGGCGGCAAAGGAGGAAAGCGATGTTTTTACAACACATATTGATGATTCCCGGCGGTCTTATGGAGTTTGCAAGATCCGCGGTCGTGGTCCTGATCGCGATCTTGGCGATCTATTTGTCGATTCGCTTGCTCGGTAAGCTTGCGAAGTTTGTGATCACGGTCGTTGTCGTGGTGGCCGTAGGCTACTTTTTAATGAAAAGCGGATTTCTTAGTGACGTGATCGGCCAGATCAAATCCGCGCTGGATCTCGGTGCGATGCTGCTGTGATCGGCGGCTGATTGAATGTCGAGCTTGGATTGTGCCGTTGCTCATCTTGGGGCAACGGCATTTTTAAACCAAAAAGGGGTGAAACGGGGCGTGAAAAAAGAAAAAATACTGGCCGTGGTCGGTCCGACGGCAGGGGGAAAATCGGCCTTGGCCGAGGCCTTGGCCGAGCGGCTTGACGGAGAGATCGTTTCCTGCGATTCGATGCAAATTTATCGCGGCATGGATATCGGCACCGCCAAGCCCGATGCCGCATCGCTTTCGCGCGTGCGTTACCACCTCATTGACGTGGTGAATGCCGACGCGGATTTTTCAGTGGCGGAGTACGTTGCGTTGGCCGAGCGCGCGGTAAAGGATATTTTGTCGCGTGGGAAGCTGCCGATCCTTTGCGGCGGCACGGGGCTTTATCTCGACGCCTTTTTGCGCGGCATGCCCGAATCTCCCGGCAAAGATGACACGATTCGCGAGGCACTGCTGCAGGAGGCTTCCGAAAAGGGGAACGCATATTTGCACGGGGAGCTGGCCAAGGTCGATCCCGACAGTGCAAACGCCACGCATCCCTCAAACGTGCGGCGTGTGATCCGCGCACTTGAGATCTATCGCCTGACGGGGGTGACGAAAACCGAATGGGATCGGCGTTCAAGAGAGCTGCCGATGTGTTATGATGCTACCGTTCTTTACCTCACCTTTGAGGATCGGGAGCTGTTGTATCGCCGCATCGAGGAGCGTGTGGATCAAATGATCGAAAACGGCCTTTTGGAGGAGACGGCGCGCCTTTTGTCAGAGGGCGTGTTCGAGGCCTCGCGCACGGCGGCCGCCGCCATCGGCTATAAGGAGCTTTTGCCGTATCTTGCGGGGGAGTGCACACTTTCCGAGGCGATCTTGGCCCTAAAACTAGCCACAAGGCGGTATGCCAAGCGGCAGATCACGTGGTTCTGTGCAAAGCCTTACGTCACGCCTCTTGCGATGGATGACGGGGGAAAGACGCGAAAATTTGAAGAAATTGTAAACAATGCGGTGGAACTTGTGACGGGAAAATAATAATGTGCTATAATGTGATATAATATTTTACGCGCATACGCGATGCGCAAAAGGGGGAAAGGAGCATGGCAGTGAAACGCGAGCGCGGTGTGAGATCGGCGTTGCAGGTCGTTTGCATTATCGCCCTTTTGCTCTTTTTGGTCGGCATTCTTTGGGGGGAGATCTCCCGTACGGCCCTGGCCCTGCGTCGCGAAAGCGCGAGCATGACCACCCTGCGTCAACGTGTGCAAGCCGTTGCCTACGTGTTTCGCGATGAGGTGCCGGTGTCGAGCGTGGACGGTGGGCCCATCGATTATGCTGTGACCGACGGCAGTGCGGTTCTTGCGGGGGACCCGATCGCTCGGGTCTATGCCGACGGCAGCAATACGGGCACGCGTGCGCGTGCGTCCGAGATCACCGCTGAGATCGAGCGCCTTCGTGCGCTGGAGGACACGGCGGATATTCCTGATTATTACGGCTCCTATGCCGATCTGATGTCCTCGCTCTCTTTGGGGCAGCTGCTCGGCACGGCCGGAGCGCGAGCGACCCTAAAAAACGCCCTTGACCGCGTGGCGGCGCAAGGGGAGCAGGCTGCCGAACGGCAGGCGAGGATCGCGGCACTTGAGGCTGAGTTTGATGCGTTGATCGAAAACGATCGCAACGCCAGCGACCCGGTGCATGCCCCCGTCAGCGGTGTTTTTTACCGCGAGTCCGACGGGTATGAGGCCCTGATGAATGGAGAGGCGGTCGAAACACTGACCCCGGGTGGACTTCGCGCGCTGATCGCGTCGCCGCAAAGCACGGCGCAGTCGGTGGGCAAGGTGGTTGTGGGCGGCACGTGGTTTTTGGCGGTGCCGATGCCTCAGGACCGCGTCACTCGGTTTGAGGTCGAAAAATCCTATGAGATATACATCACTCGCACGAACGAATATCGCCTGCTTACGCTCACGCGCGTGACCGAGGCCGATGCGTCGGGCGGGGCCTTGCTGATTTTTCGTGCCGAGGGCACGCCCTTGCCGTGCGATCTTTCAAGAAGTCTTGAGATCGAGATCGTGGCGGGAGAGGTCGGCGGTATTTTTGTGCCGACGGTGGCCTTGCGTGAGGAAAACGGGGAGAAATACGTGCTTGTTGACGTGAACGGCATTGCCGAAAAGCGTAAGATCACGCCCCTTTTTGCCGAAAACGGATATTGCCTGGCAGCACCGAACCCCTCGCCGGAGTTTTTGCAGCAGGGGGAGCACATCGTTGTGACGTCGCGCCATATTTACGAGGGGAAAGCATTGAAATGACCGATTATATCAAAAGCAACCTTGCAACCGTGAGAGCGCAGATCTCAGCGGCCGAGGGAGCGGTGCAAAGAGAGGGGAGGACCTCGCTTGTCGCCGCCGTAAAATACGCCACGAATGAGGAAATCGACGCGCTCCTGGCGCAGGGCGTCCTTGACGTGGGTGAAAACCGTGTACAGCAGCTGCTTGCGCACGCGCCTGTATATGAGGGGCGTGACGTGCGTGTGCACTTCATCGGAACGCTCCAAAAAAACAAGATCAAATACATCATCGATAAGGTTTTTGCCGTGCATTCGGTCGATAGCGTGTCGCTGGCAACCGAGCTGAACCGTCACGCCGCCAAAAGCGGACGCGTGCTTGGCGTGTTTGTCGAGGTCAATATCGGGCGAGAGGCCGCCAAGGGCGGCGTTGCCCCCGAGGAGGCTGAGGCACTTTGCCGTGAAATAGAATCGTTACCGAATCTTTCATTGCTCGGCCTGATGACCATGGCCCCGCGCTCCGAGACCGAGGCCGAATACCGTGCGTATTTCAAAAGCACCCGTGTGCTTGCCGAAACGATCTGGCAGGCGTTGGGGCGCGAGGACCGACCGAGGCTTTCCATGGGAATGTCGGAGAGCTTTGAGGCGGCGATCAAGGAGGGAGCCGACCTTGTGCGTGTCGGCAGACATCTTTTCATGCAACACAGTGAATCATAAACCTTGAAACATAAACGGAGGAGTATTATGAAAAACCCATTTGCCAAAAACAAAAGAAGTGACTACGAAAATTACGAGGATTACGACAGCGGATTTTACCGTGGCGATGAGGACGAGGAGGACGGCGTTGTGGACGACCTGGTCGAGGACGACAAGCAACCGAGGCTCCCCCATAAGCGCCCCACGCAAAGTGCTGCTACGGGCAATATGCTTAAGGTCGTAAAGCCCCGCAATTACGATGACGGTCCTGCCATTGCAGGTTATCTTATGGACGGTTACACTGTTGTCATGGACATAGAGGGCCTTGAGCGCGCCGCCGCCATGCGCCTGATCGACTTTTTGCTCGGTGCCCTTGAGGTGCTGGACGGTGAGTTCCGTCGCGTGACCAAAACCACGCTCGTGCTTTCTCCCCGTTCGGGTGAAGTGACGGGCGAAGAGGAAAAAGAGGATTACTGATTGCCCAAAGGGGCACGGAGAGGAGTTTGATATGCCGCTGGTCGTTGCACTTGTGGGCGGTGCCGTACGGGCACTGCTGTCGATCGTGCAAATATGCTTTTTGGTGCGCGCGCTCCTTTCGTGGCTTCCCCTTAGGGAGGATCATCCGATCGGGACCTTCACCGCTATGGTGACCGAGCCGTTTATCGCGCCGATCCGCGCACTCTTCGACCGTTTTGGGTGGTTCCGCGATTTTCCTTTGGATATGCCGTTTTTCGTAGCCATGCTGCTGGTCGGCCTGCTCGATACGCTGCTGTTCCTGTAAGGGGGACGTATGGCCGAGCAAAACGATGCGCTTTTGTGCGCGCGCGTTGGCGATCTTGTGCGGCGTGCCCAGGGGGGCGAGGTCGTGTACACCCCGTTTTTAACGCCGCGCGAGCAACGGGTGGTGCAGGAAAAATATGCCTTTTTGCGTGAACGCCTTTTGCCGCTGGGCGGCTATGCCGAGGCCGAGCGCCGCCGCGTGTATCTCCTGCCGCCTTATATGGGGGAGCTGGACGCAGATGTGCGCGACGAGATCCTGGCGGATACCGTAGGGGAGTCCCTGGTGGCCCTGTCGATCGTGGGCAGCGGCTATCGCGAGCTGTCGCACCGCGATTTTCTCGGTGCGGTGCTGAATCTCGGCATTGAGCGCGATGCCATCGGCGACATTTGCGTGCTCTCACCCACCGAGGCGGTGCTTTTCACCGATCGCTTGATGGTTGAATTCTTAAAGGAAAGCTTTACGCGCGTGGCGCGTGATGCAGTCCTGGTGAAGGAGGCTTTGCTGCCGAAGGATTTTAACGGCGGCAAGCAATTTGTGCCCGTAACGGACACGGTGGCCAGTCCCCGTGCCGATGCGGTGGTGGCGGCCCTTTGCAATCTCTCGCGCGAGCGCACCAAGGCGATGCTTGCGGCGGGACTGGTTGAGGTGGATTACGAGCCGCTACAAAAATTTGACAAGGAAGTTTGCGAGGGCGCGGTCATTACCGTGCGCGGTCACGGTAAATTCATCGTGCGCTCGCTTTCGGATAAAACCAAAAAAGGTCGGTACCGTTTGGTGGCCGACCGCTACGTTTGATTTCAGTTTAGTGAACATATAGGAGTAACAAAATTATGGCAAAAGATTACAGTGCGTCTCTCAATCTCCCGAGCACCTCGTTTGCAATGCGTGCGGAATTGCCCAAGCGCGAGCCCTTGATGCTCGACTATTGGAACGACATGAAGCTCTACGAGCAAATGCAGGAGGTGCGTGCCGGCAAGCCCACCTTTGTTTTGCACGACGGCCCTCCCTTCTCGAATGGCAATATTCATATGGGACATGCCCTGAATAAGATCCTCAAGGATTTTATCAACAAGTCCCGTAGCATGATGGGCTTCCGTGTGCCCTTTATCCCCGGTTGGGATAACCACGGCATGCCGATCGAGAGCGCGATCATTAAAAAGAACAAGCTCGACCGCAAGAGAATGTCGGTGCCCGAGTTCCGCAGTGCCTGCTACGGCTTTGCCGAGAACTTTGTGAACGTTCAAATGGAGCAGTTTAAGCGCATTGGCATCACTGCCGATTGGGAGCATCCTTACCTCACCATGGCTCCCGAATTTGAGGCGCGTGAGGTGCGCGTATTCGGTGAGATGTACAAAAAGGGCTACATCTACAAGGGCCTGAAGCCCGTGTACTGGTGCCCGAAGGATGAAACGGCACTTGCCGAGGCCGAGATCGAGTATCAAACCGATGCTTGTACCTCGATTTACGTAAAATTCCGCGTGGCCGATGATAAGGGCAAGCTGGCTTCGGCTTGCGACCTTGCAAATACGTATTTCGTGATCTGGACCACGACCACATGGACCCTGCCCGGTAACATTGCCATTGCCCTCAACCCCGTTGAGAATTACGTGGTGGCAAAGGCAAAGGACGGTGCGTGCTATATCGTGGCCGAGGCGCTGCTCCAAAAGACCATGGCTATGGGTGGCATTGAGGAGTACGAGGTCGTGCTTTCGATGCCGGGTAAGGATTTTGAGTACATGACGGCACAGCATCCCTTCCTTGACCGTCTTTCGACCATTGTCAACGCCGATTACGTAACTATGGATAGCGGTACGGGCTGTGTACATACGGCTCCCGGCTTTGGTGCGGATGACTACCAGACCTGCCGTCGCTATAACATTGACGTGTTTGTGCCCGTGGACGATCGCGGCTATCAAACCGCCGAGGCCGGCAAGTTTGCAGGCATGCGCTATGACGAGAGTAACGTGGCGATCCTTGCCGATATGAAGGAAAGCGGTGCGCTCTTTGCCAGCGAGGAGATCGAGCACGAGTATCCGCACTGCTGGCGCTGCAAGGCACCCATCATCTTCCGCGCAACGCCCCAGTGGTTCTGCTCGGTCGATGCGTTTAAAAACGAGGCCGCCGAGGCTTGCGACAACGTACAGTGGCTTCCCGAGTGGGGCGGTGAGCGCATCAAGTCGATGGTGCGTGAGCGCGCCGACTGGTGCATTTCGCGCCAGCGTCATTGGGGCCTGCCGATCCCCGTATTTTACTGCGAGGACTGCCAAAAGCCCGTTTGCAACGATGAGAGCATTGACGCGGTAGCGAAGCTCTTTGGCGAGCGGGGGTCGAACGCCTGGTTTGAGACCGAGGCGAAGGATATGCTCCCCGAGGGCTTTACCTGCCCGCATTGCGGCGGCAAGCACTTTACCAAGGAGACCAATACCCTTGACGGTTGGTTCGATTCGGGCTCCACGCACTTCGCCGTGCTCGGTGAGGGTGAGTGGCCTGCTGACGTATATCTTGAGGGCGCTGACCAGTACCGCGGTTGGTTCCAATCCTCGCTCCTGACGGCCGTCGGTGCCAGCGGCAAGCCCGAGGCACCCTTCAAGGCGGTCCTTACCCACGGTTGGGTCGTGGACGGCGAGGGCAAGGCGATGCACAAGTCGCTCGGCAACGGTGTCGATCCCCTCGATATGATCAAGAAATACGGCGCGGATCTCCTGCGCCTGTGGGTGGCATCGAGCGACTATCACGTCGACGTGCGTGCCTCCGACCTCATTTTCAAGCAGCTCTCCGATGCGTACCGTAAGATCCGTAACACGGCGCGCTTCCTGCTTGCCGACCTTTACGATTTTGACCCCAAAAAGGATACGGTGCCGATGAACGATCTTTACGAGATCGATCAGTGGATCGTGTCGCACATGAACGACCTCTTGAAGAACGCAAGAGAGTCCTACAACGCCTACGAGTTCCACAGCATTTACCATGCTGTGAACAACTTCTGCACGGTGGAGCTTTCCAAGCTCTACATTGACATCACCAAGGACCGCGTGTATGCCGAGGCTGCCGATTCGAAGGCACGCCGCTCGGCGCAAAGTGCGATGTACTACATCGTTCACGCCCTGACCCGCGTTCTCGCGCCGCTCCTTTCCTTTACGGCGGAGGAGATCTGGCAGGCGATGCCGCGCACCGAGGGTGACGTGGCCAAGAGCGTGTTCCTTAACGATATGCCCGACTTTGATGCGGCACTCGCATTCCCCGAGGTTCGCGCAAAGTGGGATAAGCTTTTCGAGCTTCGTGAGCCTGTGATGAAGGCGCTTGAGGTAGCCCGCGCCGATAAGAAGATCGGTAAGTCGCTTGATGCGGCTGTGACGGTCTATGCGCCCGACAAGGAGATTTATGCGCTGCTTGACGCCTTCCGCGCCGAGCTCCCGACCGTGTTTATCGTGTCGCAGGTGGCACTTGAAAATGCCGCCGCACCCGAGGGAACCGCGATCGAGGAGGGTGCCGCTATCGGTGTTGTGGTCACGGCTGCCGCAGGTGAGAAGTGTGACCGTTGCTGGAATTACACCACCGAGGGTGTGGCCGATGAGGATGGGTGCCTTTGCCCCCGTTGCCGTGCCGTGCTCGGAAAATAAGTTTAATAAGGGTGCCGCAGTCGCTTTGGGCGGCTGCGGCACTTCTTGAAAGGATTTTTTATGCTTTGGGCATGCCTTGTATCTGCCGTGATCGCGGCGGTGGTCTTGCTGGACCAAATCAGCAAAATACTTGTGCTCACGCACCTTTATGAGGATCAGGTCGATCTCATTGACGGCGTGCTCCGCTTTACCTACGTGGAAAACAGGGGTATGGCCTTTGGGCTTTTGTCCGATCATCGCTGGGTGTTTTTGGTGACCTCCACCGTGGGCATCGGCTTTATGATCTTTTACCTTTTTCGCTACGTAAAACGGGATCTTTCGCGCGTATCGCTCGCGCTCATTATCGGCGGCGGCATCGGAAATATGATCGATCGCATACGCCTTGGCTTTGTGGTCGATTTTATCGATTTTTGCGCCTTTGATTTTTGGGTGTGGGTCTTTAACGTGGCGGATGCCGCCGTGTGCGTGGGTGCCGCGCTCTTTGTTTTGGATCTGCTGCTTGAGCTTTTCGGGGAGCTGAAAAAGGGTAAGGCCCGCCCGACGGCTGTGCAAGCAACGTCGGAGGCGGAGGAGCAAGGCGATGAGTGAGATCTTCCACGTGACGGCCACCGAGGGAGATAAGGACAAGCGTCTTGACACCTTTTTGGCTGCCGCCTTTGACCTGTCCCGTTCTACGGCCGAGCGCCTGATCGCCGAGGGGCGTGTGTCGCTTTCCTTTGGTGAGGTCAGCAAAAAATACCGCCTGAGGGGCGGCGAGGCGATCACGCTTTCGCTCCCCGAGCCGACCCCCGCCGAGGCACAGCCCGAGGATATTCCTCTTGACGTGATCTATGAGGATAGCGATATTATTGTGATCAATAAGCCAAGCGGCATGGTGGTGCACCCTGCCGCAGGCAATGAAACGGGCACCCTTGTCAACGCGCTGCTGCATCATTGTAAGGGTTCGCTGTCGGGTATTGGAGGCGTGGAACGCCCCGGGATCGTGCACCGTATCGACAAGGATACGGCAGGCCTTTTGGTCGTCGCCAAAAACGATGCGGCGCATATTTCGCTCTCGGAGCAGCTGAAGGTGCACGCCGTCAGTCGTATTTATTACGCGATCGCTCTGGGGAACTTTAAGGAGGACGAGGGTACAGTGAACGCCCCCATCGGCCGCCACCCCGTGGATCGCAAGCGTATGACCATTTGCCGTCGCCCGGGAGAGGGCAGGGAAGCCGTTACCCACTATACCGTGCAGGCGCGCTTCGGGCAAATGACCTATATCCGCTGTCAGCTTGAAACGGGGCGCACGCACCAGATCCGCGTGCACATGGCATCGAAGGGTCACCCGTTACTGGGCGACCCCGTGTACGGCGGGAGCGGTACGAAATTTGAGGCAAAGCATAAGGAGCTCATCAATGGGCAGTGTCTATTTGCGGGGGAGCTTTCTTTAACTCACCCGAAAACAGGGGAGCGTATGACCTTCAAGGCCCCCTTGCCGCCCGAATTTCAAGCACTCCTTACCGTGCTTGAGAGGGAGTGTGAGTGAGCATGACCTACCGTTTGGCAATATTTGATCTTGACGGCACGGTGCTCGATACCCTCGATGACCTCGCCGACGCCGCCAACGCGGCGCTTTCCATGGGCGGATACCCCACGCGCACCAAAGAGGAAATTTGTGCCTTTGTGGGTGACGGTATCAAAAAACTCATCGAGCGCGCGCTGCCCCACGGGGTCAGTGACGGTGAGATCGCCCGTGTACTGAAGCTTTTTGTGGACTATTATGGCGTGCATTGTGCCGAGAAAACGCGACCTTATGCGGGGATATGCGAGATGCTTGCCGACCTTCGCGTAAGGGGCGTGAAGACGGCAGTACTTTCAAACAAGGCGGATTTCGCCACGCAGATGCTCGCCAAAGCCTATTTTGACGGGCTCTTTGACGCAGTAGCAGGGGAGCGCGAGCGTGAGGGCATCCCCAAAAAGCCCGCTCCCGACGGGGTTTGGCTGTTGCTTCGTGCGTGTGGCGTCACCGCCAACGAGGCCGTATATATCGGGGATTCCGAGGTGGACGTTGCGACCGCCAAAAACGCAGGGCTTGACGCCATTTTGGTATCTTGGGGATTTCGCACGCGCGAGGCACTGCTTGAAAGCGGTGCTGCGGTGATCGCGGACACGCCGAGGGAGCTCCTTGACCTTATCTGAAACACCTAAAGAAAAAAGCCGCATATCGCTTGATATGCGGCTAAAATTATTTGGAGATCGGTGCGTCGAGATCGGGCAGAATGGTCATGGAAAACTCGGTTTTTGTGGCATTGGCACCCTTTAATTCTACGGTGTAGTTTAACAGGAGCGTGCCGCATTCCGCCAAGCGGTTTTCGATCCTGTCGGTCTTGACCGCTACCTCAAAGGGCATGTACGGCGTTTTGTAAAGCGCGGTGTGGCACTTGCCTTCCTCAAAGAAAAGCCGTGTGCTGACCGCCCCGTCGCGCGTGAGGGTCAGCTGCTTTGGCTCGGCCTTCGAGAAGGAAAGCACGGTGCGTGTGCCTTCCATGCCCGAGAGCTCGCCCTCGCGGTAGGAGATCTGAACACTGACGCCGTTGTCGTAATAGCTGCCTGTCGTTGTGACTGAAAGCGCCTGCGGCTCGCTCTCAACGATACCATGAGCGACCCCATCCCCCAAAAACAGCGACCCTGCGACCTCGCGCTGTCGGGTATCTATTTTAATGCGTATCTTTTTCAGCATCTGCCCCACCTCTTTTCATCAGGTACATTATAGCAAGGAATGGGGAAAAAAGCAAGGGCTGTTTTTTGGGCGGGAGTTCTCGTTTGGAGCTATTTATGTAACTATTGAAAATTCAGTAAAAATTTGCTATACTGTAGATGTACGGTAGTGTTAACCCACTCTTCTGACAAAATGCTCGCCATTTTCACCGTTTTGCCAAGCCGTCTACATCGTATATTTCGCAAAAGTCTTTGTAAAATGAATGATACACAGCGCGCAGGAATCGGGGCATTATCACCCGTACTGTGCGCTATTTTTGTTGCGAAGAAAAGGGGGAATATCCGATGGGCTTTCGGGACAGCATCTTGTGTTACGAAAGGAGTATCCTATGAAGCGGAAAAGAATATTGATATTTAGCATTGTATTGGTTTTGATCGTGGCTACCTTGCTTACTACTGCTTTGCTCATCTACTCGCCGTTACGGTATCGAGCCAAGCTGTATGACTATTGCAACGACTGGATCGAGCCAACGTTTTATATGACCGATCTTGCAGACGAGCCGTTTATAATTACGGACGAGGGTGTCTTTCACGCAGTGTTTATCGATAGTCCGTTTAAGGTCAATTTTGACAAGGAAATGGTCGTAGTGTATATGGATATCACCAGTGCGCCTTCTTCAAGAGGTTATTATCTTAAAAAAATCGAGATAGAGGGCGATACGGCAACTGTGTATTTTAAATCGGATAAAATGCCGTGGGATAAGCGCAAGGGTTCGGTACGACCGTGGGAAAGATGTATGGTTGTTAAAATGAAGAAGCTTGATGTATCTACTGTTGTCTTTACAGAAATGTAATTTATCTTGTGTTACGGAAGGAGTATCTTATGAAGCTGAAAAGAGCACTGATATTTAGCATTACATTGATTTTGATTGCGACCACCTTGCTTGTGACCGTCTTGCTCATCTATTCGCCGTTACGATATCGAGCAAAAATATATAGCGACTGTAACGAATGGATTGATCCGGCATTTCTTGAGGCGAATAAGGTAAAGGGGGCAAATTATAATAATCCTGCTTATGATGAAACGCAAGCATGGACGGAAGAAAATCCTAAATATTATCGCGATCAAACAGCACCTTCCACAAGAACTTATGTTATTACAGATGAGGATACCTTTCATAGCATATATGGGGAGGGAACTTTGGAGGTGGATTTTGAAAAAGAGATGGTGTTGTTACACCTATTCTCAAGCGGTTATCCACGTAGAGAGTATAGGATGAAGAAGCTTGAATTAAAAGGCGATGCACTCAATATTCATTATAAAATGGAATCCAACGGCAATAGGAAGGATTATTCTTTGCCCAAAGTAAAATGTTTAACGGTTAAAATGAAGAAGCTTGATGTATCCACCGTTGCCTTTACGGAATTGTGATAAGACACAGAAGATAAATGTGAAAATAAAAAAAGAGAATTTTAAAATTAGGGGCAATCTCAATTGATTGGGATTGCCCTTTAGCAATAACGTTGAGTGAATCAATCGTTGAAATTTAACGCTGCAAGTTCTGCCTTTTTACCTTGACAAAAGAGGTTTCATATTATATAATAAAAAATAGTGTTTTTTAAAGAGCCGAGCTCTTTTACGGATATGAATACAAACGATTGAGAGATGAAAATGAAGTATTTGTTTTTTGACATTGAATGTGCCAACTGCTACAATAATTGCGCCAAGATCTTCAGTCTTGGTTACTGCATTACCGATGAGAATTTTAATATTCTTGAGGACAAGCGTGACGTGCTGATCAATCCGCGCGACCGCTTTGACTGGTACGTGGCGAAAAAAATGATGGCGTATCCGCGCAGCATTTTTGCCGACCAGCCGGCGTTCCCCGAATTTTACGATTTCTTCAAGGGCATGTTTGAGGATGAGGATACCATCGTGATCGGCTACGCTGTGACCAACGACGTGCACTTCTTGCAGGATGACTGCAAGCGCTACGGCCTTACCCCCTTTACCTACCGCTTTTATGACGTGCAGCAGATCTATGCGCGCCAGCCCGAGAACAATACCGCCAAGAATCTTGAGGATTCGCTGCTTTCCTGGTGCGGCATTGAGCCCGAGAATCTTCACCGCAGTGATGAGGATGCCTACAACACCATGCTGATCCTGAAGGCGATCGCCGCCTACCACGGCAAGAACCTGCCCGAGCTGCTGGATATGTACCCCGAGTGCGGTGGCCGCACCGAGGGCTTTACCATGGAATACGGCTGGAAAAAGCCGGAGGGCGAGGGGAAGAAAAAGCGTCATCGCGGCGGAAAAAAGAAAAAGGACGCGACTCCCGTTGAGGATGCGGCACCCGATACCGCCAATATGATGGAGGCCGGGTCCGAGAATGCGGCGTTGTTTGTAAAATATCTTGAGAGCATCAAGCCCAAGAAAACCAGAAAGCCGCCGCTCCTTGCGGGGCACACCGTAACGGTCAGCCTCGGCTATCAGCGTTATCACTTCAACGAGATGCTCTATCTCGCGCAGATGATCGTCAACGAGGGCGGCCGTTATACGCTCTCCACGCGCGATGCCGACCTGCTTTTCACCTATGATTGCGGCGAGGAGGGCGACCACCGTCTTGCTGTGGCCGAAGAGATGCAGGCCAACGGCGAGGAGATCGAGATCCACCCCATCAAGGTGCTGTTCGATACCCTTGAAACCAGCGCTGTGCGCCTGTCGCGCAAGCCGAAAATGGATCTTTCTCACCTGAAGGAGGAGCCGGCCGAGGTGGTCGATGCCTTTGCCGACAAAAGCGAGGATCCTACGCCCGTATAAGGGCGCCCTCGCAGGGCGAAGGCGCAATGAAATTTGCCCTTGTGGGCAAGTGAAATCGCTTTGCGGTGAAATATTTGCTTTGCAAATGTGAAATGCTCGCTTGTGCGAGCGTGAAAATAAGAAAAAAGGACGAGGGATTTTAACCAGTCCTCGTCCTTTTGCATTTGTAGGTGTTAGGGGTCAGCCACGCAGGTGTGCTTCAAGGGAAAAATCAGTCCTTAACAATAAAGCGGTCGATGGCGGCAAAAAGCTCGGCAGTGTCGTCGGACTGTGCCGTGAGGGTGATGGGGGAGAGCAGGTCGAGGCTGAAAATGCCCATGATCGACTTGCCGTCAACAATGTAGCGACCCGATTGCAGATCTACGTCAATATCACTCTTGGCAACGATGTTTACAAAATCGCGCACGTCAGCAATGGTGGAAAGGCGAATTTTTACGCTGTTCATAATATAGGTGCTCCTTGAATTTTATTCGGAGGGCGACGGCCCTTTCCCGTTCTTGATTTCATTATACAAAAAAGGAATTGCTTTGTCAATGACCGATTTTCACAAAAAGCGAAATAAATGGGGGGTCACGCCTTGACTTTTATTAAATATAAGTGTATAATTAAATAGTATATACATTGGTTTAGCTATTTACTGTTGTATATAAATATGAAAAATTGAAAAAGGAGGTTATGACACATGATGGGAAAAGGTATTGCATTTGCCCTCATAGGTGCTGCGTTGATCCTCGGCTCGCTCGTTGGATTTTTGCTGCGCCGCTTCATCGCGGAAAAGAAGATCGGCTCCGCGGAGCGTGAGGCAAATCGTATTTTGACAGACTGCAAGCAACAAGCAGAGTCCCTCAAAAAGGAACGCTTGCTTGAAGCTAAGGAAGAAATTTTGCAACGCCGTAATGAGAGCGAAGCTGAATTAAAGGAACGTCGTACCGAGATCGCGCGTATGGAACGGCGTCTGGCACAAAAGGAAGAAAACCTCGACCAAAAGTCCGAGGCACTTGAACGCAAGAACGAGCGACTGGATCAAAAGCTGCAGGAAAACGATGCGGTTCGTGCCGAGATCGAGGCGACGCTTGCCGAGCACAAGCGCGTGCTGGAGGATCTGGCAGGGCTTACCGCTGAGGAGGCCAAGGAGGAGCTGATCGAGCGTGTGGAGGGCGAGGCCAAGCATGAGCTGGCTCAGCGTCTTGACGAGCTGGAGGCTCAGTTTAAGGACGAGGCCGAGACCAAGGCACGCAACATTCTCTCGCTTGCCATTCAGCGCTGTGCCACCGACCACGTAGCCGAGGCGACCATTTCGGTCGTGCAGATCCCGAATGATGAAATGAAGGGTCGCATCATCGGCCGCGAGGGACGTAACATTCAAAAGCTTGAGACCCTGACGGGGGTTGAGCTGATCATTGACGACACCCCTGAGGCCATTACGCTTTCGGGCTTTGATCCCGTGCGCCGTGAGGTAGCACGCTTAACGCTCGAGCGCCTGATTGCCGACGGACGTATTCACCCTACTCGCATTGAGGAGACGGTGGAGAAATGCCGCCGCGAGGTCGATGCCGTGGTGAAGCAGGCCGGCGAGCGCGCCACCTATGAGGTGGGCATCCCCAACCTGCATCCTGAGCTTGTAAAGCTGCTCGGTCGCTTGCGCTACCGTACCAGCTACGGTCAAAACGTATTGCGCCACTCGGTGGAGGTTGCGTTCCTTGCAGGCATTATGGCCGAGGAGCTTGGCG
Source organism: Clostridia bacterium (assembly GCA_017508425.1). Taxonomy (GTDB): domain Bacteria; phylum Bacillota; class Clostridia; order Oscillospirales; family CAG-272; genus Firm-07. The sequence goes on along the minus strand of JAFVYZ010000004.1, from coordinate 18,793 downwards.
TTGACGCCGCTGCGGCAAAGCGCGCAGGACTTTTGCATGACATCGGCAAGGCATTCCCGCACGACGTGGAGGGCACGCACACCGAGCTTGGTGTGAACGTGGCACGTAAGTATAAGGAGAGCCGCGAGGTCGTGCACGCGATCGAAGCGCACCACAACGACGTAGAGCCCCAAACGGTCATCGCCATTCTCGTGCAGGCTGCCGATGCGATTTCGGCATCTCGCCCCGGTGCGCGCCGTGAGGATCTTGAGAACTACATCAAGCGCTTGCAAAAGCTCGAGGAGATCGCCACGGGCTTTGAGGGCGTCGAGAAGGCGTTTGCCATTCAGGCGGGCCGCGAGCTGCGCGTGATGGTGAAGCCCGAGGACGTGACCGACGAGGGTATGAAGCTGATCGCCCGTGAGATGGCCAAGAAGATCCAGGAGGAGGTCAAGTACCCCGGTCAGATCAAGGTCAACCTCATCCGCGAGAGCCGCGCTGTGGATTACGCAAAATAAGCGAAATTCCGCATTTTATAAAAGACCCGTTGCCGCAGGCAACGGGTCTTTTCATTTTGGGAAAGCGCGCCTAAAACACACATAATAAAAATGAAATTCGAAAGAATTTCTACCTTAAAACCCCCTTTCCTTGCCGATTGCACGATGAAAAATCGGGTTTCTTTGTTAGAACCAAAAACAAATAATTGTGTGTTTGTTCTGCGCGAAAGATCAGTTTTTATTATTTCGTCATTTTTTCTTGCTTTACCTTGTGGTCAATGACGTGGCGGGAGGCAAGCTCGCGGTGAATGTCCGAAAGATCAATGCCTTGCTCGATCATCAGGACCATCACGTGATAGACAAGGTCGGAGATCTCGTAGATGGTTTCGGCGCGGTCCTCCGCCTTTGCGGCAATGATGACCTCGGTGCATTCCTCACCGACCTTTTTGAGGATCTTATCAAGGCCCTTTTCAAACAAATAGGTGGTATAGGAGCCTTCTTTTTTCTCGGTCTTTCTGCCACGGATGAGCTCCATTAAACTCTCGAGTGAAAATTCGTGGCGCGCCTCGCTTTCCCCTAAGCGTGCGGTAAAGCAGCTGGTGGTGCCTGTGTGGCAGGCGGGGCCCTCGGGCTCTACCATCACAACCAGCGCATCCTTGTCGCAATCGGCGGTGATCGAAACTACGTGCTGTACGTTGCCGCTGGTCTCGCCCTTGAGCCAAAGCTCCTGACGACTGCGGCTCCAAAAGCAGGTCAGCTCCTTTTCCAGCGTGATGCCAAGGCTCTCTCGGTTCATGTAAGCGAGGGTCAGCACCTGCTTGGTGGTGGCATCCACTACAATAGCGGGAATGAGCCCTTTTTCGTCAAATTTAAGCTCGTCGATACTGAAATTCGGTGTAATCATTTCTAAAACCTTTCTTATCGTTTATACCAATCTTGCGGGGATGCCCGCTTTTTTCATTTCCTTTTTGAGGTCGGAGATCTTGACCTCACCAAAATGGAAGATCGAGGCGGCAAGTCCTGCATCCACCTTCGGCAGGGTCCCAAAGAGCGTGATGAAGTCCTCCATTTTTCCGGCACCGCCTGAGGCGATGACGGGCACGCTTACCGCATCACATACGGCGGCGAGCATTTCAAGGTCAAAGCCGCCCTTCACGCCGTCGGTGTCAATGGAGTTGAGCACGACCTCCCCGGCACCGAGATCAACACAATGGCGGATCCAGGAGATCGCCTCCATACCCGTGTTTTCGCGCCCGCCCTTGGCAAAGACGCGGAAGGTGCCGTCCACGCGCTTGACGTCAGCGGAGATCACGACACACTGGTCGCCGTAGCGCTTGGCCGCCTCACTGATAAGTGAGGGATTGCGGATCGCACCCGAGTTGACGCTCACCTTATCGGCGCCGCATCCGAGCACGCGCTCAAAGTCGTCAAGCGTGTTGATGCCGCCGCCGACGGTGAGGGGAATAAAGATCTTGCTTGCGACCTCGGTTAAAATATCGGTAAAGAGCCTGCGTCCCTCGGCGGAGGCGGTAATGTCGTAAAACACAAGCTCATCCGCGCCGTTTTTGCTGTAATATTCGGCAAGGGAAACGGGGGAGGAGACGTCGGCAAGTCCTTCAAAATTAACACCCTTGACCACGCGTCCGTCGCGGACGTCAAGACAGGGAATAATGCGTTTTGTAATCATACCTTTGCCACCTCTATTGCTTCTTTTAAGGAGATCGCACCCGTGTAGTACGCCTTGCCGACGATAGCACCGTAAATATCAAGCGCCGCAAGTGCCGTGACGTCCGAGATTGAGGATACGCCACCCGACGCGACAATTTGCATGCCAAAGCGTGCGGAAAGCTCGCGGTAGAGCGCGTGGTTCGCACCCCGCATCGCGCCGTCGCGCGAAATGTCGGTGCAAATGAGGGTCTTTACGCCCATTTTTTCAAGCGTTTCGCAAAACGAGAGGGCGTCCAGCGAGGATTTCTCGGTCCAGCCCTTCACGGCGACCATGCCGTCCTTAATGTCCACGCCAACGGCAATTTTATCGCCGTATTTTTCGATTGCCGCCGCAAGAAACTCGGGGTCGGATACCGCGGCTGTGCCGAGGATCACACGGTCAAGCCCCGCCTCAAGATAGCGGTCCACCACCGCCATGCTGCGCACGCCGCCGCCGATCTCGCAAAAGAGTCCGCACTCCTTTTTGATGCGAAGCACCACGTCAAGGTTGGGGGTGTTGCCGTCGCGCGCACCCTCAAGGTCCACGAGGTGCACGTGCGTGGTGCCCGCCGCGACGAAATCACGTGCCACGGCGACGGGATCGTCGTTGTAAACGGTCATCTCATTGTAGTCGCCCTTATAAAGGCGCACGGCCTTACCGCCGTAAAGGTCAATTGCAGGGAAGATCAGCATACCGTGCCCTCCATTTCACAAAAGGCACGCAGGATCGCAAGCCCCGCATTGCCGCTTTTCTCGGGGTGGAACTGGCAACCCATGACGTTTCCGTCGGCCACGGCCGCCGTGAGCTCAGCACCGTATTCGGCGGTGGCGATCACCGATTCCTTACAGTTTGCACCGTAGTAGGAATGCACGAAATATACGCACTCGCCCTCATCAAGATATTTGAAAAGGGGGTGCTTATTTGCGCCGAAATGAAGCGCGTTCCAGCCGATGTGCGGAATTTTGAGGTTCTTCGGGATCACGTCGGCAATGGGGCGGATCTCACCCTTAATGAGCGAGAGCCCCTTGTGCTCGCCGTATTCAAAGCTTTTTTCAAACAGCATTTGCATACCAAGGCAAATGCCGAGGATCGGCTTGCCGCTTTTTGCAACCTCGACGACCACCTCGCCAAGTCCTGATTTTTGCAGCTTCTCGGCGGCGTCGCCAAAGGCGCCAACGCCGGGCAGGATCACGCGGTCCGCCGCGCGGATCGTGGCGGGATCAGCGGTCACCGTTGCCGTGGCACCGATCGCCGCAAGCGAGCTTTTGAGGGAAAAGAGGTTCCCCACACCATAATCAACGATCGCGATCATCAAAGAACCTCTTTCGTGGAAAGAACGGTATCACCCAGCGCCGCATCCTTGGCGAGTGCCGCCTTCAGGCTGTGCGCAACGGATTTGAAGATCCCCTCGATGATGTGGTGCGAGTTCTTGCCCGCAAGCTGCTTTACGTGGAGCGTGATGCGCGCCTCGCGCACAAGGGCAAGGAAGAATTCCTCGGCGAGTTCGGTATCAAACGTGCCGACCTTGGGGGTTGGGATATTCACGTCAAAGCAAAGGGTCGAGCGACCCGACAGGTCGATCGCCGAGAGAATGAGCACCTCGTCCATCGGCAGGATCATGCTGCCGTAGCGTGTAAGTCCCTTTTTGTCGCCGGCAAGCTCGAGCAGGGCAAGGCCGAGGCAAATACCCACGTCCTCGGTGGTGTGGTGTGCATCGACTGCCATATCGCCCTTGCAGGTGACGGTGAGGTCAAGCGCACTGTGGCGCGCGAAAAGCGTGAGCATGTGGTCAAGGAAGCCACAGCCCGTGTCGATCTCTGCCTTGCCCGTGCCACGCGCGAGCGTGAGGGAAATATCGGTTTCGGCTGTTTTTCTGTTTATGGTAACGGTGTTCATAATTTACTCCTTTACAATATCGGCCATGGCGGCGACAAGCGCCTTCATTTCCTCCATGGTGCCGACGGTGATTCGGTTGTATGCGCTGATGAGAACGGAATCGAAGTGACGCACGAGAATGCCGCGTTTGCGCAGTGCCTTGTAAATTTTCTCGCCTTTTATGCGGGGGTGGCGGACAAACAGGAAGTTGCCGAGCGAATCGGTCATCTCAAAGCCAAGGTCTTTGAGCGCCGCTTTGGTATATTCGCGCACGCGAATGATCTCGGCGCAGTTCTTCACGGTGTAGTCCTCATCCGCCATCACGCCAAGCCCCGCTGCCGCGGACATGCTGTTCACGTTATAGGGGTTGGTTGAATACTTGATGGTGTTAAGATCGCGAATGAGCTCCTTTGATCCCACACCGTAGCCGAGGCGTGCGCCCGCCATGGAGCGCGATTTTGAGAAGGTGCGCGTGACGAGAAGATTGTCGTATTGCTTTATAAGGGGTACTGCCGTGTCGCCCCCGAAATCGACGTACGCCTCATCGACCACCACCACGCGATTGGGGTTGCTCCTGACGATCTCCTCGATCTCGTCAAGCGAGAGGGCAAGTCCCGTCGGGGCATTGGGGTTGGCGATAAAGAGCGTGTCCCGCGTGCCCATATAATCCGCCTTGTTTACCGTAAAATCGGGATTTAGGGGCAGCTCGGTGTAGGGCACGTGATTTAAGGTGGCAAATACGCTGTAAAAGCCGTAGGTGATGTTGGGGAATGCGGCAGGGTGTTCCTTGTCGCAAAATGCCATAAAGGCGAAATTGAGGATCTCATCCGAGCCGTTTGTCAGGAGCACCTCATCGGGGGTGATGCCGTGGTAAGCGGCGATCGCTTCGTGGAGGGCCCGGTAGGTGGGGTCGGGGTAGAGCTGTAAGCTTTTTGCCGCCTCGCTTGCCGCCTCGATCGCGCGGGGCGAGGGGGGGAAGGGAGACTCGTTGGTATTCAGCTTAATGTATTTTTTGTCGCGCGGCTGCTCACCCGGCTTGTAGGGGGTGAGGGCGCTGTACTTGCTTGTAAAAAATTTACTCATAGGTCGGGTCACTCCTCGAGGCGAATGGTCGCGCTTCTGGCGTGTGCGCCAAGTCCCTCGCGCTCGGCAAAGGCGGCAACGTCACGCGCAACACGGGAGAAGGCCTCCTTGGTGTAATAGGTGTATTGGGTCTTTTTGATGAAATCATCGACCGAGAGGGGGTTTGAGAAGCGCGCCGTGCCGCTGGTCGGCAGGGTGTGATTGGGCCCCGCAAAATAGTCGCCGAGTGCCTCGGGGCAGTATTTGCCCATAAAGATCGAGCCTGCGTGGCGAATGCCGTCAAGGTAATCGAAGGGATTGTCAACCGCGAGCTCCAAATGCTCGGGGGCAAGCTCGTTTGCCACGTCGATGGCAACCGAAAGGCTATCCACAACAATGATCTTGCCGTTTTTATCGATCGAGGCACGTGCGATCTCGGCACGGGGGAGAAGGGGAATTTGTTTTTCAAGCTCCAAGGTGACGGCGAATGCCAAGGCTTCGCTGTTGGTGATGAGCACCGCCGAGGCGAGCTTGTCGTGCTCGGCCTGCGAGAGCAGGTCCGCCGCCACAAACGCGGGGTTGGCGGTTCTGTCCGCCACCACCAAAATTTCGCTGGGGCCTGCGATCATATCGATGGACACAGTACCAAAGACCTGCTTTTTGGCTTCGGCCACAAAGGCGTTGCCGGGCCCGACGATCTTATCGACGCGCGGCACACTTTCCGTGCCGTAGGCAAGCGCGGCGATCGCCTGTGCGCCGCCCACCTTAAAGATGCGGTCAATGCCCGCGACCTCGGCGGCGGCAAGGATCACGGGGTTGACCTTGCCGTTGGCCATTGGCGGTGTGACCATTACGACTTCGCGGCAGCCTGCAATTTTAGCGGGAATGGCGTCCATTAATACCGTCGAGGGATATGCCGCCGTGCCGCCCGGCACGTAGAGGCCCGCACGGTCGATGGGAATGATCTTTTGACCGACCACCACGCCGTTTTCTTCATTGATGATGAAGCTGTTTCGTACCTGCTTTTCGTGGAAACGGCGGATGTTGGCGGCCGCTTTTTTCAGAATCTCAAGGAAGTCGGCATCCACGGCCTGAAGGGCCTCCTCGCGTTCTTCCTTAGTCACGGAAAGGGCTGTGAGCTTTGCTTTATCAAATTTTTCGGTATAGGCAAAGAGCGCCGCGTCGCCGTTCGCTTTCACGTCAGCAATGATGCCCGCAACGATATCCGCTACGTTGACCTCAGGCACGACGCGCGAGAAGATCTCGCTGTTCTCAACTTCGCCGTATTTTAAAATTTTAATCATTTTCTCATCTCCACCTGCGCGGCGATCCCGCGCACGATCTTTTCAATGGTTTCGTTTTTGAATTTAAAGCCGGACTTGTTGGCAATGAGGCGTGCGCTGATCGGCACGACGGTGGCAAAGACCTCAAGGTTGTTTTCCTTTAAGGTGGTGCCGGTCTCCACAATATCAACGATGACGTCAGAGAGCCCGATGATCGGCGCGATCTCGATGCTGCCGTTTAAGTGAATGATATCGATGTCACGCCCCAGCGCGTCGTAATAATTTTTGGCAATGCGCGAGAACTTGGTCGCTACACGAAGCGTTCGGCGCGGATCGTCACGGAAATCCTTCGGTGCGGCGACTGCCATGCGGCATTTGCCGAGATCAAGGTCAAGGAGCTCATATACGTCGGGCAGGTATTCGAGCAAAATATCCTTTCCCGCTACGCCGATGTCGGCAACGCCGCGCTCGACGTAGATCGGCACGTCGGAGGGCTTTGCCCAAAAGAAGCGAAGGCCCAGTTCCTCGTTTTCAAAAATCAGGCGGCGATTGTCTTCCTTAATAGAAGGGCAGGGAAATCCCGCTTTTTCAAACATATCGTACACCTTTTCGCCAAGGCGACCCTTGGGAAGTGCCACGTTAATCATCGGTTTCAATGAGTGTGCCCTCCTTTTCGTCAAATTTCAGCAGCTCGCGGTAGCGAAGACCCGTCGGCACCGCGCGGTGCGCGGCAACGGTCTTGCCCGAGGCCACAAGATCATCCATAGCGCGGCCGAGCAGGGCGAGATCGGTACCCTCACCGTACAGCACGACGGCATCAACGTCAACATCGGCGTCGTTTTTGTGGAAGCGCTCCAGCGCGTCAAGATAAACGGCAAAGCCGATGGCGTCCTCACTTTTGCCCATTTTGCGCATCAGGCCGTTGTATTCACCGCCCGAAAGAAGTCCGTCGGGTACGCCGTCCACAAAGCCCTTGAAGACCAGACCGTTGTAGTAGCCGATGTTGCCGATGACCGAGAAATCCAGGCGCACGATGTCGCCGACGGGCGAGGATTCGAGCGCGGTCAAAAGGGCACTAAAATCGCTCAAAATATTCGCAGGGGCCAAGGGGTAAAGCAAGGGCATAAGCGACGGCAACACGGCTGCGGGCTTACCGTAGGAGGATACGAGCGCACAAAGTGCATCCAGCCGTTCGGGGGCTACGTTGGCGCTTGTGGCGATCGCACGGAGCTCGTGTACGTTTTTCTCACCGATGCAGCGAAGGAGCCCCTGGCGTGTGGCGTCGGTGACACCGATCGAATCCAGCACAGCGGACACGATCCCAAGGTGCGATACGTCAAGCACCGCATTGGGAGAAATGGCCTTTAGGCTTTTTGCGGCCAGGGTCAACACCTCAAAGCGGCAAAAGGCATCCACATCACCGATGCACTCAAGGCCCAGCTGCATGATCTCGCGAAACGTGTGGGTCCTGCCCGATACACGATAGACGTTTTCCTGATAATATACCTTGTTGGTGCCCGCCCGCTTTTCGCTGTTTTTGACGATCGAGAGGGTGACGTCGGGCTTCAGGGCCAGGAGCTTGCCGCTGGTGTCGGTAAAGGTGATGATATGGTCGGAAATGAGGAAGTCCTTGTTTCTTACATAAAGGTCGTATTCCTCAAATTTGTTCATTTTATATTGTGTGTAGCCGTGGTCGCGGTACAGCGCGCGAAGGGTGAGCGCGGCCTGCTCGTCGCCCCGCAGGATGCTTTTTGCGATGCTCATTTGCCGCTCTCCTTTAACTTTTCAAGCATATTTTTGTAACCGCCGCTGCCGTAATTGAGGCACTTGTTGACACGGCTGATGGTGGCCGTGCTTGCCCCCGTGGTTGCGGAGATCTCTTGATAATTCTTTCCTTCGGAAAGATATTTGGCTACGTCGAGTCGCTGCGCGATCTCGCGGATCTCCTTGACGGTGCAAACGTCCTCAAAAAAGCGGTAGCAGTCGTCCATATCCTCGAGCTTCAAGATCGCCTCAAAAAAGCGATCGAGCGATTCGTTTTTCATTTGGAACATGGTAAAAACCTCCTGTTCATTTTGCTATTTAGCATTTTAGCACACTATTGCGCTAAAGTCAAGGGTATTTTTAATATTTTTTGGATATTTTTAAATAGGAAGGAACAGGAGATCAGGCAAAAACGCATTTTTGCTTTTTTGAGGGCTATTACGGGAGAAAAAAGACGGTTTTTGAATGAAAATTGGAAAATGTTGTTGATATAAATTAAAAAAATGGAAAATATGAAAACAAAATTGGAAAATAGAGAGGGTGTGTTGCGCCTCAAAATCGGGACGTTGCATAAAATATCGAAATAGTTACATAAAAATGCATTTTCCCGAGTAAAATTATCTGTTTTGATTTCCGAAATCCTCAAAAATAAATTTATTTTCAATTTTATTTTTATTTAATGCTTGACATCATAAAGCCCATCGTGTATAATATTGTATATATTTGTTTTAAATGAATAAATATTCATTTTTAATGGTTATTTTATCGTTTTCGAAAGGAAATTTCAGTGAAAAGAGTATTTATTGACGGGAGTGCCGGTACAACGGGCCTGCGTATCCGTGAACGGCTTTGCGGCCGCGAGGACATCTCCCTGATCGTTTTATCCGATAGCGAACGAAAGGATCCCTTGGCGCGTAAGCAGGCACTCAATGCCGCCGATGTGGCGTTCCTTTGCTTGCCCGATGATGCGGCGCGTGAGGCTGTGGCTATGATCGACAATCCGAACACGGCCGTGATCGATACCTCGACCGCACACCGCACGGCCGACGGCTGGATCTACGGCTTTCCCGAGCTCTATGGCAAGCGCGACGAGATCCGGGTGTCCAAGCGCATTGCCAATCCCGGCTGTCACGCCAGTGGCTTTATTGCCCTGGTGGCTCCCCTGGTGCGTGTGGGCTTGCTTTCGAAGGATGCTCTGCTCAGTGCCTTTTCTCTGACCGGATATTCGGGTGGCGGTAAAAAAATGATCGCCGAGTACGAGAGCGACGCGCGGCCCGCTGCCTTTGATGCGCCTCGTCAATACAGCCTTGCGCAGGTACACAAGCATTTGCCCGAGATGAAAGCGATCACGGGCCTTGACCGCGCTCCGGTCTTTTCCCCTATTCTCGGCGATTACTATGCCGGTATGGAGGTAACGGTGCCGATCTTTGCTGAGATGCTGAAGGGCGGGCGTGCCGATGTGATCGACGCATACCGTGACGCGTACCGTACGGGGCTTGTCCGTTACAATTCTCAAATGGGTGAGGGGGGCTTCCTTTGCGGCTCTGCCTTCGCAGGGCGCGACGACATGGAGGTGGGCGTTCTTGGCGGTGAGGACCGATTGCTGCTGGTGGCGCGTTACGATAATCTTGGCAAAGGCGCATCGGGCTCGGCCATTCAAAATATGAATATCCTGCTTGGTGTGGATGAAAAAGCGGGACTTGTGATAGGAGAAAACTGATATGAAACTGATTCAAGGTGGCGTTTGCGCGGCAAAGGGCTTTCGCGCCAACGGTGTACATTGCGGCATTCGCAAAAATAAGATCAAAAAGGACCTGGCGCTGATCGTCAGCGACGTGCCCGCCAATGCGGCGGCGGTCTATACCACGAATCTTGTAAAGGGTGCGCCCCTGCTTGTGACCAAAAAGCATTTGTCAAACGGCGTGGCGCAGGCCATGATCTGCAACAGCGGAAATGCCAACACCTGCAACGCAAACGGCGTTGAGGTGGCGGAAAAGATGAGCGAGCTGGTGGCCGAGATCGTGGGTGTTGACAAGGAAGACGTGATCGTGGCATCGACCGGCGTGATCGGACAACCCCTCGACATTACCCCCATTAAGGCAGGGCTCCCTTCGCTGGTATCGGGCCTTTCCTCCGATCATCTCGGTGCGCGTGCTGCCGCTGAGGCCATTATGACGACCGATACCATCTCCAAGGAGGTGGCCGTGGAGTTCGAGATCGGCGGTGTGACCTGCCATCTTGGCGGCATTGCCAAGGGCAGCGGTATGATCCATCCCAATATGGCGACGATGCTGTGCTTCATCACTACCGATGTCAAGATCTCGGCGGCGATGCTTGCAAAAGCGGTTTCGAGTGACGTTCAAAGAACCTTTAATATGGTGAGCATTGACGGCGATACCTCCACCAACGATATGGTGTCGGTAATGGCCAACGGCCTTGCCGGAAATGCCGAGATCGTGGCAGACGGGGCGGATTTTGAGGCCTTTATGACGGCATTGAACACGGTAACGGTCGGCCTTTGCCGCTTGCTTGCCGGCGACGGTGAGGGTGCCACGAAGCTGCTGGAGTGCAAGGTGACGGGTGCTGCGAGCCTTTCGGTGGCCAAGACGGTCGCGAAGAGCGTGATCTGCTCGAGCCTGCTGAAGTCCGCTATGTTTGGTGCGGATGCTAACTGGGGCCGTGTGCTTTGTGCGATCGGCTACAGCGGTGCCGCGGTGGAGGTCGATAAGATCGACGTGGCCTTCCGCTCGGCAAAAGGGACCGTTGCGGTATGCAAAAACGGTGCAGGTATCGACTTTTCCGAGGAAATTGCCAAGGAGATCCTGCTTGAAAATGAGATCGAGATCCTGGTGTCGCTCGGCGAGGGTGCGTTCGAGGCAACAGCCTGGGGCTGTGACCTCACCTATGATTACGTAAAGATCAACGGCGATTATCGCACGTAAGAGGTATATGATGAAAGAGAACTTTTCAAACGCGGAGCGCGCGCAGGTACTCGCGCAAGCACTCCCCTACATTCGTCGCTATAACGGCAAGGTCATTGTGGTAAAATACGGCGGCAATGCCATGATCAATGAAGAATTAAAGCAGCAGGTGATGGAGGATATCGTGCTCCTGCACCTCATTGGCGTGCGCATCGTGCTGGTGCACGGCGGAGGCCCTGAGATCAGTGAGCTGATGGCAAAGCTCGGCAAAAAGGCTGAGTTTGTGGACGGCCTTCGCGTAACGGATAAGGAAACGGTCGATATCGTGCAAATGGTACTGGCCGGTAAGGTCAACAAGACCCTTGTGAACCTGCTTGAGATGAAGGGCGGCAACGCCATGGGTATTTCGGGCATGGACGGGCGCCTCATTGAGGCCGCGCCCAAAAACGAAAAGCTGGGGTTTGTCGGCAACATCAAGAAGATCAATATCGCCCCTGTCATTGATTTGCTCGAAAAGGACTATATTCCTGTCATTTCCACCGTTGGATGTGACAAAAACGGAAATACGTATAACATTAACGGTGACACTGCCGCCGCATATATCGCAGGGGCTCTCGGTGCCGAGCGTCTCATTATGATGACCGATATCGCGGGTGTTTTGACGGATAAAGACGACCCCTCGACCCTCATTCCCAACCTCACCGTGGCCGAGGCGAAAAAGCTTTATGAAAACGGTGTCATTTCGGGTGGCATGATCCCGAAGGTGGATTGCTGCATCGAGGCCATCGAGCGCGGCGTGAAAAAGGTTATTATTATGGACGGGTGCGTGCCGCACTCGATTTTGATGGAGCTGCTTACCAACGAGGGTGCAGGTACCATGGTCACAAAGGAATGATGAAGATGAAAAGCATTCAGCAGCTGGACGAGGCGTTTGTTGCGCACACCTATAAGCGTTTTCCCGTTGAGATCGTGTCGGGCAAGGGGTCGCTCCTTTTCGATGCGCAGGGGAAGGAATACATTGATATGGGGTCGGGAATTGCCGTTTCCTCGCTCGGTATTGCCGATGAGGGTTGGATCCGAGCCGTAACGGAGCAGCTGTCCTTGGTACAGCATACCTCAAACCTTTATTACACCGCCCCCGGTGCCGAGCTTGCAGCCGAGTTATGCCACAGAACGGGGCTCAAAAAGGTCTTTTTCGGCAATTCGGGTGCCGAGGCCAACGAGTGCGCGATCAAGATCGCGCGCAAGTACGCCGCCGAGAAAAAAGGTGCCGACTATTTTCAGATCGTGACGCTTGAAAACAGCTTCCACGGCAGGACTCTGGCGACCCTGTCGGCGACGGGTCAGGAGCATTATCACGAGCTGTTTCAGCCCCTTGTGCCGGGATTTTTGCACACGCCCGCCAATGATTTTGAGGCGTTTGTGAAGCTTGCCGAGGAACAGAAAATTGCCGCTATTATGATGGAGCCCGTGCAGGGCGAGGGCGGCGTGTATGCGCTGGATCCCGATTTCGTGACCCGTGTAGTGGATTTTGCCAAGGAACACGATATTTTGGTGATCTTTGATGAGGTGCAAACGGGCAACGGGCGCACCGGTGAGCTTTACGGTTATATGAATTACGGTGTCACCCCCGACGTGGTGACCACGGCCAAGGGTCTTGGCGGTGGCCTGCCGATTGGCGCGTGCCTTCTTGGTGAGAAGGTGGAAAGCGTGCTCGGCTACGGCGACCACGGTTCAACCTTTGGCGGCAACCCCGTGTGCGCGGCAGGTGCACTTCACGTGCTCTCGCGCATTGATGAGAAAATGCTCGCCGACGTGCGGGCAAAGAGCGCGTATATCTTCGGGGCCCTTGAGGGCGCCAAGGGCGTGAGATCGGTCAGCGGCATGGGCCTGATGATCGGCATTGAAACCGAAAAGCCGGCCGCCGAGGTGGTTGCCGCTTGCCGTGAACGCGGCGTGCTTTGCCTTACCGCAAAGCACAAGGTGCGCTTGCTCCCGGCTCTCAATATCCCACAAAACGTGCTTGAAAAAGCGATTGAAATTATCAAATCCGCCTGCGCGGAGTAAGGAGTTATCATGTCCCTTAAAAACAAACATTTCTTGAAGCTGCTTGATTTTACTCCTGCTGAGATCGAGGAGCTCCTCGATCTTGCGGCAGACCTGAAGGCCAAGAAAAAGGCGGGTGTTCCGCACCGCCTGCACGAGGGCAAGAGCATTGCGCTCATTTTTGAAAAGACCAGCACGCGTACGCGCTGTGCTTTTGAGGTAGCGGCGACCGACCTTGGTATGCACGCCGTGTATCTCGATCCCTCGGGCTCGCAGATCGGCAAAAAGGAGAGCATTGCCGACACCGCCCGTGTTCTTGGGCGTATGTTTGACGGCATTGAATACCGCGGCTTTGGCCAGGAGATCGTCGAGGAGCTGGCGGCCTATGCCGGTGTGCCCGTATGGAACGGCCTTACCAACGAGTATCACCCCACGCAAATTTTGGCCGATTTTCTCACCATTCGGGAGCATTTCGGGTCGCTCAAGGGCAAAAAGCTCGTGTATATGGGCGACGCGCGCTACAATATGGGCAACTCTCTCATGGTTGGCTGTGCCAAAATGGGCATGCACTTTGTGGCCTGTGCCCCCAAGGCCTACTTCCCGAACGAGGAGCTGATCGCTACCTGCCAAAGGGTCGCCTCCGAAACGGGTGCGGTGCTGGAGTTCATCGAGGAGCCCGAGGTGGCCGTGAAGGGCGCCGACGTCATTTACACCGACGTGTGGGTATCAATGGGTGAGCCCGACAGCGTGTGGCGCGAGCGCATTGAGGCGCTGACCCCCTACCGCGTGACCGAAAGGCTCATGGATATTGCAGGCCCTCAGTGCCGCTTTATGCACTGCCTGCCTGCCTTCCACGATCTTGGCACCGTGGTGGGCAAGCAAATTTTTGAGAAGTTCGGTATCGACTGTATGGAAGTCACGAACGGCGTGTTTGAGAGCGAGCGCTCGATCGTGTTTGACGAGGCTGAGAACCGCATGCATACCATCAAGGCCGTGATGGCCGCGACGCTTTCTTAAAGGAGTTTTTGGATGTCAAATCTTGAAAAAACGACCAAACGGGCGGTAAAAAAGGGCATGAAGAAGCTGCACGTATTGACCGTTGTGTTTATGGTTTCGGCGCTGATCCTTGGCGCTGCGGCAGGATTTTTTGCCGTCAACTATATCTCAAGGGACGATCGCTTTGTGCTTTGCGGCCAGTCGGCCACGACCCTGCCGCTGACCCCCACCGAGGGCGCCGCGTACCTTTATACTGAGGAGGGTGTCGAGGCCGTGTGCTTCGGGCGCGACGTGTCGGGGACCCTCAGTGTTGAAACGACCCTTGAGAAAAACGAGCAGGGTCAGTACGTCATTCCTCTTACCGAGGAGGGCGTTTATACCATTATTTATACCGTTGACGCACTAAAATTCGGCGAGAGCGCACCGAACGGGCCCATCCGGCGCGTGCGTGTGTTCACCGTGAAGGCGGAGGTGTAATATGGCAAGAGCAAAAAGATTTTCAGTTGCGCTGACCGTATTTTTGTGTATCGTTTGCCTGCTTGTGGGTGCCGTAGGCGGTGCCTACCTTGCCGCACGGCAAAGCGCCGCGGGATACCACAGCGATGAAGTGCCGCCTCCCGTGCTCGTGGAGGGGGACTTCCAGGTTCATTTTTTGGAGCTTGGGAATGCCTATACAGGCGACTGTACTTACATCAAGTCGGGTGATATCGATATTTTGATCGATGCCGGCTCAAAGACCTCCAGTGTCGCGACGATCGCCGCGTATCTGAATGAGCACGTGACGGACGGTACGCTCGAGTACGTCATTGTCACGCACGCGCACCAAGACCACTATGCCGGGTTTATCGTCGAGAACGGGAGTATTTTTGACCTGTTTGAGTGCGAAGTGATCATTGATTTTGCAAGAACCAACAAGACGGCAACGGCCACCAATGAGTACGGCCGCTACCTTGCGGAGCGCGATGCCGAAATCGCGGCAGGTGCCAAGCACTATAGCGCGGCCGAGGCCGTGGCGCAAAACGGCGGCAAGTTTGAGCTCGCCGAGGGGCTCACTATGACGGTGCTCGATAGCTACTATTATTACAACAGGAGCTCGGAGGAGAACGATTATTCGGTGTGCACCCTCTTCACCTATGGGGAGCATCACTACCTCTTTACGGGTGACCTTGAGGACAAGGGCGAGGAGAAGCTGGTGGAGATGAACGACCTGCCTGAGGTCGATCTTTACAAAGCGGGGCATCACGGGTCCGGCACCTCTTCTACCGCCGCGCTTTTGGCGGTCATTAAGCCCGAGATCGTGTGTGTTTGCTGCTGCTGTGGCAGCTCAGAGTACACCTCCGCCAACGAAAATCAGTTTCCGACGCAGGATTTTGTCAACCGCGTGGCACCTTACACCGATAAGGTGTACGTGACAACGCTTTGCGTGGATTATTCTGCCAAAACCTTTACCTCGATGAACGGCAATATCGCCGTTATTACCGATAAAAATGGCGTGCGCGTGGAGTGCAGTAACGACGACCGCGTGCTTAAGGAGTGGGATTGGTTCAAGCAAAACCGATCGACCCCTTCATCGTGGAAGTAAAATTCGATCACGTATCAAAAAAAGCCCGCCATTGGCGGGCTTTTTTGTATATTATCGTTCCAAGGTCATACCGTCCTCGGCAAGGATCACGGGGGTGTTGGCCTCGGAGATGGCTTTTTCGACCGAGGGCTTGCCGTACAGGATCTCGCGCCCGTGGTGGTAAAGGAGTAATTCCCCCACAGCGTGGGCGTCGGTAAAATCGCACACCGTTTGGACGGCGTGGTGCCCCGTTTCGACCATGAGAAGATCGCACCCCTCCCCTACAGGAGCGGCAAGATCGTCGATCGTCCCGAGATCGCCCGAATACACGATCGTGTGATCGTGGCACTCAATGCGGTACGAAAAGGCGCGTGCATCGCCGTCGGGTCGCTGGGGTAAATGGGTGGTCGGGGTGGCAAAAACGCGGATATTTTCATCCTCATAGCAAAGCCCGACGCTCGGCTTTTGCGGCAGGATCTTAAATTTGAGGCCATCCCAAAAGCCGCCCTCGGTATAGGACAAAAGGGTACGGATGGCCTCAAAGGCCTCGGGGTCGGGGATGAAGATCGGCAGGGTCGGCGCAACGGGGCCTTTCCCTTTTACGTGAGACAGCTTGCGGATATTCCACAAAAGCCCCACAAGGCCGCCGATGTGGTCATAATGGGTATGTGAGAGGAAAATGGCGCGTACGTGCAAGAGATCCACGCCCCCAAGGTGCGCGGAGCGCGCGCAGTTTTCCCCGGCATCCAAAAAATAATGGGCGTTTTGTTCGGTGAGGACCACCGAGGTGTGATGGCGTCCTTCAAACGGCTCAGTGCCGGCAAGCGACCCTAAAATTTTTACAGTTGGCATGACTTTAGTCCTTTATGCGTGTGTTGAAGTCGCCCAAAATCTCGCTGATCTTGATGCTTTGCGGGCAAAGCTCCTCGCAAGCGCGGCACCCGAGGCAATTTACGGGGCGCTTGTCTTCCTCGATGCCGTCCAGTGCGGCCCCGGGGATCTCGGGGGCTTGGTAGGCGTGCTCGTTATAGCGCTTGAGAAGCTCGGGGATCGGCAGCGACATGGGGCAATGTGCGGTGCAGTAGTTGCAGGCAGTGCAGGGGACGGCCGTTTTTGAAATGATGTCCCTCGCGATGAGGGCAAGCGCCTCTTTTTCAGTACCGTTCAATGGCTTATAGGTGTCAAAGATCTTGACGTTTTCCTGAAGCTGCTCGGCATTTGACATACCCGAAAGGGTGACGACCACCTCGGGGATGCTTTGAATAAAGCGGAATGCCCACTCAGGCACTGAGGCCTCGGGGCGAAGAGCCTTGAGCGTGGACTCGTGCTCCGGGGCAAGGGTGGCAATACGGCCGCCGCGCACCGGCTCCATCACCCATACGGGAAAGCCGTAGGAGGCGACGAGCTCGATTTTTTCCTTTGCCTTTTGGAAGGTCCAGTCCAGCCAGTTGATCTGCAGCTGGCAAAATTCCATATCCTTACCATAGGCATCCAAAAAACGCTTGATGGTGTAAAGACTCCCGTGTGTGGAAAAGCCGAGGTGCTTGATGCGGCCCGCTTCCTTTTGCTTTTTGAGGTAACGGATGATACCGAACTCCTCGTTAAAATAGCCTTCGATGTTTTTTTCGGATACGTTGTGGCAAAGATAAAAATCAAAATAATCGGTCTTGCAGCGCGTGAGCTGATTTTCAAAAATTTCCGACACGCGGCTCAAAAAGCTGCTATCGTATCCCGGAAATTTGGTAGCGAGATAAAAGCTGTCACGAGGGTAGTCAGCGAGCAGCTCACCCATGACGGGCTCGGACATGCCGTCGTGGTAGGGCCAGGCAGTGTCAAAATAATTGACGCCGTGTCCGATGGCGTAGGAAATCAGCTCTTTGGTGGCTGCCTTGTCAATGATTTTATTCTCACCCTCGGCTATTGTGGGGAAGCGCATACATCCCATGCCGAGCGCCGAAAGCTGTAAGCCTTTAAACTCGTGATAGATCATAAGGTGCTCCTTTATTTTTTCAGTGAAAATTCTCCAAGGACGGTGGCTTCAACGTAGTCGCCCTTGATCTCGCGCAGGCGTGCCATATGAGGCTGCGTGAGGTGAATTTGTTGGTGCTCTCGGCTTTCCCACGCTTCGATCAGGAGCAACTCGGTCGAATCGGCCTCGGAAAAGTAGTAATCGTACCGATGGCATCCGTCCTCGTTTCGTATGGCGTTGAGGATCCCCTCCTTTTTGAGGGCGTCCACAAAGGCCTCGCGCTTGCCGTTAAGGCATTTAAATTGTACGTAAATTTGATACATATAGGACTCCTTTGGGTGGTTTGCTTTATTTTAGCACATTTTAAAAGGAATGTAAAGAGGTGCTTTCGCGGCGGTGGGGGTTCAAATCCGATGTAGAGGCCAACAAAAAAAGCCCACCGAATGGCGAGCTTTTTTGTTGGCCTACCCACGCGGATTCGAACCGCGGACCTTCAGAGTCGGAGTCTGACGCGCTATCCAGCTGTGCCATGGGTAGAAGTGACTTTGTAAATTATATCACATTGTACGGCGTATTTCAAGAACTTTTTTTGAATTAAATTGTCGTTTTGTGGGACGTTGTTGCATTCCTTTTGGGTCTTTAGAAAGTAGCACTGCACAAAATTACACTTTGTGGGAGTATAAAAACCGCAATGGGGGAAAACTATCAACGACCCTCATAGAAGCATTTTTTGGATTTTTTTGTAAAAAGCCCTTGACAAGCAAGGCCCATCCTGCTATAATATCAGTTGTTCTAAAAACAATGGGGCATCGCCAAGCGGTAAGGCAACGGACTCTGACTCCGTCATTCCCTAGGTTCGAATCCTAGTGCCCCAGCCAAAAAATTCGACAAGTTTCGACTTGTCGAATTTTTTTATCCATTGCGAAAGCAATGGTATATCATCACGCTTTAGCGTGTATCTCATCACCGAAGGTGCATATCATCAGCCGCAGGCTGTATCCTCTTTCGCAATGATGATATACAACGGCAAGCCGTTGGTGATATACAATGCTTCGCATTGAAGATATCCACGCCTTTGGCGTGATTTGAATGCTTGATTCGAAACCTTAATGCAAACCGCAAAAAATATCTT
>JAFVYZ010000061.1 GCA_017508425.1 Clostridia bacterium | reverse complement strand
TCAGGAAACGAATGATCTCCATTAAGTCAGCCGTGTTGTAGTTTTCACCAACTGCCGCCCACGGCACACGGGTAGCACCTGTGTTGTAACGAAAGTCTGTTGCTTTTTTCATTTTTGAATTCCTCCCAAAATATATGTTTTTGATTGCCGGGGGCAGATGCGCAAAATTTTGACGCAGGTTCCCCAAAATTGTTTCTCTACAAAAAAATTATAACAAACATTTTGGGGGATTGCTAGGAAGGATACATAAGTAAATTGTAAAAATAGATAAATTCAAAATTTTATGTGTGGATCCTTACGGCGCAATCCTGCGGCGCCATATTGTAAAAAAGCAAAAACATTCTTACTTAAAGTAAGAATATGCATTGACAAATAGCCCCCGAAATGAGATAATAGCGGTAATGGAGAGTGCTCCATTTTAGGAAAGGAAGCCATATAGCTTTGGCTTAGGTTTATGATATGGATTTTATGAAAAAAAGCGCAGAGTTTGATCTCATTGGTCTTGGTGAGGTGATGCTTCGCCTCTCGCCCCCCGATAAGGAAAAGATCTCACAAAGTGAGGTGTTTGAAAAAAATTGCGGTGGGTCGGAATTTAACGTAACGTCGGGCGCCGCTAATCTTGGCATTCGCGCGGCGGTGGTGACAAAGCTGCCCAAAAACAAATTGGGGCACTATATTGCCAGAAGAATTCGTCACGGCACGGTATCCGATGATTACGTGGTGTGGGATTACAGTGAAAACAAGCGCCTTGGTATTTATTACTATGAAAGCGGCGTGTATCCCCGCAAGTCCGCGGTGGTCTATGATCGCGCGGCGGCTTCGGTGTGCTCGCTGGATATTTCCGAGATCCCCGAGGATATCTACGGAAAGGCGCGCATATTCCATTTCAGCTCGATCTCCCTTGCGCTTGGCAAGACCCTGCGCGCAACCACGCTTGCCGTAATGAAAAAAATGAAGGAAAACGGCGTTGCGATCAGCTTTGACGTCAACTACCGCGCCACGCTCTGGAGCGAGGAGGAGGCGCGTGAGGTGATAACAGGCATTTTGCCGCTGGTGGATATCCTGTTTGTTTCCGAGGAGACCTCTCGGCGCATGATGGGGAAGACGGGCACGCTTGACGAAATTATGAAGAGCTATGTTGAGGAATACGGCTGCAAGCTGGTGGCAACGACACGCCGCGAGGTGGTAAGCCCTACCAAGCACAACTTTGGGTCGAGAATTTATTACAACGGCGAATTTTTCGAGGAGCCGCACTACATGGGCATTGAGGTCATTGACCGCGTGGGCAGTGGCGATGCGTATGTGGCGGGCGTGCTTTACGGGCTTCTGACGGGGAATGACGTGGCACGCGCTATGTCCTACGGCAACGCGCTCAGCGCGATTAAAAACACCGTATCGGGCGATATGTCGATCAGCTCGATCGATGAGGTGGATTCGGTCATTGCCTCTCATCGCGCCACAGGCAAGCAGGACGAAATGGTCAGATAATTGCAAAGGGGCAAAGAGCAAAATGGCAAGAAAATCATATTACGAATACATTAAGGTTGACGGAGCGGAGCTGTTTACCGTGGTTTGCCTGCCCGATGAGGTCGGCACCTTCCCCACGATCCTCTTTCGTAAGCCCTACCATGATACTGAATTTAAGATGACCGAGGATGAGGTGGTGGCGCTCTACCACGAGAAAAAGGAAAAATGGCTCCGGCGCGGCTATGCCTTTGTGCATCAGCACTGCCGTGGCAGGGGAAAGAGCACGGGCGATTTTGTGCCCTATATCCACGAGCGCGAGGATGGGCTTGCGCTACAAGAGTGGGTAAGAAAGCAGCCTTTTTATAACGGCGAGATCTTTTTGCTCGGCGGCAGCTATTGCAGCTCGGTGCATTATGTGACTGCACCCTTTGCGCCCGATATCAAGGGCGCTGTGTTTGGCGTGCAGGATAGCGAGCGCTACAATATCATGTACCGTAACGGCTTTTTCAATATCGGCCTGCACGGCAGATGGTACGCCTCGAACTACAAGAAAAACTCGATGCCCGAAAAGCCCTACGTGCACGACAGCTACCTGACGCTGCCGCTAAAGGACTTTTCAAAGGCAGTGCTCGGGGAAGAGATCCCGAGCTTTGATGAGCCCTTAAAGCACCCCGATAAAAACGACCCGTTTTGGCAAACGCGCTTTGGCGGTGGCGAGGCGAGGGGCGCGACCGATGACGCGCACTTCCCGATTTTGTTTACAACTGCTTATTATGATCTTTATACCCGCGGCGTGTTTGAGATGTGGCGCAATATGAACGCCGAAAACCGCGCACAAAGTGCGTTGCTTGTGAACCCCTATGACCACTCAGGTGAGCCCAAGGCGGCGCCCTATGTGTTTGAAAACGGCACCATTGCCGATCAGTTTGGCGATTATGAGCGCGATTGGTTTGATTACCTGCGCGGCAAGTGCGAGTCGCCTGTGCCTGTTGGTAAGGTGAGTTACTACAAGATGTTTGGCGACATGTGGTGCGCTGACGACTTCAAGCAACCCGAGAAAAGGGTGATCTTCACGCTTGGCGAGGGCGAAAAAACCTACCGTTATAACCCCTATGCGCCCGCGACCTTCAAGGGCGGTCTTTCGGGCGTGTTCCACAATACCGCCTTTCAGGATAAGCCGAACAGCCGCTACGACATTTTAAGCTTCTACACCCCTGAATTTGAAGAAGATACCTTTATCAAGGGCAGAATGTCGGCAAAGCTCGCCGTGCGCTCTAGCGCCGAGGACACCTGCTTTTATGTGCGTGTGTCGCTCGCCAAGGAGGAGGGCGATCTTGGTATGCGTGATGATATCAACCAGATCTCAAACTTTAACAAGGACTACGTGCCGGGCGAGGAGCTTGAGATGACCTTTAGCTTTGATGAGCACGCCTTTGTGGTGAAAAAGGGCGAGCGTCTTCGCGTGGACATTTCTTCCTCAGCGCACCCCTATTACGTGCGCCATACCAACAACCGCGGACTGTTCTCGGAGCAAACGACGGCAAAGGTGGCGGATAACACGGTTATTTTGGATAAGTCGACCTTGACGATCTACACGGAATAAAGAATTATATTTCCAAGTAATAAAAAAGCACTGATGCTACACAAAAATGTAGCATCAGTGCTTTTTTTTCGGTTCACAGATCGCCCGCGAAAGGGTGTTTGCGACTGTGCACCGGGACAAAAAGCTGCGCTTACCGTTATCCTTTTTTTGCGGAAATTGCCGCACGGTATGCGCTTTTTCGTTCCTCGCGGGCGATTTTGTAC
>JAFVYZ010000060.1 GCA_017508425.1 Clostridia bacterium | reverse complement strand
GCCCTTTTGCTATGGTGGAGACAGTTGGGATCGAACCAATGACCTCATGCATGTCAAGCATGCGCTCTAACCAGCTGAGCTATGCCTCCGTTGACAACGAAAATTATTATAGCATACTCTTTATGAAAAATCAAGGGCTTTTTTTGAATTATTTTCAAAAAGTTACGCGGAGCTTCTTTTGTGTTCAAGAAGGTGGGAGGCACCTTTCTTAAAAAGGATTGGAAAACACGGTAAATTTGCCTTTTTAGAAGGTCATTGTACGTTATTTTGCCTGTTTAAGGATATTTTTATTGATGATAAAAGGTGTATTAACAACAAAAAAATCTTTAAAAAAGGGGAAAATGCACAAAAGGAAGGCGTCAATACTGTGTAATTTTTAACCATTGCATAGAAATGCGCCTTGTCAAGGCGATTCTTATTGAACAAATTGGGCGATTGTGTTACAATAAGTGCAAGATTGCACACGGATGTAGTCTTGCGCTCCCCATCTCCGTTACGTTGGCTTCTTATGCTTTATTTGTACGAGGCTGATCTAACACGCCTTACCCTGAAAAGAAAATGAAAAGAAATTTCTCAAAAATCCCCCAAAACAAAATGGATGCATTGTCGCGGAAGGCAAGATCGTTTCCGACTGCGCGTGCATCATACATAAGGTGAACGCTATGATAATAGCTATTATTGTAATGCTCATCGCAATGCTTCTTACGGCATGGGCCATTTTGGGCCTTGATAAATTCCGTTGGGAGCTTAGGCGATTGAACATGGAGATCAAGCGTTCGAGCGGAGAGGAACAAAAGCAATGGCGCGCCCTGCGACGTAAGCTGTGGCTTTCGCTTCTTCCGTTTTTCAAATACTAAGACCATTTTCGGCGATTGATTTGTCGCCAATCCCCAAAAAGTGAGGGCATAACTGCCGCTCGCGTAACATCATGTTGCTTAAAAATCAAGCCACCCACGGGCGCTCCCCTTGGGTGGCTTTTTGTTAAATTCAAGCGCGGTGGTGCTGCATGGAGATCTTTTTGCCTTTTGTGGGATAAAATAAGGGTGGATAAGGCGTCTCGTTACAAAATGTTAACAATTTTTGGGGCGTAAAACACTGTAAAAAAATTATATTTTATGATATAATGAATTTGAATTTTTGTTATTTAAGATGTTTAATGAACATTGACAAAAAAATCACGATTGGAGGAAGTTTTTTGTATGAAAAAAACAGTTTCGACAGCGCGCGAGCGTCTCGCTTCGTTTTTTGATGCCGCTACGATGGTAGAATTGGGCGCGTATATCCGCCGCCCCGGCAACGAAAACGAAACGGAAGGTGTTGTTTGCGGCTACGGTGCCGTGAACGGCCGACTGGTCTTCGCCTTTGCGCAGGATGAGAGTGCGATGAAGGGTGCCGTGGACGGTCGCCACGCTGAAAAAATTGCAATGCTTTATGAGAAGGCCCTGTCGGTGGGTGCCCCCGTGGTGGGTATGTTCGACAGCGCAGGTGCCGTCGTATTTGACGGTGCCGCGGCCCTGTCGGGTTATGGCGTGCTGCTGGATACCGTAGCCGGTGCCGCAGGCGTTATCCCCCAGATCGCGCTGGTGCACGGCAAGTGTGTCGGTACCATGGCGGCGATCGCCTCGCTCTTTGATTTCTCGGTTGTGACCGAGGGTGCCACCCTTTACGTGGCAAATCAGGACTGTGACCATGCCAAGTCCTCAGCCCTTGTAGCCGCTGACGAGGCCGAGGCTATGGCCAAGGTCAAGGCTCTGCTGACTTACCTGCCCGATGACAACTGCTCGTCGGCTGAGGCTGTGGCAACGGGCGACGATCCCAACCGCGCCGTGGCTCTTGGCGGCAAGGTGAGCGCCGAGGCGGCTCTCGCGGCTGTTGCAGACGCAGGCAGCTTTCTTGAGCTGTTTGCCGGTGTTGCTCCCGAGGTAAAGGTCGGTTTTGCCACCCTTGGTGACGTACCCTGCGCGATTGCCGCCGTTGACGGCAAGCTTTCTGCAAAGGGCGCTGGGAAGCTCACCCGGATGATCCGCTTTGCCGATGCTTACAGCATGTCGCTGGTAACTCTTGTCAACTGTGAGGGCATTGATGCCACGGGCTGTGACGTACGCCTTGCCCGTGCGCTTGCAAAGCTTGCTCGCGCACAAAGCGAGAGCGAGAGCGCACGCGTGACCGTTATTACGGGCGCGGCGATCGGTGCCGGCTTCATCTTTGGCGGCAGCAAGGCGCTGGGTGCCGACGTGGTACTGGCTCTGCCCGAGACCGAGATCGCGGCACTTCCCGCATCGACCGCAGTCGCCTTCCTTGAAAACGACCGCATTACCGCCACCACCGACCGTGCCACTGTCGAAAAGGAGTGGAAAGAGAAGAACGCCACCGCCCTCGCGGCCGCATCGGTTGGTGCCGTTGACGATATCATTGATCCCACCGAGCTGCGTGCCCGTGTGATTGCCGCGCTTTATATGCTTGAAGGCAAAAACGGGCGCATTCTGTGAGGTGCGCAATGAACGGTAGCATTCTTACTGCCATGAGCTTCGGCGATCGCCTCGCCTATGCGGGCCGCATGACGCTGATTGGCATGATGACCATTTTTGCCGCGCTGTCGATCCTTTGGCTGGCCCTCGCGCTTTTCCGCCGTGCGCTGGAGCGTGGTAACGCTCCCAAGGAAAGCAAGCCCGCGGCTCCTGCCGCCTCTGCTCCTGCTCCCGTGGTCGCTCCCGCGCCCACAAACGACGGTGAGATCGTTGCGGCGATCACCGCGGCAGTCTCGCTTATGCTGGCCGATGAAAACGGCGGCAGAGTTCCGAATTTCCGTGTCGTATCCTTCCGCCGCAGTCGCGGAAACACTAAATAAAAGAAAGGTCAGGTAAAAACCATGAGAAGATTTCAAGTAACCGTTAACGGTACCCAATATGACGTAATGATCGAGGAGGTTGGCGCTGTTGCCGCCGCTCCCGTTGCCGCTCCCGCACCCGTTGCCGCTGCCCCTGCAGCTGCTCCCGCACCTGCCGCAGCTCCCGCACCTGCTGCAGCACCTGCTCCCGTAGCAGCTCCTGCCGGCGGTGAGCCCGTTAAGGCTCCTATGCCCGGCACCATCACCCGCGTTTCTGTAAAGGCAGGCGACAGCGTGAAGGCCGGCGACGTGCTGGTTGTGCTTGAGGCTATGAAGATGGAGAACGACATCGTCGCTCCCCGTGACGGCGTGGTAGCCGGCGTGGCTGTGGCACAGGGTGCCTCGGTTGCGACCGATGCCGTTCTCGTTACCCTTCAGTAATTACGGAGAAAAGCTATGGTAGAAAGCATTTTAAACTTCCTTGAAAGCACGGGCATCTACCGCCTCTTTGCCAACAATCCCGATTGGTGGCAAACGGCAGTTATGTTCCTGATTTCGGGTATTTTGGTGTACCTCGCAGTCGTGCGCGGTTATGAGCCGCTTTTGTTGCTGCCCATTGCCATCGGTATGCTGTTAACCAACCTGCCCGGTGCCGAGCTCTTCCACTCTGAGTTCTTTATGACGGCAGGGGATATTGATTATGGCAAGGTCCTGCACGACGGCGGTTTGATCGACCTCCTTTATCTTGGCGTTAAGCTCGGCATCTATCCGTGCCTGATCTTTATCGGCATCGGTGCAATGACCGACTTTACTCCTCTCATTGCCAACCCCAAAACGCTTCTCATCGGCGCCGGCGCACAGCTTGGCGTATTTGTGGCCTTCAGCGTGGCGCTCATTTCGGGCGTGTTCACACCTCAGGAGGCGGCGGCAATCGGCATTATTGGCGGCGCGGACGGCCCCACGGCCATTCTTGTCACCAAGATCCTGGCACCGCACCTGCTCGGTGCGATCGCGATCGCGGCTTACAGCTACATGGCGCTGATCCCCATGATCCAGCCCCCCTTCATGCGACTGCTTACCACCAAAAAGGAGCGCGCCATTCGCATGGACACGCTTCGCAAGGTCTCCACGGTGGAGAAGGTCTGCTTCCCCGTTCTCGTGACCTTTGTTGTGTGGCTCATCGTGCCCGATGCCGTTACGCTCATCGGTTGCCTGATGTTCGGTAACCTCCTGAACGTCAGCGGTGTGACGGATCGCCTTTCGAAAACCGCACAAAATGAGCTCATCAATATCGTGACCATTTTCCTCGGCATCAGCGTGGGCGCCACCGCCACGGCAGAGAACTTCCTGCGCGGCGAGACCCTCCTCATTATCGTGTGCGGCCTCGCGGCCTTCTGCGTGTCGACCTGTGGCGGCCTTTTGACCGCAAAGCTGATGTGCTTCCTCACGGGCGGCAAGATCAATCCCCTTATTGGCTCCGCCGGCGTTTCCGCAGTACCTATGGCAGCGCGCGTTTCCCAAAAGGTAGGGCAAGAGACCGATCGCAACAATTACCTCCTGATGCACGCCATGGGCCCGAACGTCGCCGGCGTCATCGGCTCTGCGATCGCCGCAGGCGTGTTCCTCTCCTGGGCGTTTTGACACGCTTTACCGTATTGCCTGAATTTTAACGGATTTTGCGTGTCGCATATTTTCTCAAAATGGGTCTCAAAGCCCATTTTGGCGTGCCGCACCAAAATGTGTTTTAGATTTTGGGCATTTGAACGTAATTTAGAAAGGAAAAAACTATGTCTAAAGTAGGAATTACAGAAACAATCATCCGCGATGCGCATCAGTCCCTGATCGCCACCCGTATGACGACGGAGGAAATGCTGCCCGCGCTTGAAAAAATGGACAAGATCGGCTACCACTCGATCGAGGCTTGGGGCGGTGCTACGTTTGATAGCTGCCTGCGCTTCCTCGGCGAGGATCCGTGGCAAAGACTTCGTATCATTCGCGACAAGGTGAAGAACACCAAGCTTCAAATGCTTTTCCGCGGTCAAAATATTCTCGGCTACCGTCACTATTCTGACGACGTGGTGGCATACTTCGTGCAAAAGTCCATCGCCAACGGCATTGATATTTTGCGTATTTTCGATGCACTCAACGACCCCCGTAACCTCAAGACTGCCATCGACGCGACCCGTCGTGAGGGCGGCCACGTGCAGGCGGCATTCTCTTATACCACCGGCCCCGGCTACACGCTCGACTACTATGCAAAGTATGCAAAGCAGCTTGAGGAAATGGGTGCTGATTCGATCTGCATCAAGGATATGGCATGTCTTCTTAAGCCTTATGAGGCTTATGATCTTGTAAAAGCCATTAAGGGTGCCGTAAAGCTGCCCGTCCAGCTTCACACCCACTACACGGCCGGCCTTGCTTCCATGACGCTCCTGAAGGCCGTTGAGGCCGGTGTGGACGTGATCGATACCGCACTTTCTCCCCTTGCTATGGGTACCTCTCAGCCTCCCACAGAAACGCTGGTTGCCGCACTTGCCGGCACCGAGTACGACACGGGCATTGACCTTGCCGAGCTTGACCAGATTACGAAGCACTTTGCAGGCCTTCGCGAGAAGTATCTTAAGAGTGGTCAGCTTGACGTCAAGGCGCTGAAGGTTGACGTCAACGCCCTCCTTTATCAGGTCCCCGGCGGTATGCTCTCGAATCTCATGCGCCAGCTTTCCGACGCCGGTAAATCCGAGCTGCTCGGCGAGGTGCTTGCCGAAGTACCGCGCGTGCGCGCAGATGTAGGCTACCCGCCTCTTGTTACTCCCTCCTCGCAGATCGTGGGCACGCAGGCTGTGTTCAACGTTATCGGCGGCGAGCGCTACAAGATGGTAACCAAGGAGTTCAAGGGCGTGGTACGCGGTGAGTACGGCAGAACCCCCATGCCCATCGATCCCGAGATCACCAAGAAGATCATCGGTGACGAGGAGCCCATCACCTGCCGCCCCGCAGATAAGCTCGCCCCCGAGCTTGATGCGCTGCGCGAGAAGATCGCCGGCTATATCGAGCAGGACGAGGATGTGCTGACCTACGCACTCTTCGAGCAGGTGGCTCTGAAGTTCTTTGAGGAGCGCAAGAAAAAGAAGTATGGCATTGACGCCAATGCCGACGCTGCAATCGGCGTTCACAGTGTTTGATCAATAATTGAAAAGCCGCGGCTTGCTTTGGGTGAGCCGCGGCAGATTTCGTGAGGAAATTATGATGAACATAATACCAACTCCTAAAAAGCAAAAGATCATCAGCGAGGATCATCACGCTGTCGCCCCCGCCGTTTATACTGAGGTCGAGGAGTGGCAGGATGCGCTTTCCGTGCTTTGCGACGGTATTTATAAGATCTACGGCGTAAACATGGCCGTAGCAGATAAGGGAGGCATTGTGCTGGTCAAGGATATGAGCCTCGCCCCGAGTGCTTATGCGCTTGACAGCGGTGTGAGCATCGTCATCCGCGCCGCAGATACCGCAGGTGTGCTTCATGGCATTGCCACAGCGCTTCAGCTCCTTGAAGGAGAAAATGGCGTGCTATCGGTACAAGCAGTACAGATCGAGGACTACCCTGAAAAGGAATATCGTGCCGTGATGGCCGACGTGGCGCGCCGGTGGCATCCTCTTGATAAGCTTTTCAAATACGTGGACCTTTGCTTCTTTTATAAAGTCAATTATCTGCATCTGCATTTGTCGGACACGCAGGCCTATCGCTATCCCTCTAAGGCCTTTCCGAAGCTTTGTCGGGAAGGGGAGTATTATACTTTTGAGGAGATTGCGCGCTTAAACGAGTATGCCGCCAAGCGCGGTGTCACGCTGATCCCCGAGGTGGAGTGTCCCGGGCACACTACACTTCTCGCCGAAGCCTATCCCGATATTTTTGCCGATCATGCCGACGAGGCGCATACGACCGTGTGCGACCCCTTGCAGTTTGAGCACGGGCAGGCGGGCGTTATTTGCGCGGGGAGTGAAAAATCCCTTGAGGGGATCAAGGTGCTGCTTGCGGAGGTTGCCGAGATGTTCCCAAGCTCGCCTTATTTGCACATCGGCGGCGACGAAGCGCCTTACGGCGTGTGGGAGCAATGCGTGGACTGTCAGGCTTATATGAAGGCGCACGGCATTGCGAGCGCTCATGAGCTTTACGGTGAGTACGTCGGCAGAGTTGCCGCCTTTATACTGACGCTTGGCAAAACACCCGTTGTGTGGGAGGGGTTCCCGAAGGAAAGCGCACACTATATCCCGAAGGAAACGATCGTTATCGCATGGGAATCGCGCTATCAGCTACCAAATGAGCTGCTTGACAACGGCTTTCAGATCGTCAACGCATCTTGGAAGCCGCTTTACATCGTACCAAGACTGAGGTACGAGCAATTCACGTGGGATCAGGTGCTTGGCTGGAATATCTATAACTGGCAGAACTGGCACCCGAAATCCTGTGCTACCTTAAACCCCATCAACATTGCGCCGACCGATCGGTTGATCGGTGCCGAGCTCCCGATGTGGGAGGGTAGCTTTGAGCAGTTTATCTCTCGGCTTCTGACCAATCTCCCTGCCTTTATGGAGCGTACCTGGAGCTATGAGCGAACGATGGATAACGATACCTACCGATTGATTTTTGACTTGATCAACGCCAAGGTAACAAGACTCATTGCGGATCGGTAAAAACATTATAAAACGATCAAGCCGCCGCCTTGCCAAAGGCGGCGGCTTTCCCCCTTTATTTTTTAAAATTTTCGGGAGGGAAGATTGAATTGTTTTTGGCGAATGTCAAAAACAAGAAAGAAGGGCACCCCTTTTTCAAAAGGGGTGCCCTTCTTTTTATGCTCTTGGACTTAAATCAGTACATACCGCCGCCCATGCCGCCTGCCATGGCGGCGTTGGCTGCTGCGTCAGCAGCAGGGTCCTTTTTGTCGGCAACCACGCTCTCGGTGGTGAGCACGACAGAGGCGATGGAAGCCGCGTTCTGGAGTGCGGAGCGCGTGACCTTGGTGGGGTCAACGATGCCCGTGGCGATCATGTCGCAGTAAACCTCGTTGTAAGCGTCAAAGCCGTAGCCCATCTTGCCCGAGGACATGATCTTATCCTCGATCACCGCGCCGTCAAAGCCGGCATTTGCGGCGATCTGACGAACGGGCTCCTCAAGGGCCTTCAGTACGATCTTCACGCCCGTCTTCTCGTCACCCTCTACGGTGTCAACGAGCTTGGCGACCTCGGAAATAACATTGAGGTAAGCGGTACCGCCACCGGCGACAATGCCTTCCTCAACAGCAGCACGCGTAGCATTGAGTGCGTCTTCAATGCGGAGCTTCTTCTCCTTCATTTCAGCCTCGGTCGCAGCACCAACCTTAATGACAGCCACACCGCCCGCAAGCTTGGCAAGACGCTCCTGCAGCTTCTCGCGGTCGAAGTCAGAGGTGGTGGTCTCAATGGCGTTTCGGATCTGCGAAACGCGGCTCTTAATGGCGGCACTCTCACCCGCACCGCCCACGATAATGGTGTTTTCCTTGTTGATCTTCACCTGGCGTGCACGGCCGAGCTGCATAATGGAGGTGTCCTTTAATTCAAGCCCAAGCTCGGAGGAAATGACCTCGCCACCCGTGAGGATCGCAATATCCTGCAGCATCTCCTTGCGGCGGTCGCCAAAGCCGGGTGCCTTGACGGCAACGCAAACAAAGGTGCCACGGAGC
This sequence comes from Clostridia bacterium, assembly GCA_017508425.1. GTDB lineage: Bacteria > Bacillota > Clostridia > Oscillospirales > CAG-272 > Firm-07. The sequence continues at coordinate 85,144 of JAFVYZ010000060.1, read as the reverse complement.
TTGTTAAGCACGAGGGTCGTGAGGGCCTCACCCTCCACGTCCTCGGCAATGATGACAAGCTTTCTGCCTGCCTGCACCATTTGCTCGAGAAGGGGAAGGACCTCTTGAATGTTCGAGATCTTTTTGTCGGTAATGAGGATCATCGCGTCGTCGATGACAGCTTCCATCTTATCCATGTCGGTTGCCATATAGGGGGAGAGGTATCCGCGGTCAAACTGCATACCTTCTACCACCTCGGAGTAGGTGTCAGCGGATTTGGATTCCTCAACGGTAATCACACCGTCAGCGGTCACCTTTTCCATGGCATCGGCGATCAGCGTACCGATCACCTCGTCACCCGCAGAGATCGTACCAACGCGCGCAATATCCTCGGAGCCGTTTACCTTTTTGGAGTTGGCCACAAGGCACTCTACCGCGCGGTCAACCGCCTTTTTCATGCCCTTGCGAAGCACCATGGGGTTAGCACCTGCGGTCACGTTCTTCATACCCTCGCGCACAAATGCTTGGGCCAGGAGCGTCGCGGTCGTGGTGCCGTCGCCTGCGGCGTCGTTGGTTTTGGTTGCAACCTCGCGCACGAGGCGAGCACCCATATCCTCAGCCTGATTTTCAAGCTCGATCTCCTTGGCGATGGTCACACCGTCGTTGGTAATGAGGGGGGCGCCGTATTTTTTGTCAAGCACCACGTTTCTGCCCTTGGGGCCCAGCGTGATCTTGACGGTGTTTGCCAGCTTATCAATGCCGCGGCACAGGGCGTCGCGCGCTTCAATGCCGTAAAGAATTTCCTTTGCCATTGTAAAAATCTCCTATTCTAAGATTATTCTACGATTGCCAGAATATCGCTCTGGCGAACGATGTTGTACTCCACACCGTCACATTTGACCTCGGTGCCCGAATACTTGCTGGTGATCACGCGATCACCCACCTTGACGATCATTTGAACTTCCTTGCCATCCACAAGACCGCCGGGGCCAACGGCAACGACCTCAGCAATTTGAGGTTTTTCCTGCGATGCGGCGGTGAGAATCAGGCCCGATTTGGTTTTTTCCTCGGCCTCAACAAGCTTCACCACAACGCGATCTGCTAAAGGTTTCAGTGTCATGTTTATTGCCTCCTTGTAACACGTTTTCTGTAAAAGGTTGTAGAATTTTGGCACTCATACGCATCGAGTGCTAACTCATAAGATTATTTTACACCAAATACTGGAAAAATCAAGCGTATTTTATATTATTAACATATTATTAACAAGTTATGAATAAAAGGAGCAAAATATGATCGTTGATTTACTGTCGGGGGTGGCGTTGCCGATTTTTTTGCTGATGTCGGGTGCTTATTTTACCGTCAGACTCAGCCGTTATTTTTGGCGCCACCCTTGCAAGGCGGTGCGTGGGATGCTTCACTGCGGTGGTGAGGGCGGAACAACTCCCACACGTGCGCTTGCTGTGGCACTGGCCGGCACATTGGGAGTGGGGAACATTGCCGGAGTGGCTACGGCGATCGCGCTCGGTGGCCCCGGCGCTGTTTTCTGGATGTGGGTGGCAGCGGCGCTTGCCATGTCCTTAAAATACGCGGAGATCGTGCTGGCGCTCGCCACACGCCGCTATGAGAGTGCGGCAATCGGTGGCGTGCACGGTGGGGCGATGTATTATATAAAGGAAGCCTTTCGAGGTAAGGTGGGGCGCGTGCTTGCCGCCGCCTTTGCGATCCTTTGCGTGTTGCTTGCCCTTACGCTTGGTACTATGATACAGGCCAATGCCGCGGCGGAAGCACTTTCGGGCGTGTTTCACCTTTCGCCCCTTGCTGTTGGCGGCGTAATGGGAGCGCTTGCGGTGCTTTTGCTTGCCTTTGGCGCCAAGTGGGTGGAGGATGCCTGTGCTGCCCTTGTCCCTTTTGCCTGTTTGCTGTTTTGCATTCTATCGGCGGGGGTGCTTTACCTGCGGCGTGCAGCGCTCCCCGAAGCCTTTGCGGCAATTTTTCGAGGAGCTTTTACCGTGCAAGGTGCTACAGGCGGCGTATTCGGCTTTTTTACGGGCGGCGCGGTGCGGTACGGCGTTTCGCGCGGGCTTGTTTCAAATGAGGCAGGGTGCGGCACAGCACCCATCGCCCACGCCGCCTCCAATGCAAAAAGCCCCGCACAGCAGGGCTTTTGGGGGATTTTCGAGGTTTTTGTCGATACGATCCTGCTTTGCACTTTAACCGCCCTTGTGATTTTGGTCAGCGGCGTTGAGATGACGGGAGGGGGTGTATTTTCCGCGATCCGTGCCTACGGCGAGAGCCTTGGGAGCATTGCTCCACCGCTCCTTGCTATTTTGATCACACTTTTTGCATTTGCCACGGTGCTTTGTTGGTCGCATTATGGGCTTGAGGCATTGTCGTATTTGACAAGATCACGTTACGTGTCACGCTTTTTCCTCGGTGGCGTCGCCCTTTCGACAATGGTAGGCGCCACGCTTGCCCCAGCCTTCGTGTGGGAGCTCACCGACATCGTGCTTGCTTTGATGACGCTGTTAAATCTTTTAGCGCTCTTCCTCTCGCGCCATCGCATCCAAGCCGAAACTAAGGCATTTTTTGAGGGGGAGCTTTGAATTTCTTTGCTGTACAAAAAATGGAGATGTCCCTTGCAAGGGACATCTCCATTTTGATCTTAACCAAGCACTCGGATACGTGACAGGAGCGTAAGACCCGTTTTGCTGATCTTTTCTTCAGCTTCCTTTTCAGTCATCGCGTCGCCGATAAAGGCGATACGGTCGTCCTCGGTGACGGTTTTAACGGCACCGAATACGGCGGCGATCCGCTCGGTAGCGCCCGCCTCGTTTGCAAACGAGAAGCAGCTACGCGCAGTATATGTCGCAAAATCAGCATAGTCGGCATCGGTTGCAACAGTAAACTTCGGTGCACGCACGTTGTCGCTTTCCATATGTGCCACAATGTCGATGATATCGGCAACCACGGCGCTTGCCGTTGGGAGCTTACCTGCACCCGCGCCGTAGAACATAACCTTGCCGACCATGTTGGCATCAACTAAAATGCCGTTAAAGACGTCCGTGATGGTGGAAAGGGGATTGTCAAGCGGTACCATACGGGGGCTGACCATGGCAAGCACCTTGCCGTGAGCCGTTTCGGTATGACCGATCAGCTTAATGGAGCAGCCAAGTGCCTTTGCAACTGCCACGTCGGCGAGCGTCAGCTTCGTGATGCCCTCACAGTGGATCTTATCGGGGGAGAGGAGCGTACCAAAGGAAAGTGCGGCGAGGATCACGATCTTGCGCGCGGCATCAAGTCCCTCTACGTCGGCGGCAGGATTTGCCTCAGCGTAGCCCTTTGCCTGTGCCTGCTTTAGTGCGTTTTCAAAGGTCTCGCCCGCGATCATTTGGGTGAGAATATAGTTGGTCGTGCCGTTGAGAATGCCGTCAACCCGCTCGATCTTGTTTGAGGCAAGGTCGTTGACCATCGGGCGAATAACCGGAATGCCGCCGCCAACGCTTGCTTCAAAGAGATAACGCACGCCGTGCTCGGCGGCGATCTCGAGGAGCTCCGCGCCGAAGCGTGCCACGACCTCCTTGTTCGAGGTCACCACGTGCTTGCCCTTTTCAAGGCACGCCTTGGTAAAGTCGTATGCGGGGTGCGAGCCACCCATCATTTCGGCAACAACGGTGATGTCGGGGTCGTTTAAAATATCGTTAAAATCGTGGGTGACAAGATGCCCGAAGGGGCTGTCAGGGAACTCGCGCAGATCGAGTATGCGTTTGACTGCAACTGCCTTGCCAAGATTTTTTTCAATCACGGTGCGGTTTGCGGCAAGCACCTCTGCGGCACCGCTGCCGACTACACCAAAGCCAAGAATGGCAACGTAGATCATGGTTGGTCCTTTCTGCGCCCACGGACGCATAAAATCTTATAATGTATTATTATAGCATACTTTTTCGAAGAATGCAAACAAAAGTGTTGAAAAAAATAAAAAAATATGATACAATATACGCGATAACCCATATAAAGGAGTGAGTACCGTGGGCTCTGCCGTTGGCGGAATGAAAAACGTAAAAATATTTGTGCTGTATTTGATGCAAAATCTCGGGCGTCCGCTTGATTTTATTACATTAAATGAGATCGTGATGCAAACGGATTATATTATGTATCTTGATTTTTCTGAGGCCTTCGGGCAAATGCTAGACGCGGATCTTATCCGCGAGGTGGGCGAGAAAAACGGAGAAAAGACCTACGAAATTACCGAAAAAGGGATATGCGTAGCCGAAAATTTGTCAAGTGACGTGTTATCCTCTATTTTGGATAAGAGCTTGGCGGCGGCGCTTCGCTATTTGGATTTCAAGGAGCGTGGGATCGTGGCGAAGTGTAAGACCGCACGCCGCGAGGACGGTGCTTATGAAATCGATTGCTCGCTTGTCGAGCAGGGAAAGGTGATTTTTTCCAACATCCTTACGGTGGACAGTGCCGATCGCGCGCGCCGTATGGCCGAGAATTTCCGTGACCGTCCCGAGGTCGTGTACCGTGGCGTATTGGCACTTTTGGCGGGAAATATGAACTTTTTGTTTGACTAAAAAACGATCAAACGTGGTGGAGAATTTGAATCTTCACCACGTTTTTTTGGAGAAAAATGTTAAAAATTGAAAAATTTTGGTTGATTTTAACGAAATGTTGTTGATTTTTTCGAAAAATATTTAAAATTTATCCAAAAATCTATTGACAAAGGCCAATTGTATGTTATAATTGATATATGGTGTAGAGAGATAACTATGTCTTTTTACAGTCAAGAGGTATCATGAAAACTGAAACAACGTATCAAGAAACACAGGAATTACTTACATCTGTTCGTCAAGGTGAACAAGCGTCTTTTGCTCGGTTGATTTCGCTTTACAGCCCGTTGATCGAGGCTGAGGTCGCCAATCGCTCGCAAGACCTTTCACGTGAGGACGTGGAGGATCTCCGTCAAGTTGCTTTGTTGGCACTTTACCGTGCCGCCTTGGGATTTGATCTTTCAAAAACTGAGGTTACGTTTGGTCTTTATGCAAAAATTTGCATTGTGAACGCCCTTGCCTCCGAAATCCGTGTGTTAAAGCGTCGTCAAGCGGAGTTGCCCTTGGCTGAGGTGCCCGATGTGGCCCTGGTCGATCATCCTGCCACCCGTTTAATGGAGCAGGAGGCGCTTACCGCTACGCAAGCGCGCATTTGTGCCTTGCTGTCGTCATTTGAGCTTCGAGTGTGGACGCTTTACGTAGCAGGCTACCGTTCGGGTGAGATTGCGCGTCAGTTGGAAAAGGATACGCATTCTATTGAAAATGCTGTTTATCGCATTCGTCAAAAATTAAGAAAAGCGTTTGGCGAAAAGCGATAATGCATTCATATGCCCCGATAGCTTAACTAGAGCGTTGAATGTATTTTCAAAGGTGTCGGTTGAAATCCGTCTAAGGGTAAAACGATTCTCAATTTTAAAAGTGAGGTAACAACAATGAACGAAGAAATCACCATGGTTGGCGCAACTGAGGAAGTCTTTGAGGACGAAACTCTTGTTTGCAAAGAGTGCGGTAACGAATTTGTATTCACCGCCGGCGAGCAAAAGTTTTACAAGGAAAAGGGTTTCCTGAACAAGCCCAAGAGCTGCAAGGCTTGCCGCGATGCCAAGAAGAACGCCGGCAGAGCACAAAGAGAGTACTTCATCACCACCTGCGCTGAGTGCGGCGGTGAGGCAAAGGTTACTTTCCAGCCCTCGAGCGACAGACCCGTTTACTGCAGCGCTTGCTTCGAAGCAAGAAAGAACGCACAGTGATTGTGATGCAAAATTCCCTCAATGCGTGAGCATTGGGGGGTTTTTGTTTTTTGAGTCCTTGACTCTTGGGGAAAAATGGTGTATAATAAGACCTAAGTACCACTCTTCGAGGGAGAAAATAGAATGAAAAAGGACCGTTTTGAAATTTTTTCCACCTCGGTTTTGCATCTGGTTCGCTCGGTGCAGATCCTCAAATCGCGCAAAATGGCAGAATACGGCTTAAAGGGCACCAATGCGGTTTGTCTTTGCCGTGTGCTGGAAAGTGAGGGGGGGCTCACCGCTACCGAGCTGGCATTGGCTTGTGAGCTGGATAAGGCGCAGGTCTCGCGCTCCATGGCAGAGTTGACCGCAAAAGGCTTTATTACAAGAGAGTCAGGGGATGAACGCCGCTATAAGCAACGTTACGTATTGACACCGGCCGGCAAGCATGCTGCGCTGGATATCCGCCATACGATCGCGGATATCGAGGAGTCGGTCAGCCGAAACATTCTCCCTGCGTCTCTTGATCATTTTTATCATACGCTTTATAAGCTTTGTGACAATTTTGACGTGCTTCTCAATCGTTATAAGGCAGATTAATGGAGGACAAAAGCGTGAAAACCTGTGTGATCCAACCGCCATATTGTATGGATTTCGGAAAGTCCGATCTGTATTTTGCCTGGGAGCTTGACGCCCTGGACCGTTGCACGCCCGATATGGACCTGATCGTGTTGCCCGAATACTCTAACGTGCCCTGCCTTGCCAAGGTCAAGGCCGAAATGGAGCAAAGCTTTGAAAAGTACGGCGATATGCTGATGCAAAAGGCCTCCGAGACCGCAAAGCGCTGCCAAGCGACGCTGTTTGTCAACGGCATCGTCGAAACGCCTACGGGCAAACGCAATACCACCGTGGCCTTTAATAAAAACGGTGAAATGGTAGGGCAGTACTACAAGCGCCACCTCGTGAATTCCGAAATGTATGAGTATGAGCTTGACCGTGACTACACCTATGAGCATGCCGCCCCCACGATCCTTGAGATCGACGGCGTGCGTTACGGATTTCTCATTTGTTATGATTTTTATTTTTACGAGGCGTTTGCCAACATCGCGCGCTATAATCCCGACGTGATCATTGCCTGCGCATATCAGCGCAGTGATACCCACCGTGCACTCGAGATCATGGCACAATTTTGCGCGTACAATTGCAATGCGTATGTGGTGCGCTCCTCGGTGTCACTCGGCGAGGATTCGCCCGTGGGCGGCTGCAGTATGGTCGTAGCCCCTGACGGACAAGTGCTCCTCAATCTCAAAAATGAGGCCGGTATGGGCGTGGTGGATTTTGACCCCAAGGCACACTACCTGAAGGCCGCAGGCTTTGGCAATGCGCCCGCTCCTCACCATACCTACATTGAGGCGGGCCGTCGCCCTTGGCAATACCGTCCCGGCGGCAGTGCCATTGTTCGTCACAACGATATTATGACTTACCCCCGTGTGTGTGCGCACCGCGGCTTCAGTGCCATTGCCCCCGAAAACAGCATGCCTGCCTTCGGCGCGGCAGTTGCAATGGGTGCCGAGGAGATCGAACTTGATCTTTGGCAAACCGCGGATGGGAAGATCGTTTCCTTCCACGATCGCAAGATCGAACGCGATCTTAGCGGCGAAGGTCACATTTGGGAGCTTACCTTTGATGAGATCATGCAGTATGATTTCGGTGCCAAATACGGCGTGCAGTTTGCGGGGATGCGCATCCCGACCCTCGAGGAGATCTTAAAGAAATTTGCGTGTCACACGGTGATGAACCTGCATATTAAAACGCCGAGCTTCACCGATCCGTTGCCGCAAAGCTATCTTACCGAATTGGTTCGTCTGATCGATCTTTACGATTGCCGAAAGTACGTGTACTTTATGTGCGGAAACAAGACGGTGTTAAAGCAGCTTCGTGTGCTTGCTCCCGATATAGCGCGTTGCGCGGGCGCAACGTCCGATCCCTTTGAGGACCTGGTTGAAAAGGCCCTTGAAACGGGTGCTTCAAAGATTCAGCTTTTCAAGCCTCATTTTGAGCACAACACCTCCGATTACGTAGAAAGCACGATCAAACGCGCCCACGAGAACGGCATTACCTGTAATGTCTTTTACGCGGATGACCCCGAGGAGGCGAAGCGCTACCTTGATCTTGGCGCGGATACGATCCTCACCAACGATTATCACCGAATCGCCGAGGTGGCAAAGGGATACCCGCGTTATTACCGCGATCCACTCGCGAAGCAGTAATAAACAAAAAAGGAACGCATTCGCGTTCCTTTTTTTGTTTTGTTTAGTTCAGCTTCGCAAGCGCGGCAAGCACGCCCTCGAGATTTTCGCGGTATTTTGCGAGCTTTGCGCGCTCGGCCTCGACCACGGCGGCAGGGGCTTTTGCTACAAAGCTTTCGTTTTGGAGCTTCTTTTCACCGCGCTCGATCTCACCCTCAAGCTTCTTTTGCTCGGCGGTAAGTCGAGCCTTTTCCTTTTCGGTATCAATGATGTCGGAAAGGGGCAGGAAGATGGTTGCCGAGTCGGTGACGATCTGCACGGCACTGTCGCCCGAAATGACGCCCTCAAAGCTCTCGGCCACCTCAAGACCCGATGCCGAGGCAAGACGGGCAAAGAAGGGGGCTTTTTCCTCGCCAAAGCTATCGCGGTACTTGGTGGCAATATAGACCTTAGCGCGACGGGAGGGCGGTACGTTCATTTCATTGCGGCGCTGACGGATGGCACGGATGGCGGCGATCACGCGCTCCATTTGGGCGGCGTCGGCGGCAAAGCTCAGCGCCTCGCTCACCTCGGGATAGGTGTCGATCATGATGCTCTCGCACTCGTGCGGCAGCGATCCGTAAATTTCTTCGGTGATGAAGGGCATAAAGGGATGCAGGAGCTTGAGCGTGCCCACCAGCACGTAAACGAGCACCTTTTGCGCAATGAGATTGCCCTCGGTATCCTTCTCGGTAAGGCGAGCCTTGGATAGCTCGATGTACCAGTCGCAGAAGATATCCCAAAGGAAATCGTAAAGGGTTGAAAGCGCAACGCCGAGCTCGTAGTTGTCAAGGGCGTTTCGCACGGCCTTGATGGTGTTATTGTAGGCGTGAAGAACCCACTTATCCTCGGCGGCCAGCTGATCGGCATCGGGGAGCTCAACCTTGTCAATGGTGAGGTTCATACGAACGAAGCGAGAGGCGTTCCAAAGCTTGTTGGCGAAGTTGCGTGCGGCCTCGATCTTCTCATCCGAGAAGCGCATATCGTTTCCGGGGGAGTTGCCCGTGGCAAGCGCAAAGCGCAGGGCATCGGCACCGTACTCGTCAATGATCTTCAAGGGATCAATGCCGTTGCCAAGAGATTTGGACATCTTGCGGCCCTGTGCGTCACGCACGAGGCCGTGGATGAGTACCGTGTCAAAGGGCTCCTTGCCCGTGTATTCGAGCGCGGAGAAAATCATACGCGATACCCAGAAGGTGATGATGTCGTAGCCCGTTACGAGCGTGCTCGTGGGGTAGAAGTAATCAAGATCCTCGGTCTTTTCGGGCCAGCCGAGCGTTGAGAAGGGCCACAGGGCCGAGGAGAACCAGGTGTCGAGCGTGTCGGGATCCTGACGCATTTCCTTGCCGCACTTGGGGCAGGTGGCGGTTGCCGCCTTCGTTACCACGACCTCGTCACACGCGTCGCAGTAGAAGGCAGGGATACGGTGACCCCACCAAAGCTGACGGGAGATGCACCAGTCGCGGATATTTTCCATCCAGTGGAAGTAGTTTTTCTCAAATCGCTCGGGCACGAACTTGGTTCTACCCTCGCGCACAGCCGCGATCGCGGGCTTCGCAAGCGGCTCCATTTTGACGAACCACTGCTTCGAGATCATCGGCTCGATCACCTGATGGCAACGGTAGCACGTGCCTACGTTGTGAGCAAGCGGCTCGACCTCCTTCAGGAGTCCAAGCTCCTTGAGGTCGGCCAAAATGACCTTGCGTGCCTCAAGCGTGGTCATGCCGGCGTACTTGCCGCAGTCGAGCACCTCGGGCTCGCCAACCGCAGCCGTGCCCTTTTCGAAGAGCTTGTCAGCCGCCGCCTTGTCGGCAGCACCCGTCATCTTGCCGTCGTAGGTAAATACGCGCACGCGCGGCAGGTTGTGACGCTCGCCGACCTCACAGTCGTTGGGGTCGTGTGCGGGGGTGATCTTCACCACGCCCGTGCCCTTGGTCATATCGGCGTGCTCATCGCACACGATCGGGATCTCTTTGTTGATCAAGGGAAGGATCACGTGACAGCCGTGCAGGTGCTTGTAGCGCTCGTCCTCGGCATTGATGGCAACGGCGGTGTCACCGAGCATCGTTTCGGGACGGGTGGTGGCAAGCTCAAGCATCTCGCCCGTTTCCTTGACGGGGTAGAGTAGGTGATAGAAGTTGCCGGGCTTGTCCTCGTATTCAACCTCCGCGTCGGAAATCGAGGTCACACACGTGGGGCACCAGTTGACCATACGGTTGCCGCGGTAGATCAGGCCCTTGTCATAAAGGCGTACAAACACCTCCTTGACGGCCTCGGAGCAGCCCTCGTCAAGCGTAAAGCGCTCGCGCGTCCAGTCGCAGGAGGAGCCAAGACGCTTCAACTGCGATACGATCCTGCCGCCGTATTGCTCCTTCCAGGCCCAGGCGCGCTCAAGGAATCCGTCGCGGCCGAGCTGCTCCTTGGTGATGCCCTCGGCACGCATGGCCTCGACGATCTTGGCCTCGGTGGCAATCGACGCGTGGTCGGTGCCGGGCAGCCAAAGCGTGCAAAAGCCACTCATGCGCTTGTAGCGGATGAGGATGTCCTGCAGGGTATTGTCAAGTGCGTGACCCATGTGAAGCTGTCCCGTGATGTTTGGGGGCGGGATCACAATGGTGTAGGGCTTTTTCTTTTTGTCGATCTTAGGCGTAAAGTAACCCTTTTCGCACCAACCCTTATAAATACGCTCCTCAAATTCGCCGGGGGCGTAGGTTTTGGGAAGCTCGTGATTTTCGGTCATAGCTAAACCTCCAATGGATATAAGAATATTACAGTATAGTATAACATATAAAAATAGAACTGTCAACGAGGTGGGGGAATTATTTTCGCGCGGCAATGGTATAAGCGTGGGTGTAATAGCACAAAACATAGAAACTTTTGGTGAAAACGGTGAAATATTTTCTTTTTTGAGTATTGCGCTTGACAAGACGGCGAAAAGAAGAAATAATGGTTACGAGCTACGAAGCGATGCTTTGAAGGGAGAAAATTATGTTTGAATTGTTTTCCGGTAGGAATACCGTAAATATTGTGCTGCCTGCCGATGCAGAGCCCTGCGTCGTGCTTGCCGCCGCCGACCTGCGCCGCGACCTCCTTCTCGTATCGGGGAAAAGTGAGGGGTTTGATATCGTTACGGGAGATGATGCTCCTGCGATCGTGATCGAAACCGGCACGTGCTGTGCCTGCGCCTTCCCCGAGGGCTATACGGTTGAGGTCAGCGAGCAGGGCGCGCGGATCGTCGGCTTTGATGCGCTTGGTACGGTCTTTGGCATTTATGCCTTTTCAACCAAGTGCCTCGGTATGGATCCGCTTTATTTCTTTACCGATATTACGCCCAAAACGGTCCCTGCGCTCTCGCTCCCACAGGGGCGATTCGTTGCCAAGCAATATACCTGCCGCTTCCGTGGGTGGTTTATCAACGATGAGGATTTTCTTTCGGGGTACGCTCCAAGCGGTGCTTTGCGTGACGTTGGAAACAATACGCGTTTCTTTCGAGAGGTGATCTCGCTTTCAATGATGGACCGTATTTACGAGGCGGCGCTGCGTCTTGAAATGAATTTGATCATTCCCGCAACCTATCTCGATATCCTGAATCCCGCCGATGAGGCGATCGTGGCGGCGGCGGTAAAAAGAGGGCTTTACGTATCTCAGCATCACCAAGAGCCCGTGGGCGTTGGGCATTACGCCGCACAGCGCTATATGAGGCAGAGGTATCCCTCCAAGGCGGTATCCTTCGTTCAAAGCCCAAGGGAAATGGAGGAGGTATGGCGCACCTACGTGCAGAAATGGGCAAAATACGGCAAAAACGTTATCTGGCAGATCGGACTTCGCGGAGACGGTGATATTGCCGTGTGGCGCAGCGACAGCAGCGTCGGCGATACCCCCGAGGCACGCGGTACACTCCTTTCGGGGGCGATCGCAACACAGTACCGCTTGATCACCGAGGCGCTCGGGCACACCGATTTTCTTTCCACCACCACGCTGTGGTGCGAGGGCGCGGAGCTTTACGATCGTGGATGTTTGGAGCTGCCAAGCGATACCGTCGTCGTCTTTAGCGACGTGGGTGACACGCAAATGCTCGGCGGCGATTTCTATCGCGTTACGCGCCGAGAGGGCGTGAAATACGGCGTATATTACCACGCAGGCTTCTTCGCGGAGGGACCGCACTATACCGACGGCACCGATCCCCGTAAAATGGTGTATTGCTACCAGGAGCTTGCCTCGCGCGATTCTCTTTATTTTTCGGTCCTGAACGTCGCCAACGTGCGTGAGCTTTGCAGCTCGATCCGCCTGAACGTCGCGCTTCTCGGCACTGATCCCACTACGTTTTCACTTGACAACTATTATAAGACCGTCTATCCCACCGTTTGGGGAGATGCCGCACCCGTTGTGGCGGAGCTTGAGCGTGCTTATTTTGACGCCATCGGTGACCTTGGCGTGAGGATGGGCAACGAGATCCTTTCTTACCGTGATTTTTACTTCTACGATCCCGGCGACCTGCCGTTCCCGTACTATCCTCTCACGGACGGCACGCTGATGCGCGCCCCCTCGTGGCTGATCGGCGCGTGGTGGAGAAAGCAGGGCGCGGTATATACCGAAAACGCCGAGAATTTCCACCATTTCCGCCGTGTGCTACAGGAGAGCTTGGTGAAATATGAGGCTCTCCTGCCGAGGCTTTATGATGCTGAGGCGCAAATCCCCGAAAATGCACACGAGCATTTTCGATTTGCCAAGATCTATCAGTGCGAGCTCATGATTCTTTTAACAAAGCGCGCACTTTGCGTGACCGAAATGTGCCTTGGAAACAACGTTGAGCAAAACCGCACGCAAGCCATTGATTGCTTGCTTGAGATCTACAAAAAGCGCAAGGAATTTCAGTGTGGCAAGTGGCATAACTGGTATAAGTTTGACATCCGCCTTTCCGTGGCTGAGCGCATTCGCGAGCTGTGCCAGCACGATCCCATCGCAAAGGTGTAAGGGAATAACAAAAAAACGGACCGAGGTCCGTTTTTTTAAGGATAGCATACGCCAAATCGGATTCGTGACCGTCCACAAGCTTCGCTTGTAGAAAGCCGCCCGTGAGGTGTGGGCGGCTTCCATATCGGTCCCTTTATCGATTGGCCGCATAAAGAAAACCGCCACCCGATTGGGTGACGGTTTTCTTTATGGAGCTGCTAATCGGATTCGTGACCGTTTCCGTCGCCGATGGCGACGTGGGAAGGTGCGCCTTTGGGTATAAAAGTTTAAAATTTTGGCAGCACCTTCCATATCGCTCCTCGTCCCGAGAAGCGGCAGCATACAAAAAACCCCGCCGACTGGCGGGGTTTTTTGTATGGAGCTGCTAATCGGATTCGGACCGATGACCTCGTCATTACCAATGACGTGCTCTACCGACTGAGCTATAGCAGCACGACCGCAATATGCGGCGACGCTTGATATTATAGCAAATGAAGCCCCTTGTTGTCAAGGGGTTTTTAAAATATTTTTGCAAAATGTTTTTTTGACGCAAAAAAGGGGATCGTAGTCGCGCTAAAATTGCTATTATGAGGAGGAAGGTAAAAATTTATCGGTTCCTGCCGATTGACATTTTTTCAAACCTGCTTTATAATATAAGCGGTATAATATATATCTAAGGAGTTTTCCGTGAAGCATATTGTAAAAACACTGTGCCTGATATTGGCACTTTGCTTGGTCGTTGCTCCCCTTGCCGGGTGTGCATCGCACAAGCGACCGCTCTCTTATGTCAAATCCTCTCTCGAACGCACAATTGAGCGTTCGGTGCTCGGCGAGGTGCTCTCGGTCGTGTTATCCTCTCTTGGCGAGGGGACGCTGGATCTCTCGGTGTCGGGGGGCATACCCTTGGCGGTGTCAACGCCCTTGATCTCTCGCTCGGCTTTGATGCTGAGGCGCGTGAGATCACGGCCGAATCGTTGCTTCGTGCGGGTGAAAAGAATTTTGATGCCAAGCTTTGGTTTTCAGAGGACCGTGCCGTGCTCACCTCGGATGCGCTGTTGGGCTCCACCACGCTTGGTGTTGATTTTAATACACTCAAAAATGACATATCGCATTCGATCTTTATCAACGGCAGCGGAACGGCTTACGCCGAGGAAAAGATCAATGAAAGCACCGCCGCCGCCATCTTGACATGGGTGGATGGATTTTATACGCTTTTCGGTGCATTGGAGGATACCCCCGATATGCTCGATAAGTACGTAGAAATTTTCTTAAAAAACCTTACGGAATATGCTGGTATTTCGCGTTACAGTGAAAAGGGGAAGGTCAAGGTTTATCTTTCGGTAGATAATACGATGCTTTCCCGCGCCCTGCGCGATACGTGGGCGACAGCCGTGAAGGATAAGACTCTTGTGCGCCGTGCGCGCGAGGTGGCTCGGACCCGCGATGCTATGCAATCGGCATTGTCCGGCGTGGTGTATTCCGAGTGGACCAATAAAGTGGAGGCGTGGCTGGCAAACAGCGCAGAGATCGAGGCACTTTGCGCCAAGATCGATGCAGCCGATCCCTTCACCTTTGAGTTGAACGCCACGGTGAAAAAGCTAACGGGCAAATTACTTTATCTTGATCTTACGCATAGATCCGGCGAGGATGCAACCGCCTTTTCGATCGACCTTTCAGCCAAAGATCATTTGGAGCTTTCCTTTCTTGTTGAGGGCGTAAAGCACTCGCTTTCGGTTGCCGTTGAAAAGGATTCTTGGCGCACCTTTACGGCAGACTACACCTATCATAGGGCGTTGGGTGATGCCGCTCCCAAAACTGTATCGGGCCGCTTTGATCTTCTCAAAAAAGAGGATACCTATACCCTAACGCTTGGCAAAAACGGTGCTGTGAAAACTGTATCGGGCCGTTTTTCTTGCGAGAACGATGCCTTCGTTTTTGCGATCGACAGCGTCAAATCCGGCGATGCTTCCGTGGATTTTAAATTTTCTCTTTCGATGAAGGAAAAGGCCGAAATGGCCCCGGCACCGCATTACGTAAATCTTGTTACGGTGACCGAGCAACGGATCGCACCCGTGGCCGAGCGCGCCAAGGCGGCGAAGGCCACATTCCTTGAAGCGGTGGAGCTTGATGCCTTTACTACCGAGGGTATTTTTGCTTATTTGATCGCCCCCTTATCGTTTGAATCGTAAAATAACTGCCCGTACGGGCAGTTATTTTTGAAAGGATGCATAATAGATTATGAAGCTTTTACATGTAGCCGATCTTCACCTTGGCAAGCGAGTTTGTGAATATTCCATGCTCCAAGAGCAGCGCGACATCCTTGCCGCCATGGTACGCGAGGCCGTCCGCGAGGGCGTGCGCGCGGTGCTGATATCGGGGGATATTTACGATAGGCCTGTACCGCCCGCCGAGGCGACAGCTCTTTTCTCCGATTTTTTGTCGGATCTTCATCGTCACGGTATTTTAGCGGCCGTGATCGCCGGCAACCATGACAGCGGCGAGCGTCTTTCCTTTGCCGCGCCCTTGCTTGCAAGAACGGGCGTGCACGTTGCAGGCGAGTGCCGCGGTGTGCCCGAGACGTTGGTGTTGGAAGAGCAGGGACTGCGCGTGGCCCTTCATTTATTACCGCATTTTCGCCCGTCGGCGTTAGGGGTGCATTTTGAGGGGAGACGTTTTGAAAATTCGGCCGAGGCCTTGGAGGCCATTTTCTTAAGGATTGATTTTTCGGTGGCCGAATGCCACATCCTACTTGCGCACCTGTTTGTTGCGGGCAGCACTACGTCAGACAGCGAGCTGCCTGTGATCGGTACGGTGGATGCCGTACCGGCCGAGCTGCTTTCACGCTTTGATTACGTGGCCTTGGGGCACCTGCACCGCCCGCAAGCGTTTGGGAACGCGGTGTATGCCGGCTCGCCTCTTTGCTACTCCTTTTCCGAGGCGGGGCAGCAAAAAAGCGCGGTGCTCTTAGATGTTACGCGCGAGGGCGTGAGCACGCGTCGCTTGCCCTTATATCCCCGTCGCCGTATGCGAGAGATCCGCGGTAGTATGGAGGAGCTTATGGCAGGGGAATACAGTGAGGATTATATTCGCGCCGTGGTGACCGACGAGGATCCTTCGCCCGATGCACGCATCACACTCCGTGCGATCTACCCCAATTTGATGCGTTATGCCGTGGAAAACAGCCGCACGACAGCCGAGCTGGACGTGTCTTCCACCCAGAGCGTGGAGGGGCGCGATCCCCTCGATCTTTTCGGGGAATTTTTTGAGGCGCAAAACGGTACCCCTCCTACCGAGAAGCATCTTGATTTGATGCGCGAAATTTTAAAGGAAGCGGAGGTGACACCGTGAGACCGCTTTTGCTTGAAATGTGTGCCTTCGGCCCGTTTGCCGCACACACCGTGATTGATTTTGAACCCTTTTCGGGGAATCTTTTCCTGCTGACGGGCGAGACGGGTGCCGGTAAGACCAGTATTTTTGATGCCATCTCCTTTGCGCTTTACGGTGAGGCCAGCGGCGGCAAGGAGCGCCGTAGCGGTAAATCCTTCCGATCGGACTTTGCCTCGGCCGAGGCAAAGACGTTTGTGCGCTTTACCTTTTCGCAGGGGCAAAGCCGTTATACCGTGGAACGCAGTCCCGAATTTGAACGCCCGAAGCTGCGCGGTACGGGCAAAACGACCTCTCCTGCCTCGGCGCTCTTGATCGAGGAGGGGAGCGATCGCGTTTTGTCGCGTATGGAGGACGTGGATGCGCGCATTGTGGAGATCGTGGGTCTTGACCGTCAACAGTTTTCAAGGACTGTAATGATCGCACAGGGCGACTTTTTGCGCATTTTAAATGCTACCAGTGCCGACCGTAAGGCGATGTTTGGTCACCTTTTTCATACCGAGATCTATCAACGCGCCGAGCAGCTTTTAAAGGACCGCGCCGCTGCACTTTCGCGCTTGCGCGAGGACTTGGCGTTGCAGGCTCGTTCCGCCGCGGATCAAGCCGAAATGAGCCCGACCGATGCACGTCTTGAGACCTTTTTGCGCGCCAAGGAAAATGCGTCCCTGACTCCGAGGGCCTTTGCCGACCTTTTGGCGATCTACTGTAAGGACCTTCGCCTTGGGGTCAAGGAAAATAAAGAGGTGCTCCTTCGCCTTCGCCGTGAGCTTGAAGGGAGCGAGCTGAAAATACGTGAGGGCAAGGCTTTAAACGATACCATTGCGGCATTAAATGCGCTAAAAGCGTTGCCGGAGCTTGCCGATGCCGAAGCACTCTCCCGTGAGAATGAGCGCAGGCTGTTGGCCTTGGCGGAGCTGGCATTGCGCATTCGCCCCGTTGAAAAAGCATGGGAAAATGCAAGAGAGGCGGTGCGAACGGCCGCAGAAAATAAAGAAAGGCAGTCGGGCCTGCTGGCCTCCTGCGAAAAAAATGCCGCAATGGCCGCAAACGGGCTTGCGCAGGCCGAGAAAAATGCCGAGCAAATTCTTCAAATCGAAGGCGATATTCGCTCGTTGGATGCCGCACGAAGCTTGCTTGTACGGTACCAACGCGAGGCGGCACGTCTGGATGCGGCAAAGGAGGCACTTGTTTTGGCAGTTTCGGCGGCAAGGGCCGCCGAAACTGCGGCTGCGGACCTGCGTGCTCGGTATCTTCTCGGACAAGCGGGTCTTTTGGCCGGCGAGCTGCTTGACGGCGCGCCTTGCCCTGTTTGCGGCTCGGTCGAGCATCCTGCGCCGGCCGTGGTCGGTGAGGATACTCCCGACAAAAAAACACTGGAGGCGGCCGAGGAGTATTGCGCCAAATGCCGCGATGCTTGTATGCGTGAGGAGGCCGAGCGCAGGGCGGCAAGCGAGGCGTTGAATGCGATTTGCGCCGAGCTTTTGGCAGTTGGCGTTCTTGAGATTACCGATTCAACAGCGCGTGAGATTGAGACGCGGCTTACGGCAAAAAAAGGCGAGCTTGAGTCCTTAAATGCGGCTCTTTCCACCGCAAAAAGGGCCGAAAAGGAGTCCGCGGAGCATCTTGCCGCTGCCAAGGCCTCGTTTGAGGCCGCCGAGGCACATTTTGTGCTGGTCAACGAGGCCCAAATCAAGGCAAAAACCGATTTTGAGGTGCGTCTTGCCGCCGCCGATTTTGTGGATGCCGAGGCATACCGTGCGGCACTCCTTGATGAAAGGACCTTTGAAAAACGCCGTTCGACGCTTCAGCAAGCGGAGGAGCACGTGGCGCACGTTGGCGGTAAAATTGCGGAGCTGACCACTGCGGTAGGAGGGCGCGCCAACACCGATCTTGAGCCGCTTTTTGTGCAAAAGCGTGAGCTGGAGCGTGAGGAAACGGCAGCTCGTGAGGTGCTCTCAAGCTTAGAACGCCTGCTTTCCTTTAACGAGCGTGCTCTAAACGTTCTTTTGGATATTGCGACCCGAACCGAAAGGTTAAATGAGGAATGGGGAGTGATGGATACGTTGGTACGCACCGTGGGCGGAAAGGGTACGGGCGGACGCGAAAGACTGTCCTTTGAAAGCTACGTGCAGCGCTATTACTTTAAAGAAGTGATCGTTGCCGCCAATCGCCGCCTGCAGGTCTTGACCGACGGCAATTTTGTGCTTCGTTGCCGTGAAAGCGCGGCCGATATGCGCCGTGTGGCGGGCCTTGATCTTGAGGTGCTGGACCGCAGCACCGGCAAGTGGCGTGATGTTAGCACTTTATCGGGCGGTGAGAGCTTTATGGCATCGCTCGCGCTTGCCGTGGGGCTTTCCGACGTGGTACAAAACGCCAGTGGAAACGTTCGCCTTGATATGCTTTTTATTGGCGAGGGCTTTGGATCTCTTGATGAAAACACACTGTCACGTGCCTTGGTCATGCTTTCGCGCCTGTCGGACGGCAAACGCACCGTGGGTGTCATTTCTCACGTGGGAGAGCTTCGTGAGCGCATTGAAAAAAAGCTTGTTGTCACGCGAACCGAAACGGGGAGCACCGTGCGTGCGGACTGCGATAAATAAAAAAAGAACGGACGCTTGTCCGTTCTTTTTTTATTTGTTATTGCGGCTCCTCCAGTGCCGTACCAAGGGGCAGGGAGTAGATGACGGTTTTGTCCGGCTCCTTTCCTGTGAGCTCAAAGAGGGCCTTTTTGTAGTAAGAAAGCTGGGTGCCGTGGCGCGAGAACAAAAATTCACGCGCGCGACGGAGATCGTCCCCGATCTGGTGCGGAATACGGTCGGTTTTGTAGTCGCACAGCACCAAATTTCCATCCTTATCGGTGAAAAACAGGTCAATAACACCTTGCACAAGCAGATTTTCACCCGCAAGCTCGCGCTTTAGGTCGTTGCTTGCGGTAAAGTCAGCGGCGGGTAAAAAGACGTTAAAGCGCGTTTCTCGATGGCAGGAGGAACCGCTTTTCAGCGTGCGGTAAAAGTCGCTTTCAAAGAACTGTGCCAGCTCCTTGCGGCGAATGGCACTTTTGGCCTCGGGGGGCAAAAACCGCGCGTCGATGAGACGCTCAAGCTCCTTGTCGAGGTCTTTTTCGGCACGCTCAAAATCGCAAAATTGCAAGAATTCGTGCGTGGCCGTGCCGCGTGCGGCGGCATCGGGAGCACTCTTGCGCTCTGCGCCGAAACGGGGGGCGCGCTCAAAGGTGTGGAGCAGGGCCTCAACGTCGGGATCAAGGAGCGCGTCTTCGCCGGTGCTTTCAACATCATATACGTCAAGAATTTCGGGGGCAAGACGCGATACGGAGAGCTTGGCGGGCAGGCGCGAAAGATGCTCGCTCGGATAGGTGAAATCAAAGCGACGGGCAAATTCCTTGCGCAGGGACGCCGCGTTGTACTCGGCGACTTTGGGGGCCTGCTCAGGCTCGGTTGCCTCGGCGCTGCCGTCGCAAAGCAGGTCCTCGGGGTAGATCGATCGGATCTCATGAAAGTCATCGCCTCCGCCCGGCACGTGTGCCAGGGCGGTGAGCACCCATTCGATATAGGAATTTCCGGAAAGCTTAAAATAGGCCGACGGACTCTTGGCAAGTTGTACGCGTTTTTCGATTTTTTCAACACCGTATCGCGGCTTTGCCGTGATATAGAGCCGTTCTCTTGCACGGGTCATCGCCACATAAAGCACGCGCATTTCCTCTTCAAGAGAGAGCCGCTTCAGCCGCTCCTTGATGGCTTCTCGCGCAAAGGTATTGGCACGTGAGAAGGCACCCACGTTCGGCACGCGAGTGCCGCAGCCAAGGGCCCCATCGATGAGGAGCTGATCCTTTTGATCGTCAACGTTAAAGGCTTTTCCCGCAGTAGCCACAAAGCAAACGGGGAATTCAAGTCCCTTGGAGTGATGAATGGTGATGAGTGACACGGCGTCGCGAGGTCCCTCCGGGATCGGCATTTGGGTGTCATTTTCCATCAGGTCCTCTATGTAGCGTACAAAGCGGTAAAGACCCTTAAAGCCACCGGCCTCAAAGCATCTGGCGTATTCGTACAGGCGAAGCAAATTTTGCTGCTTGTTCTTTTTGGTGTGCCCCTCGCCCTCACCGGCAAAGGAAAGCACCGCCGTGTCACGGTAGAGATAGCGCAGGAGCTTATCGACAGGCAACAGCTCGGCCTTGGCGCGGTAGGCCTCGATCGTGTCGATGACGGCCTTTACACGGCGCAAAAGGGCGGCATCGGTCAGGGTATCGCCTGCCGCTTTTAAGGATTCGTAGAGCGAAAGGGAAGGGTCACTTGCCGTTCGAATGCTTACCAACTCCTCAAGGGTAAAGCCGAAGAACGGGGAGCGAAGGACCGCCGCGAGATAGACGTCGCGAAACGGATTGTCGATCGTGGCAAGCAGGGAGTACATGCAAAGCACTTCGGGATTTTCAAAGAAGTTTTCACGAGAGGTGTCGTTGACGGGTATCCCCTCCGCGCGAAGAAGCTTGGCAAGGGGGGCGGCAAAGGCGGAGCCGCGCGAAAGCACGGCGATATCGCGGGGCGTAATGGGAGTCCCATCCGATTTTTTCTCGCTCGAGAGCAGCCGTTTGATCTCTTTTGTGATCATTTTGGCCTCGGCGTTGTCAATTTTTACCTCGCCCCCGTCCTCGTGGTCCTCACTGTCCTTTTTGTCAAGCAGCAGGACGGTGCATTTTTGTCCTGCGTCGCTATCCTTGCTGAACACGAGGTCGTCATCGGGGCGGTAACCGATGCTTTTGGCGCTGTGTGAGAACAAATATCCCGATACGGCATTGGAAAAACGAATGATGTTTTTGTCGCAACGAAAGCAGTTGGACATAAAGATCGTGGCGGCGGTGTCGGTTTCGCAGGCATCATCAAGGTCGGGGAAGGCGTGGCGGTATGACGCAAACACATCGGGATCCGCGCCGCGGAAACGGTAAATGCTTTGCTTGATGTCGCCCACCATAAAACGGTTAGTGGGGGTGGAGATGGCGCGGAAGGTGGCATCCTGCATGGCGTCAACATCCTGGTATTCATCGATGTAAACGGCATCGTAGGCCGAGGAAAGTGACACGGCAAGGGGCGTGGGAGCTCCGCTTTTGTCCACCAAAAGATGATACGCGGCACGCGATATGTCGCCGAATTCGGCGACCTCTCTTTCACGTTTGGCGGCGGTGTAATGCTGATCGTAATTGCTTAAAACGGTATAGAGCAAGCGAAGGATCGCGGCTGCCTCGAGCCCGCCTTCTCGAATCTCCTTGCGGTCAAATGCGCCGAGCGCGGCAGCTGTGCTGCGCCAATCGTTCCGAAACTCCTTACAGGCTTCGGTGAGAAGGGAAAATTCTTCCGTGCAATCCGGCATTTTGTGTGAGCCGACACGCGCGGTAAGGGGGGAATTCAACAGGGTGGCGATTCGATCGACATCTCTTTCGCTTATCGCGGCCAAGACCTTTTCAAGCAGAGTCGCCATTTCACGGTAATTTTCACCGAATTTTTTAAGAAGCGTCGCCCGTGCCTCTTCGCACTCGATTCGGTCAAGCGCGCGTTGATAAAGGGAAAGTCCTTCGGTAGCACAAAAAGCAAGACGGTCGTAGAGGATCTTGCCAAGAGGGCGGTCAAAAGGGGCCTCGTGGAGCGTCTCGTTTTCCTTGGCTGAGCGCAGTAAAATATCGTAGCGTTCGGGCAACTTTTCGAGCTTTGCGGCAATGTCAAGGAGACTGTCAACCAGGGCTCCTTCGGAGCGAACGTCGGATAAAAGCTCAGCGACATGTACAAAGTCGGGGTGGGTGGCATACGCGCGGTCCACCGCAGCGTTCATGGTGTCCTTTTTCAGAGAAAGCAATTCGCCCTCGTCGACCATACGGAAGGTAGGCGAAAATCCCGCCGCTTCAAAGTTGGCGCGTACCAGGTCCAAGTAGAAGGAGTCAATGGTTGAGATCTTGGCACTGCCGAGCAGCATCAGCTGCCGACGCAGGGCAGTGTTGTTGGGGTGCAGGGCAATGGCATCCCCCAACGCCTTGGAAATGCGCGCGCGCATTTCTGTGGCGGCCGCTCGGGTAAACGTTACCACCAAAAGACGGGAGATGTCGGTCGGATTTTCAGGATCGCAAAGTGATCGGATGATGCGCTCAGTCAGCACGGCCGTCTTTCCCGAGCCTGCGGCGGCGGATACCAGAAGCGTACGAGAACGCTCGTTTATGGCATTTTGTTGTGCGGGTGTCCAGTTGCGGGCCATAGGTATCCTCCTTATCGTTTTTTATCGGCTGCGCGGCAAACCGGGGCGTAGGCGCAAAACGCGCATGCGGTTTGCCCGTTGTGCTCGGTGGGAGCCACGGTTGCCGCACCGCTCTTCATTTCGCGCGAGATGCGCGACACGGTATCGGTCAATTCTCCAAAGAGTCCGTCAAAGCCCTCCTGCGAGAGCAAACGCTGCTTTCTTGATTGCGGCGTGCCGAGTATAGCGGCGCTTTTTGATTTTGAAATGGCGGTCAAGAGCTCCTCGCTGTCAGGCAGGAGCCCGTCGCGCTTGAGGCGCGCGGCGGCGCTTTCAAGGGCCGCCCCCTTTTCGGTGCGTGCGGCGGTGTTTTCACTGCCGACTGCGGTGGAAAGATAGGTCACCCCGGCCGGGCGGAACCTTGTGTTGGGGGCAAGCCCCAATTCCTTGGCCAAAGCCTCGTGCTTTCCGCCGCAAAGTGCAAGAAGGTATAGGGGCATTTGCAGGCAGTAGCCGTTTTGGATGTCCTCACGCTTAAAGGTCTTTCGCCCCGTTTTATAGTCGGCTACGCGCAAATAGACCTCACCGTTTTCGGCGCGGTAAAAGTCCACACGGTCGGCCTTGCCCGACAAGGGGATCTGACTTCCGTCGGTGAGCCTTACGGGGGCATTTTTGCCCGCACGGGAGAGATCAAGCTCAAAGAATGCGGGTCTGAAGTCGCTGTCGGCAAATTCGGCGATCAAGGAATCGACCACGATGCGCGCCAGCGAGGAAAGGCGGAGCAGTAAGCCCTCGGCGCGAGGGGTGATACCGCCGCCGGCCCGGATGAGATAATCGCGATAGGCAGCAATGCTTTTTGCAACGATGCGGTCGGTCTCATCCTTGGTATAATCGGCAAAATCCTTGTCGCTCTTGGTGATCTCGGCAAGGGTGTTTTCCAGCACGTAATGAATAAAGGTGCCTACCGCTGCGGCATCCAGTGCATCGCTTGGCTCTTGGCGCAATCGGAGAATGCGGTCGCAATAGTAAGCGAATTTGCAGGAAACGAATTGCTCAAGGCGCGTGGGGTTAAAGGAGCCTTCGCCAAAGAGCTCCGCGGCACGTTCCGGCGCGACCTTGGCCTCTATATCGACAACGGGCAGGGAAAGATGCTCGATCTTTTCCTTGGTCCTCTCATCGCTTGTAAGAAGGGGCAGCAGAGCCTCACGCTCGGCCTCGCTTAGCTCGCAGAGGCGTAAAATGGCCGCCTCGCGGGTAAAAATCTTTTCTTTGGCAGGTAGTGCACTGTAATCCAAGGGGTGACGGAGCCACGGGAAGAGTGCCTCGGTGCGCGTGATCGCGATCGAGGGCTCAAGGGCACGACCGTCCGCGCCGGATCTGGTATAGGAAAGATAGAGCTTTTCAAGGGGCAAGGACAGTGCGCGGTGTACGTAAAACAATTCGTTTGAGGCTGTGGTGGCAAGGTCGCCTGAAAGCTCAATGCCCAGATCGGCAAGACGGCGCTTTTCAGCGTCTGAGAGGAGCCCCGTTTCCGTACTTACCCTGGGGAATAGGCCATCGTTTAAGCCCATGACGATCGCATAACGAGGGGGGGCCGTACGCAAGGTGGCGGCAGAGCCCACGATCACCTCGTCCGACGAGGTGGGAATGGTACCGATGTCGGTGGAGCCGAAGACCAGAGTAAGGGCATCGGAAAATGCGGCGGTATCAAGCGCCTCGTTGCCCAGTACGTCGGCAACGGTTTCAAGAGCATCGACAACAACGCCCCAAAGCCTTGTGCTTTCCTCGGCCTCGCGTCGCTCGCCGTTTGTAAGGTGTTCGGCGGCACGCGCCTTCATGGCCTCGGGCACGCTGAGTGCTTTAAGAAATCGGTAGGTCGCTGCGGCTTGGCTTGTGGCATTCTCGGCGGCATCCAGCTCCTCAAAATAGGCGATCAACGCGGGAGTAAGCGTGCTTCTCGCGCGATTTGCTCCATCCAGGATGCGCGCGGCTCTGGCGGAGGAGCGGTCGGTATAGCCGTCGGGATTCATCGTAAAGGGCGCCTCAAAGGCCGCTTTACCGCATATCTTCCATACCTCTGCGTATTCCTCAAAAAAGTTTACGTCATCGGGTGTGACGCCGGTAAGCCCCGTTTTAAGATAGCCCACCACGTCCTCCTTTTGCCAGTTGTAACGCTTGATGCGCAGGGCAAAAAGTAAAAGCTTGATGAGAGGACGCACGGTGATGTCGGTTTTTTCGGAAAGGTAAAAGGGGATGCCTTCCTTTTCGAGTGCGGCATCTATGATGCCGATATGGTCGGTGGCTTCGCGCAGGATCACAACAAAATCGCGGTAGCGTGCGCCTTCACGCACTGCCCGTGCGATGAGGCCTGCCACGTATTCAGCCTCCTCATAGGGGTTGTCCGCGACGCAAATGGAGATTTCATCTTTTTCGGCAAGTCCCATGGGTGCTTGATCAGCCAGCATATCAAACAGGTCGTAACGCAGGTGATCCAGGGCGGTTTTCGGTTTTTCATCGGGTAATTTCTCGGTGAATACGCGAAGGCCCAGGGATCTTGCCGCTTCGGTAAGACGGCGCTCGGTCGATACGGCCGCCGCCAAATGAATCCCCTCCTCGCTGTGTGTGCGAAGGGGAAGGGCCACGGTCAGTGAGGGTGAGACCTCCATAAGAATTTTAAGCAGGGAAAGCTCTTGTCCCGTAAAATCCTGAAAGGATGATACATAAAAATGCACGTCGGAGAAAAGGTGCTTGTTTTCGCGCAGGAGTGTTGCGGCGCGCGAAAGATCGTTCGCTGCATCGTCGTAACGAGCGCTCAGGTCGGCCTCGTAGGTGGCAAGCACCAGGGCGAGGTCGGCCAGCTTGGTTTTTAAGGGGTCACCCGCTTGCAGTGCTTCGGCCGCCTCGGTCAATTGCTCGGCCTCGACACAGTAGGCCTTAAACTGCGATACGGCCGTGAGCATACGGTCGGTGAGGCGAAGGTCGGTGGCGGCGTGCGCACCGTATTGCTTCAGCATCGGCGCGATGCGGCGAAGGGAGCGCCACATCAAAAGTGCGGTGGCGGCAGGGGTGGCATAACGGCAGGAGAGGCCACCGAGATTTCTAAAAATTCGGTTTGCAAGTCGCGTGAAGTTGGATACCTCAAAGGTCAACTGCGCCGAGGGGGGCAGGAGCTCTACGAAGCGGCGTTCGGCCGTCACCGTCTCTTGCTCGGGGACAAGCAGTACGGCACGCTCTCCTTTTTGGGCATGCTCCTTCAGGTATGAAAGTAGGGCGTTCTCCCGTTTTTGGGTGTCACCACCGTAAAGAAAACGTATCATAACGGCTCCTTTCCTTCAAGCAGCTTCAAATTTCGCAAAATGACGCTTCGTCCGCGCCAGCTGTAAGCGCGTGCTGCAAATTCCTCATCGCTCATTGCATCTATGGCATCGGCGGTGAGACGGTGCAGGGTATTGTCGTTAAAAAACGGGATCCTCGAGTAAAGCGTCCCCGCTCTTCTTGCCGCCTCGGTGACGGGGCAGGCCAGCTGGCAAAGGTCGCATCCCCAAGCGCAGCCGTGGTGGATGAGCGTTTTTTCCTCGTCGGGAGAAAGCGCGCCCTTCTTTTGAGTAAGAGCCGACAGGCACGCCGCGGTGTCAAGACCTACGGGGCAGGCCTTTTTACATGCGCCGCAGGCCGTACAGGTTGAAATTTCCCGAGCCCGGCACGGGATGTCGGCATCGGTGATGATCTCGCCAAGAAAAACGAAAGAGCTATGCTCTTTTGTTATAAACAAATGGTTGCAGCCAAAGGTGCCAAGCCCGGCCTTGACGGCGGCCTCCGCCTCGGCAATGGGGGAGTGATCGGTAAAGCCCAAAAAGGAATTTTGAGGAAATTTTTGCCGTAATATGGGCAGGATCTCCTCGAAAAGCGCGGCAAAAAATCGGTGATAATCGGGGGAAACCGCATAACAAGAAATATTTCTTGCACAATCATCACAAGGTGTGGTATAATAAGGTACAGCAAAGAGAATGGCCGTTTTGCCCACAAGGCCGTTTCGCTCCAAAAGATAGGGGCGTGTTACGGTGAGGTCCGAAAAGGGTACGGGTGCGACAAGGTCGATACCGCGTTCCGATAATAATTTTTTAATTGTTTCGATCATATCTTGCCGCCTTTCGTTTTTTATGTTATAATCATTATAGCAAATTATATACTTGAGCGCAATACAAAAAAACGAGCGAAAATATTGTTTTTCGACTTTTTTGTGGAATATCACCAATCCGTCACAAAGAAGCACTATACTTAGAGTGCAAATCATACCAAAAGGGGGGGAACACGTATGAGTGAATTCGACCGCTTTGATTTTGAAAATAACGAAAATAAAAAAGAGGAGCAACCGAGAACGCAAGATCCCCGTCTCGGTACGCAGGGTGCCGCATGGTATATGGGCACCGCGCCGTCGGCCGTGCCCCCTAAAAAGGGCGGTATCACCAAACGGGCCAAGCTGACGCTGATCGCGCTTATCGTAACGGTAGCTGTCATTTTCAGTGCCGTTGTCGGCTTTGGTATATATCGCATTGCGGATTTTATCAAAAACCATTACGAGCTTGATCTCGGGGGGGACGACGGTGTCATACCCAACGGGACGGAGGGCGGTCTTGGCAACGGGCAGGTCCACGGAATCGGGGATGCGGCCGGGTATAATTATGCCGCAGTGACGCTTCCCAAAAACGACGGTTCAACGCTGGTGGGGTCGAGCAACGGCTCGGCCGGGAGCAATGCTATGACACGCATTGCCGCCGTGGCTGCCGTGCGGGACTCGGTGGTTGAGATCTCGACCACGACCGTATCCAACCGCGGTCAGCTGACGGCGGGGGCCGGCAGCGGCGTAATCATTCACGCGGACGGAATCGTAGTGACCAATAATCACGTGATCGCCGGGGTCAGCAACATTTACGTTCGCCTTACAAACGGCAATACCTACGAGGCGTACTTGCGCGGCACCGATGAGGAAAATGACATTGCGATCTTGAAGATCTCTCCGAAAGAAACGCTCACTGTAGCCAAGCTCGGTTGCAGCTCGGCCTTGGCCCTTGGCGAGGACATTTTTGCGATCGGTAATCCTTTGGGTGAGCTTGGTGGCACTGTAACGGAGGGCATTATCAATGCCCTTGAGCGCGAGGTTGAAATGGAGGACGGTACGATCATGACGCTCCTTCAAACCAGTGCGGCGATCAACTCCGGCAACTCGGGCGGCGGCCTTTTCAATATGGCGGGCGAGCTGATCGGCGTCGTCAATGCCAAGTATTCCGCTGCGGGTGTGGAGGGGCTTGGCTTTGCCATTCCCGTTGACAGTGCGGTGATTTCGATGAATCATCTTTTGGATTACGGCTATATTCCCGGCGTGCCCTCGCTTGGCGCGACCGTCGTAGATGGAACCTTCCAAGTGGGCGGCGGATTTTTTGGCAGCTATAAAACAATGCCTTACGTTTATGCCGTGCAAAACGGCTCACCGTTGCAGGTGAACGATATTATTTTGAAGGTGGATGGTAACGAGGTATCCTCTACCAGCGTTCTTAAGCGATTCGTGCGCTCTAAAAAGGTGGGTGATACCGTCACACTTACGATCTACCGCAGCAATCAGCAGCAGACCGTTACGGTCACGCTGGTTGAATATATCCCTCAGTAATTCCCACAAACGACCCTTTGAAAGGAAACACAAGATGTATAAGATTTTGGTTGTTGATGACGAAGTCCGCATTCGCTCCATTATTCGCAAATATGCCGAATTTGAGGGGCATAAAGTGACGGAGGCAGGCGACGGTATGGAGGCTGTCCGCATTGCACGCACCGAACAATTCGACATTATCATTCTTGACATTATGATGCCTGAGCTTGACGGGTTTTCGGCTTGCCGCGAGATCCGCAAATCCAAGAAAACGCCCATTATTATGCTTTCCGCACGCGGTGAGGAGTATGATAAGATCAACGGCTTTGAGCTGGGCATCGATGATTACGTAGTAAAGCCGTTTTCACCCCGTGAGCTGATGCTGCGCGTTGAGGCGGTAATGAAGCGTGTGAAGGGGAAGGACGAGGAGGTCCGTAACGAAAATCAAATCATTGAATTTGATAACGGCGGTCTTCGCGTGGACCTGACCGCACGCATCGTTTTCCTGGACGGCAAACGCATTGAGATGTCGCCGAAGGAGTATGATCTGTTCTTCTATCTTTTGCGCAATCGAAATGTTGCGCTCACAAGAGAGCGCCTGATCAGTGAGGTGTGGGGATACGATTTCTTCGGTGACGCGCGCACGTTGGATACACATATCAAGCTACTTCGTAAGAGCCTTGGACGCTATGCGACCTATATCGTGACGTTACGCGGCGTCGGCTACCGCTTTGAGGAGCAAAAATGAACGTAACGCGCAAGGGGAGCGCAAAAAAAAGAACGGTGG
This sequence comes from Clostridia bacterium, assembly GCA_017508425.1. Classification (GTDB taxonomy): domain Bacteria; phylum Bacillota; class Clostridia; order Oscillospirales; family CAG-272; genus Firm-07. Next base: position 56,099 of record JAFVYZ010000060.1, on the reverse strand, counting down.
GCATTCGCGTGAAATTGATCGCCGCGCTGTTGGCCTTTACCGTTTTGGTGCTTTTTGTGATATGGCTTTTGCAAATCAAGCTGCTTGCTTACTTTTACGAGCGCGAAAAATTTGCCGAGCTGGAAGAGGCTTACCTTGAAATTCGCACGCATATGGGCGATGCGGATTTTGAAAAGCAGCTCGTAGAGGTCGCCGAGAAGCATTCTATTTGCGTTCGTGTTTTTACGATCGTAAATAAGCAAGCCAAAGAGGTGGCGGATGCCGATGTCGGCGTGGAATGTATGATCCACCATTTGTCGATGAGCTTGCTTTGGAGCCTGCACCGAAACGCGGCGCTCAACGAGGGCTCCTACGACAAACGCATGGAGATCAACAGTGCTTCAAGTGAGCCGGACGAGGAAGGCGTTTATTTGCCGGGTCTTCATCGCCCTGCCGATACGGTAAATGCCATTTGCGTGCGGATCTTTCAGTATGAGGGCCAAGAATATTTTATCCTGCTTGACAGCGAGCTTTCTCCCGTGAGTGCTACGATAAGGACCCTGCAGGTGCAGTTTATTTGGACGGCAGTATTACTGCTTTGCGGTGCGATACTGTTTGCGGTGCTCTTATCCAAAATTATTGCCGAGCCGCTTACCGCTATTACAGGGAAGGCGAGAAGGCTTGCAGTTGGCAATTATACGGCGGATTTTGAAGGGAACGGCTACCGTGAGATCAGGGAGCTGGCGGATACGTTGAATTTTGCCGCGCGTGAGATTGCCGCCACCGATCATTTGCAAAAGGAATTGATCGCCAATATTTCGCACGATCTTCGTACACCCTTAACGATGATCAAGGGATATGGCGAAATTATGCGTGATATTCCCGGAGAGAACAATGCCGAAAACGTGCAGGTCATCATTGATGAGACGACACGTTTGTCGGAGCTGGTCCATGACCTGCTCGATCTTTCAAAGCTTCAGGCGGGCACCAAAAAGATAGAGAAGGAGCTTTTTGACCTTACCGAGCTTACCCGTGAGACCATGCTTCGTTACGATGCGCTGATTCGCCATAACGGATATCGTATCTTGTTTGAATCGGATGGCGAGGCGAACGTGTGCGCGGACCGAAGCATGATTTTGCAGGTCATCTATAATCTCATCAACAATGCCGTGAATTATACGGGTGAGAGCCTGCGTGTGCGCGTGTATATCAAGCTTTTTAAGGATAAGGTGCGCCTGTCGGTCGATGATGACGGAGAGGGGATCCCTGCCGATAAGCTTGAGCAAATTTGGGATCGGTATTACCGTGTGGATAAGGTCCACAACCGTGCCGTGATCGGTTCGGGCCTGGGTCTTTCGATCGTAAAGGGGATTCTTGAATCTCACGGAGCGCAGTACGGCGTTGAAAGCAAGGAGGGCGTGGGAAGTAAGTTTTGGTTTGAACTGCCTCTTGCAAAATCTTAAAATAAAAAAGCGGAAGTTTATTGCTTTTTGGAATTCATTGTGTTACAATGAAATAAAGTTTTGCCCCTCGCGCAAAGCGAGGGGCTTTTTTGAGGATGTTATGTGGTGGAGTGAACACGTACGGTGCCCTGTTTGCGGTGCGAAAACAACCAAAGAGGGAAATAGCCTTTTTTGCCTTGGCGAAAAGCGACACTGCTTTGATTTTGCCGCTGATGGCTACGTCAATCTTGCTACGGCAAGGGCGTCGGGCGGGGGCGACGACGCGGCGCTGATCGCCGCGCGCACAAGCTTTCTTGACGGCGGCCATTATACGCCGTTTGCCGCGCGTGTAACCGAGCTTTTGGCGGAGCTGGTGCCGCAAGGCGGCACCGTGGTCGATGCGGGCTGCGGCGAGGGCTATTATACCTGCAAACTGGCAAGCGCCGGCTTTTCCACACTTGGCTTTGATCTTTCCAAGCGCGGTGTGCGCACCGCTGCAAAGCGCGCGAAAAGGGAGGGGCTTGATGCCTTTTTCGGAGTAGCGGGTATTTATACGTTGCCCCTGCAGGATGCCTCTGTTGACGCGGTGGTAAGCCTGTTTGCCCCTATTTGCGAGGAGGAATTCTTGCGCGTGCTGAAGCCCGGTGGCATTTTGATCGCCGCGGGCGCGGGGCGAGAGCACCTTGGGGCACTCAAGCGCGTGCTTTACGATGTGGCAAAGGAAAACGAGCCGCGTGCCGATCTGCCGCGCGCGATGTGCGAGCTTTCCGGCGAAACGCTTTCCTTTCAAATGGCGCTTGAGGGCGATGCGGTAAAAAACTTGTTCGCCATGACCCCCTACTACTATCGTACCTCAAAAGATGGACATGAGCGCCTTGCCGCCTGCCACGCGCTTTCCTGCGAGGCACAAATGGATATTTTTATTTATCAAAAATACTAAATTTATAAGGAGATGCACAATGAGTAAGCTTCGTTTGATGAGCCAAAATCAATGGTATTGGAGCGACAATCGCCCCGAATGGCAGGAGCTGGGGCTTGATTCCTCTGCCGCCACCCGTATGCACGGTCATATTCAGGTCTTTAAGGACCTGATGCCCGACGTCGTGGGCGGCCAGGAGATCACGCCCGAAATGCAACAGTATTTCAACTGGTACGCCGCCGAGGAGGGCCTTCCCGGCTACGCGATGATCTGGGGCAACTATACCCCCATTATTTACCGCACCGAAAAGCTTGAGGTGGTCGATACCGAGTATCTGCGCTTCCCCACGGAAATTGAGGGATTGCCTAAAAGATATAATGATTCAGGCAGCAAGGGCGCAAATTTGGCGGTGTTCCGTGTGAAGGAAACGGGCAAGCTGTTCATTTTCCTCACCACACACCTGTGGTTTAAGCGCGGCAACCCCGAGCACCCGAAGTATTGCCCGGGCTCGAATGAGGCGCGCGCCTTCCAGCTTCGCATGGATAAGGAGCTCATTGAAAAATACCGCCGTAAGCACGGCGATATTCCCGTGGTTCTCGTCGGTGATCTTAACGGCGGATCGGATTCTGAGGCCTTGATCCCCGTGATGTGGGAGGGGGGCTACGAGCACGCGCACGATCTTGCCACCGACTACGCGATCGAGGATGGCGGCTTTAATACGCTCACTACGCGCGGCCCCGGCAAGTGGTATACGGGTCTTGATTATTTGCACACCTTTGACCACATTATTGTCAAGGATTTTCCCAAGGACTCTATTAAGCGCTTTGACCGTTATATGCCCGATTATTATCTGAAGCTTTCCGATCACGCCCCCGTCTATATTGACGTAGAGCTTTGATTTTAGCAGGAGTATCGCATGAGTAAGCTTCGCTTAATGAGCCAAAACCAGTGGTACTGGAGCGACAACCGCCCCGAGTGGCAGGCGCTGGGCCTTGATTCCTCGGCCGCCCACCGTATGCACGGTCACATTCAGGTGTTTAAGGACCTGATGCCCGACGTTGTGGGCGGGCAGGAGATCACGCCCGAAATGCAGCAGTACTTTCATTGGTACGCGGCTGAGGATGGCCTTGACGGCTACGCGATGATCTGGGGCAACTACACGCCCATTTTCTACCGCACCGACCGGCTTGACCTCGTGGCGGCGGAATACGTCCGTTACCCCAAGGAGATCGAGGGGTTGCCGAAAACCTACAACGATATCAGCAGTAAGGGTGCTACTGTGGGCGTGTTCCGCACCAAGGAGGATGGTAAGATGTTTATCTTCCTCACCACGCACCTGTGGTTCAAGCGCGGCAACCCTGCGCACCCGAATTATTATCCCGGCTCCAACGAGGCCCGTGCTTACCAGCTTCGTATGGCCAAGGAGCTGATCGAGAAGTACCGCCGCACGTACGGAAATATCCCCTCGGTTTACGTGGGTGACCTCAACGCCGGGTCGGATTACGAGGATCTTCTTCCCGTGATGTACGAGGACGGCTATACCCACGCGCACGACCTTGCTACCGACTTTGCCACCGAGGACGACGGATACAATACCATGGGCGTCGGTGGCCCGGGCCAATGGCGCCACCTGCATTATTTGTGCAACGCCTACGACCACATCGTCGTTAAGGATTTCCCCGAGGGCTCGATCAAGCGCTTTGACCGCTATATGCCCGACTATTATCTTTACTTATCCGATCACGCCCCCGTCTATATTGACGTTGAGCTGTAATTTCAGGAAGTTATCATGAGCAAGCTTCGTTTGATGAGCCAAAATCAGTGGTACTGGAGTGACAACCGCCCCGAATGGCAGGAATTAGGTCTTGATTCCTCGGCCGCTACCCGTATGCACGGACATATTCAGGTCTTCAAGGATCTTATGCCCGACGTGGTGGGCGGGCAGGAGGTCACACCCGAAATGCAACAGTATTTTAACTGGTATGCCGCCGAAGAGGGGCTCCCCGGCTACGTGATGATCTGGGGGAATGCTACTCCGATTATATACCGGCCTGAAAAGCTGGATCTTGTGGACAGCGAGTATTTTTGCTACCCCAACGAGATCGAGGGACTGCCCAGGAAATACAACCCTACCAAGGGCTATGCTGCAACGCTTGCGGTGTTTCGCTCTAAGGAAAGCGGGAAAATGTTCATTTTTCTTACCACGCATCTTTGGTTCAAGCGCGGCAACCCCGAGCACCCGAAGTATTATCCCGGCTCGAACGAAGCGCGCGCTTACCAGCTTCGTATGGCGAAGGAGCTGATCGAGAAGTATCGCAAGGCCTACGGGGATATTCCGGCGGTTCTCGTCGGTGATCTCAACGGCGGGTCGGATTCCGAGGCGTTGATCCCCGTATTGTGGGAGGGCGGCTATCTTCACGCTCATGATCTTGCTACTGACTACGCGATTGAGGACGGCGGCTTTAATTCACTCACTACGCGCGGTCCCGGTAAGTGGCACGAGGGGCTTGATTACCTGCATACCTTTGATCATATTATCGTAAAGGATTTTCCTGAAGGGGCAATTAAGCGCTTTGACCGTTATATGCCCGACTATTATCTTTACTTATCCGATCACGCCCCCGTCTATATTGACGTTGAGCTGTAATCAAAAAAGATCCGCAAATGCGTTTTGCATTTGCGGATCTTTTTTATTTTCGGTGCCGACGCGGCACGGATCTTTCTTTTGCACCGAGATACGAACCGAGGAGTGCCGTTGGCAGGAGCAAGGCGTGTAGCCCGACCTGCAACGCGGTGCTGTATGTGTGCGCGTTGCCCGGCAAGATCAAAGAAATCACCAAAAGGAGTAAGAGCAGGGCTCCTCCCATGGCCAGTCCGCATAAAAGCGGTGTGCGGCGGTGATGTAGGCGTGTGGTAATGGTGCCGCCCAAAAGTGTGGCAAGGTAAAGGATCGCCAGACCCGCTCCGGTATGATAGGCGTTGGGATTCCCGGTTTTGAGCAATAGGGCTGTAACGGGCAGCATCAACAGGAGCGCGAATGCGACTGTGATGGGCAATGCCAATAACACGCTTTTGCCGAGCGATTGCAAAGAGGGCTCTTCGCCGATGCTTTTTCGTGTTTTTGACGGCTTTTTTTTGCTTTTCATAAAAATATCCCCTCCCGAAAGACGTTGTAGTTCATCTTATGTGGGAGGGGAAGATTTTAGTCCTGCTTGGTGTCTTCTACGCGAACGTCAACGGTGCGCACTGCGCTCTTCAGCAAGCGGATGCGCGTGTGATCACGGCCGGTTTCGATGATCATCGTTTCCTCTTTGATGCTCACGATCTTGCCGATGATGCCACCGATCGTGGTGATCTCATCACCTACCTGCAAGCTGTCACGCATTTGTGCTACGGCTTGCTCTTGCTTTTTTTGCGGGCGTACGCCGAAGAAGTAAAATACCACAAGGACCACACCGATCATACCTATGGTAACCCAAATATCACCCATTTTGATTCCTCCATATCATATTTTTAAGTATTATAACACTTTTGCCACACCATTACAACCCTTTTTGCAATTTTTTTCAAAAAAATGCCAATGCTAACATAAAATGGTGCGTTCGGTGTTGAAATGTGAGCTAAACTATGTTATAATAAAAATAATTATAAGTATCTTCGTTGAGGTGACTCGTTATGGCATACATTGAATATCCCGAATGCGGACGCATTATCAATACACACGGATGCCGCGGCGGTGTTAAGATCGAGCCGTGGTGCGACAGCCCTCATGTTTTTGCATCCCTGAAAACGGTGTATTTCAAGAAAGGGAGCGTGATGATGCCGGTGCGCCTTGGCCGTACGGCGGTGCTGGGCAATCGCTTTGTCAGTGCTGAGCTGGACGGGGTCACAACGATGGAGGCGGCCGATGCACTCCGTGGAACGGTGCTTTACGCCAAGCGCGCCGATCTCGGCATTCCTGATGGGACGCTTTTGATCGCCGAGATGATCGGCTTGCCTGTGTTTGATAAGGAAAGCGGCAAGCGTCTTGGAACATTGACTGACGTGATCCACCCCGGTGCGACCGACATTTACGTCATTGCCACCGAGCGTGGCGAAGCCATGGTGCCCGTGGTTCCTGCCTTTGTGGACGAGGTGACGATGGAAAGGGGCATTATTTTAACACCGATAGAAGGGATGTTCCCGTAATGCGTTTTGATATTATGACACTTTTCCCCCAATTTGTAGAGGGGGTGCTTGGCGAGAGCATTATTGGCCGAGCACAAAAAAGCGGTGCAATTACCGTAAACACCTATAACATCAGGGATTACAGTAAGGATAAGCATCACCGTGTGGACGATACGCCCTACGGCGGCGGCCGCGGTATGCTGATGATGGCTCCGCCCATTTATGACTGCTACGAGGATATCGTGGCCAAAAGCGATCCTGAAGCAAAGCGCCATGTGATCTATATGTCGCCGCGCGGCAAGGTCTTTACGCAGGAAAAGGCCAAGGAGCTTGCCGGCTACGATCAGCTGATCATTTTGTGTGGACATTATGAGGGCGTGGATGTTCGTGTGATCGAGGAGATCGTGGATGAAGAGGTTTCGATCGGTGATTTTGTTCTGACCGGTGGGGAACTGCCCGCTTGCATTGTGACCGATGCGGTGGCACGCCTGGTGGACGGTGTTTTGGCCGACCCCGAATGCTATGAAAAAGAAAGCATTTCCTCAGGGCTTGTGGAATATCCTCAGTACACGCGCCCGTTTGAATTCCACGGCAAGTGCGTGCCTGAGGTCCTCATTTCGGGGCATCATAAAAACATTGAAAAATGGCGTACAGAGGCGGCCATTGAAGAAACAAAGCGTCTTCGCCCGGATTTGCTTGAAAAATAACGTCAAGATATTACTGCGGAAGGGAGGTAGGAGTTATGAAAAAAGAAAAAAATGCGGTTCTTCGTTTTTTTGCGCGATTTAGCCGCTTTATATACGGCTTGATCATCGGTAGCTTTATCGGAAAGCTTTTTTCCTCCTACGGGCCCCTTAACGAGAGGATTTGTCGCGTCGGTAAGCACCGCGCCGCAAGGGCGGCGAACGGCCGTAAGCATCATTATACCATCCGCCGAGCCATTGCTTGCGCCATGGAGCAAAATATCTTTTCTCGAGCAAGGCGTTGGTGCGTTGCGGCATTGGTGGAAAGCAACCTTCGCACAGTCGGATTTTTCTTCACGGTGCTCGGTGCCGCTTGGATCGCACTGTACGGAGCCACGCTTTTGGCGTTTATTTCGATCGGGGTTACATTTGACCATTTGATCGCGGGCGGCGTTGTGCTTTTTGTCGGTGTGCTGCTGCTTTTTTCCGACCATTCGGTTGGTGCTATGTTGCGCCACAGATCCTTCTTAGGCGGCCTTATGTTTGGTGTTTTTGGCCTGCACGATGATGTGATACGAGGTGTAAAAACGCGTGGTAAGCAGCATTTTGGAGCTGCGGCATTGCTTGCGATCGCAGTAGCGGCACTTGGCCTTTTGGTCATGCCGTTGTCGCTTATTGCTATTTTGGGAACGCTTTCTTGCGTCTTGATGATCCTGTCGGTGCCCGAGGTCGGATTTTTATTGGCGCTTCTTTTCCTGCCGTTTTCCAAATTGATTGTCGGCAGTGACGCCATTACGTTGACTTGCTTTGCCTTTATGGTATTTGGCTACGTTGGAAAACTGCTACGAGGCAACCGTGTGTTCCGCCTTGAATTGCAGGATATTCCCGTGCTTTTCTTCTTGCTTCTTTTCGCTCTTTCGGCGAGAACTCCGGCAACCGGTGCGGTTTGGCGTGATGTGTTGCTTGAGCTGCTGATCGTCTTAACGTATTTGATTGCCGTTAATATTTTATCCACGCCGCACTGGCTTTCGGTTACTCGCATTGCCTTTACATGCTCTGCCTTTTTTGCCGCAGCCTTTGGTATAGGACAGCTTGTGTATGCGATGCTGAATACCGATGGGGCCACTCTTTCCAATATCGCGGACTTCGGCCCTGTGGTGACGGCCGGCTTTGCCGATCGAAATGCGTTTGCTTATTATTTGGTAATTGCCTTTGCGTTTGTGCTCCCCTCGATCGCGTTTACATCTTCGCGTCGGCGCGCACTGCCCATATTCGTGGCATTTTGCCTTGCGGCAGGCGTCCTCTTGACCTTTAATTCCGCGGTGCTTTTGGCATTGATCTTGATCCTTGTGGTATTTTTGCTGGTATATGAATATCGCAGTATGCCGTTTTTGCTTCTTACGGGTGGTGCCGTCAGTGGCTCACTGTTTATACTGAAAAAAGACATTCGGCAGCGAATTTTGGGATTCTTCCGCGATTTCTCGGATCCCGCTCTCCTATCGCTTCGCAGGGTGGGACGCGATACCCTATCGCGCCTCTTTGCCGGGAACGGTGAAGGGATGTTCTCAAAGACAAGCGCCGTACGCCGCCTGATTTTTGGCACAGGACACCGTGGACTCGAGGCCCTTTATCCCTATTTTGGCGATCTCGCCACCCCGTTTGGGATGGAGGCGTACCATTTCTTTGAGGTCCTGCTTGTGAATTACGGCTTGGTCGGCGTCGTGGTTTGCGCGCTCTTTTTCTTGTTACTTTTGCAAAACTGCTTTTCCGTTCTTTCCACGTCAAGAGATCATGGGAAGTCGCTGTTTGCACATATCGGTATCGTGCTGGTGTCGGCACTCGTGTTTCTTGGATTTTTCTGCTACGTTTGGTACGATCTTGCCGCGCTTTCGGCGTTCTTTTGCGCTGCGGCACTTGTTGCAGCGGCGATGCGTTATGATCGGTTACGCCGACAAACTTTTTCGGAGGATGAGCATTACGGTCGTCCCGTTGCCGAGATCGAGTATGCCGTGCGCGCACCGCGCAAGGCCAAAAAAGGAGGGGTAGCGCATGGCGAAGCGTCGCAGTAAAGGCACATTTCATCATGCCAATCTCAAAAATGGGCAAGGCGTCCGAGGCGGAGTAGCTTACCGAGCCCTGTCGGAGAGCAAGGCCGTTGACAGGGAATATCCCCGTTCACTGTATGTAGCGGTCAATGCTGTTCTTGCTTTGTTTGCTCTTGCGATCCTGGCAGGTCTTTTGCTGGTTTTTACACCGCTTGGTGAAATGTGGAACACAGACAAGGGGCAAGTCCAAGAGATTCTTTATACGATTGAATTTTACGACGTAAACGGGGATCTTGGCGCGGCGCCCGTCGAGGGCACTCATTTGTTCGATGCGGTCACGGGTCGGGATTTGGGAGAGGCGATCGGCATTACCGTATCTCCGTACGTGTTGCCTCCCGAGATGCTGCGCGAGCAAGCGGACAATGAGGCTACCGACTCCGCTACGACGGGAAATGCGCAAATTGTGTCAATGACAATTTCCGTGAACGCACATTATGAGGACGGGATCGGTTATACTGTTTATGGTATTAGAATTGCAAAGGGACTTTCGTACACTGTCTCCTTTTCGGGCAGTGTGGCGTCGGGCAACTGCGTTTCGGTTGAAAAAAGGTGGTAAACGGTATGAATAACGAAGAAAAAGGGCAGGGAAAAGCGCGGTGGCGCATAAATGTTCTTGATGTAGCGATCCTTTTGCTGGTGCTTTTTTCACTTCTTGTGATCATTCATAGAAACAACCTGGTCGAGGCGTTTGAGCGCGATCGCGTGGGGCATTCTTATTCGGTAGCCTTTGAGGTCACCTCGGTGCGTTATGATGTGGTCAGCGACCTTGAGGTGGGAACGGATTTTTATACGCTGAACGGCCGGGATCGTGTTAAGCTCGGGAGTATGCTTGATGAGCCCTTGATCACATTGCGCGCGGGAGAGGCTATTACGGGCTCCACAATGGTCGATCTTTCGGGAACCTTGCTTTGTCACGGTATCTTGCGTGAGGGTGCGTTGGTTTTGCCTGAGGGCTACCTTCTTTTTGCGGGAAGTGATCTTGTGATGAACACCGAGGTTGCCACAATAACCGTTCGGGTGATTTCCATTACCGAAATTGGTTGATTTTGTTGCATATTGCACATATTTTGTGTGTCGAAAGTGACAAAATACCAAAAAAATGCCCATTGATTTTTGGGTTTTTATTTGATATACTAATAGAAAGAAACGATATTTTTATTTGTTTTTTCGACAAATGAGAAAAGAATGGAGTGTTTGACCGATATGATTTCTCGCGAGGTTACCATTAAAAATTCCATCGGCCTACACGCACGGCCGGCTACCTTTTTTATTCAAAAGGCGAACGGCTATAAGAGCTCTGTTTGGGTAGAAAAGGACGATCGTAAGGTCAATGCCAAAAGCTTGCTCGGTGTTTTATCGCTCGGTATTGCTAAGGATATGACGATCAAATTGATTGCCGACGGATCCGATGAGATCGATGCGCTTGACGGCCTTCAAAATCTTATTTTGAACGAGCTTGAGTAAAAAATATACCGTGGCGGGATAACCGCACTGATGACGAGGGGCGTGCCGTGGCGCGCCTCTTTTGTTTATGATAAGGAGGTAGTGGAATGCCGGTTGAAACGCGCCTTGCGCGCTTACTTGATAAAGCAAATAGCCTACCGCTGTCTCCCGGTGTTTACCTGATGCGCGATGAGAACGGAAAGGTTATCTATGTCGGGAAATCGCGCAAGCTCAAAAATCGTGTATCACAATATTTTCGCGGCGGTGATAAGGACTATAAAACTGCGCGTATGGTCTCCCGTGTTTATCAGTTTGATTATTTTCTTTGTGATACCGAGATCGAGGCGCTGGCGCTTGAAAATACATTGATCAAGCAGTACACGCCCCGATATAACATTCGCCTGAAGGATGCCAAATCCTATCCTTATATTAAAATTACCGACGAGGCGTATCCTCGTTTGGTATTCACCCGTGCAAGAGAGGCCGATAAGGGGCGTTACTTCGGCCCGTATTCGGGAGGCTCGGTGGCAAGCACGGTGATCCGCACTCTCAATAAAACCTTGGCGCTCCCTACCTGTAAGCGTCAATTTCCGCGTGATATCGGACGCGAACGTCCCTGCCTATATTATCAGCTGGGGCAATGCGTGGGCGTTTGCACGGGCAACGTTACACCGGAATCGTACCGTGAACGTATTCGTTACGCTACCGAGGTGCTCCGTGGCAATTCCGCTGCCGCGCGCCGCCGCATCCGTGAAGAAATGAATGCGGCTGCTGAAAGCGAGGAGTTTGAAAAGGCGGCGGTGCTCCGTGATACGCTTTTTGCTCTTGAAAACCTTTCAAGCAAGCAAAAGGTGGTGGCATCTCCCGATACCGCGGAGGATGTGTTCGGCTTTTACCGTGATGAATTCGGTGCCGTAATATCGGTTTTTTACGTGCGTGAGGGGGCTTTGGTCGATAAGACTGAGTTTGATTTTTCGCCGGATGAGCTTTTTGATGAAAACGAGGCGATCCTTGCGTTTTTGTACGAGCATTATAAAAACCGCACGGATATTCCGCCGCGCGTGCTTCTTTCCTTTTCGCAGGATGAGGAGGATGCCGCCCTTTTCGCGTCCTTTTTGCGTGAGGCCGCGGGGCGTAAGGTTGTAGTGCACAGTCCTGAGCGCGGGGAACTGAAAACCCTTTGCGAGCTTGCAATCAGCAATGCCCGCGAATGCGCCGCGGCGCTCCGCCGTGAGGCCGAAAAAAGCGACGAGGTGGCCCTGCGGATGGCCGATCTTTTGGCCTTGGAGGTCGTGCCGTCGCGCATAGAGAGCTATGACATCTCCAATTTGGGGGACGAGCATATTACCTGCGGTATGATCGTGTGGGAAAACGGAAAGCTTAAGCCCAACGAATACCGCACCTTCCGTATTCGTACGACCGAGGGGGCCGATGATTATGCCGCAATGCGTGAAGCACTTTCCCGCCGTTTTTCTCATTTTGGTAAGGGTGAGGGGGCTTTTGCCCGGGAGCCCGATCTTATTTTGCTTGACGGTGGCCGTGCACACGTGGCAGTGGCGCGCCGTCTTGCTGAGGAAATGGGGATCACCGTGCCAATTTTCGGTATGGTAAAGGATGATTATCATAAAACACGCGCTCTTTGCGGCGAAAACGAGGAGATCTCGATCGCCCTTGATAAGGGTGTTTATACGACGGTTTACCGCATTCAAGAAGAGGTACATCGTTATTCGGTGCGTCGTATGACTGAGGCCAAGCGAAAGACCGTAAGGACCTCGGAGCTTGAAAAGATCAAAGGCGTTGGCAAAGAAAAGGCCAAGGCGATACTTGCTTATTTCGGCGGCCTTGCGGCGGTGAAGCGCGCCGACCGAAAGGACCTTGCCAAGGCCCCCGGTGTGGGGATATCATTGGCCGAGGCGATCTATGCTTACTTTCACGGAAAGGAGAATTGACTTATGATGCGGATTATAACGGGCACGGCTCGCGGCGCTAAATTACAGGCGCCGGTCGGTGAGCATACGCGTCCAACGGCTGAACGCACTAAGGAGGCTGTCTTTTCGATGCTGCAGCAAGGCTTTTTGGGGCGTCGGGTCCTGGATCTTTTCGGTGGCTCGGGGCAGCTGGGCCTTGAAGCGGTCAGCCGTGGTGCTAAAAGTGCTGTGATTGTGGATTCCGACCGCGCCGCGATCCGCGCCATTACGGAAAATGCCAAGCACACCAAATTGGAAAAAAAGGTGGAGGTGCATATGGCCGAGTCGCTGTCCTTTTTGCGCTCCTACCGTGGCGAGCCCTTTCATCTCATTTTTTTGGATCCCCCCTACCATCTCGGCTTGATGCCAAAATGTTTGGATCTGATTTTGGAAAGAAATCTCATCACCGAAGGCGGTATTATTGTTTGCGAAACCGCATCACCGGATGACGTTTCGTTGTCCAATGTGGCCTTGGATAAAAAATTTGAGGTACTGCGCCGCGCCCGTTACGGTGTCGCACACGTGACACTTTTAACCCCGAAAAAGGAGAGCGTAGCGCTTTTGCCCGGGAGCTATGACCCCATTACCCTCGGACATCTTGACATCATTGAGCGTGCCTGTGCGAAATATGACCACGTCGTGGTTGCGGTAATGAACAATGCTGCGAAGGAATATATGTTTTCAATGAGCGAGCGCACCGAGATGGCGAGTCTTGCAACAAAAGATATGCCCACGGTACGCGTGGTTTCCGATGAAGGGATGCTGGTGGATCTTTTTGATCGCCTCGGTGCTACCGTGATCGTCAAGGGTGTTCGTAACCCAAGGGATCTTGCTTATGAAGAGGAAATGGCGGCATACAATTTAAAGCGAAACCCAAAGGCTCAAACCCTTTTTCTTCCATCGGATCCCCGCTTTTTGACCCTTTCTTCTACGTGTGTGCGTGAGGAGCTTGGCCGTGGCGCAGTGCCTACCGATTTGTTGCCCGAATCGGTCGCACAATATCTTGCCGCTCGCGGCATGCAATCTAAGTAAGGAGTTGCGCATGAACAAATATAAGGTATATTATTTTTTGCGTTTGATCGTTTCTACGCTTTTTGGCGCATCGCTCGGCCTCTTGCTGCTTTGGCTCTCGCCCTATGCTACGGAGGTGTTTGACATTCTTGTGATCGCTATGGGACTGCTCACAACGGTGTTCAACATCCCGTCATTGCTTATCGCTGTCAAGAATATCAAAAACAAAGGCGAGTGGATGAATTTCCTTATGGCACTTTCCTCTATTTTCCTAGGTCTTCTTTTGATGCTGCTTCAAAGCGATTTTTTGCTGCTTTTGCTAGGCATTTATTCAGTGCTGCTGCCATTGATACGCATTATGCTTGTAGAAAATCACATGGTGCGATTGAAACGCGAGCTGCCTCGGTTTTTGACTGGTGTTATTATGGTGACGATCTTCCTGTTGGATGCTGAAGCGACGGTTTTGCGCTTTGGCGCGTACATTGTCTTTGGATGTACGGCTCTTTATCTTTTGTTTGGATTGATCTGCGCACACATCGTCTTTTCCGAAAAATAAACATACGCCCTTGTAAAGCCGATTGGCTTTACAAGGGCGTATGTTTTGTGAATTTTAAGGGAAAATCGTTAAAATTTATAAAATGTCGAGAAATAGCGCTTAAAATTTGGAATTTTAGATGTTATTTTTGGAAAATGTCGTTAGGGCAATATGACGCGCAAGCCGTCAACAACGTCACAGGCCATAAGACCGGTCTCACCGCAAATCCTTTTTGCGGCATCACCCGCCAGCGCATGGGCCAACACGCCGCGCGTAGCGGCAATGTCAAGCGGCGCACGTACGGCCATGGTTGCAATGATGCCTGCGAGCACATCGCCGCACCCACCCGTGGCCATACCGCTGTTTCCGAAGGTGTTAAAATAAAGGCGGTCACCGTCGGCGATCACGGTATGTGCATCCTTTAATACCACAAGCGCCCCGCTATCCTTGGAAAAGGTCTCGGCGGCCTTTGGCATATCGTCAAGCACGGCTGAAACGGGGATGGCCATCAGGCGCGAGAGCTCCATTGGATGCGGCGTAAGGACCGTATGGCCGCGCAAGTACATTTTGGCACGTAAGGCGTTGTCCTTGGCAATGAGATTGAGCGCATCGGCATCGATCACCAGCGGAATTTCTTTGCTGTTAAGCACCGTGTCAACGAGAGCTCTTGCCGTTTCATCGGTAGAAAGCCCCATTCCAAGAGCCACCGAGTCCGCACGCGTAAGGGATTTGTCAAGTATGAGAGCGGCATTTTCTTTGGTGTATGTGGTGACAATGGCCTCGGGGAGCGCGATCTCGTAAACAAGACGGTTTTCCTCAGGGGTGACGATTTCAACAAGTCCCGCCCCTGCGCGGTAGGCTGCTTTTGCGGCAAGCAGGGCCGCTCCGCTCATGCTTTTACTGCCACCTACCACAAGCACGCGACCAAAGGTCCCTTTGTGTGCTCGTCTCGGACGTGTCGGAAGTGCCTCGAGATCGCATTTTTCAAGAAGATGGCCATGCGCGGAGGTTGCGTGGATGCCAATGTCAGTCACGGTCACTTCTCCTGAAAGATCCGCCCCGGGGAAAAGAAGGTGTCCGTACTTTTTGGCGGCGATCGCCACGGTTTTGGTAGCCCTCACGGCACCGCCCAACACCTGACCGTTATCGGCGTGAACGCCGCTTGGAATATCGATCGCCAAAACCGGCAGTTTTGAGGCGTTAATGGCTCGAGCGGCCTCAAGGAAGGTGCCGGTTAAGGGGCGTGACAGTCCAATGCCGAATATGGCATCCACCACGGTGCTGACACCGGTGAGGCTCGGCGTTTTTTTAATGTGAATGCTTTTCGGGAGCTTTTTGAATTCCGCGGCACATTCAAGGCTCATTGAGGTAGCGTCGGGCTCGCCCTTTTCGTTCCACTGACCAAGATAGGTGATGGTCGTATCGATGCCGTGCTCCAGTAAGAGCCGCGCCAAGGCAAAGCCGTCACCGCCGTTGTTTCCGCTTCCGCAGCAAACAAGCACCTTTTCGGTGGGGAATTCGGCAAGTAATACGTCAAAAACGGCCTTTGCGGCGCGTTCCATTAACACAAGCGATGCCGTGCCTTGGTGTATGGTATTTTGATCGGCTTCCTTCATTTCATGTGCAGTCAATATCTTTTGCATAGTATTCACTCCGTTAAAATTCTTTTAATTATTATAGCACATAAAGGATTTTTTGTGTGAAAAATGCGGTATTTTCAGCTAAAAATCTATTGACAAGCTGTTTTTCTCCCGTTATAATTATATCGTTAATCCAAAAAAGAGGAGGGAAACGATATGGTTTTAAATATGGGACCGCTCTTGCGTGGCGAGATCACTCGTATGGAGATCGAGTACGACCTGGTGCCTGACGCTGTATTTGATGTGACCTTCCCCGAAAACGCGCATGTCAAAGGATATGTGACCGATGATGCAGGGTATATGCGCCTTTATTTGCAGGCAACACTCCCTTATCGCGGTACGTGTGCACGCTGCCTTGATGAGGTGACGGGTGAATTTGTGCTTGATTTTGAACGCACCGTAGCGCCCGAGGGCTCGATTACCGAAGAAAAGCTTGCGGTAATGGACGATGCTTACGTCATGATCCGCGACGGTAAGCTTGATGTGGATGAGCCGCTCAGAGAAGAGCTTTTGATGTGCTTCCCAATGCGCCTTTTGTGTCAAGAGGATTGCGAGGGGCTTTGCGACAGGTGCGGAAAGCCAAAACGCCAGGGCGATTGCGAGTGTGCTAAAAAAGAAATTGATCCAAGATTGGCAATTTTGCAAAAATGGGTTGACAAACAAGAAAAAGAGTGATATAATAACTTGTAATTATGTAAAGTATCCCAAGGAGGTGTAGATAAAATGGCAGTTCCGAAGAAAAAAGTTTCCAAAGCGCGCAGAGACAAGAGACGTTCCAACAACTCTAAGCTCGAAATGCCCGGCATGGTAAAATGCGCTAAGTGCGGCGAGTACGTGCTTGCTCACCATGTTTGCAAGGCTTGCGGTTCTTACGACGGCAAAGAAGTCATCAAGCAGGACTAATATCGCGTTTTGCTAAAAAAAGAGAGCAGTGATGCTCTCTTTTTTTATTTTTCAACGCGTAGGAACGTGACAAGCTTGAGCTTGAGTGAGCCGATCAAGGTGAGGAAAAAAACAAGAAGGAGAAATGTGAGCGAGCATGTGAAGATGGGCGTAGTGCTCCACGGCATGGATCCTGCGGCAAAAAAGCTGTCGGTCGTCGTTTTGAGTATGGGCTTTCGCAGGGTGAGATATAAGCCGGCAAAAAGGAAGGAAAGGACGCCTTGAGATAATTTAGCCAGTAAATAAGGGCCGATTTTGGGGCGAGCCGAAACGGCGATCGAGAAGAGCTGAAGGCATATTGATAGGCCGGAAAAGCCGGCAAAAAAGGCGCAAAGGCAAAAGGCTATTTCGGGGGCAAAGGCAAGGACTGCGGCGTAAATTCCCGAGGTCAATCCAAGCAGACCGATGGCCAGTATGGATGCGATCGACGGTAGCGCTGCGGCTTCGGCGATCGCTTTTACACATTCCGCCACGGCCGAAAAAAAGAGCACAAAGCCCGTGATCTCAAGGACTGTGGAAAAAGCGCCACGCACTGCAGCCGTAAATTGAGTGTGAAAGGGTAGGGCTATTGGCGCGGTAGCCTGAGAGCTTGGCCGTTCGGTGATATTGCCCCTTATCAGCTTTAAAAGGATACCCGTGAAAGTACTGCTGAGTAAGACGGCGAAAAGAAGTGCGAAGCCGACCTCCCGACTTCCAAAAAGAGTCGTGCCGACGGCACCGATGAGGAAGCCTGTGCCGGGTATGCCCGAAAAAAGGAATAAACGGTCAAATTCCTCGCGGCCGATCTGCTCGTTTTTTAACATCGTTATGGCACTAACTGTTCCGATCGGCAGTCCGCACAGCCAACCGAGCAGCAGGGCAACGGTTCCGTTTTCGGATAGCCCAAAGAAAAAATGAGCCGGCCGTGCAAGGAGCTTTTTTAAGATATCCAAGGCATTTGATTGGAGAGCAAGATTGGAAAATACAAGAAAAGGGAAAAGGGCCGGAATGAGCGTGTTTGTGGCAATTCCAAGTCCTTTTTTGATACCGTTTGCGGCGATTTCGGTATTTTTCAGTGTCAGCGCAAACAGGAAAACACCCAAAGCAAGACCAAGGTACGCACCCTTGTGATCGGTACGTTGTTTCAACGAATATTTCCTCCGTTTCCACCATAGGTTATAGGCGAGAGTCCGTGGTATTCTATACGTTAAACGCTATGATGAAGGAGGGCTTGGTATGCCGAAAAGAAAAGATTTTTTGACCCGTTTTGGGGCGAAATTGGATATTCCGCGCGAATCCCTTCCGGGGAGCTTTGGCCTTACGCTGTCAGGGCAGGAGGAGTTGGTCGTGCGCGGCTGCAAAAAAATACTTTCTTACGGCAAGACTTGTATTGCTTTGCGAGTGGGTAAAACGGCGCTTTATGTTCGCGGCGAGTCGCTGTTTTGCTCCGCCTTCGGCGCGGGATGCGTGACGGTGACGGGAAATATCGAGTCCTTGTCCTTTGGGGAGGATACACAATGAATCCGTATTTCTTTTTGCTCGGGTACACTGTTGTTCGCGTTGGGGCATCCTCGGCAACCGATTTTTTTGAGCTTTGCCGTGTGCTTGAAATAACGCCGAAAAAATTGAAGCGTGTCGCAAAAACCGAAGATTTTACCTGTTGCTTTACATCATTTTCCGCTGCGAAGGTGCTTGCTTTTTCGGCTTCAAGAGGTCTTGACGTTTCGCCCCTGAAGCGCGGCGGAATTCCTTCACTTTGGCGGCGCTTTATCCACCGTCCCGGCCTTGTCATAGGTACAGTGCTTGCATTGATGCTTTTGTGCTTGGGGCGGCTTTTCGTGTGGGAGGTTGCGCTGGAGGGATGTCAGGCTGTCGGGGAGGAGGAGATCTTAGCCGAGCTCGGGGAGTTGGGCCTCAAGCGAGGCGCCTTTTTGCCTCATCTTGACGGTGATGACATTGCACTGTCACTGCGTCAATCCGATGTGCGTATCGGCTATGCCACAGTGAACCTTGTCGGCACCGTGGCGTTTGTACAGATCGAAGAAGCCTTGCCCGTGCCGGACACCGCCCCTACCGCGCCGGCAAATCTTGTGGCCAAAAAGGATGGGGTGGTTTTGCTGCCGATGATCTTTGAGGGAGAGCGTCGGGTAGAGATCGGGGAGCGCGTACGTGCAGGGCAGCTCCTCGCCTCGGGAATTATAGACGGTAAGGATGGGGGATTTCGTGTGACGCGCGCATCGGGCCAGGTGTGGGCGCGCACTGAGGAAACGATCACGGTAAGCATTCCCTTTGTCTATGAGGAAAAGCATTATACGGGCAAGATCTACAGCGAGGTAGAGGTGGATTTTTTCGGCTTTAGCGGAAAAGTTTTTAAAACTACTGGAAATGTGAATGCAAACTGTGATATAAAAGTAAAAAAGTATAATTTTTTCGCAGGAGCGCGCGTGTTGCCTGTCGGCTTTTCGAGCTCGCTTTATCACGTTTACGAGTACAAAAGCACCAAACGTACCGCGGCTGAGGCGTTGGCCTTAGCTCGGGAAGTGCTTGCAGCAAGACTGGTTGACGAGGGTGAAGGGCGCAAGCTGCTCGCTACCAAGGTGGAGACCGTGCTTGACGGCACGGGCGTGACGCTATGCTGCACGGCCACCTTTGAGGAGGATATCGGTCTTATCTCGGAGTTTTTTATGGAGGCCGGCGGAAAGTAATACCAACCTTTGGAGGACGTATGAAAGAGGAGATTATTCACACGGCGAGCAGCGAGATCACCGCACGCATTTTTGGCGTTTGTGATGCGTATGCAAAAGAGATCGAAACGGCCTTTGGCGTTGACATCAGCAATCGTTCGGGCAAGGACGGTGATGCCGTAACCGTAAAGGGTGCGGACGACAACCGCGTCTATCTTGCCGCTGAGGTGCTGCGTGCCTTGCGTGAGGAGGCGGCAAGCGGTGAGATCGCCGAGCAACGCGTATCCTACATCATCGGTATGATCCGTGACGGGCGGGGCGAGTCTTTGGTCGCGCTCGATGACAGTACGGTGTGCCTGACCAGTCGCGGCAAGCCGATCAAGGCGAAGACCGTGGGCCAAAAGCAGTATGTGGATGCCATTAAGAAGAATACGATCGTGCTTGGTGTCGGGCCTGCCGGCACGGGCAAAACCTTTCTTGCTGTTGCGATGGCTGTGAAGGCCCTGCGGGCCAAGGAGGTCAGCCGCATTATCCTGACACGTCCTGCGATCGAGGCGGGGGAAAAGCTCGGCTTTTTGCCGGGAGACCTTCAAAGCAAGATCGATCCATACCTTCGCCCGCTTTACGATGCGCTTTATGAGATGATGGGGGCGGAGACCTATGCTAAGCTTGTTGAAAAGCAAGTGATCGAAATTGCGCCGCTCGCGTATATGCGAGGACGGACCTTGGATGACAGCTTTATCATTCTCGACGAGGCGCAAAACTGTACGCCCGAGCAAATGAAAATGTTTTTGACGCGTCTTGGCTTTAATTCCAAGGCGGTGGTGACGGGAGACCTGACGCAAACAGACCTTCCCTCGGGGGCCAAAAGCGGTCTTGCGGCGGCGGTAAAGATCCTTTCGGGCATTCCCGACATCAAAATACACTATTTTACCGACCGCGACGTGGTGCGCCACAAGCTTGTACAGCAGATCATCCTCGCGTATGAGCGTTACGAGCGCGAGCAGGCGCGACCGAAAAAGACGTCGAAAAGCGCGGGGAAGGTAGGGAAAGACCAATGAAATTAACGGTTTATTTTAACAATGCACAGGACAAGCATAAGGTTGGCTTTGCCTTAAAGCGCTTGGTGCGCCGTGCTGTGCTTGCTACGCTTTTTTATGAGGGTGCTTGCGGTGGTGCCGAGGTGTCTGTCACCTTTACCGATAACGAGGGGATCCGCGCGCTGAATGCCGAGCACCGTGGGATAGACAGACCCACTGACGTGCTTTCTTTCCCTTTGTTTGAGGAGGGTATGGGCGGCACAAGAATGCTGGGTGATATTGTGCTCTCGCTTGAAAAATGTGAGGCACAGGCCGAGGAATTTGGGCATAGCTTCCGGCGTGAATGCGCTTTTTTGACGGTACATTCCACGCTTCATCTGCTTGGCTATGACCATGAAACGGGCGAGGAAGATGAAAAGGATATGCGCGAGCGACAAAGTAAGATCGTTACCGCTATGGGACTTGGAATAAAGGAGAAACGTACATGAAAAAAACGGGATATATTGCGATCGTCGGGCGCCCGAACGTGGGCAAATCCACACTGCTCAACGCCATTTTGGGCGAGAAGATCGCCATTGTTTCCAATAAGCCGCAGACCACGCGTAACCGTATTCTCGGTATTTTGACCCGAGGCGAGGCACAGTTTGTGTTTGTGGATACCCCCGGTATGCATAAGCCGCAAAACAGTCTTGGTGACTTTATGGTAGAGGCGGCAAACGCCTCGATGCGCGAGGCTGATGCGGTGGTTCTGATGGTTGATGCGGGCAGAGAAGTGACGACGGTTGAGGAAAACGTGATCCGCTATTTAAAGCAGTCCGGCATCCCTGCCGTGCTTGCACTCAACAAGACCGATCTTTACAATGCTACTGAAATTGCAGAGGCGATCCAGCGTTACGCGGCCCTGCATGATTTTGCCGCCGTGGTGCCGCTTTGTGCCAAAAACGGGAAGCAGGTCTTTGACGTGCTGGATGAATGCGAAAAGCTGCTTGCCGAGGGCGAGTGGTTTTTCCCTGAGGATATGATCACCGATCAGCCCGAGCGAGCCATGGCGGCCGAGGTCATTCGTGAAAAGCTGCTTCGCACCCTTAATAAGGAGGTACCGCACGGTGTAGCCGTTGTCATTGAGGAATTCAAGGATGAGGGAAGCATCGTTCGCATTCGTGCGGAGATCTTTTGCGAAAAGGCCTCTCACAAGGGAATCATCGTCGGCAAAAACGGTGCCGAGCTTAAAATGGTCGGCACCTATGCAAGGCAGGATCTTGAAAAGATCTTGGGCGCGAAGGTCTATTTGAATCTTTGGGTCAAGGTTAAGGAAAATTGGCGCGACAGCCGCGCCGCCGTGGGCAATTTCGGTTACCGAGAGGAGAGGTAAGCCTTGCCGAACGTGACAACCGACGCATTTGTCCTGCGCGTGGCCCCTCGTGGCAGCTCGGACAAGCTGTTAACACTAATTTCTCCTACCGAAGGCCGATTTTACGCCATTTTAAAGGGTGGAAATTCGATAAAAAACCGTCAAGTGGCAGCCACGGAGCCCTATACGTGGAGTAATTTTGAGTTCTACGAGAGAAACGGGTTTAAGTGGGTTAAAAATGCGACTGCCATTGAATCCTTCGGCGGAGTGCGCTATGATAGCGAAAAGTTGTTTCTTGCCGCGTATTTTTCCGATGTGGTTTTTGAGCTTTCCGATGAAAAGTCCCCGGCAGGGGAAATTTTACCCCTTTGCCTGAACGCCATTCATATGCTGTCAACCACCACAGGGGAGGATACGCGTATCAAGGCGGCATTTGAGCTTCGCTCTGCGGTGATTGCGGGCTTTGCCCCGGCGCTGGATGCTTGCACGCATTGCGGTAAGGAGATCGGGGACGATGTGTATCTTGACGTGATGGACGGCGCGCTTGTGTGTGCCCCTTGTCTTTCGCGCAAAACCGCGCTCGTGCCCTTGCCGGAGGTAGATGACACGGGGGTAAGGCACGTGCTTTCGCCCCTTTGTGCTTCGGCCGTGGCGGCCTTCCGCTTTGTGAGTGATGTATCCCCCAAGCGCGTGTTTTCCTTCCGCTTGACCGACGCGCGTGCTGAGGAGATGTTTTCCCGCGCGACAGAGGCCTACTTATTGCATCATCTGGAGCGCGGCTTTGAAACACTTGAAAATTACAAACGCTTACTTGCCATTCGTCGGCAAATGATAAAATCGTGAGGTTATATGGATATCAATCAAAAGACGCTTCAAACGCTTGAATTTGATAAGATCCTCGGTCAGCTTGCCGACTTGGCACCTACTGCGGGTGCCAAGGACAGAGCCCTTTGCTTGTTGCCCGATGACGATGCCGTGGTGGTCGCGCGCCGACTTTTGCGCACGCGCGATGCAAGACGGTTGCTTGATGATAAGGGAATGCCGTCCTTTGGTCGGGTTATCGACACGTCGGATGCACTGGATCGTGCCGCCAAGGGTGCAACACTTTCGCCGCGCGAGCTGCTTGACATCGGCAACGTTCTTCGCACATCGCGAGGACTTTTGGATTACAGCCGTACCAACCGTCATTTTGACACGGTGCTGGATGAAATCTTTGAGCGATTACTGCCGGATAAAAAGCTGGAAGATAAAATTTATCGCGCCATCATTTCCGAGGATGTCATTGCCGATGAGGCGAGCCCGGCGCTTTCGGATATTCGCCGCAAGATCCGTGTGGCCAATAATCGCATCAAGGAGACGCTTCAGCACTATATTACCGCAGGCTCTTATGCCAAGCATTTGCAGGAAAATATCGTCACGATGCGAAACGGCAGATACGTGATCCCCGTGCGCGTCGAGAGCAAAAACGAGATCAAGGGTCTTATCCACGACACTTCGTCGTCGGGTGCTACCATTTTCGTTGAGCCGATGGCGGTGGTCGATGCTAACAACGAGCTGCGTATGCTTGAGGTGAAGGAGCAACGCGAGATCGAGCGTGTTCTTGCCGAGCTTTCGGCGGCCGTTGCCACGGTAGGCGGTGCTTTAAGCTTAAACTATCAAAATATTACCGAGCTGGCTTTTTTGTTTACCTGTGCCAAGCTTGCCGATAAAATGGGGGCAACCGAGCCCCTGATCACAGAGGACCGTACGGTAAATCTTAAAAAAGCACGCCATCCGCTGATCGCACCCGACCGTGTGGTGCCCGTAAGCGTTTCTCTTGGCCGTGAGTGGGATACCTTGATCATCACCGGTCCCAATACGGGCGGCAAGACCGTTACGCTGAAGACAGTGGGCCTGTTTGCTTTGATGGCACAAGCCGGCCTTCACATTCCGGCCGATGAGGGCTCGGAGCTTTGCTTATTTGACCGCATTTTAGTGGATCTTGGTGACGAGCAAAGCATTGAGCAATCGCTTTCGACCTTCTCCTCGCACATGGTCCATATCGTATCGATCGTCAAAAGCGTTACGCCGCGATCGTTGGTCCTTTTTGATGAATTGGGTGCCGGCACCGACCCCGTGGAGGGCGCGGCTTTGGCCGTGTCGATCATCTCGCACGTGCGCGGTGTGGGAGCTCTTACCGTTGCCACCACGCATTATGCGGAGCTGAAGGCCTTTGCGCTCGATACGGAGGGCGTTCAAAATGCCTCCTGCGAGTTTGACGTGGCGACCTTGCGACCGACCTACCGCCTGGTGATCGGTGCGCCCGGCAAATCCAATGCCTTTGCCATTTCCGAAAAGCTGGGACTCCCCCAGTCTGTTGTGGCGGATGCTAAGTCACGCATTAGTGAAGAAAACAGGCATTTTGAGCGTGTGATCGAGGCACTTGAAAGGACCCGTCTTGCGGCCGACCGCGACCGCGAGGAGGCGGCAAAGCTCCGCGCCGAGCTTGAAAGAGCCAAGGCGGATGCCCGGCAGGCGGCCGAAAAGCTGCAGCGTGAGGCCACGGCTATGCTTGAATCCGCACAGGCAAAGGCGGTGGGGCTGGTAGAAAGTGCTCGCGCTTCAAGCGAATATATCTTTGCCCAGCTCGAGGAGGTGCGCCGTCAGCGTGAGAGTGAACACCTTGGCGAAGCGCTTGACAAAGCAAGGCGCGCGGTCCGCACGCACCTGCGTGAGAACGAAGAGCGCTTTAACCCCGTAGAGGAGCGTACCAATCAAGAATATAAGCTTCCAAGGCCTCTTAAAAAAGGCGATGAGGTCTATCTTGTGGATATTGACAAAAAGGGTGTGCTTTTGTCCGATCCTGACCGAAGTGGCAACGTGCAGGTACAGGCCGGTATCATTCGTACACGCTCCAAGGTGGGGAATTTGCGTTTGATTGAGAACGAGCCTCTCGTGGGAGGCCCCGGCGAAAAGAAAACACCGGCACGTGACTATAAGCTCAGTATTTCGCGCGAGTTCCGCGATGAAATTGATCTGCGCGGTCAAACGGGGGATGAGGCGTGGTTTATGGTGGATAAGTATTTTGATACCGCAATGATCGCGGGCTTCAAGACACTGCGTCTGGTGCACGGCAAGGGAACGGGTGCCCTCCGCGCAGCCCTGTGGGGGTATCTTAAAAAGGACCGCCGCGTCAAATCCTTCCGTATCGGAAGGTACGGTGAGGGTGACGGAGGCGTTACGGTGGTCGAGCTGAAATGATCAATTTTATGAAAAATGCGGAGTTTGCAATGCCGTAAATGTTGAAAAATAACAAAAAGCAGCGAAAACCGTTTTTTCTCACAAAAGACCTTTTCAAACCCCAAAAGATATGTTATAATTAACATATCGGCAAGGAATTGCCCTGCATTTAATTTATCTGGCGGAGGTTTAGTATGAAGGAAACACTTTTCGGTGAACTTAGTGTCATTGGTATGCGCGGCTGTGAGGGCTTTGTCAACCAGGTTGACAGCTACCTCAAGGAGTGGAGAAGACACGGCGGTGATGAATCTTTCCTTGCAAGCGTTGATTGTCCCCGTTTCGGTACGGGTGAGGCGAAAGCCCTTTTGCACAATTCGATGCGTGGCCACGATGTGTATATCATTTGCGATCCCTTCAACTACGGTGTTACCTATAAAATGTATGGTCAAGAGGTGCCGATGAGCCCCGATGATCATTACGCTGACCTGAAGCGTGTGATCGCTGCCATTGCAGGCAAGGCACGTCGTGTATCCATTATTATGCCGATGCTCTATGAGGGGCGTCAGCACAAGCGCTCCACCCGCGAGTCGCTTGACTGTGCACTGATGCTTCAGGAATTGGTCGCTATGGGTGTTAAAAACATCATCACCTTTGACGCACACGACCCCCGCGTTCAAAATGCGATTCCGCTTTCGGGCTTTGATGACATACGTCCCACGTACCAAATGATCAAAGCACTTGTCCGCCAGTACCCCGATATTTCGCTTGATAAAGAGAATTTGATGATCATCTCGCCCGATGAGGGGGCGATGGGCCGTTGCATGTACTTCTCGTCGGTGCTTGGCCTTGACATTGGTATGTTCTACAAGCGTCGCGATTACTCGCGCATTGTCAATGGCAGAAACCCCATTGAGGCACACGAGTATCTCGGCAAGGATCTTACCGGTAAGGACGTGATCATTGTTGACGATATGATCTCCTCGGGTGAGTCGCTTCTTGACGTTGCAAAGCAGCTGAAGGCTAAGGGCGCAAGACGCATTTTCAACTTTGCAACCTTTGGCCTCTTTACCGATGTGTTTGAAAAGTTTGATCAGGCGCATAAGGATGGGATCATCGATCGCATCTTTACCACCAACCTCGTATATCGCACCCCCGAGCTTCTCTCGAAGGAGTGGTACGTTGAGGTCAATATGTGCAAGTACGTGGCGTACATCATCGATACCCTGAATCACGACGATACGATCAGCAACCTGCTTGATCCTGTGAAGCGCATTCATAAGCTGGTTGACAAGCACAAGAAGTCGCAAAGCCAGTTGAAAAAATAAGCAAAATAAAGCTCGCGCCGCCTCAGGGTGGCGCGAGCTTTTGAAAGGTAAGTATGAAAAAGGAAAAAAACTGTAAGGGGATGGCGTGCCGCAAAACCTCCATCGGCGGTCAAGCATTGATGGAGGGAATTATGATGCGCGGCCCCGAAAAAAGTGCGATGGCGGTACGGCGTCAAAACGGCCTCATCTATTTTGAGGAGGAGCAGCACGAAAAGAAGAAGCACGCGATATTACGCGTGCCGATCGTACGCGGCGTGTTTGCGTTTGCCGGCTCCTTGAAGCTTGGTTATAAATATTTGATGCGTTCCGCCGAGATCTTTTGTGAAGAGGATGCGTCCGACGTTAAGGCGGACGGTGTAGAGGAGACGGGGAATACCGAACCGAAAAGTGCCTTTGGCAAAGCTACGATGACGGCCATAATGGTGATTGCGACCGTCCTCGGCGTTGCGCTTGCATTGGGTCTTTTCTTTTGGCTCCCGACCTTTATTTACCAGCTTTTGGCCGATCACGTGCTCTCCGAGCGCTTGGCTGAAAGCCGCTTGGCACGCTCGGTGTTTGAAGGGCTTTTCAAGATCCTTGTATTGGTTCTTTATATGGCCTTGGTATCCTTTATGAAGGATATTCGCCGTACGTTTATGTATCACGGCGCGGAGCATAAGACGATCTTTTGCTATGAAAACGGATTGCCGCTCACGGTTGAAAATGTGAGAGCACAGCGTCGTTTTCATCCTCGTTGTGGTACTTCATTCCTTATTTTGATGCTTTTGGTGAGTATTGTGATCGGTCTTTTTGTCCCGGTGCAATTTTGGGGGCTTACGGGCGTACTCAATACCTTGGTGCGCGCCGCTGTGAAGATCCTGCTGATTCCCGTAATGATGGGCGTTGGTTATGAGCTCTTGAAGCTTGCGGGGCGCTATGACAACCTTTTTACGCGCATTATTTCAGCACCCGGTATGTGGCTGCAACGCATTACCGTTCGCGAGCCTGATGACGATATGATCGAATGCGCCATTATGGCCTTTGTGGCCGTGATGCCGGAGGAGGATAAGTCTGTGGCATCGACTGAGGAGAATGCCGAATGATTCAAAAGGAAAAAAGCCTTTATAGGCTTTTTTCCTTTTTTCTTGCTTTTTGGTAATGTTTAAGGTATAATGGTTTTAGAATTTGCAAAAGGGGGGGATGGCCGTGCGCGTATTTCACGTGATATCGGGCTTTGAAAACGGCGGTGTGGAAACATTGATATTGCGCCTTGTGGCAAAAATGCCAAAGGATGTGGAGTTTCACATCGTGGCGCACGAGGCCCCGGTCCCTTCTTGTGCGGACCGCTTTCGGGAATGTGGTATAACGGTTCATTTCGTACCCTCACGCAAAAAGATCCTTCATCACCAAAGGGTACTTTACTCGCTTTTCAAGATCTACCGTCCCGAGGTGGTACACGTTCATACGACCGAGTGGGGTGCCTTGGCTCTTTCTGCGGCCAAAAAAGCAGGGGTGCCTTGTCGTATTCAGCATTCTCACGCCGCACGGCGTGAGAAGAGTTTGCTTTTAAGACTTGCCCACACTGTTTTCTTTGCATGGGCACGCCGCGCCGCCACCGATTATTTCGCTTGCGGGTCCGATGCCGCAAGGACGGCGTTTGGCAAGCAATACGCAAAAGCACGGATCCTAAAAAACGGCATCGACGTTCGGGACTTTTCTTACCGTGAAGAGTGGCGCCTTTTGAAGCGAAAAGAGCTGAATATTGACAAAGATCAAACCGTTGTTGGTATGGTTGCGCGCTTCAGCCCGCAAAAAAATCACGAACGGGCACTCGCTCTTTTTGGTGCTTATTTAAAAAAAGACCCCACTGCCGTGCTTCTTCTTGTCGGCGACGGGCCCTTGCGAGCCGCTACCGAAAGGTTGGCCGGGGAATTGCTCCCCCGGGGTTCGGTGCGCTTTCTTGGTGTTCGTACCGACGTAGGAGCGCTTTATTCGGCTATGGACCGTTTTATTTTGCCCTCGCGCTTTGAGGGCCTGCCGATCACCTTGGTGGAGGCGACCGCCGCAGGACTTCCCGCAGTGGTTTCAAGCACTGTGACACGTGAAGCGGATCTATGTGGCATCGTTGCCTTTGCGAACACCGAAAACGAGGATGACTGGGTTCGTGCGCTTTGCACTCTCTTGCCCGATGACCGACACGCTTTTGCCGAGCGCGTGATAGCGGCAGGATACGCACTGGACATCTCGGCAAAACAGCTTTACGATTTTTATCAATTGAAGAAATAGGAGGGGAGGGTAACGATGATCTACGTTGTGGCATTGGTATTGATGCTTGGATTGCGTCTTTGTTTGCCGCGTGACACCACGCGCTCGCGGCGTATTTTTGCCTTGGCGTGCTTTTTCATCCTTACCTTTATCGCCGCTTGCCGCGCTCCTGAGGTGGGGCGCGACACGACGCTTTTTATCCAACGTGTCTTTGATCGTATCCGCATCCGTAATTTTACCGAGACCTTTGCGCTCTCTACCTGGGCCGAGCCGGGCTTCCGTCTTTTGTGCTACGTGCTCACGCGCTTTACCGCCAATGGGCAATGGCTGATCGTGGTCAGCTCGGTGCTCATTCACGGCTCGGTATCATTTTTTATCTATCGCCACGCCAAAAATATTTATCTCGCGTTTTATTTGTATCTCGCGATGATGATCTACCCCTTTTACCTCAATATTATGCGGCAGGCGTTGGCCATTGCGGTTTTGCTTTTTGCTTGGGATTTTTTCAAAAAACGGCAGATTTTACCGTATGCGGGAGTTGTTTTGCTTGCCGCTACCTTCCACACAAGTGCATTGCTGTTCCTCGCTTGCCCGTTGCTGCTTTTGATTCCTGTAACTCAAAAAACATTACGCGTTTTAATACCCGTTACGGTACTTTTCTCGTTGCTTGGCGCATTGTTCGTGCGCCCGATCGTGCATGTTGCAAAGATGCTTTTGCCGCGTTATGCCGAGTATGAGCCTACCACGTTTGACGCTCTTTATTGGTACTTGGCGGTCTTTGCTCTGATCACCGCTTACGGTGTTTATCGCTTTTATTTTGCAAAAGATGCTGTCCCTGCCTTGGGCGGCGAGGATAAGATCGATCAAAGGGGCTTTTTAACGCTGATGATGCTTCTTGGTGTGATCGTTGCCTCGATGATGACACGCTTTGGGCAGCTTCAACGCATCTTCAATTATTTTGAGGTGCTTTATTTGCTCTGGCTCCCGGCAACGGTGCCGCCTGCCACCGTAAAAGAGGGCAAACGGTATCTTATTTTCCCTAAAGAAGAGCTATTGGTGCTTGCCGCGACCCTCGCTTATTTTTTGGTGCTGCTGTTCGGTCGAAGTGCACTCTGGTATGATGCGTTACCCTACCGCTTCTTTTGGCAATGATTTTTTGATATAAATGAAGGAGGTGATCGGCTTGTATAAAATGGAAGGAGCTCGCTTTTTGAAGCACTCGTTTGCCTATTTTATCGGCAGCTTTTTGTCGAAATTGGCATTGTTTTTTATGCTGCCGATCTATA
The DNA here is from genome assembly GCA_017508425.1 of Clostridia bacterium. Taxonomy (GTDB): domain Bacteria; phylum Bacillota; class Clostridia; order Oscillospirales; family CAG-272; genus Firm-07. Next base: position 26,138 of record JAFVYZ010000060.1, on the reverse strand, counting down.
CCGCGAGGATCCCTGCAGGGGATATGGGCGTGTACGAGGCCGTTACGGCTTTTGCGGTGCTGCTGTCTTCGGTGGTGTTTTTTGATGTGGGTGTCGGCGTTCTTCGCTTTTCATCGGCCGGCACCGATGAGAAGGAGAAGGGAAAAATACTCTCCTCTGGTCTTGTTTTGATCGCTTGCTTTTCGTTTGTTTATCTTGTATTGGGTGGAGTGATCTTTGGGATGCTTGGCTTGCCCGGCTTCCCCCTGGTTCTCCTTTACGGCTTGTGCAACGCGCTTTTGGCCGCGTTGGGACTGGTGGCGCGTGCCGCTGGATGCATCCGCTTGTACGCGGCCTCGGGCGTTGTCTCGACCTTGGTTCAGATCGTGCTGAATTTGGCCTTGATCCTGGGCGCAGGACTTGGGGTAGAGTCGCTTTATATTTCTTACGCAGCGGGGGCCGCGGTCGGTGTGCTGCTGCTTTTGCTTGGTTCAAAAAATGTGTGGCGCTTAGGGAAACCCGATTCTTCATCGGTGCGTTGCATTCTCCGGTTTTGCTTGCCGCTCGGGATCAGTGCCGCATCCTATTGGGTGCTGACGTCGTTTGGACGCGTGGCGGTAACGCTGTGGGTTGATGAGGCCACGGGCGGTGCCTTTGGCATTTCGTTGAAGTTTGCACAAATCGTGGTATTTGCCTCGTTTGCTTTTCGTCTTGCCTGGCAGGAGCTCGCCTTCGCAAAAGGGGAGATGCCCGACGCGGTAGGGGAGCGCGGACGTTATTACAGTGATCGAACCGATCTTTTTGTGCGTATCGTGTTCGCGGTGTGCTTTTTATTGATTCCGTTGTCGCGTGTGGCGTTAGCACTTTTCCCGGGCTTTATCGCCGCCGATTATGCCGCGGCAGGGGATCTTATTCCCGTAGCACTCGTGGGTGCGGCCCTCACTGTATTTTGCGATTTTCTCGAACCGATGTTTGGGGCTACTGCGCAAACGGGAAAGCTTTTTTTGACCACCGCGCTCGGTGCTCTTTCCAATGTGATCCTTATTTGGTGGTTGATTCCTGCTTGCGGTGCCTTCGGGGGGCATCTCGCATTGATCTTTGCGGTGACCGTGACTGTGTCGGTGCGCCTTTTGCTGCTTTATCGTACCGTGGGATTAAAACTCCGTGCCCGCTATCTTCTTTTTTTGCCGCTTTTGGCGTTTGCGCTCTTTGTGTATCTTCGCTTGTCGGTGTTCATTAACCTGATGTTGGCGGTCGTTGCGGATTTGCTCGGAGCCGCACTCCTGTTTCCCGAGCTTCGCGTGGCACTTCGGCAAATAAAACGGGCTAAAGCGTAACATTGCGCTTTAGCCCTGTTTTTATAGAATGTCTGCCCGATATTTGCCGGGAGGTACACCCACTGCCTTTTTGAAGGTGCGGATGAAATTTGCGTAATCGTTAAAGCCGCAGGAGAGTGCGGTGTCCGTCACGCTCCTCCCCTCGGCAAGCATTTTTTTGGCTTCCGTGATGCGCTTTCCTGCGATATATTTGGTCACCGTCGTGCCGCAGTAGCGGTTAAACAGACGCGAGAGCTGTGCCACTGAAACAAACGCGCTTTTCGCCACGGCATCCAGCGAAAGTGCGCTTGCGTAGTTGCCGTTGATGTAATCAATGGCAAGCTGGACAGCCTTGTGGCGAAAGGCGTTATCGCGTGCGGTCGTGTGCGTGGCAAACAAGCGGTTGACCTCCAAAAGGATCTCGGTGGCACGCAGCCTTTTGTAGATCGCGTCGCCGTATTCGTGCTCGGCTTTCATATCCTCAAACAGGGCAACGAGTTTTGAAAGCTCCTCCTTTGTGGGGGACACCTTGGTGATCTTGTTCGCTGCAAAAAAGCAGGGGGAAAGCCCCACGTCGCCAAGAGAATTGGCGTAAATAAAGGCAGGGTGCACGTGCAAGATATAACGCACGAATTTGCTCCCTTTGCTGGCGACCACCTTGTGCGCCTCAAACTGGTTGATCACGAAAAGGTCGCCGTCGCTGATCGTATAAACCTTGTCGTCAACAAGGAAGGTGCTGCCCCCCTCAAGGCACAAAAAGATCTCACAGCAGTCGTGTACGTGCACGTGCCAGGTGGGGTTTGATTCCTCTGAAAAGTAGATTCCGAAGCTTTTGGTTTCGGTGGTGTAGGCTACTGCCTCGTGGCAGGTGTCAAAAAAACATTTCATCACATTCACCTCTCTTGTGAATGATTGTAGCACAAAATGATTGAAAATGCAATAAAAATGTGAAAACAAGCAAGGAATTTGCAAAAAATATTTGATATAATAGGATTGTAAAAAAATATTTCAGGAGGTATTTACCATGGAAATTCGTCAACCCGCAAACGCAAAGGACGCCAAGTATTACACAACCGAAAGACTGCGCGAGGAGTTCCACATCTCCGGTCTTTTCACCAAGGATAACGTCAAAATGGTGTATAGCCACATTGACAGAATCATCACCGCAGGCGTGATGCCTGTCACCAAGCCCCTCGCGCTTGAAGCAGGCAAGGAGCTCGCGGCTGAATATTTCCTTCAGCGCCGTGAGATGGGCTGCATCAACGTAGGCGGCAAGGGCACCGTAACTGTTGACGGTGTTGCTTACGAGATGAATCCCCGTGACGGTATGTATATCGGCATGGGCAACAAGGAGATCGTGTTCGAGAGCGCAGATCCCGCAGATCCTGCAAAGTTCTACGTCAGCTCCTGCCCCGCACACGCAACCTACCCGATCGTGAAGATCGACATCAGCAAGGCTAAAAAGGTACCCTGCGGCTCGGCTGAGGAGTGCAACAAGCGCGTCATTAACCAGTATATTCACCCTGAGGTGATCAAGAGCTGCCAGCTCACCATGGGCCTCACGCAGCTTGAGACCGGCTCGAACTGGAACACCATGCCCTGCCACACGCATGACAGACGCATGGAGGTTTATTTCTACCTTGATATGGGCGAGAACGACGTGGTATTCCACATGATGGGCGAGCCCACCGAAACAAGACACATTATTATGCATAACGAGGAGGCTGTTATTTCTCCCTCGTGGTCGATCCACTCGGGCGTTGGCACGCGCAACTATTCCTTCATCTGGTCGATGTGCGGCGAGAACCAGGAGTTCACCGATATGGATCACGTCGCAACCAAGGATCTTCTGTAATTTAGGGGGGTAAAATCATGGCAAATATGTTTGATCTGAGCGGCAAGGTCGCGCTCGTGACGGGTGCTTCCTACGGCATCGGCTTTGCGATCGCCAAGGGACTTGCCAATGCAGGTGCTACCATCGTGTTTAACGATATCAACGCGGAGCTTGTGGAGAAAGGAATGGCTGCCTACAAGGCAGAGGGCATTGACGCGCATGGCTACGTTTGCGACGTGACCGACGAGGATGCGGTAAACGCACTTGTTGCCACCGTTGAAAAAGAGGTGGGTGTGATTGACATTCTTGTCAATAACGCGGGTATTATTAAGAGAATCCCGATGTGCGAGATGTCTGCGGCCGACTTCAGAAAGGTCATTGACGTGGACCTCAACGCGCCCTTTATCGTGTCAAAGGCTGTGATCCCCGCCATGATCAAGAAGGGTCACGGTAAGATCATCAACATCTGCTCGATGATGAGCGAGCTTGGCCGCGAGACCGTTTCCGCTTATGTGCGGCAAAGGGCGGTCTTAAGATGCTGACCCGCAACATCGCCTCGGAGTACGGTGAGTTTAACATTCAGTGCAACGGCATCGGCCCCGGCTATATCGCCACGCCCCAGACGGCACCCCTGCGCGAGCGTGGGGCTGACGGCAGCCGTCACCCGTTTGATTCCTTTATCATCGCCAAGACCCCCGCGGCACGCTGGGGCGAGACCGAGGATCTTGTGGGTCCTGCGGTATTCCTCGCGTCGGATGCCTCGAACTTTGTCAACGGTCATGTGCTTTACGTTGACGGCGGTATTCTTGCCTACATCGGTAAGCAACCGAAGTAAGAGCTATGAAGGAACGTTACATTGACCTGATGGAGCGCACGCTCGCCGCTTATGCCGACGAGCAGATCGTTTCGTATTTCGAGCGCGTAAAGCGCGACGGGCTCACCGAGCACGGGTTCCCCCGTATGGCCGCCAACATCGGCATTCTTATTGCCCACGGCCGCCGTACCGACCTGATGTCTCTTTTCCTTGAAATGATGGATTTTTGCTGCGAGCAAATTCCGCGCGTCAAGGCGGCCAACGATTTCTCGGTGCGTGAGATCGTTTGCGCCCTCATGGAGATCGAGACGGCAGGCGCTGTGCCCGCACCGCGCCTTGAAAAGTGGAAGCGCGACATCGCCTCGATCGATCCCTACACCTGCTACGATAAATATGCCAAGAGTAAGACCGACAGGGTCTTTAACTGGGCGCTGTTTACCACAGTCAGCGAGTACGCACGCCATGCGTACGGCCTTTGCAATGCCGACGAATTTGTGGATATTCAGATCCCCACCCAGCTTCAGTGGCTGGATGAAAACGGCATGTATCGCGACGCGCTGTACCACCCCCCTATGATCTACGATCTCGTGCCGCGAGGACTGTTTTCCATGCTGCTCCATTTCGGCTACAATGGCCCCTACCGCGATGAAATTGACGCGATGCTTCGCCGTACCGAGCCGCTTTCGCTGATGATGCAGTCGGTCACGGGTGAGGTGCCCTTTGGGGGTCGCAGTAACCAATTCCTGCACAATGAGGCCATGCAGCTGATCGTGCTCGAATACGCCGCCGACCGTTACCACAAGGAGGGCAATTTCCAACTTGCCGGCAAGTTCAAGGCCGCAGCTCTCAGCGCTCTGGATTGCATCGAGAGGTGGCTTGACCGCACCCCTGTTCATCACGTCAAGAATCGCTTTCCGCTCGAGAGCAGGTTCGGGTGTGAGGTGTATGCGTATTTCGACAAATATATGATCACGCTGGCGTCAAACCTCTATAATGCCTATATGCTCTGTAACGATGAGGTGGTACCGGGTGAGTTTGACGTGTCTCCCATGGCGTTCAAGACCTCTGATGAATTCACGAAGCTCTTCCTTCGTGCGGGCGGCTATGCTTTGGAGTTTGATACCGATGCAGACCCTCACTACGACGCATCGGGTCTTGGCCGTGTGCACAAGATGGGTGCGCCCTCGGCGCTTTGCCTGTCCTTGCCTTGCCCCGCAATGCCGAAGTTTGCGGTAGGGGATCACCCCGTGGCAATGTCGCTTTCTCCCGGTATTTTCTCGGATAACTACTGGCAGTTTGCGACCGACGCCTATATTGGCAGATACGAGCTCCTCGATATGGGTGAAGGGGAAAACGAGGCGCACGCCAAGCTCCTTTGCCGCTTCTTTAACGCCAAGGAGGTCACCACCGCCTATACCGTGGATGAGAGTGGTGTCACCATCAAGGCCACGAGCAGCGATAAGCTGGCACATATGCTCCCCGCCTTCGCGTTTGACGGTGAGACGCATACCGATATCAAGGTAAGCGACCGCACACTCGAGGTGCACTATCAGGGCTATGTTTGCCGCTATACCACAACGGGCAAGATCATAGATCTTGATGAGATTGGCTACAACCGCAACGGTCATTACCGTGGCTTTGCCGCCATTGGCAACAAAGAAATTGAAATCAAGATCACTCTTGAAAAAGAATAAACAAAAGGGACCGCCCGCGGGCAGTCCCTTTTCTCAACAATATTCTCTTAACGTATCCAGTGCGCTTTTTTCAATGCGGCTGACGTACGAGCGCGAGATGCTGAGCTTTTCCGCTACCTCGCGTTGCGTCATGGGCGCGTCACCCGAAAGGCCGTAGCGCAGGGAAATGATCTCGCGCTCGCGAGGATCCAGCACGTTTTCCACCAAGCGTCGTACTCGCGCACTTTTAATGCTTTTGTCAAGCTCCTCATCCACATTATCCTCAGTTGCGATCACATCCATATAGGTCAGGGGATTTCCATCTCGATCCACGTCGATCGTTTCGTTGATCGATACCTCGCACGAGAGCTTCTTTTGCGCACGAAAGTGCATTAAGATCTCATTTTGAATGCACTTGGCTGCATAGGTAGCAAATCTTGCTCCATTGGTGGGATTGAAGGAATCAACTGCCTTAACGAGCCCTATGGTGCCGATCGATACCAGGTCCTCGCTGTTTTTTGCAGCACCGTAATATTTTCTCACAATGTGCGCCACAAGGCGAAGGTTATGTAAGATCAGTTTTTCTCTTGCCGCCATATCCCCCGCGGATTTTGCCGTAAAGGCCTCGCGCTCCTCGGCCGCCGAGAGCGGAGGTGGGAAATTTTGCGGGGTGCTTATGCCAAGCAACAAATGAACAGCGTTAAGAATTAGAGAAATCAAGGTTGAAAACAAAAAATCACCTCCCAGGTGTTAGTTTATGCACCGGCGCCTGTCCAAAATAACGCGTGATAACACACTTCCGGGCTTGACATAAAAGCCCTTGCCGTGCTATACTTTATAAAAGAAAATGGGGAAATCTGTTGTAACGCTTTTAAGGAGAAACCCGCAACCTTTGGTTGCAAAATGTTGTCATTCTTGGTTGCTTGATTTCTTGTTTTCCGTTTGTTACAATGATGTCTGTATTTATAGGCGATATTTCCATATTTAGGAGGGGAATTATGATGAAACAGCTGGTTGGAAATGCCGTTGTCGGGCAGTCCGGTGGGCCTACCGCTGCGATCAATGCCACGCTTGCCGGTGTTATTCGGGGCGTGCTTGAAAACGTGGGTAAGGGTGCGATTGAAACACTTTATGGAATGAAAAACGGTGTAGAAGGCTTGCTCGAGGAGCGACTCGTCAATTTGAACGAGCTTTTTGCTGACCCGTATAATCTTGATATGCTGGAGCATACACCGGCTGCTGCACTCGGCTCCTGCCGCCAAAAATTGCCCAAACCGGGAGAAGACGATGCGGTGTACGAAAAACTGCTTTCGATTTTCAAAAAGTACAATATCCGTTACTTTTTCTACATTGGCGGTAACGATTCGATGGATACCGTGGCAAAGCTCTCGGCATATACCAAGGAGCAGGATTACGAAATGCGTATCATGGGCGTGCCCAAGACCATCGATAACGACCTCGTGGTGACAGATCATACTCCCGGCTTCGGCTCTGCTGCGAAGTATATTGCCGTTTCAATACAGGAGATCATTCGCGATTGTGCGGTTTATAGCACACCTGCCGTGACGATCGTTGAAATTATGGGTCGTGATGCAGGTTGGCTTACCGCAGCCGCAGGTATGGGGCTTGCCACCAACGGTATCGTGCCCGACCTCATTTATTTGCCCGAACGTGCCTTTAGTAAAGAAGAGTTCTTCGAAGACGTGCGTAAGGCGCTCGACAAGCACCCGAACGTGGTGATCGCTGTTTCAGAGGGCATTCGCTTTGCTGACGGTACATACGTTTGTGAGGGCTTTGGCGTTGGCACGACCGATGCATTCGGTCACAAGCAGCTTTCGGGTACGGGCAAGGCACTGGAGCTTGCTGTGCGTGCGGAGATTGGCTGCAAGGTGCGCTCGGTAGAGTTTAATATTTCACAGCGATGTGCGTCGCATATTGCTTCGGCTACCGATATTTCAGAATCTGTCAATGTGGGCAGAGAAGCAGTGCGTGCGGCAGCGAACGGTGCAACGCGTGAGATGATGACGATCATACGCGATAACACCTCGCCGTATGTGTATCACATTGATCACTGCGACGTGTCAAAGGTTGCCAATCAGGTCAAACGCGTGCCCGATCATTTCATCAATAAGCGCTCCAACCACATCACGCGCGCTTGTGCTGATTATCTGTTGCCGCTGATTGCCGGCGAGGCAACGCCTGCTTATGAAAAGGGCCTGCCTCAATTCTTCGTGATTGATTAAAAATGCCGTAAAAAAGCACCCGTTTGGGTGCTTTTTTACATATGGTCCAAGATTTTGGTGCATACTACACCCAAAAGAGGGGTGAGTAAAATATGCAACCGTTAACAGAAAATTATCGCGAAAATGTTTCACTTTTTGAGGAAACGCTGCGCGCGGGGGAAAATTTTGATGTCATTAAAAAAGTGCTGAAGATCGGTCGGGAGGAGCTTACACTTTTTTATATTGACGGTCTCATCAAGGACGGATCCCTGCAAAAGCTGTTTATCTATTTGCTCGGGTTAAAGACCTTGCCGGGAAGTGCTACGGAATTTCTTGAAAGCAATATGCCGTACGTTGAAAGCGATGTGACGGGGAACACCGATCTCATGCTGCAAATGGTGCTTTCCGGTGCGACCCTTCTTTTGGGAAGCACATTCGGTGCCGAGGCGCTGATCATTGACGCGCGAACCTATCCTGCGCGTGAAACGGCTGAACCCGAAAACGATCGTGTGATGCGCGGTCCGCGTGATGGGTTTGTCGAAACACTCGTTTTTAATACCGCACTGGTTCGGCGACGCATTCGCGATGCGGAGCTCACTATGCACTATATGACAATGGGCAAGTCCTCAAAAAGTGATATCGTCATTTGTTATATGCGTGATCGCGCCGATCCGAAAACGGTAAAATATATCAAGGATAAGATCGCCACGATCCAAACCGATGCCCTCACGATGGGGCACCAGTCGCTGGCTGAAACACTTATTAAAACGAGATGGTATAATCCTTTTCCGAAGATTCGTTATACCGAGCGTCCGGACGTCGCCTCGGCACATCTTTTGGAGGGAAGCGTGATCGTATTGCTTGATAACTCTCCCGCGGCAATGATCTTGCCGACCTCTATTTTTGATTTTCTACAGGAAAGTGGCGATTTTTACCTTCCGCCCCTCACGGGCACCTATCTTCGTCTCGTGAGGCATACTGTATTTTGGCTTACTCTTTTTATGACTCCTGTTTGGTTCCTCGGGGTTTTAAATCCTCAGTACGTGCCCGAATGGCTTTCGTTTGCATTGCCCGAAAATCGAGGGAAGCTGCCCATTTATTTGCAGCTGCTTTTGGCCGAATTTGTGATAGACGGACTTCGCATGGCCTCTATGAATACCCCTGATATGCTGGCAAATTCTTTATCCGTCGTGGGGGGGCTGATCCTTGGCGACTTTGCGGTCGATGTGGGATGGCTGATCCCCGAGGTGATCTTATATATGGCGTTCGTTGCCATTGCCAATTTTACGCAAACGAGCTTTGAGCTTGGCTATGCGCTTAAATTTATGCGTATTTTACTCCTGACTCTGACGGCGTTTTTCAATCTATGGGGATTTTTAGGTGGCATTTTGCTCATTATCGTCCTCATCGCCTCCAACAAAACGGTCAATGGGGGACGGAGCTATCTTTATCCGCTGATCCCGTTTTCGCCAAGGGCGCTTTTGTCGCTTTTTGTGCGACGAAAAAAGAGCTCCTGACCGCGGTACAGAAGATCAAAAAAGGCGATTCCAAATCGCCTTTTTTTGATGTTAAAAATCACGAAACTCGCGCGCGCCATTTGGTAAAAAAGTAGAAATTTTTCTCTTGTAATTGACATTAACAAATATATTTGTTATACTATTCTTGGATTTCATGGTTGGTTTTTATCGTGCATCCGTGTTTTATTCCCCCCCGAAAAGGAGAACGCTTATGAAAAAACAACTTCGTCCGATTTTATTTTTGTGCGTGACGTTGCTGCTGTTGACGCTTACCGCGCTTGCGGCCTCGGCCGCTTCGCCGTTTAGCGTGGGCAGTAGTACATATGCTACGCTCGAGGAGGCGGCTGCGGCCGTTCCTTCCGGCGGTACGATCACGGTGACAGAAAACGTTTCGGTTACATCTGCCACGCTTTCCGTGGCAAAGGCTTACACCATCAAGGGTAGCACAAACTCGGTAAAGATCACGTTAAGCAATCGATTTACGGTCGCGGCGGGTACCGTTACGCTTCAAAGCATCGCAATCGAGTCGAGCGCGGATTATGCGATCTATGTCAACGGCTCGAGCACCACGCTTAATGTAAAAAGCGGCACGACGGTAAGAGCGCTTACCTCGAGCACGACGGCGATCACGTCGGGCAACAAAGCAAAGTTGAACGTTGACGGCGGCATGATCTACGGTATGATCGGCGTCGCACCTCAGCCCTCCTCGGGTCCTATCATCACCATAAACGGCGGTACCTTCTACCCCAATGAGGCAGGCGTGAGCGAGGGGAAGGCTACGCATTTGGTCACAGCCTCCCGTGCGGGCACCAAGCTTACGGTGAACGGTGGCACGTTTGATCTCACGGGTGTGTCTTCGAGCGGTGCCTCGGCGATTGTTTGTAATTCCGAATCGGCAACCGTTACGATCACTAACGGTACGTTCAAGGGTGGCACGTTAGAGGGGCAAAAGCTATTTGGCTTCTACCTCGGTACTTTTGCGGTCAGCGGCGGCACATTTAGTAGCTCGGCGCCTAACGGATGCATCTTTTACCTCGAATCGCAAATGAAGCCGGGGAAGGTGCTTGCCCCCTCGCTTACCGTTTCCGGCGGTCTTTTCAACGCAAAGGATACCTGCCGCGTTATGCTTGTGACGGGCAATTATTTGGAGAACGGTCAGTTCGTCGTTACTATCTCAAACGGCACCTTCCTCGGCTCTACCGTTGTTGAGGGCGTTGCGATGTTCGAGGCGGATGCGGGGCAATTTGAGATCAGTGGCGGTAGCTTTACCACCAAGGGCAGCGTCTTGTTTGATCTTGCGCTTCGCAAGTCGATCGATGACTGCTTTAACGTGACAGGTGGCACGTTTACGCTTGAATCCAGCACCGTCATGGACTGTGCACTGATTCGCACAAGTGTTGCCGTTTCGCTTGATGAGCTGGACAAGGATAACTCCAAGGACCCGACGAGTATGTACTACGCAAGCGACGTGGATATCTCGCTTTCCGGCGGCATTTTCATCGACAAGCGTAACAGCACCTCCACCATGATCGACGCGAGCATTGGTAGCTCCAAGGTCATTGTGGGCGATGCGGTTCTGCTTTCAACCTACGCCAAAAAAATGATCGTTGACGGCAACGATTTGCTTGGCGCCGACGTTGCCTTCGCGGGGAACACCGTAACGGTAAAATACAATAATGCGCAGTATTATTGCTACCGTAAGTATGAGGCGATCACCAAAAACACGTATTCTCCCGTAATGGAAGCGGGTGCGTACGTTGCACTGACCTCGGCGTATAACGGCATTCGCTTTTCCTCGTATATCCCCGCCTCCATTGTCACTAAACTTACAGGCAGGCGCTATACGATGGGCACACTCATTGCGCCCGCTGACTACGTTGCTTCTGCCGGCGGCTTTACGCATGAAAAGCTGACCGCGTGGGGCGCGAGCGCGAACGTTGAAATTCCTTACGTTGATATCGTAGCAAAGAACAGTATCGAAAATCGCACGGATGGTAGCATTTCCTTCAGCGGTGCGCTGGTGGATCTGAACAGCTATACGCGTGCTTACGCGGCTGTTTCCTATGTAAAATACGGCAGTACTTATTATTACAGCACTTATAGAGTTGAGGATAACGTCCGTACGATGGCGTACGTTTCCAAAATGGCTTACACCGCCACGGTAGAGGATGGCTACGAGTCGCTTTATATGCCCGGTGCATACAGCGAATATACCGAGGAGGAGCAGCAGCTCCTGCAGACCTTCAGCGGCTATACTGCTGTGAGACATACCGCAAGCGTGACGCCCTCCACCAATATCATGTTTGGTGATAATGCGGGCGCAAACCTGCAAAGCAAAGCAACTGCCCTCATCAGCACGCTTACCACCTACGGCTACGGCTCTGCGGGTACGCCCATTTTTGTGGGCAGCAAGGGCACGCTTGCAACCAAGGCTCTTGCCAAGGTTGAGGGCTACGGCTACTATATCGGCGTTATCGATGGCACGATCGTGATCGCGGGTAGCAACGATGCACTCACCATGCAGGCGGTTGATGTGTTTTCAAAGCTTTGCCGTGGCGGAAAGATCAGCCTCACTGAGATCATCTGCTCGAACGCAGATATGGTGCCGCTGAACGCCGAAACGCCCTTTGTGTACTCTCACACCCGCGATGCGCGCGCTCACAACGTTTTCCTCTATGGTACGAGCCATTATACCGCGCTTGGCAAGAATTATGCAGAGATCAGCTTTAATGCCAATTTGACGCATTTGTACAATAAGGATACCCACAATAATTCGCTTGGTATTGATTACCCGCTGCTTGCCGCACTGGAGATCGCCGGTGCGCTCTTAAATGCCGATTATGAGGCAGGTCTTGCCTTTACCTACGTGCCTGATGATTTGGCGGTAAGCGGTGCAGCCATTTACATTGGTAATACTGCCCTTACCCGTATCAACCTGCTTGCAGGCAAGGACGTTGGCTATTACGGCTATTCCGTGCAGGACGGTAAGGTGTTCGTTGGCTCGTATGACGACGCGACCCTTCGCCTGGCTAAGGCAATGTTTATCGAGAACCTTGGTGATTTTGCTCTTGATACCAACGGCGACGGCACGGCGGATCTTTACGCAATTCCCGCGGACTTCCGCTTTGAGAAGGGAAGCAGCAACGGCTTCACGGGCGATATGAGCACCCTTGAATCTCAGGTCGGGTCGGATAATTATCTTTCAAACGAGCTGAAAAACCTCGTGACCAACTATCCTCGCCCGCAAAATCTTTCGCTTTCGGGTGCGGTCAGCGTATCCAACGGTGAGCTTGAGCTTTACTACCTCAATGCAAAATTGAGCCATTATCAAAACTATTGCGCACTGCTTGAGGAAAACGGCTATGTTGCTTATATGACGGAGCGCGAGATCGACGGCAGCTTTTTTGTGACCTACGTCAATAACCAAACGGGCATTATGCTCCACATTATCTATAACGGATACAGATGGGCATCGGTGCAGAATATTGACGTAAGCACGGATAACACGCTTGACGGTATGCTTACCCCCACGCTTCGCGTCATTTCGGCAAAAACGACGGTAGATTACGGCTACGTACACCACGTATTGCCCGAAAATCTGCTCACCAAGCAGTCCTACAAGAAGCTGACCGACTCCAAGCTCACTGTCGTACAGCTCAACCCCCGCTCGTCATCCTCCGACACCAGTGACAGCAGCTTTGGCTATTGCTACGTTTACACGCTTGAGGATGGGCGCTTCGTGGTGCTTGACGGCGGTAACGGTCACTCGGATGACATCACCAACGTCTATAACGTGCTGGCAACACTGCACAAGGAGATCCACGGCTCGGCACCCTCCGCGTCGAACCCCATTCGCATTGCCGCATGGTACATCTCGCACGGTCACGGCGACCACGTGGGGCTTCTTAACAAGTTTACTGCGAAGTACTGTAATCAGACGTCGTACTCGTTTTCGAGCTGGTCGAACGAGGCAAGCTCCAAAGTGGTTGTGGAGAGCATTATTGCTAACTTCCCCTCGAACGACGAGATCTATAACGCGCACTCCGTTAACCAAGGCACGCTCAATAAGATGGGCACGAGCAACTGGTATAAGAACTCCTATATCAATGCATCCGGCAAGAGCGTGACGGATGAATACGTACCCTTTTATAACGTACATACCGGTCAGAACTTCTATGTCGGCAACCTTGAGTTTGAGGTGATCTTCACCACCGAGGATGTTCACCCCTGGTCGATGATCGCCTTCAACAACGGCTGTACCGTGATCCGCCTGACTGCTCACGCACATAACGTGGCGGATGGTAACACGGTTGCGGCAGGCGCTGTGGCGAGCGCAAAGGTAAGCAATATGGTGCTTGGCGATACCTACGTGCGCCCTGCCCGTATCATGCGCGCAACCTTCGGGCCTTACCTTGCATCCGATATCGTCGTTTCGGGACACCACGCAAGCGGTGGTGAGGGCGAGCTTTACGAGCTCATTAACGCCAAGATCGTGCTCTGGACCTGCAGAGCCGAGAGCATGAGGAGCGGCACGACCGACGACGGTAAGGTAACGCATACCGAGAATATGCATCTTGTGAACAACACCCGTTGGCTTTACATGTTCTCGGGGCGCGCGCTGAAGGCATATACCGACACGGACGGTTATATCTACAACCCGACCATGACCATTACCGCATCGGGCATTGCAGGTCTTACGGATAGTGGCGATGTTTGGGAGAACGCGCAAACCTTTATGAGCAACCTCAGAAACGTGGCAGGCAGCGGCACGCTTGCTTACGGTGACGGCTTCTTCACGGGTGGTAATTATGACGGTAGCGGTGCAGTGCTCTGGCGCGGCAACTACTTTACCGATACGACCCTGCCCGATCACATTGATTGGGGCGAACTGCCCGAGCTGCCGCTCGAGCCGGTTATTCCCAACAAGGTTGACGGTGCATTCGACACCTTTGGTGAAGAGATCCAGACAGAAATTAAAAGAAAAAGCTGATGAGCAAACGCTCATCAGCGTCCAAAAGCCCCGCATCACGCTCACGTGATGCGGGGCTTCCAATAAAAAAGTGACAGCCAAATTTTTGGCTGTCACTTTTTTTATAGCTTCGCTACAAAATCGCCGATGAAATAAAGAAGCGGCAGGGTAGCGACGGAAAAAATAGACGAGGAGCCGACGGCTTGCGCGGCGTAACCGGGCTTGATGCCGTACAGCTCGGCAAGCATAGCAACGGTGGAGGCGCTGGGGAGCGCTGAGATCACGGTACAAAACATTACAAGCTCGTAGCTATTTGCAAATCCAAGGGTTACCAGCTTGGCAATGACACAAACGATCAGGGGTAAAACGATCAGCTTGATTGTATTGAATAAATAAAGGTGCGGACTTTTCAGGATGGCACCAAGATCTTGCGTGGCAATCAGTGCACCGATAATGAGCACGGAAATGGGCATGCAAAGATTGCCAAGATACCCACAAAAATCCACGAGCAACGTGGGTGTGGGGGCAACCGCCTTAAGGAGATAGAGGGCAAGACCGATAAAGCAGGGGACAGTTCCAAAATTAAGCAATGCTTTTTTGGGTGTAAGCTTTATGTCGTCGCGTCCGCGTGAAAGAAGCCAGATGCCGAACGTCCACACATATACATTAAAGCCGACCACAAAGAAGGCACCGTAAAACGGACCTTTTCCGGGGAAAATTGCGGCAAGAATCGGGAAGCCGATAAAGGCGGCGTTTGTGAAGGTCAGCGCAAATGCCGAGAGGTTTTTTTCATCCGGTTCGGGGAAGAAACGCCCGCAAAGTAGAGCGATCACACCCATTAAGGGGTGGAGTAGGAAGCCGATCGCAAGATAAAGAAGCCCCTCGCGCAAAAGCTCCCAGCTAAACGGCTTGCTGATGAGCGCGCCGATGATGAGTGCGGGTTGTCCGATCTCGATAATGAGCTTTGACATACGGTTTGAGGAAACATCGTTGATAATGTCGCGGTGGCGACACCAATAACCCACCAGCATGACCATAAAAAGCACACCAATGATCGTTAATAGATTTAAAAATGTTGTAAGATCCATTTTTTACCTCAATTCATTTTTTCAAGTTTTTCCTTCAGGCGCTTCATATCGGTGAGCATATCCTCTTTTTTGCGGGGATCGCGCAAAAGGTAAGCGGGGTGATAGACCGCGGTCATCAGATACTCCCCCTTTTTGAACCACTCGCCGTGCTCCTTCGTGATGCGGAAATCGGGCTTGATGAGCTTTGCCGCGGCAATTCTGCCAAGGCAAACGATCACCTTCGGGCGAATGAGGCGCACCTGCTCACGCAAGTATTCGATGCACGCCTCCTCCTCGGAAGGGGAAGGGTCGCGGTTTTGCGGCGGGCGACACTTTAAAATGTTGGCAATATATACCTTCTCGCGCGGGATATCCACGGCATCGAGGAATTTGTTTAAAAGCTGCCCTGCGCGCCCGACAAACGGCGTGCCCGAAAGATCCTCCTGCTCGCCCGGGGCTTCCCCCACGAACATTAAGTCAGCCTCCTTGCTGCCCGTGCCAAAGACGCAGTTGGTGCGTGTGTCGCCAAGGGCACATTTGTGGCACGTGCGGCAGGTCGCCTCAAGTGTTTCCCAATCCATACGTATAGCTCCGTTCTAGAAATGTAAAAATACAAGGATATTATAGCAAAATTTTGCCGCCGATGCAATAGTGTTGTCGTTTTATTTTATCTTTTCGATCATTTTTTGCAACATACAGCTTTTCGTTTGATTTTACAGTTATTTTGTGCGATTTTATATTTACTTTTAAGGGTGCTTGTGTTAAAATATCCTTGTAAAGATCACAAAAGGAGTTTTTGTCATGAGAATTGAAGATATTGATAGAAATTTTATCGTTGAGGCTGATATTACCGAGCCTGACCTCGTGTGGTTTAATATTAAGGAAGCACCCTTCAAGATCTACGGCGTAGAATTCGAGGAAGGGGAGGGACGCTATACCCGCATGCCGAGGGCAGCGGCAGAGCAGGCTTCTCCCGGTATCGTGAGCGCGCGCAAGCTCACCTCGGGCGGTCGTGTGCGTTTCAAAACCGACTCCTCTTACATCGCCATCAAGGCGGTGCAAAAAAACGTGGCCCCCAACTCTCATATGACTTGGCTTGGGCACTCGGGCTTTGACCTCTATCATAAAAAGGGCGGCAAGGACGTGTACTATTTCTCGTTTATGCCCCCCATCGGTATCACCGAGGGCTACTCCTCGGGCAAGAAAACCGATGGGAAATATAATGATTACACCATCAATTTCCCCGTTTACGACGGCGTTTTTGAGCTTTACGTGGCACTGAAGAAGGGTGCGCGCCTGAGCGCACCCACGCCTTACAAGCAGGAGCTGCCCGTGGTATTTTACGGATCTTCTATTACGCACGGCGGCTGTGCCTCGCGTCCCGGCAACACCTACCCCGCCATGATCAGCCGCGAGCTTGATATAAACTTCATCAACCTCGGCTTTTCGGGCAAGGCAAAGGGGGAGCCCGGTATGGCCGATTACGTGGCGTCGCTTGATATGTCGGCGTTTGTGCTTGACTACGATCACAACACCCCCAGCGAGCAAAACCTCATTGATACGCACGAGCCCTTTTATAAGAAGGTGCGCGCGGCACACCCCGATATCCCGATCATTATGGTAACGGCGCCCAACACCAAGCTGCAGGGTAACGTCAACTACGCAGGGCGCGGCTTCCTTTACACGCGCCGCGAGATCATTCGTAAAACCTATGAAAACGCCGTTGCGGCAGGGGATCAAAACGTTTACTTTATCGACGGTTATACGCTCTTTGGCGGCAAGCATTGGGATAGCTGTACCGTTGATGGCACGCATCCCAACGACCTTGGCTTTTACCGTATGTCGCAGGTGATCGGTAAGGCCCTCAAAAAGGCGCTGAAGGAAAAGGAGTAATTTGTAGTATGAGAATTGATGCGATTGATAAAAATTTGGTAGTTGAGACCGACGTCACCGAGCCCGACCTCGTTTGGTTTAATATTGAGGACGCGCCCTTTGAGATCTATGGCGTGAAATTTGAGGAGCAGGAGGGGCTTTATACCCGTATGCCCCGTGCGGCGGCTGAGCGTGTGTCGCCGGGTGTTACCAGCGTTCGCAAGCTTACCACGGGCGGTCGCGTGCGTTTTCGCACCGACTCTAAGTACATCGCTATCAAGGCCGTGATGCGCAATATTACCCCCATGTCCCACATGCCCAAAACGGGGCAGACCGGCTTTGACCTTTACCGTAAGGTCGAGGGCTATGAGGGCGGCAGAGAAATGTACTACAAGTCCTTTATTCCGCCGCAGGGCATTACCGAGGGCTACTCCTCTGGAAAGCCTACCGACGGTAAACACTGCGATTATACCATCAATTTTCCGCTTTACGATAAGGTCGTGGCGCTTTATATTGGCCTGAAGAAGGATGCACACCTCTCAGCTCCCACGCCCTATACCTATGAAAAGCCGATTGTCTTTTACGGTCATTCCGCGACGCAAGGTGCCGTGGCCTCTCGCCCCGGCAACTCTTATCCCGCGATGATCGCCGTATGCTCGATGCCGATATCATCAATCTCGGCTTTTCGGGAAAGGCCAAGGGTGAGTTTCCGATGGCGGAGCATATCGCCACACTCGATATGACCGCGTTTGTGTTTGATTATGACCACAATACCCCCAGCGAGCAAAATCTCATTGACACGCACTGGCCCTTTTACAAAAAGGTGCGCGAGGCGCACCCCGATATCCCGATCATCTTTATGACGGGCTCCAACGTGGGGCTTCTCGGTAACGTCAATTATGCGGGGCGCGGCTTCCTTTACACGCGCCGCGAGATCATTCGCGACAACTACAAGAGAGCCGTAGCCGAGGGTGATCAAAACGTGTATTTCGTTGACGGAGAAACGCTTTTCGCGGGCGAGATGTGGGATACCTGCACCGTGGACGGTGCACATCCCAACGACCTCGGCTTCTTCCGCATTGCACAGGTGATCGGTAAGGTTTTAAAGGACGCGCTGAAAAAGTAATAAAACAACAAAAGGCAGGGTAAACCCTGCCTTTTTCGCGCTTTTTTATAATTTCCCAAGCGTTTCCACTGCATTTTCGCGGCAAATCTCCTTGCCGTGTTCGGGAAAAAGGGTCAAAGCTACATCGTGACTCTCGATCTCGCCGTATTCAAGGGCAAAGCGGTAATCCTCACGCGTTTTCAAGGGATCACCGCTGTCGGTGAGAAGTAACCAATAGCGGCGGTCTTGACCAAGCCACGCACTGCTTTTTCCGCGAAAATGTTTGTCTTTGAGCCTTTTGCATACGCAGATGAGGTTTTCGAGCTCCAAGAAGAATAGCGCGAATTGTCGTTTACGCGGTTGCCTGATGCTTTTGGGCTTGTAGGAGGTTCCCCCACGTTTGGGTGTGACCTCGATTCCCATTTTGGTAACAAACAGCTCGCACCCTCCCTCGCGTGAGGGGTACATTTGTATGTAAATTTTATCATCGGACGCATCAAATCCCGTCTCACCTCTCATATCGGTTAAGATCGCCCGAAATGCACGTCTTGTCACGCTGTCGGCGTAGTCAGCCGTTTCGGGGGAGAGCGCGTACCGCGCCGCATCCTCAGCGGTGAGCATGATTTTTAGTTTGTTGCTGCTGATTCTGATCCATTCCATCTTGTCACCGCCCTCACTCATTTTTACTGCTCTCCATAGTAGTATCATTATAATCCAAAACTGCCGTTTCGGCTACCCCCAAAATAATGGTAATTTTTTGGGGGAGCGCATCTGTGCCGTTGACTTTATTCCTTCATTATGATAAAATAATAATAACATTATAAAATGGGGAGGTGTGCCTATGCAATACAATGCGGAAAGGTCCGCGGTCGAGCTGTCGGTTTTTGAGCTTTGCGCTATGGCGCACCGCGGCGGCAGTATCGATGCGCGTCACCCTTCAAGATCAAATGCTCCAAGTATTTCACACGAGGCCAAAGAAAAAATACAGGCCGGCGAGAGCGCCGCATATGAAAAGGCGGTGTTTTTGCGTAATACCACCTGTCACGAGGGCATTTATTATACCGTTACAGGCGTGGCGGACGGTGTACTCGTGGAAGATCATACCGTACTGATTGAGGAATTGGATGCATTGCACGGCCGCTTGAATGCGCCGAGTGCGGAGGCATTTTCTCGCCTTTGCTGTTATGCTTATTTCCTTTGCGCAGCGCGCGAGCTGCCTGTTGTGCGATTGCGTTATCGCATGGTGGATGTGGCAAGGGATATAGTTTATGATACCTGCCGTGAGATGACGCGCGAGGCGTTGAAAGAGCACTATCTTGTGTTGCTCTCCCGAATTTCCTTTTTTGCACGTTTTGAGGTCAAGCGCAAAACAGTGGACCTGCCCTCGGTAACGGGGATACGCTTTCCTTATGAAAATCCAAGAGAAGGCCAAACCGAGTTGGCTGAATCGGTTTTTCGCGCCATTCGCCGCAAAAGACGTCTATTTGCAGGGGCTCCTACAGGCATAGGGAAAACGATGTCCACCCTGTATCCTGCCGTCAAGGCCTTGGGGGAGGGGATGGTGGACCGTGTTTTTTACCTTACGGCCAAGGCCAGCACACGCCGCGAGGCCTATGCCGCCGCCGGTAAGATTTTTGAGGCGGGAGCAAAGATCCGCACGGTTGTGCTTTATGCCAAAGAGCAGCTTTGCTTTCTTGAGGGGGGCTGCAAAAACGGGGCCAATTCCCGGTGTAATCCGGTTGATTGCCCTTATGCAAGCGGCTATTACGACCGCGTAGGCGGCGCACTGGCGGAGCTTCTTTCAAGAAAAAACGGATTTCCCCGTGCGATCATTGAGGAGGTTGCCCAAAAGCACCGTATTTGTCCGCACGAGCTCTCGTTGGATCTCTCGCTTTATTGCGAAATTATTATTTGCGACTACAACTATGTTTTTGATCCCGCGGTCTATTTGCGCCGGTATTTTGACGGTGATGGGGAGCGCGGAAAATACGTTTTTTTGGTAGATGAGGCACACAATTTGCCCGATCGCGCACGTGATATGTACTCTGCACGCCTTGTGTCGGAGCCCTTTATAGAGCTTTTTGCGCAAATTGACCCCTCGGATGAAAAGCTTTATCAAGCCTTTGAAGAATTTTTGCGCTCGACGGACCGTATTTCCTTGCTTTGTACCGAAAATCGTCAAAAGCACGAGGATGGTACCGAGAGCGGATATTATATGAACCGTGCGCCTTTCCTCAAATTTGCCGAGGAGGTAGAGAATTGCCGTCGCGCAATGGATTCTTTTTTGCGCCAAAACGCGGGGCATACGCTTGAAAAGCCACTCGCCGACCTTTCTTCAAGCTTGCGGCGTTTTTCACGCATTGCCGAGTATTACGATGATCGGTTTCTTACCTTCGCCGAGCTTTTACACGGGAAATTGACCCTACAGCTCTATTGCCTTGACCCGTCAGGTGTGCTTGATGCCGCTGCCGCGAGGGCTAAGGCCGCGGTGTTTTTCTCCGCGACACTTTCACCTCTTGATTATTTTTCGGATATTTTAGGTGGTGGGAAAAATGCGATGACGTTGGCACTCCCATCTCCCTATGATCCCGAAAACCTTTCAGTTACGGTGGTGCCGGGAGTAAGCACTCGCTTTGAGGACCGCGAAAAATCCTACAAGCGTGTGGCAACCTACATTGCTGCTGCAGTCAGTGCTAAGGCGGGGAACTATATGGTCTATTTCCCGTCCTATGAGTACCTTTCCCGTGTTCATGAAAAATTCTCGGCACGTTACCCCGGTGTGGAATGTGTTGTGCAGCGTCAGGGAATGAGTGCGCGTGAACGCGAGGATTTCCTTTCGGCCTTTCCTGCCGACGTGGGGCATTTGCGCGTCGGGTTCTGCGTACTCGGGGGGAGCTTTTCTGAGGGCGTGGATCTACCCGGCAGTCGCTTGATCGGTACGGTCATTGTCGGTGTGGGGATCCCGGGGCTTTCAAACGAGCGCAATATCTTGCGTGACTACTATGAAAATAAATGCGAGCGCGGGTACGATTATGCCTATACGTATCCCGGTATGAATCGCGTATTGCAGGCGGCAGGCCGTGTCATTCGTCGCGAGGACGATACAGGCATTGTGGTGCTGATCGACAGCCGCTATGCTGAGGAGCCGTATTTGCATCTTTACCCTGCGCATTGGCAAAATATTACAGCTGCAGGCGATGCGAAGTCTCTGGCGCATCGCATCACTCGATTTTGGCGCGAGATTCAAGAAAAAAAGAAATAAATATTTAACGAAAATGCAATTTTTGCTTGAAATTCTTGCGGAAATGTGCTATAATGATTGGCGTTGACGGCTTTTTTTGCAATTTTAATAAAAGTTTGATGCGAAAATCCGTATTTTCTCACAAAGGAGATTTTTGATGAACTACACGAAAATGAGTGTTGAAGAATTAAAAAAGGAGCAGGCGGCGCTGCGTGCCGAGTATGACGCTTACTGCAAAAAGGGTCTTTCCTTGGACCTTTCGCGCGGTAAGCCCGGTAGCAAGCAGATCGATCTTGTGACCGGTATGCTGACGTGCCTTGCGACCGCCGAGGATTGCAGGTCGGAAAATGGCTTTGATAATCGTAACTACGGCGTGCTTGACGGTATTCCCGAGGCTAAGCGCCTGTTTGCGGAGCTTTTTGACATTCCTGCCGATCGCATTATCGTTGGCGGCAACTCTTCGCTCAACCTTATGTACGACGCCATGGCGCGCGCGATGCTTTACGGCGTGGTGGGCAGCCCCCGTCCTTGGGTGCGCGAGGAGAAGGTGAAGTTCATTTGCCCCGTGCCCGGCTATGACCGCCACTTTGGCGTTTGCGAGTCGCTTGGTATTGAAATGATCAACGTGGCCATGACCGCGACCGGCCCCGATATGGACGTGGTTGAGGAGCTTGTAAAGGATCCCGCAGTGAAGGGCATCTGGTGCAACCCCAAATATTCGAACCCCGACGGCATTACCTATTCCGACGAGACCGTAAAACGTCTTGCCGCAATGAAGACCGCCGCCCCCGACTTCCGTATCTTTTGGGATAACGCGTATGCCGTGCACGACCTTTACAAGGCTGAGGGCAACGATACTCTTTACGATATTTTTGCCGCTTGCCGCGAGGCTGGTTGCGAGGATCGCGTGTTCTACTTCGCTTCGACCTCGAAGATCTCCTTCCCCGGTGCAGGCGTTGCTATCGTTGCCGCATCCGAGGCAAATATCAAGCAGATCAAGTCGGTGATGGCTTCGCAGACCATCGGCTTTGACAAGCTCAATCAAATGCGCCATGTGCGTTACTTTAAGAATGCCGAGGGCATCATCGATCAGATGAAGGCCTTGGCCGACATCATTCGCCCCAAGTTCGAGACGGTTGATAGAATTCTCACCGAGGATCTCGGAGGCACGGGCACGGCTACCTGGACCAGCCCCCGCGGTGGCTATTTCATCAGCCTTTACACGATGAAGGGTTGTGCAAAGCGCGCGTATGCTCTTTGCAAGCAGGCTGGCGTGACGCTCACGACCGTGGGCGCGACTTATCCCTACGGTAAGGATCCCGATGATAGCAATATTCGCATTGCTCCCACGTATCCTTCCGATGAGGATCTTGAAGCCGCTATGCATGTTCTCACGCTCTGCGTGAAGCTTGCGGCAGTAGAAAAGCTGTTGGCATAAACAAATGGGGGAGAACGGTGTTCTCTCCCCATTTGTTTTGTAAAAAAGACCTACCATATGGCAGGTCTTTTTTTCGTTGTTTTGAAAATTAGCGCTGAATGCGTCCGGAGCCGTCGCCGCCGGCAAGCTTCTCAACCTCAGCCACGGTCACCATGTTGTAGTCACCCTCGATGGAGTGCTTGAGTGCGGAAGCCGCAACTGCAAACTCAACGGCAGCCTGCGTGGTCTTACCGTTCATCAGCGAGTAGATCAGACCGCCACCGAAGGAGTCGCCGCCGCCTACGCGGTCGATGATGTGAAGATCATATTTCTTCGAGAAGCAGTACTCGTCGCCCTTTACGTCGTAAAGCATAGCGGACCAGCCGTTGTCAAATGCGGAACGGCTTTCACGAAGGGTGATGGCAACGTAGGTGAAGCCGAACTTGTCAGCAAGCTGCTTTGCCACGGACTTGTAGCCCTCGTGGTTGAGCTTGCCACCGTAGATGTCGGTAGCCTCAGCCTCAATGCCGAATACGTCCTTTGCGTCCTCCTCGTTGGAGATGCAAACGTCAACATACTGGCAAAGGTCGGTCATGGCAGCTCTTGCCTCGTCGCGCGTCCAGAGCTTACCGCGGTAGTTCAGGTCGCAGGAAATGGTGATACCCTTTGCCTTTGCAGCCTTGCATGCCTCGCGGCAGATCTCAACGACGTTCGGTCCCAGTGCCGGCGTAATACCGGTGAAGTGGAACCACTCTACGTCCTCGAAGATCGCATCCCAATCGAAGTCGGCAGTGGTTGCCTTAGCGATCGCGGAGTTTGCACGGTCGTAAATGCAAACGGAGCCTCTTTGAGAAGCGCCCTTCTCGTTGAAGTAGATACCTACGCGGTCGCCGCCGCGCACGATCTTGGTGGTATCAACGCCATAGCGGCGAAGGCTGTTGACAGCCGACTGACCGATAGCGTGGGTGGGGAGCTTGGTTACATATACAGCGTCCATGCCGTAGTTTGCAAGAGAAACAGCAACGTTTGCCTCGCCGCCACCAAAGGTGAACTCTACGTGATCACACTGTACGAATCTTTCGTAGTTGTAGGGCTGAAGGCGGAGCATCAGCTCGCCGAAGGTTACAATTTTTTTCATGATCGTTTTCTCCGTAAGTATTTTTTAATTAAGCGTTTTCCATTTTGTCAAGCGACTCCTTGACAAAGAAGCTGCCGCCGATCGCCGCGATCTTGTCAAACGCGAGGAACTCGTCGATGTTGCTGCGATCCACGCCGCCCGTGGGGATGAACTTCACCTGCGGGAAGGGAGCGGAAAGAGCCTTGAGTGCCTTGAGGCCGCCGTAGATGTTGGCAGGGAAGAACTTGACGGTGGTGATGCCAAGCTCAAGGGCCGCCATGATCTCGGTGGGGGTTACACACCCGGGGTAATAGGGGATGTTTCTTGCGTTACAGATCTTTGCAACCGCCACGGAAAGACCGGGGGATACGATGAAGGTAGCGCCTGCGGCAAGTGCCTGCTCGCATTGCTCGGCGTTGATAACCGTGCCGGCACCGATCTCCATATCGGGATAGTTCTTGACGGCGTAGGCAATGGCCTCAGCGGCGCATGCGGTGCGGAAGGTGATCTCGGCACAATTGATGCCGTTGTTTTTAAGGGCAGAGAGGATCTTATCGGTCTCGCCAAGCTCTTTGATTACTACAACCGGAATAAATCTTTCCATAATATTACACTCCTGAATAAGCGGAAAAGCCGCCGTCTACGGGCAGTACAACGCCCGTGATAAAGCCTGCTGCCTTGTTGTCAAGCAGGAAAAGAAGTCCACCCTCGAGCTCCTCGGTCTCGCCGAAGCGACCCATGGGGGTTGCGGCAAGGATCTTGCCGGTGCGTGCGGTGGGGGTGCCGTCCTCGTTCCAGAGCAGCTTTGCATTCTGCTGCGTGGAGAAGAAGCCGGGTGCGATGGCGTTGACGCGGATGCCAACCTTGGAGAAGTGCACAGCCAGCCACTGCGTAAAGTTTGAAATGGCCGCCTTGGCGCCCGAATATGCGGGGATCTTCGTCAGGGGCGTGTAAGCGTTCATCGAGGAAATGTTCAAAATAGAGCAGCCCTCGCGACCGACCATTTGTGTAGCAAACGCCTGCGTCGGAATGAGCGTGCCAAGGAAGTTGAGGTTAAATACAAACCCAACACCGTCGGCGTCAAGATCAAAGAAGCTCTTGGTGTCGGCATCGATATCACCGATCTCAAAATACTCCTTGTCCGTGGTCGCGCGCGGATTGTTGCCGCCCGCACCGTTTACGAGAATGTCGCAAGGACCGAGGTCGGCCATGACCTTGGCTGCCACTTCCTGACAAACGTCCTTTTTCAGGACGTTGCAGGCGTAAGCCTTTGCAACACCACCCTCAGCTACGATCTCGTCAGCATACTTGCTTGCTGCTTCCTCGTTGAGGTCAAGAAGAGCGACGCTGGCGCCCGCTCTTGCCAAAACCTTGGCGAAGTTGCTGCAAAGCACGCCGCCGGCACCGGTAACGACTGCTACCTTACCGGAAAGATCGGTGCTTAAAACATTTTTGTTCATTGCAGTATCTCCTTATATTTATTATTTCTTAGCAATAGATTTTTCACAAGCCTCAAAAAGACCGTTGATGTAGGTAGCACCGAGGGCTCGATCAAAAAGACCATAGCCGGGCTTGCCTGTTTCACCCCAGATCATTCTGCCGTGGTCGGGACGCACGTACCCGTCAAAGCCGTTCTCGGCGAGCTTCTTTACAATGTCGTAAACGTCGAGCGAGCCGCAGGAGGAAAGGTGTGCTCTTTCCTCAAACGAGCCGTCCTCCATGATCTTTACGTTACGGATGTGCATAAAGGCGATGCGGTCCATCTTGGCGTACTTCTCGACCATTGCGGGAATATCGTTGCTCGCAGCACACCCAAGGCTTCCCGTGCAAAGGCACAGGCAGTTCGAGGGACTATCAACAAGAGAAAGGAAGCGGTCAAGGTTTGCCTCGTTGGTGATGATGCGGGGAAGCCCGAAGATCGGGTATGGCGGGTCATCGGGGTGGATCGCCATTTTAACGCCACACTCCTCAGCGACGGGAATAACCTTCTTGAGG
>JAFVYZ010000059.1 GCA_017508425.1 Clostridia bacterium | reverse complement strand
GGCATCCAACGCGTCCGAACGGTACACACGACCGGGGGAGATGACGCGGATCGGGGGCTTTTTCTGCTCCATCACGCGCACCTGTACGGGAGAGGTCTGCGAGCGAAGCAGGACCTTGTCGGTGATATAGAAGGTATCCTGTGTATCACGTGCAGGATGATTTTCGGGAATGTTCAGCGCTTGGAAGTTGTAGTAGTCATACTCTACCTCGGGGCCCTCTGCAATCTCAAAGCCCATACCGATGAAGATCTCCTCCATCTCGCGCTGGGCGCGGGTGAGGGGATGCTGGTGCCCCACGCGGTCGCACTTGCCGGGCATTGTGACATCCAGTTTTTCACGCGCAAGTCTGTCTTCCAGTTCTTTTTGTTTTTGTTCCTTTTGCTTTTCGGCGATTGCGCTTTCGATTTCAGCGCGCACCTCATTGGCAAGGGCGCCGACAATGGGGCGCTCCTCGGGGGAGAGGGCACCCATGCCGCGCAAAACGGCGGTGAGCTCACCCTTTTTGCCGAGGTAGCGCACGCGCAGTGCCTCGGTGTCACAGTCGGCAGCCTTCAGCTCTAAAAGTGCCGCCTCTTTGATTTGTTGCAGTTTTTCTTTCATATCCATTTCCTTTCTTGTTCTCGGGCAAGTCGAAAAACAAAAAACCTCGCCCTGAAGTGTCATCAGGACGAGGCGAAAATTCGCTCGCGGTACCACCCGAATTGAAGGCAAAATGCCAACCCTCAAAGACCTGTAACGGGGCCAGCCGTATGGGGCTATTTGCGTGTGCCATCGGCCACGTGCTTCACCGCATCCACTCCAAAGGGAAACGCCACACCTCTTTACCGTAAGTCGCTCCCAGCCGTGGCGACTCTCTCTTGGACGGGGGGGAAAAGGGGGCAACCTTTTTCACCGTGTTTTCTACAAATGCTATTATAACACAAAATTTGTAAAAATCAAGAGGAATTTTAAATATTTATATAAATATAAAGGAAAAAGGCGTGCCGCGGCACGCCTTAACTTATTTCCATTTACCGAGCTCCTCGCGGCGCTCCTGCTCCTCGCGTTCCTTTTTGACGTCTTCGTTGTGCTCCTCGGTTTCTTTATACATCTCGAGGATGCTGATCGGAGCATAAATGAGGGAGGGCAGGAGCAGGAGAAAGCCGCAAAAATGCTTGGCGGTTACGCTAAAAAACGGGATGTATATGAAGAATACGGGTGTAAAGGCAAGGGTAATGAGATGAAGGTTGCGCCAGATCTCCTTTTGAAATTGATGCTCGAGCTCCAGCGAGAAGTGCATGTTTACGCGGTTGCGGTAAACGTATTCGTGCCGCTTGTAGATGCTGATCCAAAGCCGCGCGTTCAATTTGCTCATCAAAAATACTGCGAAAAGCAGGTTACAAAGGGCGTAAACGGCAGGGAACCACGAATCGCTTAAAAGCACTACGTTATCGGGGTATTTTAAAGCCAAAAATGCTATAAGAGCGGCGGCTGCAAGATAGTAAAGTGCCCAAAGGGCAATGCGCTTCAATAATTTTTTCATAGCTTTGGCAGTCAATCTCCTTTCTTGGGGGCGCGGTAAAGCCGGACGTTGTTGAGCTCGAAAAGCCCTTGCGTTTCCTCGGCGATATCCGCGCTCTCTTCGGTCACCACGGCATCGATCTCGGCCAGATCCGCAAAGGCGTAGGTCGAGCGCACGTCAAACTTGCTCGAGTCGGTCGCCACACAGCAAAAGCGTGCGTGGTCGATCATCGTGGACATAATGATGCCTTCCTCGATATTGGAGGTCATCACGTCGCGTCCGCTGATCGCGGAAATGCCGAGAAACGCCTTATTGAAGGTGAATTTTTTGAGCATATCCACCGCAAGCGACCCACCCGTGTAGTGCTCATCGGCACGCATGATTCCACCGAGCATAATGACCTCGCCCGAAAAGAGATTTTGGCGCATGCGGTTTTGCAAAATGGCGGCGATTTTAATCGAATTGGTCACCACAAGTACGTTTCGGGCTACGATCGAGGCGGCCAATACCTCCATGGTGCTGCCGCTTGAAATGGCAATCGAATCGTTATCCTCAATGAGGTTTTCGGCAATGAATTTGCCGATCGAGACCTTGGCCTCGTGGTGCTTTTGGTGGCGCACGTCGTAGGTATCCTCACGCACGTCAAAGGGGATCGGCACGGCACCGCCGCGCACCTTTTTGAGGAGATTTTTTTCGGAAAGAAAGTTGATATCGCGGCGGATCGTTTCGATCGATACGTCGTATTTCTTGGCCAGCTCGGAGATCGAAACCTGACCGTTTTTAAGGGCTTCTTCCTTGATTTGGCGCTGACGTTCAGAGGTTAACATAAGCGGCTCCTTTAAATTTGGTCTTTTTTTGGAAGGGCGAGCTTGGGGGCTCATCGTTGGATTTATTTTACCACAAAACGCCATAAAAGTCAACATTTGGAACGATAAAATGCCTCAAAATTCAAAAAACGGCGTGGGGAAATGGGATGTTTATATATTTCAACACAACTCCACAATAAAGTGTTGTGTTTTGTTGAGTTTTATTTGGAAATACCCTAAAAAATGTTGGGATTTTTGCCCGAAAGTATTGACATCATGAGGAGTTTATGAGATAATATACAGTAGAAATTTTTCGATTTCGAATACTTAAAAAAGGAACGAAATTTATGAGAATTTTACTTGGTGGCTTAAACCAAGAGGTGAACTCCTTTTCACCCGGCAAAACGACCATAGAGGAGTATAAGAGAAAGCAGTACTTGCTCGGCGATGCGCTCATCAAGGCAGCCTCGGAGCACGTGCGTGCCTTTTCAGACCTTTTCGACGCCATGGGCGGCGCCTACAACGTGCTTGTGGACGGCGGAGCCGATGTGGTTTCCGGCGGCTTTGCGGGAGCGCAGTCGGGCGGTATTATCGAGCAATCGGTACTCGACGACTATATCTCCCATATCAAGGAGATCACGCGCCAAAGCCTTCCGCTTGACGGCGTGGTGCTCGTGATGCACGGCGCGGCGCAAAGTGATGAAAGCGACGATCCCGAGGGCGACATCATCGTGGCCGTGCGTGAGATCGTGGGGGAGAGCGTGCCGATCTCGGTGTCGCTGGACCTGCACGCAAACGTGACCGAGCGCATGGTGAAAAACGCCAATACGATCTCACTTTATCAGCATTATCCTCACGTTGACATTTGGGAGGCAGGTGAGCGCGCGGCGCGTCTTTGCTTAGGACTCGCAAAGGGCGAGATCGCTCCCAAAATGGCGTACGTTCAGATCCCGATGATCGTGCCGGCGAGTGCCTACACGACCGAGACCGAGCCGCTTCTTTCCTTAATGAATAAGGCACACGCTTACGTAGAGGGCGGCAGGCTGCTTGATTTCTCGATCTCGCAAATGCAGCCCTGGCTTGACGTCAAGGACGGCTATAGCTCCGTGGTTGCGATCGGTGAGGACGCCGACGTGGCGGAGCGCATTGCCAAGGAGCTTGCGGGTGAGCTTTGGGAGATGCGTCACGCATTCAAAACCGAGCTCTCGAGCGTGGACGAGGTCATTGCGATCGCCGAGCAAAACGAGAGTGGTAAGCCTGTCATTTTAAACGACTTTGCCGATTCCGCCAATGCGGGTGCGGCAGGGGACAGTGCTGAGGTTATTGAGCGTGTGCTTGCGCTCGGCTCCGACGTGCGCGGCTTGATGTACCTCAATGACAGTGAATTTGTGGCAGCGTGCCGTGCGGCCGGTGCCGGGAATACCGTTAAGGTATCGCTTGGCGCTACGATCAGCAAAAAGCTTTACACCCCCGTGCCGGTTGAAGCCGAGGTCAAGGCGCTCTTTGACGGCAATATGTTTATTCACGGCAATTTCACCAACTACGGCCCTTCGGCGGTCGTCAAGATCCGCAATATGATCGTGGTGGTCACCACACAGCACTTTTATCCCGGTGATCCCGCGCTTTACCGAGCCTTTGGGTACGATCCTCTTGACTTCCAAATGGTGGTGGTCAAGGCGTGCACGTCCTTCCGCGCGTTCTATGGGCCCCTTACGGATCTCATTTATCCCGTCAGCACCAAGGGCCCTGCTACGGCAAACCTTTTGTCCTTGCCTTATGAGAAGCTCCCAAAGAGCTTTTACCCTTTCAGCGACGGTGCATTTACACCGGTTGTGAATGCGTGGGGCAAATAATTTTAGTTTGAAAGCAAATAAAATGCTTAATAGATAAGGAGAACACTATGAAAAAGACTGATGTTGTCATCATTGGTGCAGGCGCCGTAGGCAGTGCGCTTGCCCGTGAGCTCTCGAAGTATCAGCTTGACGTGACTGTGGTTGAAAAGAACTCGGACGTCGGCGGCGACAGCTCGAAATCGAACAGTGCGATCATCCACACCGGCTACGATGCAAAGCCCGGTACGCTCGAGAGCGAGCTGGTGGTTGCCGCAAACCCCATGTACGATGAGATTTGCAAGGATCTTGACATTCCTTTCAAGCGCATCGGTGCGATCCTGCCCGC
>JAFVYZ010000003.1 GCA_017508425.1 Clostridia bacterium | reverse complement strand
GGCGCTCAAAGCTCTCGTGACTGATGATAAGACAAGGGTAGGGAGAACTGTCAATGGTTTCCTTTAGCCAATCAAGCTGATCCTGCGGCACCCAATCGCGAGATACACCGGGCGCGTGATAGTTGACAAGCTCAAAGTGCACAAAGTCATCACCATCTTTATAGTAATTGGGGTCAAGCGCGATCATACGGTAGCCCTTGCAGTCAAAATAATAGTAAGGGGATTCCATTTTGTAAGCTGCCAGCGTTTCAGCAAACGTGTTGCTGCCCGCCTCATGATTACCGATGACATGGTAGGAGGGAATGTGGAAATCGTTATACGCGTCAACAAACTCCTTGTATTTGGTGGGAGCGTTGCAAAAATCGCCTGCGTGAATGATAAAGTCACAGTTTTCGCGTTCTGCCGTTTCCTGTATTTCTTTTAACTCAGCAAATTCGCCGCTGAGAAATTTGTGCGGCGCGTAGTGAAAGTCTGCAAACAGTAAAAATTTCATTTGATGATTCCTCCGTTAGTCAAGTGTGATTTTTGCGCTCTGAATCATCGGTACGACAGGGCGGCCTGCTTTGTCAAAGGGAGTGCCTCCTACGTCCTCGCGGGTAACCCCTAGGTACATAGAGCTTTCCTTGCCCTTAATGTTAATGGTGGTGCCGTCAAGCTCAACGATGCAGTAAAGGGGATCGTTGTAGATGACGGTGTGATTGAGGGATTTATATTCCTCGCAAAGCTCGGCGGGATAGCGGTCGTGCGTGACACTCTGTACCCAATCCATCAACACCGAGTTGACATCAAAGTAGCACACACCGTCAAGAATACGGATATAGTCGCGGTGGTAGTGACCGTTCATACACATAAGGACGCTGTGCGGCTTTTTTGCATTTGCATCGTTGACGATCTTGAGGACGTCCGCGCGATTTTGCACGCCGTTTGCGCGCTCAAAGCTCTCGTGACTGATAAGAAGACAAGGGCAGGGGGAACTGTCGATCGTTTTCTTTAACCATGCGAGCTGTTCGGGTGGAACCCAATCGCGTGTGGGACCGTTGGCGAAATAATTGCGCATCGAAAAGTTGACATACTCACCGTCAACAAAGTAATAGTTGGGGTTGAGGACGATCATGCGGTAGCCCTTGCAGTCGAAATAATAGTATTCATTCGGCATATTATAGAGCTTCACGGTTTCCTCAAACGGCGTATTGTCCGAATCGTGATTACCAAGACAGTGATAAGAGGGAATGTGGAAATTGTTGTATTTCTCGACAAAATCCATCACTCTTGAAGGACCGTGGCAAAAGTCGCCTGCGTGGATGATAAAATCACAGTTTTCGCGCTCGGCAACGGCTTGCATTTCGTGCAGGATCTCAAAAGAGCCGCTCAAAAACTGCTTGGGTGCATAGTGAAGATCGGCAAACAGTAAAAATTTCATTTGTTTTTCTCCTTATTATTTGGGCAAGCATCACCGTTTAATTTACCTTCATTGTAGCACGCCACGGGTGTATAGTAAAGATAAAATACTGCTAAAAACGTGCACTTTCCTGCTGTTTTGGAAAAGGCCTTGCGGTTGATTTACCCGTATAGACGCTTGAAGGTCTTACTTGTTATATTTTGAAAAAAATGTGTGTTTTTTCCGCCGTTAGGCTTGTAAATGAATAGAAAATATGGTAAAATAGCGTTATACTGTCAAAATGGGGGTGTTGTTTGTGCTTGACGAGGTGGAAACTGAACAAAAAACGAACGACTTGATCCTCATAAGTAAGGAAAGCCGTGCTTTGTTAAAACGTGCAAACAACTGGCCGCTTTTGTTGTATGCGCTTGGCTTTTGTATCTTGGCTTTTGCGTGCTCAGTTTGTTTTTCCGAGCTGCTGCGGCACATCGTAATATGTTTGTTTGACAGTGTACCGGGTGCTGTGGTTGCACAGTCGCTGGGCTTTTTAATTCTTTTTGTATCGGGTGTAATGCCGCTTGCCCTTGGCAAGCTCCGCATGGTGGGGCTTTTGTGGCAAGGGGAGATGCCGGAGCCGTGTGAGCTTTTTTATGCATTCACATCTCTTGCGCGTTATTATCGCGTTTGGCGTATCGGCCTGGTTACAACGCTTTTGGCTTTGATGCCGCAAACGGCGATACTTTCGGTGTTTCTCGGCGTTATCAATTTGTATAGGTCGGTTCTTGCTGTATATTTACCGGGACCGCCGGCGGTATTGTTGTGTATTGCATTGATCTTGTCGGCCACGGGCGTTGCGGTGGCGGTGTTGTACTTTGCGGGACTGTATATTGTTTTTCCCGCAGTGGCAATTGGTAATGAGAGATGGTCCCTTCGCCGATGCTTTTTGATCTCGGTGCTTTGCGCCAGGAACGCTTTGCCCAAGATCTTTATGTTTTCGCTCAAAGCATTTGCCCATCTTGCTCTCTCGCTTTTGACGGTCGGCATTTGGTTCGTTTTATGGTTTTCACACGTGTATCATTTATCATATATGCGCCTTTCAATGGTGCTTTGCCCCGGCAAGGACAAGGGTGCTTGCAGGGATAAGGAGGAATATAGTATGAAGGAAAAATTTTATCTCACCACAGCCATTGCCTACGCCTCGCGTAAGCCCCATTTCGGCAACACCTATGAGGTCATTATGGCGGATTGCTACGCACGCTATAAGCGCCAGCAGGGCTTTGACGTATTCTTTTGCACGGGTACGGATGAGCACGGTCAAAAGATTGAAAATTTGGCCAACGAATCGGGCATGACACCTCAAAAATACGTGGATAACGTAGCCGGTGAAATTCGAGGCATTTGGGACAAGATGGGTTCGAGCTACGATTACTTTATCCGAACCACCGATGCGTCGCACTGCGAGGCGGTACAAAAGATCTTCAAGAAATTCTACGATCAGGGCGATATTTACAAGGGACATTACGAGGGCTGGTATTGCACGCCCTGCGAGTCCTTCTTTACCGAGACCCAGGTGGTGGACGGCAAATGCCCCGATTGCGGTCGCCCCGTTGAGCAGGCAAGAGAAGAGGCTTACTTCTTTAAGATGAGCAATTACGTGGATAAGCTGCTTGCTCACATCGACAACAGCCCCGAATTCATTCAGCCCGAATCCCGCAAAAAGGAAATGGTCAACAACTTCCTGCGCGTCGAGGGTGGGCTTCAGGATCTTTGTGTGTCTCGTACCTCCTTTAAGTGGGGCATCCCCGTCACCTTTGATGAGCGCCACGTGACGTACGTGTGGCTTGATGCCTTGACGAACTATATCACCGCCCTTGGCTACGACCCCGACAAGAGCTTTGAGGAGCAGTCCGACCATTTCAAGAAGTACTGGCCTTGCGACGTCCATATTATCGGCAAGGATATCTTGCGCTTCCATACCATTTACTGGCCCATTTTCCTCATGGCTTTGGGGCTCCCGCTCCCCAAAAAGGTGTTCGGTCACCCGTGGTTCAATGCCGCTGAGGAGAAGAAGGGCAGTGATGGCGCGGAGGTCAAGATGTCGAAATCCCGCGGTAATGTCATTTATGCTGACGAGCTTGCCGAAACCTTTGGCGTTGACGGCGTGCGCTACTTTGCGCTCTCCGAGATGCCCTACGATCAGGACGGCAGAATTTGCTACACGAACGTCCTCACGCGCTACAATACCGACCTTGCCAACAACCTCGGCAATCTCGTTAGCCGTACGCACGCCATGACCGTGAAATACTTTGGTGGCGTTATTCCCACACCCGCAGGCGAGGAGGGCACCGACGGTGAGCTGAAGGCGATCGTTGCCGAAACGGTTGCAAAATACAAGGCGTTGATGGATGATTATCACATCGCTGATGCGGCGGAAGCGGTATTTAATATGCTGCGCCGCGCCAATAAATATATTGATGAAACGATGCCTTGGGCACTCGCCAAGGATGAGAGCCAAAAGGCGCGCCTCGGCACGGTTCTTTACAATCTGCTGGAGTGCATCCGCACGGCGGCGGTGCTCCTTGTGCCCTTTATCCCCACTACCGCCGAGGCGATCTTTGCGCAGATCGGCAGTGAGGTGAAGGATTTTGCAAGTGTTGCAAGCTTTGGCGCACTGGTTGCCGAAAAGCCCCTTGGCATGGCATACCCCCTCTTTGCACGCATTGATGAAAAGGTGATCGACGAGATCATCAAGAAGCGTGAGGAGGCGGCGTTTGCCGCCGAAAAGGCAGCCGCCCCCGTGGAGAAGCCCGAGGGTTGTGCCCTCATTGGCATTGAGGACTTTATGAACGTGGAGCTGCGCACCGCTAAGGTCATTGCTTGCGAAAAGGTGCCCAAGGCCAAAAAGCTCCTCAAACTCCAGCTTGATCTCGGTTACGAAAAGCGGCAGGTGGTGTCGGGCATTGCCAAGTTCTATGAGCCCGAGGCACTTGTTGGCAAAAAAATCATCGTGGTCGCGAATTTGAAGCCTGCAACGCTTTGCGGCATTGAGTCGCAGGGCATGATCCTTGCCAGCGGCGAGGAGCAGGTCCGTGTGGTATTCCTTGACCCCGAAACGCCCCTTGGTGAGCGTGTCCGATAAAAAATTATACGGAGGGAGAGCTCTCCCTCCGTCTTTTTTAGGAGCGATTATGATAAAGCATAAAGCAACCAAGCACATCTTGCGCTTTTTGTGCGGTGGGATCTTGTATTTTTTTGTTGAGGTTATTTGGCGCACCATAATGAATCATTGGGCGGCGTCGTTTCTTATGGCACCGATGGCGGGGATCGTGTGTGTTGTGGTATTGGGGCTCTACGATAAAAAGGTGCCCGTTATACTGAATTCATTGGTCGGTGCTGCGGTCATCACGTTGCTTGAGCTGATTGTCGGTTCCATTGCCTTGTTTGGCTTCGGGCGTCGCTTTTGGCATTACAGCAGGATCAACTGGCATGGTATCATTGCCCTTGACTGGTTTTTTAAATGGTGGGGCCTTTGCTTGGGCTTTCTCATTGCATGGGGGCTTCTTGATTATTTCTTGAAACGGAGAAAACAAAATGGAAAAGATGCTTGATTCGCACGCGCATTATTACGACGGGCGCTTTGAGCGCGAAGCGGGTGACACTGCCGCGCTCCTGCGCTCGCTATTTGATACCGACGTTTGCGGCATTGTGAATATTGGCACGGACCCCGAAAACTCACGCGAGGTCGTGCGCGAGGCCGCACGCTGGGAGGGTATGTACGCCACGGTCGGCATCCACCCCGGTGACGGACAGCGCATTGAGGATATTGACGGGGCGCTTGGCGAGATCGAGGCGATGCTTGAGGGAGCCAAGGAGAAAAAGATCGTTGCGCTCGGTGAGATCGGGCTTGATTATCACTACGACGATACCGATAGGGAAAAGCAGGCCTATTTTTTTGAAAAGCAGCTTCAAATGGCTGAGAAATACGCGCTCCCCGTCATCATTCACGACCGAGAAGCCCACGGGGACTGCTTTGATGCCGTTTGCCGCCACCCTAAGGTCACGGGCGTGTTTCACAGCTACAGCGGCTCGGCCGAAATGGCAAAGGACCTGGTGCGCCGCGGATGGTATATCTCCTTTTCGGGCGTGGTGACCTTTAAAAACGCCCCCAAGGTGCGTGAGGCCGTGGCGGCAACGCCCCTTGACCGCATTCTCATTGAAACCGACGCGCCCTATCTCGCCCCCGTGCCGCACCGCGGCAAGCTGAACCATTCGGGGTATATGCGCTACACTGCCGAGGCTATCGCCGCCGTCAAGGGCATCTCTACGGACGACCTCATCCGCGCCACGCGCGAAAACGCCGAGCATCTCTTTGGCATAACGGTATAAATGCTTGTAGGGGAGGGGTCTTTCCTCCCGATGAGAGGTGCGCAACCACGGGAGGGGAGACCCCTCCCCTACGCAAATGCCGCGCAAAAGCGCATATTTATTCAAAAAAATCCATAAAAAAGTGCACAGCGCTTGGTCGTTTTGGCCGCTGTGCACTATTTTTTATTGAGGTAGGAGTATGCGGTGCCGTCAAGTGTCTTTGGCTTGTCGGTGAGGCCGCACAAATAATCGAGCGAAACGTTGTAAAACCGGGCCAAAACGAGGTATTTGTCAATGCCCATCATATTAACGCCGCGCTCGTATTTGCTGTAATCGGATTGCCCGATGTGCAAAAGCCGCGCCACCTCGGCCTGTGTCAGGTCATGGTCGTTGCGGATGTCACGCAAGCGCTGAAAATAATTCATATCGCCACTCCTTTTTATTTTATTGTAGCATAGTGGAAAAATGCCCTATTGACAATAGTGGATATTTACACTATAATGAGTATATATGCGAACACCGTTTATATTAAATCTCCAAGCAAAATAGGGAGGGCACTCTTATGAAAAAACAATATAAGGCCTTTTTGTTAGTGGCTATGATAGCATTGTTGCTTACGGTAGCAACATTTTTTTGCTCCGCATCGGTTGACAAGCCCTATATCGTTGACGGTATGGAATTTGCTACTTTTTCAGATGCATACGAAAACGTAGTCGAGGATGGCATCATTGAGCTGGATGCGGATGTAAACTTCGAATACGATGTTCATATTTCTAAAAACGTGGTCATCGACGGCAACGGGCACAGCATTTTTACAAAAACGACTCTTTTCGGTTATCGTGTTGGAAGCGCGAGGGTGCGTTTGGTGGATTGCACAGTTAAGCTTTCCGGCGAGGCGACAGTCCGTTATTTATTTGAGGGCGTGGAGTTTGGCGGAACTGTGCTTGTGTTGGCGCCTGTCGGTACGGCAATCAACGATGATATTGTACTGAGCACTTTTGCGCAAGACATTTATTATAATGGCGAGGCTTACAAGTTTTGGGTGCTTAATGAGGGAGCTTTTGAGAATCTTGGAGAGGAGGGAGCCTCGCTTTACGTGGATACCGCGAACGCTGAAACGAGTGGCCTTCAATTTAAAAGTGTAATCGAGAAGTCTGTAATCGAGGCACTCGAAAAGCAATATCAGGGTGCAGAATTTCGCTATTATACGTTGATTACCCCCATGGATTATTTGGTTGAAGCAAAGGGTGTGTTCACCAAGGAAGCGCTTGATGAAATTGACGTCACGGGTGTGAAATACATTGCCATTCAAGCAAAGAATTCACTAGTTAAAGCAAATGATATAGAATTTAGCGGCACATTGATTGATCTTGTCAGTTATTCTCGTATTTATTCGTCGGTAGCCATGATCGAGGTCGTGCAGGATAATGAGGTTGTTGCCACTGTTTATGGGGACTTTAACTCTGCCGTCAATGCGCGCAGTGCAAAGCAAGTGGCAGATGCAATCATAGCGGATGTAACAAGTGAGTATTGGCTAAACTGGAGCGACGCCCAAATTGCAATTGTAAATCAATATGCGGGCAGTGTTCCACGACCTGATACCACCGATTTTACTTTTACCATAAATGGCGATACTGCCAAGATTACGGGATATGCCGGTACAAGCTCTGTTGTAAACATTCCCTCGTTTGTTGTTAAGAACGGCGCGGTATATTTTGTAACTGAGATTGGCGATGGTGCGTTCAGGGGTTGCAGCAGCCTCACGTCGATCACCATCCCCGATAGCGTGATCACTATCGGCGATTATGCGTTTATAAGTTGCAGCCTTACGTCGATTATCATCCCCAATAGCGTGACCAGTATCGGTGAGGCTGCGTTCTACGCTTGTAGCGACCTTGCTACCATCTATTACAAGGGAAGTCAAAACGATTGGGGCAACATTTCCATTGGATCACGCAACAGCGGCCTTAATTATGCTATACGCTATTATTTTTCCGTTGAAACACCTACTGACGGAGGTGACTATTGGTATTATGGCGAAAATGGTGAGATTATTATTTGGGGCTTATCCAACACTCCGTATTTTTCCTTTGACGTAAACGGTGATATAGCTATCATTACAGGATATAAGGGTGGCACGGTTGTGGATATTCCTTCGGTTGTGATGAAAGACGGCAATGCCTATAGAGTAACGGAAATCGCTGGCTCATTCTTTGAAATTGGTACACTTGTATCGATTTCAATCCCCGAGAGCGTGACGCTCATTAATACAAGGGCTTTTTCGGCGTGCAGTAATCTTGCATCAATCATCGTAGCCGATGGGAATACCGTTTACCATAGTGCGGGGAATTGCATTGTTGAGACTGCTACTAACACCCTAATCGTTGGTTGTGAAAATAGTGTGATTCCAGATTATGTGGTGCGCATTGGTATAAGGGCTTTCCAGGGATCTGTCAATCTTGAAACAATTAGAATCCCCGAGAGTGTAATGCACATTGGTGACAGCGCATTTAACCTTTGTACTGGACTTACATCGATTACGATTCCCGCGAGTGTAACGAGTATTGGCCCGAGCGCTTTTGCTGCTTGCAGTAGTCTTGCGTCAGTTACAATTTCAGAAGGCGTAGAGAGTATTGGTGAGCGGGCTTTTGCTGCTTGTAGTAGCCTTTTGTCGATTACCATTCCCAAGAGCGTGACGAGCATTGGTGAGCGAGCGTTCCTCTCTTGCGGCAGTCTTGCATCTATCGTAGTAGAAGGTGGAAATGCTGTTTATTATAGCAAGGATAATTGTTTGATCGAAACTGCATCCTGCACTTTATTACATGGGTGTTATAATAGCGTGATACCAGATTACATTATCGTTATTGGTAATTATGCGTTCAGTGATTGCGATGGTTTGACAACAATCACTATCCCCGATAGTGTGACCACCATTGGCTCGCGTGCGTTCTCTGGTTGCAATGGTCTGACGTCCGTTACTTTTGGAGTGAACAGTCAGTTGACCACCATCGGCTCGGGGGCGTTCTCTGGTTGCAATGGTCTGACGTCCGTTACCTTTGGAGTGAACAGTCAGTTGACCACCATTGGCGAGGAAGCGTTTTCAGGTTGCCGCAGCCTCACGTCGGTCGCAATCCCCGCGAGTGTCATGAGTATCGGCGATTCTGCGTTCTCGGATTGCAGCAGCCTCACGTCGGTGACG
Organism: Clostridia bacterium; assembly: GCA_017508425.1. Taxonomy (GTDB): domain Bacteria; phylum Bacillota; class Clostridia; order Oscillospirales; family CAG-272; genus Firm-07. The sequence continues at coordinate 10,663 of JAFVYZ010000003.1, read as the reverse complement.
TTTGGCGAGAACAGCCAATTGACGAGTATCGGCTCTGCTGCCTTCGTTTATTGCAGCAGCCTCACCTCGATCACGATCCCCGCGAGTGTCATGAGCATCGGCGATAATGCGTTCTATGATTGCCCCAGCCTCACATCGGTGACGTTTGGCGAGAACAGCCAACTGACGAGCATTGGAGATTGGGCGTTCTCTGGTTGCTGGAACCTCACGACGATCACGATCCCCGCGAGCGTGACCTCGATTGGTTCTGAGGCGTTCTGTGATTGCTATAACCTTACGACCGTCTATTACGGCGGCTCGGAAAGCGAGTGGAACAATATTTCCATGGGTAGCTCTAACACCGCGCTCACTTATGCCACCCGTTACTACTATTCCGCTACACAGCCGACCACTGCCGGCAACTACTGGCACTACGACCAAAACGGCGAAATTGCTGTTTGGGAAAGCGTAACTGCTCATCCCGAATTTGAGATCAGCACCAATGGCACAACCGCTACCATTACGGGCTATACGGGAAGTGCTATCGACGTCGTGATCCCTGAGTATATCCTGCGCAATGGTGTGATGTATCGAGTGATCGCGATTGGAAATTTTGCGTTTGAAGAATGCGGCTTCACGTCGATCACGATCCCCGCGAGCGTGACGCGTATCGGCTATTCTGCGTTTTATGGTTGCTCTGAACTTACGTCGGTAACATTTGGTGAGAATAGTCAACTGATGAGCATTGGCCCCAGTGCCTTCTATAGATGCGGCGTAACATCGATTAGGATTCCCGCGAGTTTGATAAGCATCGGCGATGCTGCTTTTGCTTCTTGTAGCGACCTTGTGTCCATTGTTGTTGAGAATGGTAATACCGTTTATCATAGTGAAGAGAATTGTATCATTAGAACTGCAAGCAATGCCTTGGTGCTTGGTTGTCAAAGTAGTGCGATTCCCGATTATGTGACAAGTATTGGTGAGAGTGCATTCACTCATTGTAGCAATCTTACTTCAATTACGATTCCTGAGGGTGTGACCAGTATTGGTAATTATGCATTCTCTTATTGTAGCAATCTTACTTCAATTACGATTCCTGAGGGTGTGACAAGTATTGGTGAGAGTGCATTCACTCATTGTAGCAATCTTACTTCAATTACGATTCCTGAGGGTGTGACCAGTATTGGTAATTCTGCGTTCTCTGGTTGTAGTAATCTTACTTCAATTACGATCCCTGGGAGCGTAGAGAGTATTGGCGAGTCCGTGTTTACTAGTGGCTATCTGGAGATGATCGAAATGCCTTTGAAGTTGGCTGCTACCTGGGATGGAGTTTTTAATACGGTCATTCGTTTGGTTTATAACTACACGGCTCTTGCGGATTTCCCGGATCTATCTATCTTTGAGAGCAGAGAGGGCTTCGTGGAATGGTATGCGGATGCTGATCTGAGCGTGCCGTTTGACTTGAATGCTTGGCGTTTGGCAGACCACAATGAGGGCGATGAGTTGGTGCTGTATACGATGCTGAAGGTAAAAATTCTTATTCCCTTTGTCATTGAAAGAGAGGCATTTGAAACAAAAATTATGAAGCAGCTGGAGGCAGCATGCGAAGCGGGCCAAATGACCTTGCGTGATTACAATATATTTATGTGTTATTATTCTTTGAAAAGGCAGAACGGTGCCGGCGTTGCCGAAGTATACCCCATCACTGCGAAAAAGGGAATTGATATTTACGTTTTCAATGATGATAGCGGCAAACTTACCGTTCTCCGTAGGTTGGAAGAGATGCTTATCAAATACACCGATTATACGTTTGAGGACCTTGCGGCCGACCACGCATTTGTGGAGGTTGTTGGCCCGTATCAATAATTACTTGGGATGATATGATCGGTAATTGAGTAAGCCGTGAAAAAGGAGAACATACGTATGAAAAAGTTTTATGATGCGCCTGTTTTTGAGATAATCACGGCTTCTACTTTGGATGTTATCACCTTATCGCTCAGTGAAATCGATTACAAGGCCGATGAGTTTAACACCGAAATCGGTAATATCGAGATTTAAACTGAACTTGCATCAAGCAGAGCTTGCGTGAGTTCAAGGGGACCCCCACGGGCAAATGCCCGTGGGGGTCTTTGCGTTGCGTGTGAGACGGTTGCCGCGGTGAAGGGCATCACGCCACAATGAGCTCATCCGCGCCACGCGCGAAAACGCCCGGCGCTTGTTTAAAATTTAGCCCTTAAGCAGCCAAAATTACGGTTTTGGCTGCTTTTTTGCTTTAAATCGCTAAAATTTTGTGAGTGTTGCACAAAGTTTGGTTTTAAATTTCTACATTCAATGTGAAAAACATAGCAAAATTCTATTGAAAAACTGAATTTTTTTCGTTATAATAAACTTAATGGGCTATGCCCTGACTACATTAGCAACGCAAAAGACAGGCGTTTGAAGGAGGAAACTCACTATGGCAATCTTTGACACAAAATCAATTCGTAATCTCGCGCTTCTCGGTCACGGCGAATGCGGCAAGACGTCGCTGGCTGAGGCTATGCTCTATCTTTCGGGCAAGACCGACCGTCTTGGCAAGATCGCGGACGGCAACACCGTTTGTGACTTTGACCCTGAGGAGCAGAAGCGCGGTATTTCTATTTCTTCGACGCTTGCACACGTAGAGTGGAAAAATATTAAGATCAATATGATCGACACCCCCGGCGATCCCGACTTTGCGGGCGAGGTTGGCCAGGCCCTGCGTGTGGCCGGGTCCGCGGTGATCGTGGTGGACGGCAAGAGCGGCATTGAGGTGGGCACCGAGCTCGCCTGGAACGCGGCCGAGGCCGCAGGCGTGCCGCGCGTGTTCTTCGTCAACAAGTGCGACGATCCCGAGTACAGCCTTGAAAAATCCTTCTATGAGCTGCACGATAAGTTCGGCACCACCGTATGTCCCGTATTCGTGCCCTGCAACATCGGCAAGGAAATGGCGATGATCGACCTCATTTCCAACAAGGCATACACCTACAACAATACCGGCAAGCGCTTTGAGATCCCTATGTCCGACGAGATGAAGGAAATGGTCAACCGCTACAAGGATGCACTCAATGAGGCGATCGCCTCCACGAGCGACGAGCTCATGGAAAAATACTTCGCCGGTGAGGAGATCACCCGTGAGGAGGCGGCACTGGCGCTCCACGAGGGTATCATTGCCGGTACCATCACCCCTGTTTACTGTGGTTCTGCTACCAAGATGTGGGGCGTGATCGCGATGATGGATGCGATCGCGGAATCCTTCCCGCGCTTTACCGCCAAGAAGGTGGAGACCCTTGCCGGCGGAAATACTGTGGATATTGACGTAAACGGTGATCCTGCCATTTTCGTATATAAGACGGTGGCCGATCCCTTTGTGGGTCAGATGTCCTTCTTTAAGGTGATGAGCGGCACGCTCAAGCGCGATATGCAGCTGAAGAACGCTCGCTCGGGCGGCACTGAAAAAATGGCGCACTTCTACGTGATGAACGGAAAGGCACAGGTCGAGGTTGAGGAGCTCTATTGCGGCGATATCGGTATGATCGCCAAGCTTTCCGACACCAAGACCGGCGACACTCTTTCCCTTAGCGGAAGTGTGGTGTACAGCCAAATGGCTTACCCCACGCCCTATATGACCAAGGCGATCCTGCCGCTTACCGCCAAGGATGAGAGCAAGATGTCCCAGAGCATTGCAAAGATGCTTGAGGAGGATCAGACCCTTCGCTATGAAAATAATAAGGAGACCGCACAGGTTCTTATTTCCGGTATGGGTGAGACGCACCTTTCCGTGCTGGTGGCCCGTCTTGAAAGCCGCTTTGGCGTGAAAGTAAAGCTGGATGAGCCTAAGATCGCATACCGCGAGCGTATTACTAAGCGCGTGGACGTGGAAGGCAAGCACAAGAAGCAAACGGGCGGCTCCGGTCAGTACGGTCACGTGAAGATCCGCTTTGCACCCGCCGAGGATCAGGGACTTACCTTTACCGTATCGGTGGTTGGCGGTGCCGTGCCGAAGAACTTTAACCCTGCCGTAGAAAAGGGCCTTCAGGATGCGATGGCGAAGGGCGCGTACGGCTATCCGCTCGTACAGCTTGCCGCTGATCTTTACGACGGCTCTTACCATGCTGTGGACTCCGATGAGCTTTCCTTCCGTCTCGCGGCTCAGCTTGCGTACAAGGAGTGCTTGAAGCAGGCAGCACCTGTGCTTCTCGAGCCGATCGGCAATCTTGATATTACCGTGCCCGAATCGCTTGTTGGTACCGTTATGGGTGACCTTAATAAGCGTCGCGGCAGCGTGATGGGTATGGATCACGCCGAGGGCAAAAAGGGCTATACCGTGGTTCACGCCGTGGTTCCCAAGGCCGAGATCATGGATTACCCGATCGCACTTCGTGCTATGACCAAGGGCTTTGGCAGCTTTGAATTTGCTGTGACGGATTACGAGGTCGTACCCGGCAATCTCACGGCAAAGATCACTGCCAACAAGGAATAAATTCAAAAAATATAAAAAATCACGAAATTTCCTTGACTTTTTGGAATTTTTATACTATAATGATTTTATGAATTATTTTCCGATTAAAGGAGGCAGAATATGAAACTGCAATATACCGAGCCCAGTGCCGAGATCCGTTTCCTTGTGAGCCGTGATATCATCGCCGCATCCGCAGAGCCGCAACTTCCCGGTGTCCCGGGTGATGATGTTGCATCGGATCCGTTTAATTAAGATTTTTAAAAGCCCCTGCTTTTGCAGGGGCTTTTTGTCGCAATTCGTCGTGCACTTTTTTGCTATGCCGACGGAGTGCGACCTTTTTTTTGCTCTTTTAGTGCTACAATCAAAAGGAAAAATAAACAGAAGGGACGTGTAAAAATGTTTTCGACCGATTACCGCTTGGAGATCAAAAAACGTGATTGGCTCCTGATGGTGCGCCTTTTCGGTGAGATTGATCATCACAGCGCGGTGAGTATGAGAGAGGAGCTTGACAGGATCATTTTAAAAGAACGCCCGAGACGGCTGGTGTTGGACCTGTCTTGCATTGAATTTATGGACAGTGCGGGCCTTGGACTTTTGATGGGGCGATATCGCCTGATGCGTGAGATCGGGGGCGTGCTTGCCATTACAAGACCGAATGAGCGCGTGTTGAGAATCTTGCATCTTGCAGGAATGGAACGCTTTATAGAAATTGACGGGAAGGCGTAAAAGGAGAAGGGGAAAATGGATAATAGAAACTGTAAAAGATATCGGGATGAGATAAACAAAATGGAGCTGACGCTGCCTGCTATTTCAGTAAACGAGGGAATGGCACGTGCCGCGGTTGCGGCTTTTTGCGCACAGCTTTCGCCAAGCCCTACCGATCTTGCGGACATCAAATGTGCCGTTTCGGAGGCGGTAACCAACTGCATTGTTCATGCATACAAGCATAAAAAGGGAAATTTTTACATAACGGTAAATCTTTATTCCGATAAAACCGTGCGTATTGAGGTGCTTGATAAGGGGTGTGGTATTGCCGACGTACGTCGTGCGCGGGAACCTTTGTTTACAACCGATGCGGCAGGTGAACGCAGTGGGATGGGATTTACTGTTATGGAGAATTTTATGGATCGGCTGACCGTTTCATCGCGTGAGGGTAAGGGAACACTGGTGGTGCTCACAAAACGCTTGGGACGCAAAACCGCGGAGGAAGAATGAGTGTTGTTGCTGAGGAAAAAAACACCAAAGACAGGCATTATGAGCTCTTGCGAGCGGTAAACAGTAACGATGCAGCGCTTGCCGAACGGGCAACGGAGACGTTGATCACGGAAAATATGGGGCTGGTTCGTGCTGCGGCCATGCGTTTTCGAGATCGCGGCATTGAATATGAGGATCTTTTGCAAATCGGCACAATGGGGATGCTTCGTGCCATTCGTACGTTTGACCTTTCGCGCGGCACGGCGTTTTCCACCTTTGCCGTTCCCCTTATTGTCGGTGAGATCAAGCGAAGTCTGCGTGATGACGGAATTATTCACGTCAGTCGCAGCTACAAACAGCTGGCGGGCGAGCTTTCGCGTCAAAAACAACTCTTTATGCTAAAGGAGGGGCGTGAGCCGAGCCTGCAGGAGCTTTCCAAGGCCACGGGCGTTTCTATGGAAGAGGCGGCCATTGCCCTGAGTGCCACTTCACCCGTAGCCTCACTTTCCGAAAAGATATTTGAGGATGATAAGGGTGAGCTCGGTGAACGCATCACCAGCGACGAAAGTGAGCATGAGCCGGCGATTCTTACCGATCGCATTGCCCTGAGTCAAGCCATTTCGCGTTTGCCGCCGCTTTGGCGTAAAATACTGTTGATACGGTATTTTCGAAATCGGACACAACAGGAAACCGCGGAGGTCTTAGGGCTAACGCAGGTCAAGATCTCTCGTGAAGAGAAGAAGATCTTGGCGTTTTTGCGCGGAGAAATGACGGTGTGATAAAACGGAGCTTACCTTTGTGGGGGCTCCGTTTTTGAATGCGAGGGCAAATGAGGTACATACTATATTAAAATTATAAAAAAAGGGGGATATAATGTCCGAGAAAAAATGGATAAAAACTGCTGCCGTTACGATAACTGTTTCGGGGATTGCTTTTGCACTTTACTTGTTTTTTGACTTTTTATTTGCCATTTTCTTGCCTTTTGTATTGGCTTTTTTGCTTGCGGCGATCACGCACCCTATAGCTGAACGGTTTGCGGCACGTCTTAAGTTATCCAAGCGCGCCGTGGCGGCGGCCTTTACGCTTCTTGCCCTTGCCTTGCTTTTCTCGCTTATCTATTTGTTATTTAGCCGTGCCCTGATCGAGCTGCAAAATTTTATTTCATATCTGATGAATGAAGGGAATGTTTCCGGCGAAAAAATGGCGCTGCTTTCCGCTCGCATCAAGGCGCTTTTTTCGCGCTCGCCGATTGAGTTTTCGGGGGCCTTTTCGTGGCTGTCTCATTTTATTGAGGATCCCGAGCGCTTTTTTTCCGAGCAAGCAAGGGGGTGGCTTACCCGTATTTCCGAGAGAATTCCGGAGGTGGCGATGCGCTTTGCAAGGGCACTGCCGTCGGCACTGCTTTTTTTGCTTGTTACGATCATTGCCTGCTTTTATTTTTCGGTGGAGTATGAAACCATAACAGGCAGTATTTACAAGGTGTTGCCGTATTCTTGGGGGCAAAAAATACCGAGAATCGCCGCCAAGGTGCGTGTGGCGGCAGCGCAGTACCTGCGTGCTTACTGCTTGCTTTTTGCCATTACCTTTGGCGAGCTGCTTTTGGGCCTGCTTTTTTTGCGCGTGAGGTACGTTTTTTTGCTGGCAATGCTGATCGCGTTGCTTGATTTTTTGCCGATCTTCGGCGTGGGCACCGCATTGATACCTTGGGCTCTGTTTTCACTGTTTATGGGCAATACCGCGCAGGGGATCGGTCTTGTCGTGCTTTATGCGATCATCACGGTGATACGGCAGATCATCGAGCCGCACATTGTAGGAAAAAGCCTTGGTCTTCACCCGGTGCTGATGCTGATATCCCTTTATGCCGGCCTTAAGATTTTTGGCGTGATCGGGGTGTTTGCCGGTCCTGCACTCGCGCTCGGCGTGAAGGTCCTTTTAAAGCGTGAGGAAATACAGGTGGCGGAGAAGGAAAGTGATTGATATTGTCAAGCTTCTGCTAAAATAAATACCGCGAAAAACGGGGCACCCTTTATCAAGTGCTCCTTTTTTGCTTTTCGATAAAAACAGCGAAAAAATTTGCACTCTCTTCCATAAAAACACAAAAAAAGTTTATTAAAATCCTTGACAAAAGGATAAAATAATGGTATATTTTACTTGTGAGTTAGCACTGACCGTGCAAGAGTGCTAAAAACATAAAAGTGGGGGGGAAGTATGGCACTTCAAAAAAATGAACTGAGCGATCGCAAAAAGTTGATTTTGAAAACCATCGTGGAAGCACACATCCGTGGCGGTGAGCCTGTGGGTTCCAAGTACATTACCGAAAGCAAGCACCTGACCTGCTCCTCCGCAACGATCCGAAACGAAATGGCGGAGCTGGAGTCCTTGGGATATCTTGAGCAGCCTCACACGTCAGCAGGCCGCGTTCCCAGTAAGCTCGGCTATCGACTTTACGTGGATACCCTTCTTGAGGAGTATGCGATGACCGCCAAGGAGATCGCGCAGATCAATCAGCTGATGAAGATCAAGATGTCTGAGCTCGATCAAATTCTCGATAAGGCCTCAAAGGTGGCCTCGGCGGTGACAAACTACACGGGATTTGCCATCAAGTCCCGTGCCCGTTCGGTGACTGTCACCAAATACGAAGCGGCTTTGATCGATGCACACAGCTTTGTTTTGATCGTGGTGGCATCCAACGGCTCCGTAAAGACCAGAAACGTTATTGTGGACAGCGTCATTGATGAGCACATTCTTGCGCGGCTGACGGCCGCTCTTAACGATCTTGTGGTCGGCGTGGATGCCGAAGGCATCTCGCTTTCGGTGATGATCTCACTTGAAAATCGCTTGTCGGGTGACAGCGTGCTTGTCAATACCGTAATGAAAAGCATTTATGAAATGCTGGGTGAGCTTGACAGCGGTGAATTGAAGGTCAGCGGCCTTGACCGCCTCTTGCAGTATCCCGAATTTGCCGATGCTGAAAATCTCGGTGAGCTCTTGGGTGCTTTTGAGCGCAAGAACGACATTTTGGATCTTGTGCCTGAAACCGATGGCGAGGACGTAAATGTGGTGATCGGCAAGGAAAGCTCGGTAAAGGTGATCAACAACTCAACGCTGGTATTTAAGCCGATTAGGAGTAACGGTAAAACGGTGGGCGCGATCGGCGTGATCGGTCCCTTGCGAATGGATTATGCACGTGTGCTTACCACACTCGATAACCTCGGCGGCAATATTTCTTATTTATTAAATGAAACAAAGCAATTACCCGAAGGAGATAAAAAATGACGGAAGAATTGAAGAATGAAGAGCTCGACGTAACCGTTGAGAAAGAGGCCCCTGAGGCCGAGATTTCTGAAAAGAGTGCAAAGAAAAAGCTTCGAGAGGCGGAGACCGCACTTCTTGCTATGGAAAAGGAAAACAAAAAATTAGAGTCGGATCTTGCGGCATTGAACGATACCTATTTGCGTCTTGCTGCTGAGTATGATAACTTCCGTCGCCGCACTGCCAAGGAGCGTGAGGGTATTTATACCGATGCCTTTGGCGAAGCGCTCGGCGCGCTTTTCCCGGTTGTGGATAATTTGGAGCGTGCCGCGCAGTACAGCGACGGCGAGAACGTGGCAAAGGGTGTAGCGCTTACCTTAAAGAGCGTGCAGGACACCTTCGAGAAGCTCGGTGTCACCGAGATCAATCCCGTGGGCGAAGCATTTGACCCCAATCTCCATAATGCCGTAATGCACGTGGATGATGATACTGTTGGGGAAAGTATTGTGGTTGAGGTCCTGCAAAAGGGCTATTGCCGCGGCGACCGTGTGCTCCGCTTTGCAATGGTCAAGGTAGCAAATTAATTTGAAAATAAATTTATAAATCATATCATTTTTTGGAGGAACAGAATTATGGGAAAAATTATTGGTATTGACCTTGGTACGACCAACTCTTGTGTTGCAGTTTTTGAGGGCGGCGAGCCCAAAGTGATCCCCAATCCCGAGGGTGCAAGAACCACCCCCTCGGTCGTGGCTTTCTCGAAGGCCGGTGAGCGCATGGTCGGTCAGGTGGCAAAGCGTCAGAGCATCACCAACCCCGATCGCACCGTGGCTTCCATCAAGCGCGAGATGGGTTCGGCTTATAAGGTATCCGTTGACGGCAAGGATTACACTCCCCAGGAGATCTCCGCGATGGTTCTGCAAAAGCTTAAGGCCGACGCAGAGGCTTTCCTTGGCGAGCCTGTAACCGAGGCCGTTATCACCGTGCCCGCTTACTTTAAGGACGCACAAAGACAGGCTACCAAGGATGCAGGCAAGATCGCAGGTCTTGACGTAAAGCGCATCATCAATGAGCCTACCGCGGCCGCTCTTGCATACGGTATGGATAAAGAAAATGACCAGACCATTATGGTATTTGACCTTGGCGGCGGTACGTTTGACGTATCGATCCTTGAAATTTCCGACGGCGTGTTTGAGGTGCTTGCGACCGCAGGCGACAACCGTCTTGGCGGCGACGACTTTGACCAGCGCGTCATTGACTGGATGGCGGAGCAGTTCCTGCGCGAGAACGGCGTGGACCTTCGTCAGGATAAGATGGTGCTTCAGCGCCTGAAGGATGCGGCGGAGAAGGCAAAGATCGAGCTTTCGGGCATGACCTCGTCGAACATCAACCTTCCGTTCATCACGGCAACCGCGGCAGGTCCTCTCCACTTTGAGGCGACCCTCACGCGCGCCGAGTTCGACCGCCTTACCGCGGATCTTGTGGACCGTTGCATGGTTCCTACCCGCAAGGCGCTTGAGGATGCAGGCAAGTCGGTATCCGAGATCCACAAGGTATTGCTTGTAGGTGGCTCTACCCGTATTCCTGCCGTGCAGGAGGCCGTAAAGAAGTTTACCGGCAAGGAGCCCTTCAAGGGCATCAATCCCGATGAGTGCGTGGCCCTTGGTGCCGCCATTCAGGGCGGTGTGCTTGGCGGTGACGTAAAGGATCTTCTCTTGCTTGACGTAACGCCTCTTTCGCTTGGTATCGAAACCCTTGGCG
>JAFVYZ010000058.1 GCA_017508425.1 Clostridia bacterium | reverse complement strand
GTAATCACAAACGTACCAATGGTTGCATCCCAAGTAAGAACCTCGGCGGGAGCGGTGGTCACAAGCTCAAGCGAGCCGGAACCGGCAGAACGCTCATACAGACGAATGTAAGTCTTGGTCTCGCCGTTCATGAAGTACAGGAGGTAACCGCCGGTAACCTCCTCAAGGTAAACATCAACAGCCTTTGCAGGATCGTCAGTGGTAGCAAGACGATAGGTTACGCTTGCAGACTCGGTCGTACCGGCAAAGTAAAGAATCTTGCCGAGCTGATTCTGGAATACCGTAAGCTTGAAGGCCTTATCCTTTGCAGGAGCGGGATCCTTTACGGGTGCGTAGTCAGCAGGAACAAGCACGGTAAGTGCTACAGGGAACTGAGAAACACCGAGGTTTGTGTCAGTAATGTAGGAGGTGTTGGAGGTGCTCAGGTTGCTGTTCGAGTTATAAGTGCCAAGGTAGTACTTATTGGAGCCAACCGTGAGAATGAAGGTCTTAAGGTCGTTATCCCAAGTAAGAACCTCGGTGGGTGCCTCGGTCACAAGCGCAAGCGAGCCGGAGCCGGCAGAGCGCTCGTACAGACGGATGTAGGTCTTGGTCGTGCCGTTCATGAAGTAAATAGCGTAACCGCCGGTTACTTCTTCAAGATACACGTCAACGGCCTTGTCTGCCTTATCGGTAGTAGCAAGACGGTAGGTTACGGACTCAGACTCGGTGGTGCCTGCAAAGTACAGGATCTTACCAAGCTGGTTCTGGAATACGGTCAGCTTGAAGGGCGTGCCTACTGCGGGAGCGGCAAGCTCAGGCAGGAAGTTGCCCTTGGGCAGTGCGTCCACCTTGATGGTGAAGGTCTTGGTGTCGGTCGTTTCGCCGCAGGTAGCGGTAAGAGTGAGGGTCAGCTCGGTTGCTGCGTCCTGAAGGGTTACCGTCAGCACGTTGCCTGCAAGGGTTGCAGCAGCGTTCTCGGTCAGTGCCCAAGCGAAGGTTACGTCGGCGTAGTTTGCGCCGGCCGTGGGAAGCGTGATCACGGTGTTCTTCTCAACGTTCGGAATCGTTACGCCTGCCAAGGAATCCTCGATCTTTTGTGCGGGAGTCTTCTCGATCTTCTCAAGATACTCAAAAGGAGTTTCAGTAATGGGAATGAGGTAAGGCGCGGAGTTGTAAAGCACCAGGATACCGGTGACGTTCGCCGTCCAGCCGTACTTCTCGGCATGTGCGGCGTCGATGGTAGCCTTAGCAGCGCACTCATAAGTGTCGCCATTCTTGGTAAGGGTAAATGCCGTGGGGAAATCGCTTACGTAGGTACGAACGTAGGCGCTCTGCTCACCCAGCTTGAAGTAGAGGTACTGAGAGTTGGCGGTGGAAAGATCCTGGCCGCCGATCTCAACGCCCTTGAAGGTTACGATCATACCAACGTAGTTCTTCAAAGACTCGCCTGCGGCAAGCTTGGCGGTAAGGTCCACCGTGGGAACCTGCTTCTTGGTGGTATCAACAATCTTTACGGTACCGCCCTTGAGCTCCTGCATGCCGGAGTAAGGAGCAATGGTACCGGTAACCTCGACGGTCATACCGATCTCAACCTTGCTGTCGGCAACGGGGTCCTTGGCGAGCGAGTAGCAGTAGTAGCCACCGACACCCGACTCATCCACGAGGAACAGGTGGTTGTACTTGTTGTTCTTGCTCTTGGAGTTGATCTCCGCAACGATACCCTTGATGGTAACGACCTTACCCTCCTCAGCAACCATGTAGTCCGCGAAGGAAATCACAGCGTAAGCGGGTACGGTCATGGTGAAGGTCTTGACAGCGGTGGTGCCGTCAGCGGCCTTTACGGTTGCGGTGAGCGTGAAGGTGTACTCCGTTTCGGTCGTCTCATTCACGTCAACAATATAGACGTTATCATTCTTTTTGGTAATGGTAGCGCCTTCGGTGGCTGCCCACTCAACGGTATAAGTAACGTCCTCGATCACGACCTTAGAGGTAACCTCAAGGTCACCGGTCATCGTCGTTTTGTCCTTATACATATTGTGGACATAGGTTGCGGCTGCGTTTACGTTGTAAACAACAGGCGCCGGCTCGCCATCTCCGTCCTTATCCTTGTCGCACGCAACAAAGATACCAAGACAAAGCACCAGAGCCAAGAGGATTACGAGTAGCTTTTTCATGATGTTCTTTCTCCTTATTTTTTATTTAATTGCTTTTGCAAATTAAATCCATTGAATTGGTAGTGGGGCCGTTTGGCCCCACCAGGGGGGAGATCAGTGAATGGTGATCGCTTTCAGCGATACGACCTTCAGTTGAATTTGCAGGTTGGTCGAGTTCTCGGGCGTGTAGGAATCGATAATTCCCTCCACATCGATGGTATGACCAAGGAAGCGATCTTGGGTGACGATCTCATTGTTCTCATCCTTGAGAATGGTCGTGCGCACCGTAAAGGTGACGCCGTCCTTTTCACAGGTAAGCGAAATGGCACCGTCGTTATCACCGCCGTTTGCGGTGGTGTGCGCGCTCTTTACGGTAAGGCCCTTGATCGAGCGCTTGGTGTACAGAGCAAGCTCGCTGTTTTTAAAGGTTTTTTGTTCTTCGCCCACGGTAAACGTGGTCGTGCCGTTCACAAAATCCGCGAGATCGGTGATCTCTTCGGCGGTCGTTGCCTGATTTTTCTCGAGCAGCTTGGAGTTGCCGGGGTCGTTGGGCTTCATGGGGTTGTATTCCACACCCGAAACCTGGTAGGCATTGACCACCTCGGCGTACTGGAAGGAGCCCACGATGCGCACACGGTTGCCCGTGTACCAGAAGGCGCCCGTGCCCGCAGGGGGCGTGTAGCCGAGATAGACCTGAACGCCGTAGCTGCGGCCGTCCTCTTCGTCATACTGCTCGATGTAGAGCGTCGTGCCGCCCTGCATGATCAGGCCCTCAAAGACGACCTTTTTGCCCACGTACGCGTCACGGTTGACACGAAGCTCCTTGAGCGTCACCTCGGTAGCGGCGCCGTAGGGGTAGTTCGGGTCCTTTTCGCCCGAATGGACGTAAAGCTTTTCAACCTTTGCCTGAGCGAGCGCCGCAAGGCAGGTTTTGCCGTAGCGGTTCTGGCCCGAGTTGGAGGCCACGGCGTAGCCGCTTTGAAGAAGCTCAATGTTGAGGTTGCGGTATTCCGCTTCCCCGGCATTTTTGTACCAGATCCAAAGCAGGTGGCGGTCGTTGTTATCCATATTCCACTGGGCGGTATCCGACTCAAGAATGATCTCGGCAGCACCCTTTAATTTGGATTTGGTAAAGGCGGCGGCGGCTTTGCCCCACTCCTCAATGCGACCCGTGGACTCAGGGGTGTCAACGGCAAGGTATCTTGCCTTGACCACACCCATCGGAGCTATATCGGTATCGTCCACGTAGAAGTGTGTGGTGTCGCCGTCAATATAGGATTTTACAGTTGCCTCCACCTTTTTGCTTTCGCTCGTCATATCCAGCTTGGTTGTGCCCACGTAATCGACGTGGACGTGAGGAGCCTGAGGCTCCTCACCCCCGTCCTTATCGCAGGCCGCAAGGCAGGATACAAGCATCAGCAAAGCAAGCAGCAATGAAAGCAGCTTATAGGACGTGCGGACCTTCATAGAAATTAACCTGCTTGGTACTTGCACTCGTCAACGGCGGCCTTGAACGCATTCTTGATCTCTTGATCTACGTTTGCGTTGGCCTTGATGGCAAGGCAGACCTGCATCAGCTTGCCCACCTCATCACGAGCGGTGGAGGAGCCGTTGAATGCAGGCGAGGTGTAGTAGGCTTTCTCCTGCTGGAGACACACCTTGGTTGCAAGCTGGGGAAGGTTGAAGCCACCGTCGGCCTGTGCGAGCATTGCGGCATAGGCCTCGTTGGTGCCTACGGTTTCAAGCACGGGCAGGTAGCCGGAGGTCAGACCAAACTCAGCCTGGAACTCAACCGTGGTGGTCAGGTACTTGAGGAACAGCCAGGATGCAAGAACCTCTTGGTTGTCCTTCTTCTTGAAGATACATACCGAGGGGCCCTGCGAAATAACCTTGGGGGCTGCGGCATTGGCCTGAGGAATGGGCGAGATGCCTACCTCAAACAAAAGCTCACCGGTATCCTTATCCTTGGGGATCTGGTGGTTTGCACCTGCCGAGGAGCCGATGCACATATAGCATCTGCCGGCGTCGGTCTTGGTGAAGAGTGCGGAGGTGTAACCGCCCGAAAGCTCCTGGGTGGTCACGTAGCCTGCAAGATACCACTCACGGAACTTCTTAACGAAGGCGTGGTTCGACTCGTTATCAAAGAGGAAGTGCTCGCCGGTGGCGCTGGTGTAGGGCGTGCCGAGCTGCTCGCACATGGTGATGAACCAGTTGGACTCGGAGTCGTAGCCAAGGGGAATGCAGTTGGGGTCGATGGCCTTCAGGCGTGCGCACACGTACTCAAGCGAGGTGTCACAGCCGGCGGGGCAGGCATCGCCACACCACCAGTGGGTGGGGACCTTCAGGCCGTTTTGATCAAATACAGTCTTGTTGTAGTAGAAGACCTCTGTCGATTTCGAGAAAGGCAGGGTGTACATTTTGCCGTCACCGAACTGCTTGCCCTCGTTGTAGAAGCCGTCGATGAAGTTGTTGACCTGCGCTTCGGTCAGGCCCACCTGCTCGGTGGTGCCATCCTGACGGGTCACAGTTGCGGTAGCGCCGATCAGGCCATCCAGGGGCTGTACAGCCATAGCCACGTTGTAAAGCGCTACGTGGTCGGGGTAGCAGTAAGCAAGGTTGGGCTGGTCACCTACGGTGATCTCAGTCTTGATCTGCTCACGCACGTCGTCGTAGCCGCCGACCTGCGAATGCTCGATCTTGATGTTGGGATAGAGCTTGTTGAACTCTACGATGTGCTTATCAAGCACAGCGCGCAGAGCCTCGCCCATGGTGTGGTAGAAGACGATCTTGACTTCCTTCGTGGTGTCGAAGTTGAAGTCCGAGATCTCGCCTGCGTTATCCTTGTTGCACGCAGCCAGAGTAAAGATGGCAAGGAGCATGGAAAGCGCGAGAACGATAGACAGAATTCTTCTTTTCACGTTGAGTTTCCTCTCTTTCTTTTTCTTTTCTTCTTTTTGTATAATAGACGGCCGCACGAAAGTACCGTTATTATTAAATAGGATGGAAATTTGCTTAGCCCTTAATACCGCTGCGCGATACGCCCTTCATAATATATTTACGAAGGAAGATGAACACCAGGAACAAGGGGGTAGATACGAGCGCAACCGCCGCCATCTGCACGGGGATATTGACGTCACCCGTCGAATCAGTGAAGGCGTTACGAAGGCCGTTGGTGATCATGCGGTGTGCCTCATCGTTGGCAACGAGGCGGGGCCACACGTAGGAGTTCCACGCACCCATCATCTTCAAAATGGTGATGGAAATGAGGGTGGGCAGCGACAGGGGGATCATCACCTTCCACAAATACTTGAGATCTGAGGTGCCGTCCACCTTCGCGGCGAGGTAGAGCTCGTTGGGTATTTGCAGGAAGTTTTGACGAAGAAGATAAATATAGAATACGCTCACAAGGAAGGGCACGATCAATACCGTGTAGGTGTTTTTCCACTCGAAGGCGCTGATCGTTGCGTAGTTGGTGATGGTGAAAAGCTCACCGGGGATCATCATCGTGGCAAGGAGTGCCGCGAACATCGCGTCGCGTCCCTTGAACTCAAGGCGTGCAAAGGCAAAGGCCGAAAGCACGGTGATGACGAGCGAGAGAATGGTGGATACGACGCCAACGTACATCGTGTTGAGGAACAAGGTGCCGAGGTTTGCGGTCTTGAACGCATCCACGTAGTTGTGAAGAATGATGTCACGCGGCCAAAGGGTTTGCACTGTCTGGCGGTACTCATCCATGCTCTTGACCGAGGAAATGAGCATGAAGTAGAACGGGAAAATGACGATAAGTGCCATGATGCCGAGGAAGGCGTAAAGGCCAACCTGCACGGCGATCTTCATCACGCGCTGGCGTGCATGAACACGGCTCATATCCTTTTCCTGCATGGTAATGTTTTGAGCAGTCATATCGGCACCTCCTTAATAGTGGGTCTTTTTCTTGCTCACCCAGAGGTTAATCATCGTAACCACAAAGATGATGCCGAAAAGGATCAGTGCGGCGGCGCTGGCGCGGCCCTGGTGATTGGCAAGGGCGTCGTAAATGAAGCCGACCATGGTATTGAGGCGTCGCGGATCGCCCGTGGGGCCCATATCCTCGCCGAAGATACCGACGATGCTCGAATACTCCTTGAAGCCGCCGATGAAGCCCGTGATCACCACGTACGCGATCATGGGGGAAAGGAGCGGCACGGTGATGCGCCAGAAGGTGCGTACACGCGAGGTGCCGTCCACCTTAGCAGCATCGTAGTACTGCTTGTTGACGCTCTGAAGACCACCAAGCAGAATGAGGATCTTAAAGGGCAGCGCGTTCCACACGATATACACCACCATCACGAAGACGTTGGCCGCGTAGCTCGAGCCCACGTTGATCCAGTTGATGGGCTCTACGCCGAAAATACCGATGATGTTGTTGATAATACCTGCCGTGATGAGCAATTCCCCTTCACCGCCGAAGTTGTTGCCGATCATGTTGAACATGGCGGCAAATACCATGCCGATCGCAATCGAGTTGGTCACGTAGGGCAGGAAGAAGATGGTCTGCAGCATTCTCTGCAGAGGCCTGATCGCGTTCAGGCACACCGCAATGATGAGTGCCAGGAACGTAGAGATCGGAACGGTCAGGAAGCAAATGAGCATGGTGTTGCCAAGGCAAGTAAGGAAACCGCCGTACTGGATCACCTGCTGGAAGTTGCCAAGGCCGACGTTGAAGGTGACACCGGGAACGGTGGCGGCCATAATATTATAATTTTCAAGGAATGCCATGCGCAGTGTGTTTACGATGGGCCACACCGTAAAGATCAGCAACAGCACAATGGCGGGCGCGAGATAGATCCACGCCTTCCAGGGATGCTTACTTTCTACCATATCACTTTACCTCGAAGTAAATTCTCTTCTCATCCTCGCGGCCGAACAGGAATACCTTATGGGGCTTGAGAGAGTAGCTGACGGTCGCGCCGGGGGCGGGCATATCGTCGGCGTCGATGATCGAGCGGATGGCGGGGCTGAGGGACGCCTCGTGCGTCGAAACAACGCTCACGTCGCGGCCCATGACCTCAATGTTCGAAAGGTTGCATACCAAAGCACCCTTCTTGTCGGGGATGAAGCCCTCGGGACGGATGCCCACGGTCACATCCTGATCCTCTACGCCGGGAACGTCAAGCACAGCGGCATCACCGATGTAGAGCTTGCCGCCCTTGACCGTACCGTTAAATACGTTAATGGGGGGCGTACCAAGGAACTTGGCAACAAACAGGTTGATGGGGTCGTCGTACACCTCCTGGGGCTTGCCGATCTGCTGAACGACACCCAGCTTCATGACCACGATCATGTCGGAGATGCTCATCGCCTCCTCCTGGTCGTGGGTTACGAAAATGGTGGTAATGCCGGTCTCCTTCTGGATGCGGCGGATCTCCTCACGGGTCTGAAGGCGAAGGCGCGCGTCGAGGTTCGAGAGCGGCTCGTCAAGCAAGAGGACCTTGGGCATCTTCACCAGTGCACGGGCAATGGCCACGCGCTGCTGCTGACCGCCCGAAAGCTCACTGGGCTTACGGTCCATCAGGTTGTCGATCTGCACCAGCTTCGCGGCCTGATGGGCACGCTCGATCATTTCCTCCTTGGGGAGCTTGTCCGCGCCCTTGAGGTTCTGCAAGGGGAACATGATGTTTTGCTTTACGGTCATGTGGGGGTACAGTGCGTAGTTTTGGAACACAAGACCCACACCGCGGTGCTCCGCCGAAAGATCAGTCACGTCCTCTTCGCCGAAGAAGATCTGACCGCCCGAGGGCTTTTGCAGGCCGCTGATCATGTAAAGCGTAGTACTCTTGCCACAGCCCGAGGGGCCGAGCAGGCCGATCAGCTTGCCGTCGGGGATGGTAAAGGTAAAGTCGTTGACCGCTACCACCTCCTCACCGGCCTTTTTGCTGCGGCTGGGGAAGATCTTTGTGAGATTTTTAAGTTCAACTTTCATAATGTATTCCTTCCTTCACTTGGATTGAAATGTTGATTTTCGAAATGATGCGACCGTGGATTAGCCCTCGGCCCTTTCCGCTGCCTCGGCGTGAAGTCTTTGCTTGTAAGCCAAAAGTGCCTCGGGACTATCAAAGATCCGTTGCGCGGCAATGTCAACCGCCACGGTATGGGAAAGCTTATCGTGTAAAAATACGTGCTCCTTGGTAAACAGCAGCAACGCCACCTCGGCACCGAACAAAAGAACCAGAACCAGGGTACCGCCCATGCCGGCCATGCCAAAGCTCATCATCACAACGACGAGAATGGGGAGCATGACCTCAACGGTATATTTTCCGAGGATCGAGCGGGCAAAGAGGATCGGCCCCGAGATCTTTACGCTGTCCGCACGCATCACGCCGATGCCGAAGATCTTTTTGCCGAGCGTTTGACCGTTGCCGAGCAACAAGGGCACTAAGAACTCCAGCAGGAGAAAGGCACCGAGCACGCCGAAAATAAGGATCAGCAGCGTGAATTGGAACATCAACGCGTAAAGGCGATTGGCCTGCTCATCCGCGGCAAACGCGGCGTAGGCGGCATCGTGCGTGGCACGCTCCTGCTCGGAGAGTGCGGTGTATTCCTCATAGCTGATGTCAAAATCAACGCCGTATTGATGCTCGTAGGATTCCGACACGGCCTCAAAGCGCTCACTGTGTCCGTCGTAATCCAGCGCCGCTGAAATACCGAGCGCCACGCCAACGGCAACGATGCCCAGCAGGATCAAATCAAAAAGGGCGGCTGAAACACGCTTCCACAAGCCGGCTTTTTGCAAATCAAGCATACGCGTTTCCTCCTCCCTTTTCTATATAAAATATTATACAACAAAACGCTCGCAAAGGCAACACGTTTTTAATAAAAAGTAGTGTTTTCGACATTTTTGGCACTTTGTACGATTGTCCCCGAAAAACATCCCAAAAAGCACGATAACGGGCGGCAAAAAAACTTTTTCGTATTTGAAAATTCGTTAAAATACACAAAATCGTCACTTTTATGGGACAAGCCGTCACGCGGAGGCAAAAAAAGGAAAAACCGCCGTTTTTAAGCCTCTTCCTTTGCCGTTTTGCCCCAAAAAAGTGGCAATACGGTATGAAAAAAGGGCGAAGCTTCGCCCTTTTTGTTATTCCCTTTTTCCCTCGCGTTTAATCTTTTCGAGGGTGTCCTGTCGGAGAAGCTCTCTCACGTCGGCGGTAAAGGGGTGCCACGCGGCCGCTTCTACGCCATAAATGAGGCTCTCGGTATATTCCTTTTCGATCCAGGTCGAAATATCGGCCTCATTGTGCGAAAAAATGGCCTCCATATTATCCAGCGCCTTAAAAAGCTTGGCCTCGGGCGTTTCTCGCGCCTCCATTTCGGCAAACAACGCCGAAAACTCCTCACGCATCGCATCGGGCAAGGGAGAAAGCAGCTGCTCGATGGCCTTAGCCTCGCGCACCTCATCGGCCTCGGTCTTGTAAAAGGACGGAATGTCACCCGTCAAGGCCTCACCCCAGTCGTGGATGAGGCACATTTTTACCAGCTTGGCGTGATCAAGGTCGGGGTATTCATCGGCACAAAGCAGTGCCATCACGGCCAACCGCCAGGAGTGCTCCGCCACGCTTTCCCTGCGTCCGCTTGACGTCCAGGAATGGCGCGTGTTGCATTTTAGGCGTTCAACGGTGTGTAAAAAATCAATAAACGTACGATGATCCATAAAACATTTCCTTTACTCAAGGCCTTTTTGCCATACGTAATTCACGTAAGTCACAACAAGTGTCTCGGCCGCATTTTCAGCATTTTCAAGATACACAGGGAAGATCTCGGAGCCGGTATCCTCGGCATTTTCATAGCGCATCCATCCCTCGGTGCTTGCAAAGATGACCGATTCCAGTGCCGTACAATTCAAAAACGCGTTTGGACCGATCTCACCGACCGAGGCGGGTACCGTGAGCGTCACCAGCCCCGTGCAGCCCGCAAAGGCACTCTCGGGGATAAACATCAAGCCCGAAAGATCCAAGGATGCGAGCTTTTGATATCCGTAAAAGGCATAGGGCGACAGTAACGTAAGACCCGACACAGCCGTTACCAATTCCCCGCCGATGTACAGGTCTTTTGCCACCGACAAGGGATTGGCCGCACCGTTTGCAAATCGGATCTTGGCCCAGTCGGCAAGCGTACCGTCAAAATAAACGGCCTGAAGCCCTGTGGCATCACGGAAGGTATCCGCGCCAAGGCCGAGCAGCGTCTTGGGAAGGCCGATCACCTCAAGGGCCGTAAAGCCGGCCAACGTATCGGCGTCCAATGCCGTACCGTCGGTCACGGTGAGCGACATAATTTGCGCCTTCGGCAAAGCCGAAAGCACGGATAGCGGCACCGTTGCCGCAGTTAAGGCGGCACAACGGGAGAATGCATCAGGGTCCACCGAGACCTCGGGAGCGATCACGATCTCCTGCAATCGGGGGGTATATGCGAAATCCAAGGCCTTGATGCTGCCCGAAATAACGTGGGCGCGCTCAAGCTTTTCCTTTGCGATGCTTGAAAAGACCTCGGCAGGTGCCGTGACGTCCTTTAAATGCTCACATGTCACAAAGGCACTGTACGGGATATACGTTTCAGCGCTTTTGACCTCCACGGTCTCAAGTGCCGTGTACCCCTCAAAGGCCTTTGCCGCAATCGAGGTCACGCCCTCCTCCAATATCAACGCCTTGACCGTTGCATTTCTAAAAACATCCTTCACGGCACCGTCGGTAAGACGAAGCGTGTGGATCGACGTATAATTTACCGTCCAGCCGTCAACTTCATGGCTCGTGATCATGGGCAGCAGCGAAGTGGGGATCGAAAGCTCCCCGATCTTGGCACTATGAGCCGCACCCTTTTCACACCTTTGAACACCCGCTCCAAAGCAGATCTTATCAAAGCTTGAGTCTTCAAATGCCCCGCGCCCAATATATTCTACCGTTTCGGGCAGGATCAATTCACCGTATTTTCCGTGTGAAAACGCATTTTTGCCAATGCTTTTGACATTTTTAAGAACAATAGGAGATTTGGTGTTCACCACCGCCCAAAAGGCACTCTCGCCAATCGTTTCAAGCGACTCCGGCAGGACCAATTCCTTTACCCAATCGGAGATGCTATTTTCTTTGAAGAAATTTAATTTACCAATATGCTTGATCCCTTCGGGAATCACCAGCTTATCATCGTCGTCGATCAAGCTCAAAAGAGAAACTCCATCGGCAATGCCGAGCGTGCCCTCTCGAAGAGAAGGCGTTTGCTCTTGCTCGGTGTCGGTCTTCGTTTTATCGTTACCGACCACCCAGTTACCCATGTAAAGAAAGCCGTTTTCGGCTTGCACCAGCTTAGGACAACCATGTCCCCAATCGCTCTCGGGCAAAAAGCTTCCACCCGTGATCTGTATCACGGATGCGGGAATTTGCAGTGAGGTCAAATTAACACAATGCCGAAAGGAACCCTTAATATAAACGAGGGTATCGGGCAAAATCACCGCACTGAGGCTGGTTTCATCGGCACCTGACAGGCCGATCACAGGCTTACCCTCCACGTGTGAGGGAACGTTGAGAACGTCCCCACGACTCTGCTCCCCATAATACCGAAAGGAAACAAGCTCGTAGCCGTCGCCCCATTCGTTCTCCACGCGCCTGAACACGTAGCCCTCCGAGAGGACCTCGTTTGGCTCAAGGATGGGACCGTCATTGCTCCCGCCGCCGCAAGCCGCCAAAAGCGGCAGGCACACAAGAATTATCAAAAAAAACGATATACGTATGCTTATTTTGAAACCTTTTTTTGTCATAATGCTCCTTTATACCGCCACACGCTTCCAAATATAATTGGCATAGGTCACCGTGAGGTACCGTGCGGCACTGTCAGAGGTGGAAAGATAATTTTCGTAGATCATACTGCCGCTTTGTGCCGTGGCACTCTCATAGCGCCACCAACCGGCAGTCTCGGCAAACCGGACCTCCGTCAGGGACGCACAACCGCCAAAAGCATTGTGATCCATGCGTGTGACCGATGCGGGAATGCTCAGCGAGGTCAGTCCTACGCAGCCGTAAAATGCTCCCTCGGGTATGACGGTCACACTCGGCAGGAGTCCGACGGCCGTCAGCTTGCCGTAGCCGTAAAAGGCATAGGGCGAAAGGGCTGAAAGATCCAAGACCTCGGTGATCAGCGCGCCACCCACATAAAGGTTTTCGGCCACCGACAAGGGATTGGCCGCACCGTTTGCAAATCGGATCTTAGCCCAGTCGGCCACCGTGCCGCCATAATACACGTCCTTCAGGCTTGTCAAGTCCAAAAAGGCATCGGTCCCAACCGACAAAAGCCCCGACGGAAGCGTGATGCTTTCCAGTGCCGTAAAGCCGACAAACGCATTTTCACTTAAAACAGTTGTGCTTACCAGTGTGAGGTGCTTGATCCGATCTCCGGGGAGCGCATTTAGCGCAGAGGCGGGAACCGACACCGTATGAAGCGCCGTAAGGCCGGCAAAGGCATTGCCCTCCACCACCACACCGGGCAGGAGCGTCAAGCTCTCGAGCGAGCGAGCACCCGACAAAAGCGCCGCGCTCACCTCACCCGAGGTGATGGTCAGCGTCTTGATCGACCCCGTATCCATACCCAGCAACAAACTGGCAGGGCCGTAGATTTCCTCTATATTTTCGCATTTGGCAAAAGCGTTTTGAGCGATACTGGTGTCACCAAAAACGGTAACCTTTTTCAGCGTCTTAGAGATAAAGGAATTCCCTCCCACCGACGTGACCTCAGCATTGATCACAAGCTCGGTGCCGCCAAGGGCGATGGAGTACTGTGCCGGCACGGCGCCACCGCTGATCACAAGCCTATTCGCTGCATATCCGCCGCCCATCGTATCGCCGTGGACCACCATTTCCCCGATCGACTTCGCGCCGTACAAAAGGCCGCCCTTCAAAGATTTTTTCACGATCACCCGATCCACTACGGTCCTTTTATCTCTGGAATCACGGGCAAATCCGCTCTCGCTGGATAAGATCTCGTTGACAGTGATCGACTTGATGTAATCCGCAGGGACCCCCCACTGATCGAAAAAGGCTCTTCCACCGATGTGATAAAAATCATCGGGAAGCACGATCTCGCCCTCCACCATCAGGCCCATCAGGCTCACGCCGTCAATGCTGCCGATCGTGCCCGGGCGAAGCGTTGCCAATACGGCGCTCGGGTCGGAGCCGACCGCCCATTTTCCAACGTAATCAAAGCCGTTTTCACTTTCCACCAGATTCGGGCAATTGGTAAAGCTTTTGCCAATGATACGCGTCGCGGCATCGGGAATGTTCAATTCTTCCAGTACATAGCAATCATTGAAGCAGTCGTTGATAAAGGTAATGGTTTCAGGCAGCACGATCTTTTTGGCATAACAACCGTTAAACGCATCAAAGATTCCGTCCACAACGTTACCGTCAACCTCACCGGGCACCTCCAGGGTATCGGGCCACTTATGCTCGCCCTTCTTGTCGTACTTTGTACCAATGAGTGTATAGGTGCCGTCCTTACCGTCGTGGTAGATAAAATCGCCCTCCTTGACGGTATTATCATCACCGCAGGCGGTAAGAATCGGCAACGCGAACGCCAAAAGAAGGACGGTCAAAAGTGCAAATTTTAAAGCAAGACGTTTCATAAAAAGCTCCTTTACTTCGTCCACACGCTGCCGGTGTACGTTACGACCAGTGCCTGTGCCGCACGGGCAGGGTCGGTCAAGTAATAATCGGAAATGGGGCTGTCCGAAAGCGACCCCTCCTCACGGCGGTACCATCCCTCCTTGGTTGCAAACGCGACCTCAGTGATTCCCTCACATCCTGTGAAGGCACCCTTACCGATCTCGCGGAGTGCCGCGGGGAGCGAAAGGCTCATCAGGCCCGTACAGCCCGAGAAGGCGCCTTCGCCAATCTTGGAAATTCCCTCACCAAACGTGACCTGCGCCAATGCCTTATACCCATAAAAGGCATAATTGCTTACCGTGGTAAGGCCCAACGCCTCAATCACCACGGCGTTATCCACGTAAAGATTGTTTGCAAAGCACAGGGGGTTTGCGGTAGCGGTGGCAAAGTGGATCTTTGCCCAGTCGGCAACTGAGCCACCATAGCGAACTGCCTTGAGGACTGTGGCATCGGCAAAGGCGTCAGCGCCGATGCTCGTGATGCTCGCAGAGAGTGTGATCTCCGTGAGT
Organism: Clostridia bacterium; assembly: GCA_017508425.1. Taxonomy (GTDB): domain Bacteria; phylum Bacillota; class Clostridia; order Oscillospirales; family CAG-272; genus Firm-07. Next base: position 14,406 of record JAFVYZ010000058.1, on the reverse strand, counting down.
GCCGCAGCACCCGCAAGTGCGTGCTCGGGAAGTGCCGAGCCACTTGTCACCGTCAGCTTTTCAAGTGTTCCCTTCGGGAGCGTCTCCACGAATTTTGCGGGAACGGTTGCGTTTTTCAAGGACGTGAGTCCCGAAAGCGCACCGGGAGCGATCACGCTGACACCACTTTGCAGGGTCAGATCGGTCACAAGAGACACATCCTTTAGCATCTCCGCCGCAATATTGCCCGACGTGACCACAAGATGAGTGCATGCGGCCGTCGGCAAGGAGCTGATGACTCCGGAAGGAGCTTGGACCGTGGAAATGGCGGTTTGATAGAAGGCTTGGTTCCCCAGCGAAAGGCTTGCGTTTTTCACGGTAAGGGATTTCAGGCTCGTGCATCCGGCGAAGGCCGTAGCCCCGACCGAGGTCACGTCCTCATCCAGGATCAACGCCTCGATCCCTCTTTGCTTAAAGGCACCCTGAGGGATCGTGCCGCCCGTGACCTCCAGCGTCTTCGGCGCGGCAGGCAGGTACGGGAGCAGCTCAGCGCGGGTAATAAGCCTCTCGATTTTAGCATTCAGCATACCGTCCTCGGTATGCTCCTCATGGTAGGTAATACTACCTGCATTTACCACAAGCTCCCCGATCGCGCAGCCCGGGAACACACCATCCCAGCCACCGCCATTGTCAAAAAACAAATTGGTACAATTGATCACAACGCGTGTAACCTTGGTGTGATCGAGGATGTTGTTATACATACGAGTGATCGTTTCGGGAAAGGTGATGGTGCCCCCGATCTGCGCACTTTCAAACAAGCACCAGCCCATATTTTTGATGGTAGTAGGAATCGTAACGTCACCGAGGATAACGGCATTTTCAAGCACGGCGTCCCCGATGTAACGAAGCCCCTCGGGGAAACGAACATTCCCTCCCGCATCCTGAATGCCCTTGAGATCGACGTAATCGGCAATGCCCTTGGTATCGTCACGAAGAATGTAGGCCTCACTCTCTTCGCGCGACACGATCCATCCGTCCACGTAACGGAAGCCGTTTTCAACGGTGCCGACCTTGGGAGAGCCCTCAAATACGTCGTTCATCATAATTTCAAGCGACTCCGGCAGGTCCACCGTGGTAAGATTGGGGCAATTTTCAAAGCCACTGGTAATCTTGGTAACGCCCTCGGGCACGATGATCTTGGTCGCCTCAGCTCCCTCAAAGCCCCCGTCGCCGCTCCCAATGGATACCACAGGCTTCCCTCTTATGATCGAAGGGATCTCGATCGTATCCTTTTTCTTTGTCTTTTTAGAACAGCCCGTGATCCGATACGCAATGATCTCCTCATTGTTTTCGTCATATACCTCCGTGAAGTAAATGCCGTTTTTCACATGGATCAAGCTGCAAGCACCCAGCGAAACGCAAAGCGCGGCCACGGTGGCAGTGATCAATAAAAATGCAATAATTCGTTTCATCGTTATCCTACTTTCTTCCAAATGTAGTCGGTATAGGTTACACAAAGATACTCCGCCGCGCGGGTGGTGCCGGTCAAATAATACTCCGAAAGCACATGGCCCATTTCGGAGGTGCTGCTTTCAAAGCGTGCCCACCCCGTTTTGACTGCAAAAAGAGCGGAGGTAAGCGCCGTGCACCCGCCGAACGCCCTCATTTCGATCACAGTGAGGCTCCCCGGCACCGTAACCTCGGAAAGCGACACGCAATTTTCAAATGCGGAAGTGCCGATACGGGTAACGGTATCGGGCAGTATCACAAGCTCAAGTCCACTGTAACCGTAAAATGCGTACGCGGGAATGGCTTGCACAGTCAACGACTCGCCAAGTGCGGTCAACGCCTCGCCCCCCATCATCAGCACCGGTGCGCAATGCAGGGGATTGGCCTCGCCGTTGGCAAAGGAAATGCCGCACCAATCGTTCAAGGTACCAAGGTACGTCACCGAATTCAGTGCCACGCCACCAAAGGCATGCTCGCCGATCGCGCTTAGGTTACGGTCAAAGGTCAGCTCCTTGAGGTTTGCACAGCCGTAAAATGCAAAGGCACCGATGGCCTGTGTCCCTTTTGACAAGGTGATCTCTTGGGCGGACCGGACGCCGCTTTTCGTTTCAAAATACAAAGAAGCACCGTGCGCGAGAGGATTGGCATAGGCGTTACCGAAATTGATCAAAATCCACCTACGCACGAGGTTGTCATAAAGCAAGGACTCGGCAGAGCCGTCAAACGTTACCTTGCGCAGGGCCGTGCAATTTTGGAAGGCGTTTGCGGCGATCACGGTACAGCGCGAATCCAGTGTCAGCTCCTGCAAGCGCACGGCGGCGCTCAACGTCAACTGCCCGATCATATAGCTCTCGCCCGACAAAATTTCAAGCGACTCGATCCTTGAAAGATCCGCCTCACCGAGAGCCTTGTATGGCAATGCCAGTTTTTTCAATCCTCCAAGGGAGGAGAGCACCCCGCTCTCCACCTCGGTGCTGTGAGACGAGAGGTAAAGCGCCGAGATCTTGTCGCGCACCGCCGCAAGCGAGGCGGCACTGAGAGATTTTGTGCTTGCGCTGTAATGCAGCACAAGGTTGGTTATTTTAGCGTAATCGGCGGCGGAAAATGCCGTTTGATCCGAAACGTTATAAAGCGTCAGGCTCGTCACGTTCGGAAAGACCGCGGGAGCAAAGCTGCTGCCTGTGGTCAGGGTCGTGACGCCCGTACAGCCGCGAAACGCATAGGCGTTGTTACTTACGGCGTGCTTTGGCAGCACGAGCTCACGGATCATCGTGCAGCCGGCAAACGCACCGATGCTCCACCTTTTGGAGGAAGAGCCGCTTTCATAGCTGCCGCTGAGGATCTCAACGTAGGAAAGCGAGGCGGGGATGTAAAAGTCGCTGCTGATCTCTTCCCCCCACGGGTCGAAATCGTGACACACCCGAATCTTTTGTGCACCGTTATAATTGGATTGCCCGAAAATATAACCGAACACAAAATAGGTATCGTAATACGCCCAGCCGTTACGTTGGACATCCTTGATAGCGGGCGAGCCGCCGACGAAGGGCAGAACCATGCGCTGAAGCGACCCACAGTTGCCAAATGCCGAAGCGCCGATCGAGCGCACGCTCTCGGTCATGGTAACCGATTGCAAGGACGTGCAGCTGTGAAAGGCACGTGTGCCGACCGACTGCACTCCATCACCGAGCACGACGCTTCGAAGACCCGTACAGCCCTCAAACATCGAATCGGAGATGTGTTCAATGTTAGGCAGCACCATAGAGGTAATGCCGGCGTTCCCCTTAAAAGCGGAGGAATTCGAAAGTGAGGTGACGGGACACCCATCTACGGTAGCGGCAACCACAATATCGCCGCTTGGCGTACCGTCAAATGCCACACTGTAATAAGACCCACGGTAGGTGTAGATCAGGTTGCCCTCCTGCACGACCTCGCGCGGCTGCACATAGCCGCACACGGTGCATACGTTGTTCACCAAGGTGTGCGGCAGTCGGTTGCCCGATGAGGTAGCGCTTCTGCCGCATAGCGTGCACTTTTTGAAAATCTTCTCCGCGACGGCGCAGGTAGCGGGCTCGCGTCCCGTTTCCTCCCATTGGTGCTGACAGCTCGGAGTGGATGCTCCGGGACTGTCGTCCTTCTCCGTGTCACCGCAAGCGGCCAAAGAAACACAAAGCACAACAAGAGCAAGGGCCATAAAAACAAAGGATAGGATCTTTCTCATTCGGTTAGCCTACTTTCCTGAAAACATAATGGACGTACGTCACGACAAGCACATCCGCGGCACGCGCGGGGCTTTCAAGGCTGTAAGAGGATATCGCCAACCCACCGGCGTCGAGGTCCCCGTAACGCCACCATCCGCTCGGATCGTCAAAGGTAGCCGAATACAGTGCCGTGCAATTTTCAAATGCAAAGGCATCAATACGCGTCACGCTCGCCGGCACCGTCAAGTGAGCCAGCGCGGGACAAGCGGCAAAGGCGTAAGCACCGATGCGACCAACCCCCGAAGGGATGGTCGCGGCCACAAGACCCTTGTAGCCGTAAAAGGCATAGTCCGACACCGTTTGTGCCGTAAGTCCGGCAAGATCGCTTACCGTTTTGCCGTCAATAACGAGCGCATTAGCCCCGTTTATGGGATTGGCCGCACTCCCGTCAAAGGAGATCGAGCACCACGCCGATACCGTGCCTTGAAATTGCACGGTCAAAAGAGCGGGTGTGTTGGCAAAGGCATTTTCACCGATCGATACAACACGCCCCCCAAGGATGATCTCCTCCAAATTACGGCATCCGTCAAAGGTGTAAGCACCGATGGTAGCGGTCGTTTCGGGCAACGTCAGCCTTTGCGCCGAGTATAATCCGTTTGCGGTATCAAAATACAGCGATGCGCCGTGACAAAGTGGGTTGGCATTGGCACCGCCAAAGGCAATGGCAAGCCAACGGCCCACCGCATCCTCCAGCGTGAGCGATTCGCTCGTGCCGTTCAGCGTCACGGTCGAAAGCATCGTACAATGGACAAATGCATTGGCCGGGAACGAATTCACACGCGCATCAAGGGTGAGCGATTGCAGCTTGGGTGCACGGGCAAAAAGGATCTGCGGTACGGTATAGGGCACATCCGAAAGGACACTCAGCTGCTCAAGGCTCGACATATCAAGCCCCGCCAAGCGATTGTACGGCAGAGCCGCGCGCTTGAGAGTCGTGATGCCCGAAAGGATCCCCTCCTCGATCTCCACCGAGGGCGAGGGGAGCACCAGGCCCGTCAGCTTACCGAGAACGGGGGCGAGATTTTCAAGCTTGATCTTTTTTACGTCCTTGTCAAACACAAGGGTAAAATCGGTCAATTTATCATATCCCTCAAGATTGGTAAAGGCTTGATCCTTCGTCACAAAATGGAGGGTGAGATCGGTCACGTTCGGTGTTAAATCTTTATCAAACGACCTACCCTCAAAGGTTTTCAAGTTCAAATAGGGGCTAACGCCGTATGAGCTGAGCGAAACCCCGGGCGCGATCAAGGTCTCAAGGCCCGAGCAACCGCGCAGTGCGTACACATCCAAGCCGGTGATCTGCTCATGGAGCACCAGCTCCTTGACCATACTGCACCCGTCAAGAGCACCCTGCACCAGGGTGAAGTTCTTTTTCACGCGGGCACCGTAATAATAAGCGATCGTATAATTTCCCTGCAGGACCTCAATTTTTGAAAGCGATGAGGGAATGTAAAAATAGCTGACCAGCTGGTTGCCCCAAGGGTCGTTATCGTGGCACATCGCCACCTTTTGAGCGCCTTGGAAGCTTTGCTTGCCGAAAATGTAGCCGAGCACGTATTTGGGGCCGTTTTCGGGATGCGCCGAGCTGATGTTAAAATATTCCCCTTGGCCACCGATAAACGGCAGGACCATTTTTTGCATCTTGCCGCAACCGCCAAAGGCGGCCGCGCCGATCTCATCCACGCTCTTGCACATCGTGACCTCGGTCAGCTCACTGCAACCGAAAAACGCGCGCTCCCCGACCGAAAGAACGCCGAGGCCGAAGGTCACGGAGGTCAGCCCCGTGCACCCCTCAAAGGCCGATTTCCCAATGGCTGTAATGCTGTCGGGAATCGTCACCGACGTCATCCCCGACTGATTTTTGAATCCGCCCTCCTCGATCTCGATCACGGGAAGGTTATAGCAGGTCGCGGAAATCGCCACCGCCCCCTCGACCTTTGCACTGTCAATTTTTACGGTATAAGCATTTCCCTCTTTGTTGAGGGTAAACAGAAGCGGCCCCTCTCGCACCAGTGCAGGGGTATCGGCATAGCCGCACACCACGCAAAAGCCATCTTCAAAGCGGTGGCCCAAGGCCGTATCCGCAATCACAGTTCGATAACTGTCACCGCACACGGAGCAAATATAAACGTCATAGGCATTTTCGGTGCAGGTCGCCGGGATCGGTTCCCCTTTTTGATATTGGTGATTTCCCTTGCAAATGTCGGTAGATGAATGACACGATACCAGACAAACCAGTGCGCACACAAGCACGAAAAAGAAAATGCCCGATACGCCAAGCGTTTTTTTCTTTGTCATAATTATCTACCCAAAACAGACAGCACGGTCTTAAGAACAAAGCCGATCAGCGCGAGTGCCGCGGCCACCAACACCGCAAGCGTTAAAAATCCCGCAACCGCAAGGCCGATATCCACACAATACGCAGTCAAAAGAGAAAGCGAGAAAAGCTTGCCGGGCAAAAAATAGATCGCGGCATTCACAAGAAGCAGCAAAACGGCAATGTAGCCGGTGCCGACGGCACTGCCCTTCATATCCGCAGGGCTCAGGCTCATGTGCAGAGTGATGAGAATGGCAAGGACAAAGAAGACCCACTGCTTGTAGTCGGTAAAATGTGCGGTTTTGAACATCGCCGTCAGCATATCGGCACCGGCATCCACGACCGATGCGATCGAAAGCTCAGCCCCCTTGCCGATGTTGCCGATAACGCCCGCATACATATCGGGCGAGAGAAAATACATCAGCACAAAGAGCACGGCACTGCCGAAAAGAATGGGGCCGACGCCGATAAAAAAGTTACCGATTTGATGATAGATGTTTTTTCGGTTATAGGAGTGACTTACGTATCCGAGCACACCGTCCTCGGCACTCGGAGAAAAAAGCTTCATATCGGTGATCTTATGCAAGAAAAGCAAGCAAAAGATCGCGTGCCCCAGCTCGTGTACGGGGGTACCGATAAAGCCCGTGGCAATGCAAAAGCCGTGCGCCTTTCCACCCAACGTGCGGTAAAACAGGCGGTTGAGCCCCCATACGGCAAAACCGTATATGTAAATGATACCGACGATTGAAATGAATTGCGTAATCCAGTTTTGAATGATCATTTCCATAGTTGTGCAGGCCCCCGAGGTGGGGGCGTCCTTTCTAAAGCATCTCGCGCGATCGCGGTATATTATCCTGCCACGACCTTTTGGGTACTTTGTGAATCAATGTAATAAACGAGATCGGGACCGAATATGCCACCCTTGGCGTACACGCGCACCGTAGCGCTCGAGCCGGTCACCGTACAGGTATAGGTATCGCTTCCATCCACGCCGTTGCCGCCGTTGATGCTGTACACGTACACAAGGGACGCAAGCTCGGGATCGGTGACACGCACCGAAAGCACACCGCCCGAAAGCGACACATCAAAGGTGGGAGCGGCCAGCTGCGAGATTTTTTGGGCGATCTCGGTGGCAAGCGAATTGAAATATTCGGACTTCGCTGCAATGGCGATCACGCGCACAACAACGTCATCCTTGGCGTCAAATTGAGGGGTAAAGGTGTAAAAATCCGCACCCGTCTCGGGAATGGTTTGTACCAATACGTCACCGAGATATACGGCGTACGAGGCGGCGTTCTTGACCGGCGAGATCACGTAAGAGCCACCCTCGCGCTTCACCTCAGGAGCGTCGATACGACGCGCGCTGAAGACCGCGGTGCTCTCGGAATTGATGTATTTGGTACCGTCACCAATGGCCTTGACGGCGAAGGTATAGCTTTGACCACCAAAGAGCCCTGCCATATCAAACTGCGGGGCGGTCAGCGGCAACGCGGTATAAAGCGAGCCCGAGGCATCGGCCAAGCGGTAGGTGGGACGGTACGCGGAATCGCTCACGTTGCCGGGAGCATTCCAAACCAGGGAGGCACCGTCCACGCGAAGCTCCGTCGGAGTTGACAGCTTAATAAAGGTGACCGTTGCACTGGAGGGTGAGGTCATATAATACACCGACTTCTCGTAATAGTTGGCCACCGCTCTCATATAAAGCGACGTGCCCCATTCCGAAATGTAACGCTTGACGTTGGTGGTGCTGCTCACCGTAAGCGGCTCACTGACACCGTCAATGATCGCCTCGTAGCTGCTTGCATACTCGATCGGCGAGCAGGTCAAGATGCCGTCCGAGGCATCGGTGGAGATCTTAATATTACCGGGAGCCGACAGGCGCACCACGGTAATGGCAGTCGAATAAGGCGAAGCCAGCACCGCCGCACCGTCGCCGCGTGCGCAGGCCTGAAGAGTGTACGTGCCCGAGCGAATATCCACCAGGTCATACGTTGTTGTCAAGGTCGTTACGGTAGTGTAACCGTCACGGATTCCATACCCGTTTGCCCCATCGGCCGGCGAGAACGAATAAAGGAAGCCGCTCATAGAAGGAGAGGTAGGCGCCGGCAGGACCGTGATTTCAAAGGTAAGGGACTGGCTGCTCAGCGAGTCCAGCACGACGGTCTTGCTGGCCGGATCGTACGCCGCGCCCACGCTTTGGATCTTATACGTATGCATGATCTTTTGAACCGACGTGCCGTCGGTCACGGCGCGATCGGTATAAAAATTACCAAGCAAGCGATTCTCGCGAATGCCGCCGTCGCGCCACACGCGATAAGCGTTCGTGCCACTCGGCAAAATGAACGAGGCCGTAAAGCCCGCCGAAAGGTCGGTGGGGTTACTGACGATGTAGTTTTCGCCGCTCTTTTGCGGTGCCGCAAGGCGGCGCACCGTAATAGGCGTTGAGTAATTTGAGGCATAACGGCTGCTGCCGTCGGCAGGGGCCAGCGCGCGCACCGACACGGTATAATCACCGACAAGCCCGTACCCGTAGGCAAAGGATACCATACCGGCACCAAGCTGCTCGGTAGCGATCACCGTGCCGTTGTGGGTGATCTTCAATTCATACCCTGCGGCACCGAGCACACTGTCCCAATAAAGATTGTTATTGGCCGTGCCGTCAAGCTCATAATTGTTCCACTTTAAAACGGGGGTTTGCAGCAGCGAAAAGATCAGCGGTGAGGACCAGGTGGAAAAGGAAGCGTTGTCGTTTGTCACGGGGATGACGCTGACCGTGAACTGCTCTCCTGCGGGGAAGCCGCGATAAAAGCACTCGCGGATCACACCGTTTTGAACCGAGCCGTTCACACGCAGACGATAGCCCAGCGCACCGTCAACGGGATTCCATTGAAGCATGCCCTCCTCCACACGAAGGCCGGCTACGGCATCCAAGCACACAAAGGTCTTTTCCGCCGGGGCACTGTTGTAAAGCAAGGTATTATCGCCCATGGCAATGATGCAAACCGTAAAATCATCCGCGGCCGACATCTCGTAACGCGGCAGGGTCAGCTCGGTATCGACCGAAAGGCTGCCCTTGATGATCAAGCGATATTTCGTGGCACCCGCGACCGCGCTCCAGGAAAGCACGCGGCCCTCGGCCGAATACGTGATCGTATCCTTGCCCACCGAGGCAAGACGTGTGATCGACTTCGCAGTGCTCCACGTACCGTAGTAGGAGGTGCCCGACTCGCTCGACGTGCCGACGGGCTTTACACGCACGCTGTGCGTACCGCCCGTAAGACCCGTATAAAGGGGCTCGGTGACGGTTTCGGTCTTACCACCGTCCACCTCGATTTGATATTCGGTCGCCCCATCGACCGCCGCCCAAGAGAGGGCCCCATCGACCGTCACGTCAAAGGACTCGACCGAGGCCAGCGGTATGAAGGTGTGTGTAGCGACAGGAGAATTTTCCTTCCCCTCAGCGATCGCCGTGACCGAAACGGTAAAGGCCTCACCGCTCGTATTGATGAACGGATAGCCCGTGCTGCCCGTCGAAAAGGGCTCACCCGACCCGATCGTCACACTGTATTTTTCGGCTCCCTCGACCTCGCGCCACGACAAAATCGAGCCGTTATAGGAAAGCTCCGTCGGGGCGGTCAGGGCGTCGGGCGTATCGCCCCCGCCGCCGCACGCCGCCAAAACGCCGGTGAGGAGCACTAAAAGCAAGCAGAGAAAAAATGCTTTTCTTTTGTTCATGTTCTGACCTCTTTTATGCAATGTTTTATGTACTGTCAGCCGTTTTGCCACTTTAAAATGAGCGAAACGCGATCATCATTGGTATGAAGCATCCAAACGGCATCGCTCCAATAAAGTGTATCTCTCAAAAATGCCTCAGTGTAAACAAGCTCCGCTGTTGTGGGCGTAGCATTTGCATCGGTGCTTGTGCCGATATTGAAGCAATTAAAGATGCTACCTGCATTGCCGCCGAACGCACCGTGCGAGAAGCACCCCGTCACGGACCCCGACGCCACATTCCAACCAACAAACTGATAGCAGGTGCCGCTGCTTTGATTGGTTGCCGTACTGTTTGCGTAGCAGTTGTTGATCATGCCGCTGTTAAAGCCGATAAAGCCGCCCACATCGTGGTAAGCGGCGGTACAGGTAACGCTTGCCACAGCGTAGCAATTTTCGATCTTGCCGCTGTTGTTACCGGCAAAGCCGCCAACGTAGGAGTTATAATGGCTTTCATTGCCCTCGACCCACCCGGCGGAGCTGACGGTAGCACCTTCCACCGCGCACGCGCTGACCGTAGCACCGTTGTAGCCGACAAGACCGCCGACGTGTGCGCCGATCTGAATATTGTAAATGCCGTCATGCACCTGCGTGGCAACAACGCGGCTGCCCGAGGTCACTTGACAATTTTCAATCAAGCCGCCCTGCACGTTTTGCCCTGCAACGCCGCCGAGATAACTGACAGCACCGCCGTAAAGACAGCTTTGATACCAGTCCTTTTGGTTGTCATCAAGCGCCGCACCCGTGACCTCGATATTCACGGTAGCCGTGCAAAAGCGAAGCGTGCCGCTGTAGTTCTCACCGACAATGCCGCCAACCTTTGCGCTCGAGGTATAGTGAGGATCCCAGTTGTTGTATGGGAAGCCGCGCGAGGTGCCCCTGACGGTGATATCGACCGTACACTGCAGGATCGTGCCGTTATTGGCACCCGCTACCCCCGCTACAAAGCAATGCCAAACTGCCTTTTCGGTTGCCGTGTGCGTGAAATTGATCTGTGCGTTTTTGACAGTACAGTTGATGATCTCACCCTCGGTAACGTTATGTGCCGCGATCACTGCCGCCGCACACCAAGAGGCGGTGCGGGTGTAATTGAGGGAGACACCCTCAAAGGTCACGTCGCGCACCGTGCCGCTGTTCGTGCCAAAGAAGCCGAGCCTATCGGTGGTTTCATTGGCGCTGATGATGAAATTCTTAATGCTGTGCCCTTGCCCGTAGAGCTTGCCACTAAAGCTCGGGATCAGCGTCCAGGTTTGGTTGTTCAGGTTGATATCGTTTGCAAGATAATACGTACCCGTGGGGTCTTGGCGCAGCTTTTCGAGGTCGGCGGGGGTAGAAATGGCAACACCCACGATCCACTTGGCATAGAGCGTCACGTTTTCGGTAATGGGCGTGCCGTAAACGTACTCCGTCACTCCTGCCTCGTTAAACCAGCCGCCAAAGATCATGCCCGCTTTTGCGGGAGCGGCGGGCAAAACGAGATGATCCCCGTGCTCATACGTCTCGGAGCTAACGGTCGTACCGCCGTTTGTCTGGTAGATCACGCGATAGGTGCAGATCTGCCATTTGGCATAAAGGGTTGCCCCACCGTCATTTGCCCAAGCAGTGAGCAATACGCCCCTCGGGTTTGTCATTTTTACAGCATCGTCGCCCGTGCCGTCAAACCACCCAAGGAAGGTATAGCCAACGCGCGACGGTATGGGGAAGGTGTGTGTGGAAAGGTACGAAACGATCTCGGTGGTAGAGGAGGACACACCGCCCGTGGGATCGAGCGTCACGGCGTAGCTTTTTGCCTCCCACGCCGCATAGAGCGTCATCGTACCGTAAAGATCGGCGGGGATATTATAAAACGCTTCGCCCACGCCGTCACTGTCAAGACTCCAGCCAAGGAAGCTGTAGCCCGTGCGGGTAAGCTCGGGCAGCGCCGTAGTATCGCCGTAATAATAGGTAATCGCCGAGGGCGCATCAACGCCGCTACCCGCCGTGTTGAAGGTGAGGGTGTACTCCGCGAGCGTCAATTTTGCGTAGTACGTATCGGCAAGCGCCCAAAAGGATACGTACTCCACGGGGTTGCCCGCATACGTGGGCGAGGTGTAAAAACCGTCAAAGTAAAAACCGGGCTTTTCGGGTGTCGGGAGCTCCGCGCCGCTTGCTCCACCGTCATAGACCTTGCGAACCTCCGCGTCAAAGTCCTCATAAACAATGGTGACGTATTTATAGCTCTTCCAGATTGCAAAAAGGTGCAGATCCTCAGTGAGAGCCCCTGCGGGCGGCAGCAGCTCGCTTGGCGAGGTTGAAAAGCCGACGATCTCCCGCTTGTTCACGGTATCTTCGATCTTGTATGACGAAAGGTCACCAAGCTCACTGCCGTATGCGACCTCGATCTCCTTCAAGGGGGTGGCGAAATCGTTATAATCGATCGTCACCTTGACCGTTCTCGTGCTGTATTTGGCGTAAAGCTTGATCTCGCCGTTTGAAGTGCCGAGATCTCCACTAAGAGTGAATTTTGCGTAATCGACCGTTCCGTTCGCATCTGCATACCGTACGGTAAAATTCTGATTGTACCAGCCCTCAAATTGCAAAAGCTGTGTGGGGGCGGTGGGGACGGGTGCGATCAGCTGCCACGCATCGGCGTTCAGCGTCACCGACGTTGCCGCACCTTGGGGCAGCGTGCCCTCCCCTGCCACAAAGATCACGGTATAGCTGATCGGCTCAAAGCGGGCATAGACCGTGATGTTTTTATCGATCAACAGCCCCTCGATCTGCTTGCCCGACGCATCAAAGATCTGCGTGCCCTCGGCGGTATAGTAGCCAAGGAACTTATAGTGCGCTCTTTTCGCGGGCGAGATGGTATTGCCCTGCTCAGCGCCAAGCTTGATCTCCTCGGCAGCCGCCCCCTCGCTCTTGAAGCAATAAACGGTGAAGGTGGCGTCATCACCGTCACCCTGACCGTCGCCGCCGTCCCCGCACGCAACGAGCAGGAAGGTGCACGCCGCGAGCAGGACGAGGATAAGGAGCACTGTTAAAATTCTTGATTTCATTGCAAGCACATGCCTCCGTAATTATTTCTCAAAGAAAAGCAGGGGGGCGGCCGTCCCTGTGATCTTCCAATCCAGGGTGCTCCAGTAAAGGGTGTTGACTAAGAAATCCTTCTCGTAAAGCTCCGCCGACGTATCCTTTTTGGTTGCAACGCTGTCACCGGACGTCGTTGCATCCCCTGCATAGTAGCAGGATCGGATCAGGCCGCTGTTACCTCCCGCAAAGGCGCCGCCGCTGACGCTGCTCGCCGCAAACGAGGCGGTGATGCCGCCCGTGGTCTGGTTGAGGCCGACAAAGCCACCCACCGAGCCACCCACGGCACTCAGCGTGCCCGCAGTATAGCAGTTACGCACGGTACCGCCATTCAGGCCGAGCAGACCGCCGTTGCAGGTGTCGCCCGCGCTTCTCGTGATAACAGTAGCATTCGAATAACAATTTTCAACCGTGCCACCCGACACGTTGTAGCCGCCAACACCGCCCAGGCGCAGGACTGCGCCCGTGGCATCGAGAGTGCCCATGGCGTGGCAAGCGCTGACCGTACCGTGATTGACCGCAAAGATACCGCCTGCGTGCAGGTCGGTAAAGGCGTAGCGACTGTCACCCGTTCTGCAATTGATTGCCGTAGCGGCGCTGATGATAACGTTTGCCGTATTGCCGCGGCAAACGCCTGCGTTACTCGGCATAATGCCGCCAACGCCGAGATTGCCGACAACATTGAAATCTTCAACCTTATCAGCTCCGTTTTCAAGAGGAAGCGTTGCCGTGATGCTGCCCTCATATCGGCAGTAGGAAATATCGGTGCCGCCTGTGGTCTCGCCCGTAATACCGCCAACGTACAGACGTCCGCTCGTGGTATATCCGTCAGAGGACCAGAAGTAAGTGTGGCGTGCATAGACCGTGAGCTTTGCTTCGATTGTCACCTTCGCCGTGGTACCAATAATCGTACCGTTATCTGTGGAGCCTGCAATACCGCCGACGCAATATTCATAGGCAACGTTGCCGCCATACACGCAGGTCGCTGAAAACGTACCCTTGATCGTGGCGTTTTGCACGGTGCAGTTGATGATCAGGCCGTTGTTCCAGCCAGCGATCGTGCCAACGTCGGCATACACCTGATCCAACGTAGCATTGACTGCAAAATCCTCAAGCGTCAAAGAACGGATCGTGCCGCTGTTCTTGGCAAACAGGCCGTATTGCTGGGTCACACCCGCATAGGGCGAGGAGATCGTGAAGTTGTGGATCTTATGCCCGTTACCGTTAAGAGTACCGGTAAACTCGGCAATGGGCGTCCAGGTCTCACCGAGCAAATTGATATCGGCGGTGAGATGATAGGTGCCCGCAGGGTTCGCGGCGATGTTCTTCAGGCCCTCAACATTCGAGATCGCCTTGCTCTGTACCCATTTTGCGGTAAGGGTGAGATTTTCGGTCACCACCACGGCGCCGACGTACTCCTTGGTGTAGTCGGCATTGTACCAGCCGTCAAACATCAAGCCGCTCTTGATGGGGAATTTTTCGGGGATCTCCAGCACCGAGCCG
>JAFVYZ010000057.1 GCA_017508425.1 Clostridia bacterium | reverse complement strand
TTATAAAGAAGATGGCTTGTGAGGTTAAAATACCGTAAGTGCTCCACAAAAATATCTTTTTATAGCCCTTGCACAAAATGAAAAGCACCCCCTAGGGGGTGCTTTTTCGTTTTGCTAGCGAGAGTGCGGGTGGGATTTGAACCATGCGAAGGAGTCGTATGGGGCGACCTTTGGCCGCATCAGACCGAGCGCGCGATGGCGGCGTTTGGTAACGAGCGCGCCGTATTTATGATTTCGCCTTATCTTGCTCGTGATAGTAATTTTTTGTATCCTCAGCGCATTTTACAACGCGGTCGAGGAGCCCGTCCTCGTATATATCGGTATAAAGAAAATCCTTGAGATTTATTTCTCCTAACACAAAATGTACGGAATAGAACGAAATGCCCGATTGATCTAATAATTCCTTTGTTTTTAACAGTATTTCGGCTGCCTTTTCGTTGGTGACGGTGTCACTTTTAATATGCAGCACGAGCTTGCCGTTTTTAGCCCCCAGCTCGCCTACGTTATAAAATTTGTCGTTGACAAGCTCGCTTCTTTTGATGGCGCCCTCTACCACCTCGGCGCCGACCTCGCGGTCAAATTCGAGGTCACCGTACCCCATGGCTACGGTGTAAGGATAAGCACTGCTGCCAAGAACGGCATCCACCATTTCACGGTACTCGAAAAACAATCTCCTTGCTACGTTTCCGTGTCCCTCGACGCGCGAGCTGTAATCATCATTTCTTAACTTGCCAAGCATGGAGATCCGCAATGTAAAATGACCATCCATGCTGCTGGGGGATACGATGTGAGCGTAATATCCGCCGTCCTTAAAGCTATAAGATAGTTCATCGATCACGTAATCGGTATTGGGGTAGGTTGCTTCGAGGTGCTTTTTTGCCGTGTGTCTTGCTACCGCTTTTGAAACGGGGTTGCCCACAAGTCCATTGGCAAACCAACAAACCCCAACGATCAAAACGATAGCCAGAGATAGGGCTGATATTTTTAAAACCCGTTTTTTCATTTGTGCTCCTCCTTTTTAAGCGCGTAATGCAACAAAAACGCGATCGCCACTCCGATGAGGACAAAGATCGCATATAGCATCGTCCACATCAGCGTATCCGCAAAGCCCAGCTCTACCAGCTGAAAAGCGAATATGGCAAGGTCGATCACGAGCAGTAAGGCGGGAACCTTATATACTGCCCTCCATTTGAATACGTAATACCCAAAAATGCCGACGATCGGCATAATCAAGCTGTTATACATGAGGTTATTGCCTGCCGTCCACCCGAAGCCGAGAAAAATTAAAAATATGAGCGCGGCATAAGCAAGGGAATAGAATTGTCTGTTCACGCGCCGCATCATTTTTTTGAAGGGCTTTGCAGCGTCAGCCCTTGGAAGCGACTCTTTTTCGACCGTTGACAGCGCCGCGCCCTCCTTCAAATCGGCAAGCTCCTTTCGGCACTTGTTACAGCCCTTGATATGCTCCTCGATATGCTTCGCCGTTTCTCGGCTTACCATATCCTCAACGTAAAGCGGGAGCAGGTCCTTGACGATACTACATTCAGCTTTCACCGTTCTTGCCCTCCAATTCTTTTTTGATCATTTTTCGCGCGCGGTGATAGGTGACGCAAGCCCAATTCTCACTTTTGCCGAAGATCCCGCCGATCTGCTTGAACGAGAGCCCTGCATACACGCGCCACATAAAAACCTCCCTATACGGCTCACCAACGCCGTGCAGGGCTTTTTGGATTTGCTCGATCTCATCGCGCCGGGCATACTCGTCCGCTACGCTTGGGGTGGGATCGGGGATTGCCTGCATTTCGGCTTCTTCTGTGTATTGCGTTCGGCTGCGTTTCTTTACGTAGGAATAATAACAGTTCTTTGCGATTTGGCAAAGCCAAACGCGCACGTCACAATCCCCGCGGAAGCTGCCGATCGATCTCATTGCCTTGAAGAAGGTATCACTTGTGATTTCTTCGGCGATATGTTCATTGCCCGAAAGGCGCAGGATGTACAGGTAAACGTCGTTGAAATACGTATGATACAGCTGCTCAAACTCCGTCACGCGATCACCTCCTTCGACTATAAGACTCCGAAGAAAAGAAAATCTTACAACCTTTTTTCTTAGTATACCATATTTTGTCTTGTAATGTGTGAACAAGAGGTTTCATTCTTTCAAATCTGCACATATTCGCGCTTTTTCGTTTTGCTCCGCAAACGCAGGATCACACTTATGGGGGCACTATTTACAAGATGTGGCGTTTGTGCTATAATAGATTCATTAAAGCAAGGATGGTGTAGTGCCATGGAGTTTGAAGAAAAAACGTTATACCAAGAGGCGCGCTCGGTGATAGCGGAAATTGCGCAAAAGGCAAATTTAAAGCAGGGCAGTATTTTGGTGATCGGTTGCTCGACCAGCGAGATCGTGGGTGCGAGGATCGGCACCAATTCGGTACCCGAGGTGGCGGCTGAGGTCTTTGGCGCATTTTTGGATCATGCAAAGGAAAATGGCATCTATCTTGCAGTGCAGTGCTGTGAGCACCTCAACCGTGCCGTTGTGACCGAGCGCGCGGCAGCCGCCGGGCTTGAGATCGTTAACGCGGTGCCGCAGCCCAAGGCGGGGGGCTCAATGGCCACCGCGGCGTATGCCGCATTGAACGATCCTGTTGTGGTAGAAGAAATAAAAGCCGACGCGGGAATCGATATCGGCTTTACGCTCATTGGCATGCACCTCAAAAGGGTGGCCGTGCCCGTGCGGCTTGAAAACAATCGCATTGGGGAAGCCTTGGTGGTAGCGGCGCGCACGCGCCCCAAGTTTATCGGCGGTGCAAGAGCCGTTTACGATGAAACGATGCTGTGAGGCAGATCAGAAAAGGAAAAGCAGGCTTTTACCTGCCGCAAAATAATCCCGTAGGGGCGATTCACGAATCGCCCGCCTCAAATGGCATAAAAACAAAAACGGGCGATTCGTGAATCGCCCCTACAGAAAAGGACGGAGATCTTATACCTTCGTCCTTTTTTGCACTTGCAAGCGAGGGCGAAAGGTGATACAATTTAGGTAATGTTTTTTACGGTAAGGGGTGCTTTATGTTTATATTGAAAAAGATCGTATGCCGCGCGGTGCAGCTTGCATTTCGTGCGGTGCTTCCTGTGCTTCCGTACAGAGAGCCGAGGATCCTTTCCTCTGTTGATGCGCTTGAAAAGGTGCTTTTGGCGCGCGGTGAGGCTTCGGCATTGATCGTGACAAGTGCGGGGAGTGCCAAGAGGGGTATGATCGCTCCCATTGAGGAAGTGCTGCAAAAGGTGGGCATCCGATATGCCATCTATGATAAAACCAGGCCCAATCCCACGGTGGCAAATGTAGAACAGGCGCTTCAAATGTACCACGAGAACGGGTGTGATACCCTGATCGCCATTGGCGGCGGGTCGGCTTTAGACTGTGCCAAGGCGATCGGTGCGCGTGTTGCCTATCCCAAAAGGGCGCTGAATAAGCTGGCGGGGGTGCTGCGGGTGCGCCGCAAAATTCCGACGCTTGTGGCGATCCCCACAACGGCGGGCACGGGCAGCGAGGTCACGCCTGTGGCAGTGATCACCGACGGGCAGGCAAGGCACAAGTATGCGATGATGAGCTTCCCACTCATTGCGCAGTATGCCGTGCTTGATGCCGCGCTTACCTGCACGATGCCGCCGCATCTCACCGCCACGACGGGCATGGATGCCCTCACGCACGCGGTGGAGGCATATATCGGGCGTTCCACAAACAGGAAAACAAGAGGGCTTGCACTCGAAGCGACGGCGCTGATCTTTGAGAATATTGAGCGGGCTTATGCCGATGGGTACGACCTCGTGGCGCGAGAGAATATGCTGCTGGCTTCGTACAAGGCAGGAATAGCCTTTTGTATCTCTTACGTTGGGTACGTGCACGCACTCGCGCACGCGCTCGGGGGCGAATACGATACGCCCCACGGGCTTGCCAATGCGGTGCTGCTGCCGCACGTGCTTGAGGGCTACGGTAAAGCTGCACACAAAAGCTACACCGTCTTGGCATTGCCGCAGGCGTTTGCAGCGAAGGGGAGAGCCACGAGAGTGGCGCCCGAAAATTTATCGAAGCCGTGCGTGCGCTGAATGCGCGTATCGGGATCCCCGCTACGCTCCCTTGTATCGAGAGGGCGGATATCCCGCGGCTCGCGCGTCACGCGGAAAGGGAAGCCAATCCTCTTTATCCCGTGCCGAGGCTAATGACAAGCAAGGAGCTTGCGGTATTTTATTGCAAAATTGCGGAATTTGATGTCCAATAGCACATAAACGGAATGCCCGAAAAAGCACGGAATAAGAGTGTTGAACGCACCTTAAAGTTGGTGGAAAAGTGCAAAAAAATGCAGGTTTTTTATATTGTAAAGTCCAAACCCCCTTGTTATAATGAAGGTACTAATAGGGAAGGAGCATGGTTTTATGCAGTTCAAAAAAGTCGGCATTGCAGGTGCGGGCCTGATGGGTGCCAGCATGTCTCAAATTTTTGCAAAGTACGGTTACGACGTAGTGGTTTACGATGCGTTCCCCGCATCGCTTGAAAAGGGCAAGAGGCTCGTGGAGATCAACCAGCAAACCCAGGTGGAGACGGGCGAGCAAACGGCCGCGGAGGCCGAGCGCATTCTTTCGGCTCTTCGTTTTTCGGGAGAGATGGAGGCCCTGGCCGATTGCGACGTGATCGTCGAGAGCATTATTGAAAAGCTTGATGTGAAGCAGGAATTTTGGGCAAAGCTTTCGCGCATGGTACGTCCCGATGCGATCCTTACGACCAACACCTCGGGTCTGCCCATCGGTGAGATCGCGAAGGATATTGTCGGCAAGCATCGCTTCCTCGGTATGCATTTTATGAACCCCAGCCACCTCATTCCCTGCGTGGAGATCATTCGCGCGGAGGAGACCGACGACGCCTCGACGGAGGCGATCGTGGAGTTGGCCCATTCGATCGGCAAAAAGACCGCGGTTTGCAAGCGCGATGTGCCGGGCTTTATCCTCAATCACATTCAGCTTGCGATCCTGCGTGAGTGCATCTCGCTCGTGGAACAGGGCATTGCCGACGTAGAGAGCGTGGATGCTGCGATGAAATACGGCCTCGGATTCCGTTGGGCGGCGTTTGGCCCCTTTGAGATCGTGGACTTTGGCGGCATCGATACCTTCCACCACATTTCCTCTTACCTTAACCGCGAGCTTTGCAACGAAACGGGCATCCAAAAAATGCTTGACGACCTTTACAAAGAGGGCAAGTATGGCGTGAAGACCGGCGAGGGCTTCTACGACTACTCGAACGGTAAGGACGTTGAGGCACTCAAGGCCCGTGACGAAAAGTTTGTGAAGATCTATAAGGCGTTGTATTCTTGATAAAAAGGAGCTCTCCATTTAAAGGAGCGCTCCTTTTTTGCAAAAATAAGGAATTTTACGACAAGAATTGACTTTGTGCGCTTGCGGTGCTATAATCAAGAAAAAGGAATGAGCGCGGCTCAAAAAAAGGAGGCACACGATGAAAAAATACGATAACGTTGTTATTTTTGACCATCCCCTGATCCGCCATAAGATCGCCATTTTGCGTGACGAGCGCACGAGCATGAAGGAGTTTCGTGAGCTGGTGGAGGAGATCACGACCCTGATGACCTATGAGAGCTTGAAGGAGGGCGTGCCGACCACCGAGATCGAGGTGAAAACGCCGCTTGAGACCTGCAAGCAAACGGTGGTATCGGACAATGCCATTGCGATCGTGCCGATCCTGCGTGCGGGCCTCGGTATGGTCAACGGCATTCACGTGTTGTTCCCCTCGGCCAGGGTCGGACATATCGGAATGTTCCGTAATGAGGAGACGCTCATACCCGAGACCTATTACTGCAAATTGCCCGAGGGCATTGAGGAAAAGCTGGTGCTGGTGGTAGATCCGATGCTTGCCACGGGCGGCAGCGCGTGCGATGCCATTCAGCTCCTGAAGGAGAAGGGCTGTAAGCACATCAAGTTTATGGCCATCATCGGTGCGCCCGAGGGCATTGCCAAGGTGGCCGAGGCGCATCCCGACGTGAACGTTTACGTTTCCACGCTCGATCGGTGCCTGAATGAGAACGGCTATATCCTGCCGGGGCTTGGTGACGCGGGCGACCGTTTGTTTGGTACGAAATAACGTGAAAAATAAAATTCCCGAGAGTCTTCTCTCGGGAATTTTTTACCAGATGCAAAAAAACGGCGTGGTGGTGAGGCGGATGCCGCGTTGAAGCACGAAGGAGGCAAGCGCGGTGTTTGTGATCGCATGCTTCTCCTTCAAGCGTACGATATCGGGCCACAGGATTCGGTTGTTTTGGCGCAGGACCTCGTCCAGTGCCCGGGCAAGCCCTTCGTCCACCTCGGCGGCCTTGACCGAATCAAAGGCTTGATCGCGATCGTCCATGACCAAATACCCGTAACCGTTTTGCTCGCAAAGCGCGACCTCAGCCTCGGTCAAGGTCTCAATATTTCTTGTGTACATGCACGGCCTCCTTGCTCTTTGCTTCTTATTTATTATAACACGTGCTCCTGTTTTTTGTAAAGTGGTTTTATTTTGAGGCGTATTTTTGTCCCAAAATCGTGTCGATTGGATGCGAAAAAAGACGGTTTTGCGCGTATCAAGGAACGGTAAGTTTCAGGGTTTTGCTTAAAAAATATATAAAGTACACAAAATTTATTGGGGCGCGTCCCCATACGAAATAGATAAAAAGTATCAGGGTTTGTGCAATGTGTACAATTTTGCGAGTGGGGTATTGTTTTAATTGACCGACTGTGGTATAATGTGTGCAGTGCGGAACAATAGCAGGGGGGGGAGTGAACCCCCATAAAGGAGAAAAGCTATGTATACGATAATTACGCTTGTTGCGGCGGCACTGATCACAACGGTACTATGTACCTTGGTCGCCCGCCGTTCAGACACGGCATTTTATAAAACGTTAAAAATCCTGACGATGGCATTCGGGACAATCGGGTTCTTCCGCTTTATGCTCAATGATGCGTTCATCTTGGTCATCAACGGCGGCGTGCTTGATTTGGTGTATTATGAGGCGCAGGACCTGCTCTCTACGGTGCTTCGTTGGGGTTATTTTGCGTGTTATTCGGTTTTGCCGATGGCAGTGTTTACCAAGAGCAGACTCTTTCGCAATCTTGCGGGGCTGTGGTGCCTGCCCTTTTCGGTGCTTTCCGCGGCATACTTTGACAAGTTTATGACCTACTTTGCGCAGGACGCGGGCCGAGGCTTTTATATGCCTGCCACGCTGCGCTCCGTGTATTTTGCATTGGAGCTTGCGCTGGCCATAGCCATTGTGCTCTCCTTGCTGATCAAGGAGCGTCACTTGTTCCGCGTGACCGATGCGGGGGAATGGATGCACTTCCTTTTGGCTTTGCCGTTTGTGGTCTTGGTAACCATGCCGGCGTATGTTCTGCAGTCCTTGGTCGGATATTCCAAGATCAGCATTTCGACCTTCAGCGTGGCACACCTGCTTTGGATGCTGGTGCTGGCGGTCGCAACGCTTGCGATCTACCGCGTGTTCCGCTTCCGAAGCTATGAGGATCGCTACAACGTGTGCCTGTTTTTGACCTTTGTGTTGTTCTTCCATTATAATTCCTTGTATTTGATGGGCTTTTCCTTGCCCCGCTTGCCGATCCAGCTTTGTAATTTGGCGGCCTTCTTCTACATGCTGGCGATCCCCTTTAAGATGAAGCGCTTTTTCCAATTTTGCTTTATTGTCAACGTCACGGGTACCCTGATTGCGATCCTTTCGCCCGATTTTGCAACCTCGGGGCTTGGCTTTTGGAATTTGCATTACATATTTGAGCACTCTTTGGTGTTGATGGTTCCCGTGCTGGCCATGTCCTTGCGCTTGTTCCCGCGCCTGACGCGCCGCTCGCTCAAATATATGTTCATTGGCTTTTGCTGTTACTTCTTCTTTTGCGCGATCGGTGGCGGCCTTCTCAACATTTTCTCGGATTATACGGGCGAGGAGGTCAACTACTTCTTTATGTTTGATTTCGATAAGGCAAAGAGCTTTGTGCCGTTTATCTCCGCCTTGAGCGGTTGGCATATTACCCTTGGTGCATATACCTTTTATCCTTTGCTTATGCCGATCATTTTCGTGGCCTTTTTGGTGCTTTGTCTGGTATTTTACCGCTTCACCTTCTTCTGCTACCGTGTGGAGGAGGATCACTTGGCAATGCGCAATGCGGAAATTGATCTTCTCGAGAAATGGTGCGGAAAGAAAAGCAAACGTCCGCGCGAGTTTCAGGACTGATAGGGAGGCTGTTTATGTTAGAAATTAAGAATTTGACCAAAAGCTATGCCGGATCTGACGTCAATGCGGTCGAGGATCTTTCCATCTCCCTGCGCGCGGGCGAGATCTACGGATTTTTGGGCTCGAACGGCGCGGGGAAGAGCACGACCATCAAGGCGCTGGTCGGCATTCACCCCTTTCAGCAGGGTGACATTCTCATTGACGGTATTTCCATTAAGAGTGAGCCGTTGAAGGCCAAGATGCAGATCGGGTACGTGTCGGATAACCACGCGGTGTTTGAGCGCTTGACGGGACGTGAGTACGTCACGCATATTGCAAACCTCTACGGCGTGCCCTCCGAGGACGTGGCGGCGCGCTGTGCGGATCTCTTGGAGATCTTTAATTTAAAGGAAGCCTTTGACCACCCCATTAAAAGCTATTCTCACGGTATGAAGCAAAAGATCTCTGTGATCGGTGCCTTGATCCACAACCCCAAGCTCTGGGTGCTGGATGAGCCTCTTACGGGTCTTGATCCGCAGAGTGCTTATCAGCTTAAAAAGGTGATGAAGCGTCACGCCAAGGCCGGCAACACGGTGTTTTTCAGCTCTCATATCCTTGACGTGGTAGAAAATCTTTGCAACCGTTGCTGTATTATCCAAAAGGGTAAGCTGCAGGGCGTTTATGATCTGGCGGAGCTTCGTGCCCAGGGGCGTTCGCTTGAAAAGATCTTCATGAGCGTGATCGGCGAGATCGAGGAAGGGTCTGCCGATGCGTAAGATCTTAAATCTACTGCATTTGCAGATCGACAACCGGACCGACATTTTAAAGACAGCCTCGCCGCGTAAAATGGGCGCGGCGCTCTTTAAGGTGCTGCTCCTGCTCGCGGCCATCATTGCCGCGCTGTTCCTTGCGTTGCCCCGCATTTTCCTGCTTGGCTTTGCAATCAATGCCGAGCTGATCGCTTTGGTGATCTTGATCATGCAGGGTATTTCGCTGATGTTTACGATCGGCCACGTGATCAGCACGCTGTATTTATCCCGCGATAATGAATTGCTGATCTGCTTGCCCGTCACCCCCAACCAGTTCTTTATCTCCAAGGTCCTTATGATCTACATCAAGGAGCTGGCCTTCCATTCGGTGCTCTTTTTCCCTGTGTTTTTGTGCCTTGGTATCTTTGGCGGTATGCCGGCAAGCTATTATTGTGCGATGCCGTTGTACATGCTTTTGCTTCCCATCGTTCCCATCATCATCGCGTCCTTCCTCAGCATTCCCGTGATGCGAGTGCTGACCTTCTTAAAGCGCCATGCGGCACTGGCGATTTTGGTGCTCTTGGGCTTGGTTGCGATCTGCCTGACGACGTACATTTCGTTGCTGTCCTCGGTGATGGAGAGCTTTGATATCGTAGAGCAGCAGATGCAGATCGTATCCGACGTGAATAAGGCCGTGCTTGCCATTGGCGGCAAGATTTTGGTTTACTACCAGCTGGCCGAGGCGATGATCTCCTTTTCGCTTTGGTATCGCATTCCGCTTTTCATTTTGCTGTGCGCCCTTTTATCGACCTGCACGATCCTGCTGATTCGTCCCTTTTATTTCAGGATCGCCATGCCGCAGCTCGAAAATCGCACGACGCGCGCGGCCAAGCAGCGCAATCACTTCCGCCGCGACATTCCCTTTATCAGCTTGATCAAAAAGGAGGCGGTGTGCATTTTCCGCGCGCCCTCCGAGGTCTTTCAATATTTCCTGTTCACGCTGCTGATGCCCTTTATTGTGTTCTTCTACGACCGTCTTCTTTTGACGGCGAGCGTCAACCAAGCGGGCGTGAATATGATCGCCGGCTCGCACGTGATGATCGTGGCGATCATGGCGATGCTTTCGAATATTTCGTCGGCATCGGCCATTTCCCGTGACAGCTCCAACTTCCATACCTCAAAGATCATTCCCGTTAGTTATTTTACGCAGGTCTTTGCCAAGCTGACCTTTAACGCCATCTTTACGTTGGGGGCGCTGCTTGTGACGGCGGTCTTCTCGTGCTTCCGCTATCCCGTGTGGCAGATCGTGCTCGGCAGCATTGCAATCGCGTTTGCGGCTGTGGGTCATATTGCGCTTTGCCTCGATATGGATATCAAAAATCCCACTGTCAGCATGCAGGGTGACGAGGAATCTTCGACCACAAGCAAGAGCACGCCGCTCGCGCTGGTGATCGCCTTGGCGATTGGATTTGTGATGGGCTTGTTTATCATATTACAGTCTTCCGCTAAGCATGCCGCATTGCCGTATGTGCTCTTGATCGTGGGGGCGTTCGCCTTTGCGGTGTGGCGCGTATGGCACCTGATCCTGCGCATTGCCCTGGCGTATGACAAAATTGAAATGTGAGTTTTTGTTATGAAAAAAACAGTAATTTTGATCCTGATCTTTCTTCCGATCGTGTTACTGATCACCATTGCCTTTGCGGGCCGCATTCTTTCCACGTATCAGCATATTGCGGTGGAGCGTGTGTTCTTTGTGGATGATCAGGGACAGGAGCTGGATGAAAATACAGTCCTGACGATCACCACCGGACAAACCGTGGCAACGTCCGTGCAGGTTCTGCCGGAGCTTGCGGCGGATAAGCGCGTCAGCTACACCTCCTCTGATGAAAAAGTGTGCACCGTGGATGCTTCGGGCGCCGTGACGGGCGTTGGTGCCGGTCAGGCGATCATCATCGTAAGGACGCTTGACGGCAATAAGACCGATATGCTCTACGTCAGTGTAAAGTCGGACGGTGTCACGGGTGTGACGCTCTCGCCCGATACACTGGAGCTGAAGATCGGCGAAAGTAAGACCCTGCAGGCGGTAGTAACCCCTTACGCCGCGCTCAATAAGGCGGTGACTTATACCAGCAGCGATCCTGCCGTGGTTACGGTCAGTGCGATCGGCAAGGTGACTGCGGTGGGTGCCGGCACGGCAACGATCACCGTCACCACGAAGGATGGCGGCTTTACGGATACCTGCACGGTAACGGTTACCAATGCACCCCCGCCCTTGTACTTTGACTTTACGGGTGCTGTGGGCATTGTGCCGTCCGGTACGGGATATATTTGTTCTACGGCAACGGTAGCACTCAAAGACTTTTTGGTGGTTGACAAATCCCAGCTGGGTGATGCCGAGGTTCACTTCCGCATCATTTCGGGTGAGGGCGCTTCGGTGGATGCTGAGGGCGTGCTTACGTTTACGCGAAATGACGTTGTGGTGATTGAGGCTTATGCAGGAAATGTGACAGATCCTATTTCGCACGTAGAGGTCCGGTTGGCTTGGTTCTCTTAAGCGATGTGGATATATTAAGGAGGAATTTACTCATGAAAACGTTAAGAAACACACTAATCCTTGTGTGCGTGCTGTCACTGACGTTGGTGGCACTTGTAGCATGCGGTCCCAAGGAAACACTCAAGCTTTCGGCGGATAAAACGACCGCAAAGCGCGACGAGGTCGTTGTGTTCAGTGCGGTTCACGCGACCAAAAAGGGCGAGGCAGCCACCGATGCTGCTACGTATGAGATCACGGCAGGTGCCGAGAACGGCACGTTGGACGGCAATAAGCTGACTATTTCCTCGACGGCTGCAAATGGCGCGACCATTACCGTGGTCGCCAAGCTGAACGATATGGTATCCAACGAGGTCACCGTGACGGTCGTGATCCCCGAAAACAGCATCTCCATTTCGGTGGATAAGGCAACGGCACAACGCAACGAGATCGTGACCGTGACGATCTCGCTCAAGGAAAACGGACAGGCTGTTTCGGCCGATGATGCTGTGCTTTCCATCAAGAGCGGCGCGGAGTACGCTACGCTGGTCGGCACGAAGCTGACCATCAATGCCGATGCCGCAAACGGTGCGGTAATCGAGCTTTCGGCCACCTACAAGGAGCTGACCTCCAACGTAGTCCGCGTAACGGTCAGTGTGCCCGTAACGGGTGTGACCGCCTCGGCTTCAAAGTCCTTTATCCCGAGCGGCTCTTACACCACGCTCCAGTCAACGCTCAGCCCTGCGGGCGCCATCGGTACGGTGGAGTGGAAGATTACGGAGGGCGCAAGCCTTGCGACCCTTGCAGGGAACATCCTGATGATCAATGCCGACGCTGAGGACGGCCAAACCGTAAAGGTCCAGGCTGTGTGCGGCTCAATCGAGAGTAACGAGCTTACCTTTACCGTAGGCGAGGAGGAGGAGACCTTCCTGCTGGTGCTTTCTCAAAACGCATTGACGGTTGACCGCAACGGCGCGACGACCGCCCTGCTTGACGTTGAGGTCCTCAACGGAAAGCTGCAGGCTGTTACCGACCGTGGCGTGACCTTTGAGATGATCTCCGGTGGCAACCTCGTGACGCTTACGCCCAATGGCAACACCTGCTCCTTTGCGGCAGTGGGCCACGGCGATGCCGTACTGCGCGTCAGCCTGAACGGCACGAACGTATCCAAAACCGTAAACGTGAAGGTGATCGTGCCCCCCGAGGCCGTGACGCTGCCTGCCGTTTTTGCGGAGCGTCAAAACCTGATCTATAACATTTCTATGGTCGATCCCGGCACCAACCTGGCAGACCGCTTGCCCTTTGCCGGCACCCCCATTGGCACCAATGCTTGCCAAACGCTGAAGTACACCTTCACGCATGCGGATGGCACGACGGGCGATGATGTGGCTGTTTGGGCCGACGGCAAGATCACCTTTAAGAAGCAGGGCCGCGTGACTGTGACCGTATCCTCCGATTCGGGCAGCCGTAACGAGGTTTCCGCTTCCTACACCTTCAACGTCAATAGCGGATATAACGTATCGACCTACGGCGAGCTCAAGGGCTTGCTGGAAAGCGCTTCTTACAACGGTGAGATCGTGAACATTGTGGTGACCGATAAGCCCGTTGGTGCCGGCAGCTACGCCTATGGCTATGATTTGGTACCCGATGCCGCACTGAAGGCTCCCGCCGACCAGACCTGGCAAGAGGTATTTGGCTCCACCATTCGAGCCATCAACAAGAACGTTTACCTGAACGGTAACAATCATAAGATCGATGCTTCTCAGCTTCGTGTGGTTCTCAAGGAGGAGCTGGATACACTCAACAATCAAAACTTCCAGGTGTCGGTCATCGGCGCACTGATCGAGATCATGCCCGAGCACAACGATCCGTTGCAGCTTGCAGGCAGACAGTTCAGCGCGAAGGTGTACGATCTTGAGGTCGTGGGCAATACACCCGTGGACTTTGGCGGCCACGTGAACGGCTACCGTCCGCAGGGCTCCTACAACGTAGGCCTTCAGATCGGTGACGTGCACTACGATGTGGTTTATCACGTTGAAATGAGAAACCTGACCGCCTCCCGCTTTAACGTGGGCTTGCGCTTCCGTCACACGGTGGGCGACAGCACGATCGACAATATCTCGGTGTACAACTGCTTCTCCAACGGCATTGAGACTGAGGCCTCGATCATGACCTTTGGCGATATGACCTTTGGTAAGTGCGGTGCTGCGGGTCTTGAGATGGTACCCAGCGATTCGATGAGAGCGGGCGATACGATGGACCAGGCCCAAAAGATCACCTTTGCCGGTACGATCGATACCACGCAAAATTTGAACAACGGTCAAACGGCATATTTGTCGAAATACGGTGTGAGCGGTATTACGGTACCGATGATCCTTCAAGGCGTGTTGGCAAATTACTCGAGCCCCGTCACAAAGTCTCACATGATGAACCAAAACGGTGAATTTGCTTTCGTGACCTTTATCTTCAATGATATTGAGAGAGGCTTGCCCAACTACAGCCAGGCCGTGTATCCCGGTTACCAGCAGGGCGGTATTATCAGTGCGAACGATCTGCCCACGGACGGCAGCGTAGATACGACGCACGAGTACATTTCGATTGAGATCGCATACGGCGGTATGTCTCTTGGCCGCGCATTGCTTTACAATCACAATTACGTAGCAAAATAAAAAATGCAAAAAAACACGGCATACCAAGCGGTATGCCGTGTTTTTATTATGCTTTGGGGGCAATGTCGTTTTGGCTTCTCGAAAGCAGGAATTTTTGCGGAGGTAAGCCAAAGTGGGCGCGGAACGCCTTGCTGAAGGCGTGGTCCGAGGAAAAGCCGAGGTCGAGTGCCACCTCCTTGATGCTGGCACCGCCCTGCAGCTTTTTGACGGCGAGGTCCATGCGACGCGCGTTGAAATACTGTCGGGGTGTGACGCCAAAGGCCGATAAAAACAGGCGCGTGAGGTGCTCTCTTGTGTAGCCGAGCGCCAGGGAAAGATCCTTCATATGAAAGGGATTGGCGCCAAGGCCGTTGAGGTATTCCTTGATCTGCTCGGCAATCGAGGGAGGGGCCGCGGTGCGGCGTGCCGCTTCAATCAAAGATACCACCAATTGCGCCGTGCTGATCTGCAATTCCTTGTTCTGATCAAAAATATGTCGGCGCCACAGCGCGACGGCATCGGCCAGTGGCGTGCCCTTGACGACCTCTATCTCCACGAGGGTATGGACGGCGGGGACGGTCATCACGTGCGCGTAGGTATGCACCAGCGGATGGGCGGGATCGTGATAAAGGTCAAACTCCTGCTCAACGGGGGTCAGGTACAAATGGTTGGGCTTCA
This sequence comes from Clostridia bacterium, assembly GCA_017508425.1. Taxonomy (GTDB): domain Bacteria; phylum Bacillota; class Clostridia; order Oscillospirales; family CAG-272; genus Firm-07. The sequence continues at coordinate 30,936 of JAFVYZ010000057.1, read as the reverse complement.
GCCGTACCGTGCTGCCGTTCTCCTTATAACAGGCATCTCCGTCAATGACGTAGTACAGGCGTGAAAAATAGGAATAAAGGCCGGGATAGCACCAGTCCGCGGGGGCAGTAGATTCGGATGCAAGATATAAATTCTGTATTATCATAGTAACACCAGTATAGCGCACAATGCTTTATTTGTCAATTAAAATATCACATTTGGATACCGACGCGTCTTTTTGTGACATTTACACGTTTCACGAAAATCGGTAAAATGAAGATAGTGACTTTATCCTGGGAGGGCGAAAATGAAAATTGCACAAAAGCTGAAGGAAACCACCATGGACCGCCACAAGGCGGGTGTGACGATCGCGTTTCTTGGCGACAGCGTGACGCAAGGGTGCTTTGAGTTATATCTGAAAAACGGTGAGGTGGCTACGGTCTTTGAGCAGCAGAGCGCGTATTGCCACAGAGTATTTGATATCCTTGCCATGCTCTATCCCCGCGTGCCTGTGAATATCATCAACGCAGGGCGCAGCGGTGACCGCGCTTCGCGCGGCATTAACCGTCTTGAGCGCGATGTGCTCCGCCACAACCCCGACCTCGTGGTGGTGTGCTACGGGCTTAACGATTGTCGCCGCGACGAGGGGAGCGTCAGCACCTACCAAAATGCCCTGCGTGACATTTTCACGGCGGTGCAGGCAGCGGGCAGCGAGCTTATTTTTATGACGCCGAACATGATGAATACCGACATCAGTCCCCACGTGACCGAGCCCAAATTCATTGCCGTGGCGACCGATACGGCGGGCAGGCAGAACGATGGAATCCTTGATGCACACCTTGATGCGGCAAGGGCCCTTTGTGTTGAAATGGGTGTGCCCGTTTGTGATTGCTATAAGATCTGGCAGTCGATGTACGAGGGTGGCGTGAATACCACCGAGCTGCTTGCCAACAAGATCAATCACCCCATACGAGAAATGCATCAGCTTTTTGCATATGAGCTTGTCAAAATCATGCTGGAGGTAAACTGAAATGCCCGTGAACGGGAACATCCGATTTAATTTGAAATTTGAATACCCCAAAGAGGAGGTCAAGGCGAATTTTGCCACCTATGAGCGCATTCACACCGAGCGCATCCTTGCCCTGCCTGATACGATGAATCTTAAGGAGCTTTATGGCAAGCGCGTGGTCTTTGTGGGTGACTCGATCACCAGCGATAACATCGGTTATCGCCTGACCGTCACACGCGCGGCAAGGCTGCGTGCTACCGACACGTCGCTTTCGGGCGGTAAGACAAATAATATCAAAGAGGATGCCAAGCAGGCCATTCTCACGGAAAAGCCCGATATCGTGTCGATCATGATCGGTGCCAATGATTCGCCCATCAAGGGTGAGCCCTTGAAGCACGGGGTGGCGTTGCCGCAGTATGCCGAAAATCTTCGCGAGATCGTTGCGGCTGCCGCCGAGGTTGGCGCCAAGATCCTGCTCCTTGAGATCACCCCCATTCACGAGGCTAATTTCGCGGCTCATTATGAGGGCAAGCAGAAATTCCAAACCAATGCGAACATTGAGGAGTATAACGTGGCGGTGCGCGGGATCGCGGCGGAGTTCGGCGCGACGTTGCTCCAAAACGGCTGGCTCGGTGCCGCCGAGGATTTTGAAAAGGACGGCATTCACCTCAGCGACTCGGCACAGGCGCGCCTGGCCCGTCGCTGGCTTGAAACTGCTATAAAATTAATATAAAAGGAGAATTGCGATGAAAACGGTAAAGGACAAATATCTGGTAGTAGGAGCTGACTTTGCGGGCTATCCCTTGAAGGAGGCCGTGGTGGCACATCTGAAGGCCAAGGGCTGGAAGATCACCGACCTTGGCGTGGTGGCTGACAGCGACCCCAATGATACGGAAAACATGTTCCACCGCGTGGGACTTCGCGTGGGCGCGCAAATTTCTGAGGGTAACTTCGAGAGGGCCCTGCTGTTTTGCGGCACGGGTATGGGTATTCATATCGCGGCAAGCAAATGTCCGCACGTACACGCAGGTGTTGTTGAGAGCGTGCCTGCGGCCCTTCGTGCCATTACGGGCAACGGTGTCAACGTGCTGGCCATGGGTGCGTTTTACGTAGCGCCTGCCATGGGCTGCGATATTGCGGACGCTTACCTCAATGCCGAGCTTGGCTCGGGGTACGAGTGGTGGTATAACTTTTATGAGTTCCACAAGCTCGCCATCGATGAGCTTGAGGCGTTCAACTATGAGGAATATAAGAAAAACGGCTTCAAGATGGAGCATTTAGGGGATTATCCTCTGAAGCTTGAAACCAAGCCGGAATAAGTAAAACGGCACCCCCCGTCGCCTTGACAGGGGGGTGCCGCTATGTTATAATTTTGACACAGCTACCATAAAGGAGAAAACCATGGGACACGATTTTTTGGGGCAATGGATCACCGACGGTGAGTTTTTTGAGCTTGCCCCGCGCAACGTCTTTTTTAAGCAATTGGAGCGCATCAAGCTCCCCTGCGAGGAGCATCGCGACCGCCATATCTTGTTCCGCAAGCGCGTTATGCTTGAAAAGGTGAGCGAAGCGACCATGTACATCACCGCCGATGATTACTACAAGCTTTATATCAACGGGCGGTTTGTCGCGCAAGGACCTGCCCCCTCGTATCATTTTCAATATAATTACAACGTCATCGACGTCAGTGATTTTTTGGTGGAGGGCGAGAACGTCATTGCCGTTCATACTCTTTATCAGGGTCTTATTAACCGCGTGTGGCAGAGTGGCGACAACCGCCACGGATTGTTGTTTGATCTGGTGGTTGACGGCAAGACCGTTGCGAAAAGTGACGAGAGCGTTCGGACCGCGCGCCACACGGCCTATACCGAGCTGAGCGAGGTGGGATACCACACGCAGTTTATGGAGCGCTACGATTCGAATGCCCCCGAGGTTGGGTTTGAGCGTCCCGATTTTGACGATACGGGGTGGGAAAACGCGCGCTTGCACCGCACATCCGATCACGTTGTGACCGCACAAGAGAGCAAGATGCTGGTGTTTGAAAAAAGGAAGCCGTTTTCGATCACCAAGGAAAAGGACCGCGTGACCTATGATTTCGGCGCTTGCTACGTGGGATATTTGCGCGTGAGTGCCAAGGGCAAGGCGGGGGATCGTATCCGGTTGCGCTTCGCGCAGGAGCTCTTGCCCGACGGCAATATCCGCCACGAGCTGCGTGCCAATTGCGTGTATGAGGAGGAATGGGTGCTTGGGGGCGGCATTTCGGTGCTTGATCCGTTTGACTACAAATCCTTCCGCTATGCCGAGCTCCTTTTGCCTGAGGGCGTGGAGATCCTTGATGTGTATTTTGAAGTCAGACATTATCCTTTTGCACTGAAGGCCGCGATGCGCCCCGAATTTGCCGATGACAAAAAGCTTCAAAAAATATGGGAGCTTTGCCTGCATACGCAAAAGTACGGCGTGCAGGAGGTCATTCAGGACTGCATGGAGCGCGAAAAGGGCTTTTATCTCGGTGATGGGTGCTACACGGCGCTGACATACATGCTCCTCTCGTGTGACGATTCGATGGTCAAAAAGCTCATTGACGATGCCTTTGCGACCGAGTTTATTTCGGATACTTTAATGACCTGCATGGATTGCTCGTTTATGCAGGAGATCGGGGAATATCCCCTGATGATGATCTATCTTATTTACTGGCACTACCGTGTAACGGGGGATCTCGCTTATTTACAGTACAACTATCCGCGCCTGACAAGGCTGCTTGATGCGTACAAAAGGCACTACGAGCAGGAGGGGCTGCTCAAAAATGTGGACAAATGGTGCGTGGTGGAGTGGCCGAAGAACTTCCAGCACGACTATGCGGTGGATATCACCGAGGGCAAGGTTTGTGAGGAGGCGCACGTGTCGCTGAATGCCTACTATATTGAGGCCGTTAAGACCGCCAATCGCATTGCGGCGGTGTTGGGGCGGCCTGCCTACCGCGACGAGACCCCCTTGCTTGACGCGTTCAAAGCCGCTTTTTATGACGAGAAGGCGCACTTGTTCTGCGACGGGGAGCATCACGATCACAAATCGCTTGTCGGCAACAGCTTTGCCTATGCGTTTAACCATTTTGAGGATAAAGCGTTTGATGAAGCCTTCCTTGCTATGTATGACCAAAACGGCATTCACACCCTGTCGCTGTTTTGTACCTTTATGGTGCTCTATCGCTTTGCAAAGGATAAAAACCTTGCGCGCATCAAGCAGGCACTGCTTGATGAGGGCGCGTGGCTCCGAATCCTGCGCGAGGACGGTACGGCGACCTTCGAGGGGTGGGGTAAGGATACCAAAAAGAACGGATCGCTTTTCCACCTCACGATGTCTTATGCGGCGGCGTTTTTGTGCGATGCACCGCTTGATGAAATTTTTTAAAGCAACAACCGAAAAGGAACAGACACTGTCTGTTCCTTTTCCCTTTAAAGCACTTGATTTACGGGGAACAATGAGATATAATGTAGATAATACGTGTGAAATGAGGGCTGTGCGATGAAATTATCAGAGCTTTTGAAAAAAGAGGGTCTATCTCTTTCCTTTGAGGTGTTTCCACCGAAAACCGATATGGCGTTTGATACGGTGAAGCGCGCCACCGAGGAGATCGCAACACTGAACCCCTTGTTTATGAGTGTGACGTACGGTGCGGGGGGCGGCACGAGCCGCTACACCCTTGATATTGCCAAAAACATCAAGGAGCGCTACGGCGTGCCGACCTTAGCGCACCTTACCTGCGTTTCCTCTACGCGCGAAACGGTGCGAGAAAAAATTGAGGCAATGCGCGCGGCTGGGATCGAGAACGTGATGGCGTTGCGCGGTGATATCCCCGCAGGGGTGAGCGAGGAGGAGCGCGCCACGTGGGGCTATACCCACGCCGTGGAGCTGGTGCGAGAGCTGAAGGCATTTGGCGAGGAGTTTTGCGTGGGTGGTGCTTGCTATCCCGAGGTGCACCCCGAGAGTGAAAACCAAAGGGAGGATATCCGTTATTTGCGCGAAAAGGTCGAGGCCGGGTGCGATTTTCTGACCACGCAGATGTTTTTTGATAACAATTTGTTCTATAATTTCCTCTACAAGATCCGCGAGGCGGGGATCACCGTGCCTGTCGTGCCCGGTATCATGCCGATCACAAACGGCAATCAGGTGGCGCGTGCCATCACGCTATCGGGGTCGCTGATGCCCCAGCGTTTTAAGGCGTTGGTCGATAAGTTCGGCACCTCACCTGCCGCGATGAAGCAGGCGGGCATCGCCTATGCCACCGATCAAATTATCGATTTGTTCGCAAACGGTGTGAAAAACGTGCACGTTTACTCCATGAATAAGCCTGATGTGGCGGCGGCGATCCGTCAAAACCTCTCGGATATACTTGGTTGATATGAACGCTGTGAACGTGAAGGAATACGGGGCACCCCCCACCTCGCGCCGTGAGATCTGGCGGTATTCGGGTGTCACACAAGAAAGCCCCGAGGAGGCGGCGCTCCTTGCCGAGTGCCTTGCCGAGCTTGAGGGGCGACTCGCGTACCGCGCCTGCTGGTGTGAATTTCCCGTGAGTGTGATGGGCAACGAGGTCGATCTTGGCTTTGTGAGGGTACGCTCCGCCTCGCTCGCAAAGCGCCTTGCGGGGTGCTCACGTGCTGTGATATTTGCGGCCACCGTTGGGGCTCAGCTCGATCGCCTGATTGCGAGATACGGCGTTTTGTCACCTGCCAAGGCGTTACTGCTTGATACCATCGGCACGGAGCGCGTTGAGGCGCTTTGCGATACCGTTTGCGAGGATCTTGCAGCTGAATATGCAAAATCGGGGCTTGTCACGCGCCCGCGCTTCAGTGCGGGGTACGGGGATCTTGCGCTTTCGCTGCAAAGGGATATTTTTGCGGTGCTCGATTGCCCCAAAAAAATCGGTGTGTCACTGGGCGCGGAGCTTTTGATGTCGCCCGCCAAGTCCGTCACCGCCATTGTTGGAGTAGGATATGAAAATAACTGAATTTTTAAAAAGCAATATCGTTTATCTTGACGGCGGCATGGGTACGCTCCTGCAGGGGGCGGGGCTCGCGGCAGGGGAGCTGCCCGAGCGTTGGAGCATCTCGCACGCCGAGGCGGTAAAGAGCGTACACCGCGCCTATTTTGACGCGGGCAGCCACGTGGTTTCGACCAACACGTTTGGTGCAAATGCCCTTAAATTCTCGCACGAGGAGCTGGATGCCGTGGTGAGGGCTGCGGTAGAGAACGCCCGTGCGGCGGCAACGGAAAGCTGCGGCACACAGCCGAAATGGGTCGCGCTCGACATCGGTCCTACGGGACGTATGCTAAAGCCTCTTGGTGACCTTGATTTTGAAGATGCCGTGTCGCTTTTTGCCGAGGTCGTTCGGCTGGGCGTCAAATACGGCGTGGATCTGATCTTCATTGAAACGATGAACGATGCTTACGAAACCAAGGCGGCAGTGCTTGCCGCCAAGGAAAACAGCACCTTGCCCGTGTTTGTATCAAATGCCTACGGCGCTGACGGCAAGCTGATGACGGGGGCTACACCTGCCGCGATGGCGGCCATGCTCGAGGGGCTTGGTGTGGATGCGATCGGTGTGAATTGCTCGCTGGGACCCCTCGCGCTTCGCCCCGTGGTGGAGGAGTATTTGCGCGTTGCCTCGGTGCCCGTGCTGCTCAAGCCCAACGCGGGGTTGCCGAGGGTGGAAAATGGCAAGACGGTGTATGACGTCGGGCCCGAGGCGTTTGCCGAGGCGCTGACCGACCTTCTTTCGCTGGGGCTTCGCCTCGCGGGTGGGTGCTGCGGCACGACGCCCGAATATATTGCGGCACTCACCGCACAATCGCGTAGCGTGACGCCAAAGCCCTTGACGGACAAGGGCATCACCGCTGTTTCCTCCTACACCCACGCGGTAACCCTTGGCGGTGCGCCCGTGCTCATTGGCGAGCGCATCAATCCCACGGGCAAAAAGCGCTTTAAGGAAGCGCTACGCGCGGGAGATATGGATTATATTCTCCGTGAGGGTATTGCCGAGGAGGAGTGCGGCGCGCACATCCTTGACGTCAACGTCGGGCTGCCCGATATTGACGAGAGCGCGGTGCTTGAAAAAACCGTTTGCGCGCTCCAGGAGGTCACAGCCCTGCCGCTTCAGATCGATACCGCAGACTCCACCGCGATGGAAAGGGCGCTTCGCCGTTACAACGGCAAGGCGATGATCAACTCGGTATCGGGTAAAGCCGAAAGCATGGCGGCGGTCTTTCCGCTTGCCAAAAAATACGGTGGCGTGGTGGTGGCCTTAACCCTTGACGAGCAGGGAATTCCCGCTACCGCCGAGGGGCGCGTGGAGATCGCCAAAAGAATTCTTGCCGAGGCTGAAAAATACGGGATCGCCAAAAAGGAGCTCGTTTTTGACCCGCTGGCGATGGCGGTCAGTGCCGATCCCTTGGCGGCTGTGGAAACGCTTCGTGCCGTTAAAATGCTCCATTCACTTGGCTGTCATACCTCGCTTGGCGTGTCAAACGTATCGTTTGGATTGCCGGGCAGAGAGATGCTCACGGCAAGCTTTTTCACTCTCGCCATGGGGCAGGGGCTCACCTGTGCCATTATGAACCCCCACGCCGCGGATATGATGCGCGCGTATCACACGTATCTCGCGCTCACGGGGCAGGATGAGAGTTTTACGAAATATATCGCATTCGCCGAACGCCAGCCAAGCCCACTTGCCGTGGTACAGCAAGCGCCAAAGACGCCCGAGGTGGCGGCGAGTGAATTGCAGGGCGCGATCGCGAAGGGCTTAAAGGAGCGCGCCGCCGCCTTAACCCAAGCGCTTCTTCTTGAAAAAGATCCGCTTTCGGTGGTGGAAAACGAGATCATTCCCGCCCTCAATACCGTAGGTGAGGGGTTTGAGAAAAAGACCGTGTATCTGCCCGGGCTCTTGATGAGTGCGGAGGCCGCCAAGGCGGCGTTTGAGGTGATCAAATCAAAAATGCAGGGCGGCAGTGCCACCAAGTGTGCGGTGGTTCTCGCGACCGTTAAGGGCGATATTCACGATATCGGTAAAAATATCGTAAAGCTCCTGCTTGAAAATTACGGCTTTGCCGTGACAGATCTTGGGCGCGACGTACTGCCCGAAGCCGTGCTTGAGACAGTGGTACAGCTAAAAGCGCCCTTGGTGGGGCTCTCAGCACTGATGACCACGACTGTCCCCGCCATGGCAGAAACAGTGACAATGCTGCGCGAGCGTGCACCGTGGTGCAGGATCATGGTTGGCGGTGCGGTGCTGACGGGGGAATATGCCGCCGCGATCGGCGCGGATCATTACGCAAAGGACGCCATGGCGGGCGTGCGCTACGCCGAGGAGACCTTTCGTGCGCTGAAGGATTTGAAATAAAAGGAAAGAACCTGTGACTGTATTTGTCACAGGTTCTTTTTCACCTAATCCCATAAAAGCAGGATCAGCAAAAAGGGCAAAAGGTCGTTTTCGGGACTGTCGAGCAACAAAAGGAGCACGATACCGATGACGACCCACTCGGGAAGCCCTTCCTTTTCGCCGTGCTTTTTGCGCGGTGGGGGCAGGAGCGAGGATAAAAAGGGCAGCCGTTCCAAAAGCCCGCTCTTGTGTCCGTCACGGTGTGAGGCAAAGGCAGGTGCTGCTGCTTCCTCGTTTTTTTGCACCGTTTCGCTTTCATTTTGCATTTCTTGCGGTGCGTCAGGGGAGGCTTCCTCTACTTCGGGCGGCGGTTCGGGTCCTTGCGGCGGGGCAAAGGCATTGCCGCTGTATCCCCTTGGCACGGTGAAGGGAAGATCCCCGTTGTTGCTTTGAATGTACATGAAACACCCCCTATAGTCTGCGCAGAATATCGCCGAGCCTTGCGATCCGCACCAGATAATCTACCGCCTCACAGCGTCCCTCGGAGAGGTAGGGCTTAAGCGAAAGCAAAAAGCTTTCCCGCATACAGCACGCCTCGGAGCGCTTGCCGCCCAGCACCCCGCTAAGCCCCTGCAGGAGGGGGGCGGCGGTGCCGATGCTCTCCATCAGTGACGAAAATTCCGCGTCCGAAAGACCCGTCGGCTCGGCGCTGCTTGCCTCGGGGGCGTCACGCGGCGCTTTTGTATCCTCACTCACGGCTTTAGCTTTCCCCCCTTTAGTTGCTCGCCCAAGCTTTGCAGTGTGGCATCGTCGGCGGCGCGCAGCGCGCGGCGCAGCTCCCCCATATTTTTGACGGTGATGCCGGCGGCACTCAAGTCAAGGCCATATTCGGTGGCGAGCTTTTCCACCACTTGGGCAAGCTGTTTATCGTTTAAAAGCAGTAGGCGGTCTAAGGCTTTGCGGTCAAATTGCATAAGGTACTCCTTTCTGTGGGTCATTCCCTTATTATGCTATGCAAAGGGGAGAATATTGGCAAAAGAAAAATGCCGATGCGGCCACGCCGCATCGGCATTTTTTACATATGGGGCAACGACTCCTCCATCTCGCGGTTGGCATTGGCGAGCATGAGCTTTAAGCGGTTTTCCTGGTTGATGCGTGACGCCCCCGCATCGTAGTCGATCGACACGAGATTGACACCGGGGTGATTTTCGCGGATGATCTTCATCATACCCTTGCCAACGATATGGTTCGGTAAGCACCCGAAGGGCTGGGCGCAAACGACGTTTGTGACGCCCCCGTCGATCAGCTCAAGCATCTCGGCGGTGAGCAGCCACCCCTCACCCATCTGCACGCCCTCGCTGATATAGCCCTTGATGGCGGCACGCGTTTTCTCAAAATCGGTTGGGGGCGTAAAGCTGCTGTTCTCACGGTACATGCGAATGAAATCAAGCTGCTTTTTATGTAGGAAATCATACGCAATTTTCATCAGCCGCGCACGCCATTTTTTTATGCCGTACAGGCGGTAATCGACAACGGCGGTATTGACGGTATACATGAGAAAATCAAGCAGTCCTGCCATGACGGTCTCAGCGCCCTCGTCAACGAGGAATCGTTCGAGGTTGTTGTTGGCCAAGGGCGAGAATTTGACGTAGATCTCGCCAACGATCCCGACGCGCACCTTTTTTTGATTGGTACGGGGCAGGTTTTCCTCGAAATCCTTTAAGATGTTGATGTAATTCTTCTGTACCATCTTGTAGTTGAGTGATCGGCTTTCCTTTAATTCGCGCACCAGGTAAGCCACCCACTTTTCCATCATTTTCTGCGTGTCGCCCGGTGTCACCTCGTAGGGGCGACACTGGTTGACAAGGCTCATGAGAAGATCACCGTAGTAAACAGCGTAGAGAATACGCTTGCCAAAGCCGAGCGTGAGCTTGAAGCCGGGATTCTTCTCGAGCCCCGCCACGTTCAGGGAAATGACGGGCACCTGGGCGAGCCCGGCGCGAGCAAGGGCCTTGCGGATCAGGGTGATGTAGTTGGAGGCACGGCACCCACCCCCCGTTTGCGTCATCAGAACGGCGGTTTTGTTGACGTCGTACTTGCCGCTTTTGAGGGCATCGATAAACTGCCCGATGATGAGCAGCGCCGGGTAGCAGGCGTCGTTATGGGTGTATTTCAGCCCACAATCAATGACGGCTTGTCCCTCGTTTTGCAGCAGCTCCACACGGTAACCGTATTGATGGAAGATCTCCGCCATGATCTTGAAATGCATTTCAAGCATGTTGGGAAACAGGATCGTGTAATCCTTTTTCATTTCCTTGGTGAATATCACACGTTCCGTGGCCACGGTCAGTTCCTCCCTTCCTGCTGCTCCAGCGCACCGATAAGGCTACGCAGGCGAATGGTAACGGCGCCGAGATTGGTGATCTCGTCGATCTTGATCTGGGTGTAAAGCTTGCCCTCATCCTCAAGGATACTGCGTACCTCGTCGGTGGTAATGGCATCAATGCCGCAGCCGAAGGAAACGAGCTGCACCAGCTCCGCGCCCTTGGTTTCCGTCACGAATCGAGCAGCGTTATACAGCCTTGCGTGATAGGTCCATTGGTTAAGGGCCGCAGGGCGCGCCGGGTGTGCCGCGAGATGTGCGACAGCATCCTCACTCACTACCGCAAAGCCAAGGGTGGTGGCCAGGCGGTCGATGCCGTGCCCGATCTCGGGGTCGATGTGATAGGGCCTGCCCGAGAGCACCATCAGGCGCAGTCCCTCGCGCTTGGCGCGCGCGACGGCGCGCTCGCCCTCGCGGCGGATCTTTTTCATGTGCGCGTGGTAGGCAAGCTCGGCTGCACGCACCGCTCCTGCAATCTCGCGTCCGGTGAAGCCGCCAAATTCGGCATTGAGGAACGAGAGCAGGGCATCGGTGAGATTTTTCTTGTCGTTGATGTTAAGATAAGGATAAAAGAAGCGCACGCGTGAGAGCGTGTCCATGTTGTGCGACAAAAGCTCGGAATAATAAGCGACTACGGGGCAGTTGTAGCAGTTATCGGCCACGCGCTCGTCAACGTTGCGTGTCATTGCGGGGTAAAAGATCGCGTCAACGCCATCCTCAATGAGCTGCTCGATATGTCCGTGCATGATCTTGGCGGGGTAGCAGGCAGTATCCGACGGAATGCTGTACTGCCCCTTCTGGTAGATCTTGCGGCTCGAAAAGCCCGAAAAGCGCACGCCAAACCCGAGCGAGGAAAACAGCGTGTACCAAAAGGGCCCCAGCTCATACATGCCGAGTGCGAGGGGCAGACCTATGGTGAAGCCGCGTTTGCCCTCAAGGGGGGTCATTGCGGCAAAGAGGTCGCGCTTGAAGGCGTAAAGATTCGGCAGGGGATTGGCGGCGGCGCGCTTGCCCGCCCCCTTCTCGCACTTGTTGCCCGAAATGAATTTTTCACCGTCGGCAAAGGTGTTGACGGTGATATTGCAGTTGTTGGTGCATCCGTGGCAGACTGCTGCTCTTGAGGTGTGGCGGAAGCTTTTCAGCTCCTCGCGCGAGAGCATGGCAGAGCGCTCTGTTTTCGCTGATTGCGCGTAAAGCGCCGCACCCCACGCACCCATGAGCCCTGCGATCGCCGGGCGGATGACGTTTCGCCCGAGCTCCCGTTCAAAGCTACGAAGTACGGCATCGTTTAAAAACGTACCACCCTGCACGACGATGTGCTCGCCAAGCTCCTCGACGCTTCCTGCGCGAATGACCTTGTAGATGGCATTTTTGACGACCGATACCGAAAGGCCGGCCGAGATGTCACCCACGGTCGCGCCATCCTTTTGCGCTTGCTTGACGGAGGAGTTCATAAATACCGTACAGCGTGAGCCAAGATCCACGGGGGCAGGTGCAAAGAGGGCGAATTTGGCAAACTCCTCGGTTTCATAGCCAAGGGATCTTGCAAAGGTCTCAATAAACGAGCCGCACCCCGAGGAGCACGCCTCGTTGAGCATGATGCTGTCAATGGCACCGCCGCGGATCTTGAAGCACTTGATATCCTGCCCACCGATGTCGAGGATAAAATCGACGCTCGGGTTAAAATAGCGTGCGGCGGTAAAGTGTGCCATGGTTTCCACGATCCCGTGATCAAGGTGGAAGGCGTGACGGATCAGCTCCTCACCGTAGCCCGTCACGGCCGCAGATCTGATGCGGATGCGGTTGCCGCAAAGGGCATAGATCTCCTCAAGCTGCTCCTTCACGATCGAAACGGGGTTGCCCTTGTTTGAATTGTAGTATGTATAAAGCAGCTTGTGATCCTCGGCCATCAGGACCAGCTTCGTTGTGGTCGAGCCGCAGTCGATGCCAAGATAGGCGTTGCCGCGGTAGGTGGCGGGATCGGTATATTCCACCGACGCGGCGGCGTGCCGACGGCGGAAGGTGTCGTATTCCTTTTTGTTTGCAAAAAGAGGGGGGAGCCCCGCGGCGGCGGCCTTGACGGCTGCCGAGGCGCGAATGCGCGACACGAGATCCTCATAGGTAAAGGCTTCGGTGAGCCCTGCGGCGTAAAGGGCGGCGCCCAGCGCTACAGAAATGCGCGCGTAGGGTGGAAAAATGGCGTTTTCCTCCTTGAGCTTGAGGACGTGCATAAACTGGCGGCGCAGTCCCTCGTTGAAGGAAAGAGGGCCGCCGAGAAACATGACCTTGCCTGCGATCCTGCGACCTTGCGCGAGCCCTGCGATGGTTTGATTGACCACCGCGCGGAAAATGCTGGCCGCAATATCGGCTTTGGCCGCACCTTGATTGAGAAGCGGCTGAATGTCGGTTTTGGCAAACACGCCGCAGCGTGAGGCGATGGGGTAAATGCGCTTGGCCTCAAGGCTTAAGCGATCCAGCTCCTCCACGGTCACGTCAAGGAGTGTTGCCATCTGGTCGATAAACGCGCCCGTGCCGCCCGCACACGTGCCGTTCATGCGCTCGTCGGTGCCGCCGTCAAAGAAAATAACCTTGGCATCCTCGCCGCCAAGCTCGACCACAACGTTGGTGTCGGGCTCAAGATGGCGCACGATTTCACCCGTGGCAAAGACCTCCTGCACAAAGGGCAGGCATGCGGCGTTGGCAAGACCGAGGCCTGCCGATCCCGATACAGCCACCCTCACGGGCTCCTTGCCGATGAGCGTCTGCAGACGCTCCAAAATATCGAGCGTTTTTTGACGCACCTGTGAAAAATGGCGCTCGTAGCACTCGTACAGGATCTCCTCGCCACGGGCCAGCACGACCTTTGCGGTGGTCGAGCCAATGTCAATGCCGAGGGTAAGGTGTAATATCTTATCCATATTGTTCTCCTGATTTGGGTAAGGGGCTTGCCTCGGAGTAAGGCGAAGCCCCTTTTTGGTTAATCTTCCTTTTGGTCGGGTGTGTCGGCCTCGTCATCTACGAGCGTCGGCTCCTCGGGCAGGGGCGTTTCCGAAAAATCGGCCGTGAGTGCATCCTCGGCGGCCTTTTCGGCGGCCTCCTGCTCGGCCTTGGCACGGGCCTCGTTTTCACGTTGGCTTTCCTTGCGCTTTTCCTCGGCCATGGCTTCAAGCTCCTCGATCGTCACACCCTCGCGATCCATGGCGGCGGCAAATTGATCGCCGTCCATCAGCTCGTTCTTCAAGAGGAACTCTGCTACAAAGTTCAGCTTGTCGCGGTTCTCCTCAAGCACGCGCTTGGCGGTGTTGTAGCCCTCGTCGATGAGAGCCTTGATCTCGGCGTCGATCTTCGCCGACACCTCCTCGGAGAAGTTGTTACCGCTCGAGAAATCACGTCCAAGGAAGACCTCGCTCTCGGCCGTGCCGTATTTCACAGGGCCAAGGACGTCGGACATACCAAGCTGTGTGACCATTTTGCGTGCGATATTGGTGGCACGCTCGATGTCGTTGGAGGCGCCGCCCGAAATGTCACCAAAGACGATTGCCTCAGCAACGCGGCCGCCGAGCAGCTCGGCAATGCGCTCCTTCAGCTCCTGTTTGTAAACGCTGTATTTGTCCTCCTGCGGCAGGCTCATCGTGTAACCGAGCGCGCGACCCGACGGGATGATCGAGATCTGATGCACCGCATCAAGATGGGGCAGGATGTGCGAAACAATGGCGTGGCCCGCCTCGTGGTAGGCCGTGTTTTTGCGCTCGCGCTCGTTCATGACGCGCGAGGACTTCTTGGGGCCGGCAATGACGCGGATAAAGGCGTCGTCAATGTCGTCGGCACCGATCAGGCGTTTGCCGCGGCGTGCGGCAAGAAGGGCCGCCTCGTTGAGGAGATTGGCAAGATCCGCGCCCGTGAAGCCGGCGGTCTTTTTGGCCACGACCGAAAGATCCACCGCGGCCTCCAGCGGCTTTTTGCGAGAGTGGACCTTCAAAATGGCCTCACGCTCCTTGACGTCGGGGGCATCGACCGTGATCTGACGGTCGAAACGGCCGGGACGGAGCAGTGCCGGGTCGAGAATGTCGGGGCGGTTGGTGGCCGCGATCACGATAATACCCTCATGCGAGCCAAAGCCGTCCATTTCAACCAGCAGCTGATTGAGCGTTTGCTCGCGCTCGTCGTGCCCGCCGCCAAGGCCTGCACCGCGGTGACGGCCGACAGCATCGATCTCATCAATGAAGATGATGCTGGCAGGGGTCTTGCGTGCTGTTTCAAACAAATCGCGCACACGCGATGCGCCCACGCCCACGTACATTTCCACAAAGTCGGAGCCCGACAGGGAGTAGAAGGGCACGCCCGCCTCACCGGCGACTGCCTTGGCCAGCAGGGTCTTACCGGTACCCGGAGGGCCCACGAGCAGTACGCCGTGGGGGATCTTGGCGCCAAGGCGCGTGAATTTGGTGGGATCCTTGAGGAATTCAACGATCTCTTCGAGCTCCTGCTTTTCCTCATTGGAGCCCGCGACATCCTCAAAGGTAATGCGGTCCTTTTGGTCGCTTGCGGTCTTGGCGCGCGCCTTGCCGAAGCTGTTGAGCTTCGAGCCGGGGCCACCGGCCGAGCGCATCATAAACATCCACAGCACCACCAGCACCACGATGATGAGGGCGTAGGGTACAAGGCTCACCCACCAAGGGTAGGTGGTTTGACGCTCGATGTCGTATTCGATCAAATTTTTGTTTTCTCTTACGTATTCGCCGCAGTACTCGTTGAAGAGATCCAGAGAGCGAAGCTGGTAAGAGACCTCAGTTGTTTCAAACGTGCCGTCGGCCTTGGTCACGAGTGCGCCCTCGGCATTGACGTTGATGACCTTCATCGTGATGTAAAAATTCTCATCGATAAAGAAGGATTCGACACGGTCGGCCTTGAAGTAATCGACGACGTTGCCGAGCAAGATCTTCTCCTCCTTCGTGCTTTGGAAGATGAAGGACACCGTGCCGATCAGCACGGCGATCAGCACAACGTAAAGGAGAAGTGTTTTCCAATGTTTTTTCATTTTTGCCTCCAAACGGGGAATTTTGCAATGCGACGCCGCGGCGTCGCGGGGAATTAGTGAAAGTAAACGTGTACCTCGAGGTCGGGGCTTTTTTGAGCACCGTCACGCACGGGGCCGAAGGGGACCGCAAGGATCCCTGCCTCGTCAACAAGGAGTGGGATCCTTGCGCGCACGTCAGGGGAAAGGTGTGACAGGGCCGAAAGGCGACGCACCGTCTTGTGCATCTTGCCCGACAGGATCACGTCACCGGGCTTGCGGTAGCGCAGGGACAATTCGCCCACCACGGCATCCTTTTTGATCTTAAAATGAACCGCATAGGTGTAATTTTCTAAAAGAGTATCATTTGTAGTTTTGCCAATCGGGCCGAGAAATACAAGCCCTGCGGCATCTTTTATTTGGGTTTGGTCGCGACAAAGCAGCAAGGGACCCGCGGCGGAGTCGTTTTCGCGCTTTTTTTCGACCTTTACCGTGCCGCCGCTTTTGCGCAATATGGTTTTCGGGGGCAGGGAAAGCGAGGCGTTGGTTTTTTGGGTTTTTAGTAAGTGGCAAATGGCATCCACGTGCTGTGCCGAGGGGGGCTCGGGCAGCAGGCGTCGCAGTACGCGCACGAGGATGGGTCTTGGGAGTGCCAAAAGCTCCTCTACACGGGGCTCGGAGCCCTCTTTTTTCAAAAAATCGGCGGCAAGCCCGTCAAGGTAGGCCTCGTCGCCCGAGAGGGCTTCGGCACATCGCGCCGCCAATCTTGCGGCATTCGGTTGAAGGGTAAGCAGTCGGGGAATGACCTGCAAGCGCAGGACGTTGCGTTGACAGCAGGGCTCCTCGTTGGTGCTGTCGGTGACAAAATCAAGCCGGTTTTCCTTGGCAAAGGAAAGAAGGTCGGCCTTGGGGACCGAAAGGAGCGGGCGTACCACAAAAAGTCCCTCTCCCATCGCACGGCAGGCGGGAATGCCGCAAAGACCCCTGGTGCCGCTGCCGCGCAGCAGGTGCTGCAGCATGGTCTCCAGTTGATCGTCGGCGTGGTGAGCCGTGGCGAGCAGGGGGATCTTATGGCTTGCTAAAAAGTCGGTCAGGGCCTTGTAACGGCATTCTCTTGCGGCCGTTTCAAGGCTTTCTCCCGTTTCTCTTGCCCTTGCCGGTGCATCGACGCGAAGCAAGACAAAGGGCACGTTCATCGTGTCGGCAAGCGTTTCGCAAAAGGCGGCGTCACGGTCGGCCTCCTCCCCTCGAATGCCGTGGTGCACGTGCACCGCAACCAAGGGGGAGCAGCTCTTGAGCAGCGACAAAAGCACGACCGAATCCGCCCCGCCCGACAGGGCTACGGCAAGGGGAGTTCCCTGAGGCAGCCCCGAGAGGGTGAAGGGGTCGCGAAATCCGACAAGAGGTGTGTTTTTTTTCATTACGGTTCTTCTCTTGTGGTGTCAATGGTGCGGAACTTGGTGTAAGTGCCGACCCACGCCATTTTGACATTGCCCGTGGAGCCGTGACGGTTCTTTTGAATGATGACCTCGGCAATGTTGCCCTCTTTCCCCTCGGGGTCGCGAGAGGTGTTGTAATATTCATCGCGGTACAGGAACATAACCACGTCGGCGTCCTGCTCGATGGCACCCGAGTCACGAAGGTCGGACAGCTGAGGACGCTTGTCGGTACGGCCCTCGGGGCCACGCGACAGCTGGGCGCAGCAAAGCACGGGCACGCGCAGCTCCTTGGCAAGCATTTTCAGGCCGCGCGAGATCAGGCCGACCTCTAGAGCGCGGTTGTCGTAATGCTGCTCGCTTTCCATCAGGCCCAGGTAGTCGATGACCACAAAGCCGAGGTTCTTGACGTTGCGGAGCTTGGATTTCATAGCCGTTACGGTGATGCCGGGGGTGTCGTCGATGAGAATGTCGGTGTTCGAAAGTCTCATTGCGGCATCGGCGATCTTGTTCCAATCCTCGTTGGTCAGCTGGCCTGAGCGCAGGCTGTAGCTGTCAACGAGTGCTTCGCTGGAGATCATACGCGAGGCAAGCTGCTCGGCGGACATCTCGAGCGAGAACACACAAACGGTTTTTCTCGAGGAAAAGGCCACGTTGGTCGCTACGTTCAGGGCAAATGCGGTCTTACCCATACCGGGACGGGCACCCACCAGCACCAGATCGGAGTCGCCCATACCGACCAGCAGCTTGTCAATGCCCGAAAAGCCTGTGGGGGTGCCTTTTGCGGCATTCTTGTCGGTTTGAAGCAGGTGAAGGTGTGCCATCAGGCTGCCGAGAACGTCCTTGATGTGACGGAAGGAGCGCGAATCGCGCCCCTCGGAGATCTCGGCAAAGCGGCTTTGCGCGAGGTCAATGACGTGTGGCACGTCCTCCTGCTCCCCATAGGAAAGCTCGGAGATCTCGTTACACACCTCGATGATGCGGCGGCGTGTGCTTTCCTCCTTGACGATGCGCGCGTAATCGGCAATGTTCATCGCGCTGGGTGTTACGTCAAGCAAAGAACGGATGTAATTTTCTCCGCCCGATTTCTCATAAACGCCCTTATGCACGAGCGTGTCAATGAGGGTGACGGGGTCGATCTCCTTGCTTGCGTCGAAGAGCTCACGCATGGCAAGGTAGATCTCACGGTGCTCCTGTACGTAGAAGTCGGTCGCGCGCAGCGTTGCGGCAATTTCATTGAGGGAGTTGGGGTCCACCAAGATCGAGCCGAGCAGGGCACGCTCCGCGGAGAGGGAGCAGGGCATTTTACGAGCGAGCAGATCCTCGCCCCTTACCACTTCGTTGTTCATAATTTACCTCACGCATCGGTTACGATCACGTGGATCTTGCCCGACACCTCGGTGTACAGGCGTACATCAAGATCATACGTGCCGTAGGCCTTGATAGGCGAGGGGAGCGCGATCTTGCGCTTATCAACGGTAACACCGTGCTCTTTTTCAAGCTTTTCGGCAATTTCCTTGGAGGTGACCGACCCGTAAAGGTGGCCGTCGGCGCCGGCGCCGATCTTGATCTTTACCACCACGCTCTCGAGCTTCTTGGCGATCTCCTTGGCGGCGGCACGGTCGGTATCGATCTTGTGCTGCTTGGCGGCCTCTTTATTTTTGAGCTCGGTCATGGCCTGATTGTCGGCGGGGATGGCGAGTCCTCGCGGCAACAGGAAGTTGCGCGCATATCCGTCGGAGACTTCGATCAGCTGGTCCTTTTTTCCTTGACCCTTGACATCGGTTTTGAGAATGACTTTCATAAAACGTTCCTTTCTTTCACGGATCATGCTCCGTGGTGTGTGTCTTCAATTTCGGCAAAATAGGCGCGAATGGCTCCGCGCAGGTCCTCGACCGCGGTTTCAAGCGACACGTCGGACAGAGCCGTGCCGGCCGAGTCGAAACGGCCGCCGCCGCCGAGCTTTTCAAGAATAAGCTGTACGTTCACAGATCCGTCCGAGCGACCCGATACGTGTACGACGTTGTCGATCACGACCAGTGCAAACGAGGCGCAAACGCCCTTGACGTTCAGGAGTCGGTCGGCTTCCTTTGCGGCCGCCACACGGTCGTCGGCACCGCGGCCTGTGCCGTGGCTCCAGGTGAGCCCTACGGTGTTGGTTTGCATCAGCGAGCAGCCTGAGAAGCTGCGCTCGCACACATAGTCGGCGTAGTCCTGGTTGAAGAAGCTGTGCACGTACTCGGCATTGGCACCCTTACCGTAGAGGTAACGTGCTGCATCCAGGGTACGGCTGCCGGTGTTTCTTGTAAATCCGTTGGTATCGAGCATAATGCCCGAGAGCATCACGCTGGCGACCTCGTCGGAGACCAGCTTGTTGTTTTCACTTTCGTTGCCCGTTTCACTTTGCTCCAGCATTTCGGCCACAAGCTCGGTTGCGGACGAGGCACTGGGGTCAATGTAGTTGACCACGGGCTCGAAATCGTATTCACCCGCCTGGCGGTGGTGGTCGATGATGGCGATCTTGCCCGAAACCTGCCTTACGCTGTTGGCGACCTCGGGGGATTCGATGATGCGGAAGTTGTTGGCGTCCACGATGATCAGCAGCGTGCCCGAGCGAATGAGGTCCAGACCCCTGTGGCCCGAAATAAAGATGTCGCTGTAGGCGTGCGAGGCGGCAAGGCGCTCGGTCGCGATGCGGAAGCTGGCGTTGTCAAGATCCATAATAATCTTGGTGGGGATCCCGGCCAAGAGGCCCAGCTGTGCAATGCCCACACAGGCACCGATCGAGTCGAAGTCGGGGTTTTTGTGGCCCATAATGAGCAGGTTGTCAGCCACCGAGATCTTGGTGAGCAGGTAGCTTGCGACCACACGCGACTGCACGCGTGAGCGACGCTGAGAGGGTCGGGTTTGACCGCCGTAGTAGCGGATGCCGTCACGGCGGCGCACGGCCACCTGGTCACCGCCGCGCTGCAGGGCCATATCCAGTGCGGAGTTGGCTTGTGCCGCGCGCTCGGCCATATTGCAGTCGTCAAGAGAAATACCGATCGAGACCGTAACGGGAATGCCGTATTCGCCGAGGCGAATTTCGCGGATGCGGTCAAGCAGGGTGCTGAATTTATCCTCCTCGCAAAGGCGGAGCTTCTCCTGCGAGAAAAACATAATGTAACGGTCGCGCTCGTATTCGCGCAAAAATCCGTTCATGTCGGCAGCCCAGCCGATGAGCACGTCATCGACCTTACGCGAGGCATCACGGTAGTTGGCGTGAGTATATTGCGTGAGCTCTTCTAAGTTATCCACGTCGATGTAGGCGACGGCCGGCATATCGCGCTCCATTTTTTCGCGTAGGTCCAAGAGCTCCGATGCGTCCGTAAAGGTGACAAGATAGCCGATGCGGTCGTGGAGCATAATGGCGTACGCGCGCGCAACGTAACGCCCGTTGTCGGGCAGGCGAACGATCGTGCCGTCGATCGAGCTTGGGGGCAGCGTTTCGGTGGGAGTCTTGGCATCGTCCTCTTTGGCGGCGATGGTCTCCATGGTCAGCTTGCCGAGCTCGGTGCGCGCGTCCTCGCCGCCGATGCCGGCGCGGATGATCTCCTGCAGCGATACGCCGCCCGAAAAATCGGATACGGTGCCGCGGTAAAAGGGATCGTCGGCACCCAGGATCTTTTGCAGGGCACTGTTGAGGGTACGCACGCGCCCCTGCTCATCGACAATGGCATAGGGGAGTCCGACGGCGTACTTGAACATATTGTGCATTTTGGTGTTGAGGGACTCAAACAAAATTTCCTCACCGCGCTGCTTGTGTTCCTTCAAAAGGAAGAACAGGCACGCGAGCAGGCCGAAGGCAAGATAGGCACCGAGAAAGATCAGGGCTACCCTTGCATTCAGTGCGGTCGAGGAGAACTGCGCGGCGGCAACGTACACGCCGAAAAACAGAATGCCGAGCGCGAGAAGCACGATCATCGGAATCGCGACGCCTTGCCGGCGGCGGTTTTCAGATTGCTTTTGCATTACGTATCTCCTTTATTTTTTAGGCTTTGGAAAAATCCCATCAGCACCTGTATCGCACCGAGGAAGGCGGCCAGAGCCAGGGCGGAGGCAGGATTGCTCCAAACAAGATAGACAAGAAAAATGAGGCATATAAGGGTCAGGCACGAGCGCGAGGCTTGTTGCCCGAACAGGCTGCCGACACCCACAAGCGCAAGGCCCGGCTCTAAGATGAGCGCGAGGTTTTGTGCGACCGTACCGGCGGGGGTCGCGCCGTTCAGGTTGGCAAAAAGTGCTACGATGTACGCCAAAATAAACAGGCTTGCCGCTGTCACGCTCATCGTAGGCAATACCAAAAAGCGCGGCAAGCGGGGCAAAATGCCAAAGGTCACAAGCAGGACCGAAAGGATGCGCCAAATGAAGTAGGCCGTTACCATGGCACAAACGGCAAGGATCGCGGGGGACAGATTGATCAGACCGGCCAGAAGATGGCGGATCGCCGATTCGGAAATTTCGATCGTGACTCCGGCCTCGGCATAAAGAGCGGAGGCCTCGTTCAGGGCCGCGATGAGCGCGTCAGCGAGCGTGTCGGCAAAGCCCTGCAGGAAAGAAAGGTTCAAAAGGCCGTTTGCGGCCAGACCCACGGTTAGTACCAAAAGCATGCTGCCGCCTACGGTAAGCGAGAGGGAAAGCACGGCCGGTGTGAAGGCGGTGCAGCGTCGCAAGGCAAGGCCGGCGACCAGGGCCACGGGCAGGGGAAGCAGGGCCGTGAGGGCCACCAAGGGTGTCACGCCGAGCAGCCAGGCGTGGAGCACGGCGGCCGGGGGCAACAAAAGAAAGAGCAGGCTGTGGACGGGCTTTTTTACGAAAAGCAAAAGGATCACGCCCGAGCAGGCCCCGAAAATCAGGGCGAAAAAGATGGCGGGGAGCATCATAGAGCCCGAGATTGAAAACAGGATCATCGCGGGGATCGCCGGCAGGATCAAGGATCCTACGGTGTGTGTTTGCTTGTAATAAAACACGGCACACCCGACAATAAACAAAAGCGCGAGCGATTCGTTTGACGCGAGGGGAATGATGAGTGCCGAGGTGACGTAAAGGAAGATCGATGCGACCAAGGACGAGCCCCCGGGACGTGCCAAGAGGCCCCGCCAAGCAGCAAGGTCGTTTTTGGAAAGTGCGGTGCCCATCATAGCGGCCCTCCTTATTGAAATAATATTCTAGTTTATTATTATAACATAAAAAATGATGATTGTAAACAGGTTCGGTGAAGTAAATATGAAAAATTACAGTATCCATGAAAAAAACGCCCCCTTTTTGCCATATCATGCACAAAAATTTGATAAAAAGCAAAAAAATTTGAGGATTCTATTGCAAAATGGGAAAAAGTGTGTTATACTACCTACGGTAGATAGTGGGATGGAGCAGGTTGACAAGACCTGCTCCTCTTATTTACCGTCCGAGCAGATCATCATAAGGGACAGGGAGGTGCTTTTATGGCAAATGCAAAAAATACGGCCGAAGTAGTACGAGAGCTGGCTTTGCCCGTGGCAAACGGCTTGGGGCTGATGCTTTGGGACGTGGAATTTGTCAAGGAGGGTGCACGCCGTGTGCTTCGCATCACCATTGACAGCGAAGAGGGCGTGACGATCGAGGATTGCGAGCGTATGCATCGTGCGATCGACCCCGTGCTTGACGAGGCCGACCCGATCGAGGAGTCCTATGACCTTGAGGTCAGCTCGCCCGGTATTGAACGCGAGCTTCGTACCGATGAGCACATCGAGTGCTTTGCGGGCGAGGTCGTTGATTTGAAATTTTTTGCACCCGTGAACGGAAAGAAGACGCATCGCGGCATCCTCTTGGGTCTGACCGATGAGGGAGACGTGGCCATGGACCTGGACGGCGAGGCGGTTGCCTTTGCACGGGGTAAGATTGCAAAAATTATGACCGTGTTCGAGTTTTGATCTCCGAATTTGAAATTAAAAAATAAAAGATAAACATAGTACGAAAGGATATAGCTATGAGAACGAAAAGCAGCAAGGAGTCGTTCCTGAACGCTCTGGACCTTCTTGAAAAGGAGAAGGGCATTCCCAAGGCATACATGCTTGAAAAGATCGAGGCGGCCCTCGTTTCCGCTTATCACAAGGAGTACGGTGCCGGTGCCAACGTGCGCATCGCATTTGACCTTGAAAAGGATGACGTGCGCGTGTTCCAGCAAAAGACGGTCGTGGATACCGTTGTGGATCCCGAGACCGAGATCTCGCTGGAGGATGCAAAGGCACTCAACAAGCGCCATACGCTTGGTAAGCTGATCGAGATCAAGGTCAAGCCCGAGAACTTCCGCCGCCTTTCGGCGGCCGCCGCAAAATCGGTCATCATCCAAAGCATTCGTGAGGGTGAGCGCCGCGTGATGCAGGAGGCTTACGAGAATCAGCGCGAGGAGATCATTACGGCAACGGTCAGCAAGATCGACCCTGTCAACGGCAACGTGGTGCTGGATACCGGCACGGGTCGTGCGGTGCTTCTCAAGCATGAGCAGATCCCCGGTGAGGAATTTATGGTGGATGACCGCATCAAAGTGTTCGTGATGGAGGTCAACAAAGAGGCACACGGTCCGCTTGTGACGCTTTCGCGCTCGCATTCGGGTCTGGTACGCCGCTTGTTTGAGCTTGAGATCCCCGAGATCGCGGACGGCGTGGTCATGATCAAGGCCGTATCCCGTGAGGCGGGCGTGCGCAGCAAGATCGCTGTGTACTCGCGCGACGAGAACGTGGATCCCATCGGTGCCTGCATCGGTAACCGCGGTATGCGTATCGGCGGCATCGTCGAGGAGCTGCGCGGCGAAAAGATCGACATCATCCCTTACAGCGAATCTCCCGAGGAATTCATTGCCGCGGCTCTCGCTCCCGCACGCGTTCTTTCGGTAGAGATCACGGGCGAGCGCACCTGCCGCGTGCTGGTCGATCCCGATCAGCTGTCGCTTGCCATTGGCAGAGAGGGTCTCAATGCCCGTCTTGCCGCCCGTCTTACCGGCTATAAGATCGACATTAAGGCTGAATAATGCCGTAACGGTATCAGGTTATGGATAAAAAGGTAAAAAAGATCCCGATGCGCCAATGCCTTGGCTGCAACGGGCATTTCCCCAAAAAAGAATTGCTCCGTGTGGTGCGCGATCCCGAGGGTGCGGTGTCGCTGGACTTCACGGGCAAGAAATCGGGCCGCGGTGCGTATATTTGTAAGAGCAGTGCGTGCCTCACAAAGGCGGAGCGCTCGGGGCGCCTTTCGCGCAACCTTGAGTGCGAGATCCCAGCTGGGATCTTTTCCGCCATGCGCGAAGAGCTGGATTCCTTATGAAAAGCATAGAGGAAAAGGCACTGGCGTATCTCGGGTTTGCCGTGCGTGCACGGCGTGCCGTGATCGGCGTGTCGCTGATGTGCGAAGCGCTGAAATCAACACCCGTTCGGGGGGATACGGTATCGCGTATCGTGCTTGAGGCTGCCGATACCTCGGCAAACACGCACAAGCGCATTGCCGACCGTACCGCTTATTATCATGTGCCCGCCGTACGGCTTTCGCTGGACGGTGAATCGCTTGCCGTAGCCGTGGGCAAGCGCGGGGGTACCGTGGGTGCCGTTTTGGTTACCGACGACTCTCTTGCGGCGGCGATCGCCGCACTGTACGGCATTTCGATGTAAAATCAACCACACTTTGGAAGGTGTTCCGCACGGACTGCGGAAGACAAGGAGGAACTATGGCATTTAAAGTAGCAAGTTTAGCAAAGGATCTTGGTCTTAAAAGCAGCAAGCAAATTACCGAGCTGATGACAGCGCGCGGTCTTGAGTGCAGCTCGACGCAAAAATCCCTCAGCGCAAAAGAGTTTGACATCATTTTTGATGCGCTCACGCGTGAGAAACAAATCAAGAACATCGACGATTATCTTTTCGGCGATACCTATATCCCCACGAAGGTGAAGGCCACCAAGGCGGCCCCCGCTCCTGAAAAGAAGGCGGAGCCTGCCGTGGTTGAAACGGCACCCGTGGCCAAAGTCGAAGAGAAAAAAGCAGCACCCGAGGTGAAGTCCGCACCGAAGACGGAAGCTGCAAAAGCTCCCACCGCTTCCAAAGAGAAAGTGACGGAAAAGCCTGCTGAAAAGCCGGCAGTCAAGGAGGAGGCTCCTGCACGTCAGGTCGGTCCCCGTACCTATAACATCCCGCAAAACCTGCGCGCGACCATTGCCGTCACGCCGAAATCTCCTGCGGCTCAAACCCGTCAGGCACCTCAGGGCGGTGCTCGCCCTGCCGCTGATCGCCCCATGGGCGATCGCCCCGCCCGCCCTGATTTCGCACCCCGTGGCGGTGCCTTTGCGCAGGGCAACGTGCGTCCGAGCTTTGCACAGCCAAGGCAGGATTCGCGTCCTCAAAAGCCCCAGCAAAAGAGCAACGGTGGCGGCTTCCGCGACAAGGATGAGGGCGGCGGACGCATCGTTCGCGAGCAGTTCCGCCCGACCGTCATCACCCGTGGGCAGACCCCCAAGGGCACCGATGCTACCGTTAAATCGCGCGCCACGCGTGTGGTGGACATGCGCGGGTCGAGTGTGGATCTTTCGAAATACGATGAGCGTCTTGATACCTTCGTGCCCGACGCCGTGCGCGACGCACGCGGCGGCAACCACCGTGTGAAGAAGCAGGTCGGCACGCACGCCTTTACCTCGGGCAAGAAGGGTGCCAAAAAGAGCTCGGCACCTGTAACCAAGCAGGCCAACTCGATCGTGCTGCCGGAGGAATTGACGGTGGCGGAATTCGCTTCCCGTGCCAAGGTTGCACCCGGTGAGATCGTCAAGAAGCTGATGATGATGGGCATGATGGTGACCCTGAATCAAACCATTGATTTTGATACCGCGTTCCTGATCGCTTCCGAGCTTGGCATTGAGGCCAGCAAAGAGGTGGTCGTCAGCATTGAGGAGAAGCTCTTTGACGACACGGCGGATGCTGATGAGGATCTTGTGGAGCGCGCACCCGTTATTTGTGTAATGGGTCACGTTGACCACGGTAAGACGTCGCTGCTCGACGCGATCCGTCACACCCGTGTGACGGCCGGCGAGGCCGGTGGCATTACCCAGCACATCGGTGCATACCGTGTGAAGGCTGCGGGCAAGGATCTTACCTTCCTGGATACCCCCGGTCACGAGGCGTTCACCGCCATGCGTGCCCGCGGTGCCAAGTCCACCGATATTGCCATCCTTGTGGTGGCGGCCGATGACGGCATCATGCCCCAGACCGTGGAGGCGATCAACCACGCCAAGGCGGCAGGCATTGACATTATCGTAGCCATCAATAAAATGGATAAGCCCACGGCCAATCCCGATAACGTCAAGCAGGCACTCACCAACTACAACCTCGTGCCCGAGGAATGGGGCGGTGACGTCATTTGCTGTCCCGTATCGGCACTGACCGGTCAGGGCATTGACGAGCTGCTTGAAAACGTGGTACTGGTTGCCGAGATGAAGGAGCTGAGAGCCAATCCCGCCCGCCGCGCCAAGGGTATTATCATTGAGTCCAAGCTTGACAAGGGCGCAGGTCCTTTGGCTACCGTGCTGGTTCAAAACGGTACGCTCCGTACGGGCGATATCGTGATTGCAGGCACCGCCGTTGGCCGTGTCCGTACGATGCGCGACCACACGGGTCGCATCCTCAAGGAGGCCGGTCCCTCGGTTCCCGTTGAAATTATGGGTCTTGCCGACGTGCCGGAGGCCGGTGACGAGTTTGCCGCCGTGGAAGACGAGCGCATGGCAAGAACGCTGGCGGACCAGCGTCGCGACGCCGCCAAGGAGGAGGGCTTTAGAGCCAATGCCCGTGCGAACCTCAACGATTTGTTTGCACAAATTTCCGAGGGTGTCAAGGAGCTTAACATCATCGTTAAGGCAGACGTGGCCGGCTCTGCCGAGGCTGTGAAGCAGTCTCTTGAGAAGCTGACCAACGAAGAGGTGAAGGTGCGTGTCATTCACGCCGCTGTCGGTGGTATCATCGAGGGTGACGTTATGCTTGCCGCTGCATCCAACGCCATTATCGTCGGCTTTAACGTGCGTCCCGACAAGCAGGCGGTCGATTCTGCCGAGCGTCAGAAGGTCGATATCCGCACTTACCGCGTCATCTATGAGTGCATCGAGGAGATCGAGGCTGCTATGAAGGGCATGCTGGCGCCCAAGTTCCGCGAGAACGTTATCGGTCACGCCGAGGTGCGT
Source organism: Clostridia bacterium (assembly GCA_017508425.1). Lineage (GTDB taxonomy): Bacteria > Bacillota > Clostridia > Oscillospirales > CAG-272 > Firm-07. The sequence goes on along the minus strand of JAFVYZ010000057.1, from coordinate 3,511 downwards.
CAAACCATTCACGTTCCGAACGTCGGCTTCATTGCAGGCTCGTACGTGCAGGACGGTAAGATCACCCGTCAGTCGCAGATCCGCGTGGTGCGCGACAGCATCGTGATCTTTGAGGATAAGATCGCATCGCTTCGCCGCTTCAAGGACGACGTGAAGGAAGTGGCCAGCGGCTACGAGTGTGGTATCGGTCTTGACCGCTTTAACGATATTAAGGTTGGCGATATTCTCGAGGCCTTCGTGATGGAGGAGATCGAGCAGTGAGGTAAACTCGCAGCCGTTCCGATCCAAAAAGGAGGTTTCAAATGACTTGGGAAAAATCTTGCGGCGCACTTGTCGTGCGCCGCGAAAAGGACAATTATTATATATTGATGATACGCCATAAGGCAGGCGGCAGTCGCTCCTTCCCCAAAGGGCATATGGAGCAAGGGGAAAGCGAATATGCGACGGCCCTGCGTGAGGTGATGGAGGAAACCTCCTCTCATATTGCCATTATTTCGAATTTCCGCGAGACGGTAAGCTACAGCCCCTCGCCCGGGGTAATGAAGGAGGTCGTTTACTTTCTTGCCTTTACCACCGCGAAGGAGATCCACGCCCGTGAGGGGGAGATCGCCGAGGTCGAGTGGGTGCCCATCGAGGAGGCAGAACGGTGCCTCACGCACGAAAACGATAAGACTGTTTTCCGCGCCGCGATGGAGCGTATGCAGCATTTGACGGTTGAGATTAAATGAGAATAGGGCAGAGGGGAACCGCTTTTGAAAAAGTGGTTCCCCTCTCCCTTGTTTTCGCTTTGCGAAAACAATTCACACGCCCCTCCCGAAAACTTTCGGAGAACAAGGGTGTAGATGTTATAGTAGGGGCGATTCATGAATCGCCCGACAAGGGAAAGGGCAAACAAGGTGCGGTGAATAAAATTGAAACGTGCGAACAGCGCACGCTGTTTATGTATAAATGACAATTATTTTTGTGAAAAGTTTTCGAAGGAGTAGGTGAATTTGCTTTTCGCGGATGCGAAAAGCAAAGAGGAAGAGGAGTCCTTTTTCAAAAGGACTCCTCTTCCTCTTTATTATCTTTAATCTTCAATCGCGGCTTTTCTTATGTTGATCTCGCGGAAGATCTCCATATCGAACTTCGGCTTGCGGTCATAGGTATAAAGGCCGTTTACCTCCTGCTCGGTATCGTAGAGCTGGGTATAGCAGAAGCCAAACATCGAGGGGTTGTCAAGCAGGGTATTGGTCAGGCCCCTGTAACGCTCGATAAACTCCTCTTCGGTTCTGGGTGCATTTCCGTAGCCCCACGCGTCGGCGTTGCCGGAATTCACATCCCACTTAATGCCGCCGTACTCGCTGACGAAAAGGGGCTGCTTTTTGGTATATGCGCCGAGCCTGAAGGTGATCGTCGCATTCATTTTGGGATCTGTTCCCATTGCATTCAGCATGGCAGCCGTGTCGGTGTTCGAAAAGATCGCGTCAAATTGTGCGGTATCCTGCACGTAGCTGTGCACATCGAAAATATCGTTTGCCTTGGTATGCTTACCGCCGCTGGCGTCGATGCAGGGACGGGTGGGGTCCAGGGCCTTGGTGAGGTGATAGAGTGCCTCGCGCACCTCGGGGCGCTTCTTGTCACCCACCTTCTGCGTGGGCCATACCTCGTTGGTGGGGCACCAGCCGATGATGGCGGGGTGATTGAAGTCGCGCTCGATGATCTCACGCCACTCCGAGAGGAACGGGGGCAGGCATTCAAGGCTGGTGTAGTCGATACCCCAGTCGCCGTACTCGCCCCAAACGAGATACCCTGCCTTGTCGCAGTGGTAAAGGAAGCGCTGCTCAAACACCTTTTGGTGGAGTCGCGCGCCGTTAAAGCCGGCCGCAAGTGAAATGCGAATGTCGTTTTGCATGGCCTCGTCGCTGGGTGCGGTATAGATGCCGTCCTTATACATGCCCTGATCGAGCACCAGGCGCTGGTAAACCGATTTGCCGTTTAAGAGGAAGCGCTTGCCGTCAAAGGCGACGGAGCGAAGACCGAAATAGCTGCTTACGGTATCCTCGCCAAAGGTGAGGGTGAGATCGTAAAGGCGGCCGTTACCAACCTCCCACAAATGCTTTTCGCTGAGTGCCATCGTGCCGCAAACCGTGTTTGCGCCGGCCTTAAGCGAAAGCTCGCCCATGGGCTTACCCTCGTAAAACGCCTTGGCGGTAAGCGTTCCGCTGCCGCGCACGTCAGCCTCCAGGGTGAGCGTGCCGTTCTCGGCGTCGGGGGTGAGCTTAAAGGATTTGATGTATGCCTCGGGCACGTGCTCAAGCCAAACGGTTTGCCAAATACCCGTCACACGGGTGTAATAGCAGTGATGCGAGCCGTATTCGAGCGACTGCTTGCCACTGCCAAAGCGCCCGTCACGGGTGTCGTCCATAGCGCAAACGCAAAGGCTGTTTTTGCCCTCGACGAGGTGGTTTGTAATATCAAAGGTAAAGGATACGAAGCCGCCGCTGTGCGTGCCGACTTTGTTGCCGTTGAGGTAGATCGTCGCGGTGTGATCCACGGCACCGAAGTGTAAAAGCACGCGTCCGCCCTGCCAGTTCTCGGGCAGGTCAAGGTCACGGCGATACCAAACAGAGTTTAAAAAGTCGGTGTCGCCAACGCCGGACAGGACACTTTCGGGGCAAAACGGTACGGTGATCTTGCCGTCAAGGTGCTCCTTTTCAAACAGGCGGCGTGCGGTGCCACTCACGCTCTTGTCGATCTCAAATTCCCATTCGCCATTGAGGCACATCCACTCGCGGCGCTCCTTTTGCGGATTGGGATGCTCGTTTCTCGGAATCATAATTACCTCCTAAAAGCTATAAAGCCGATGGCTTTTGAATTTCTAACGGTTGTGTGACACCTTTGCGGCAGGCAGAGGGTACGCTGAGAGTCAAATATCATTATAATATGGGGGAGTATTTTTTGCAAGGGATTTTGGGGCGCATCCTCAAAAAATGGCTAAAAGAAGATAAAAAAGAGGGTGAGTCAAATGCAAAAATGCATTTGGGACTCACCCCTGTTGTTTTTGCTTGATGGCTAAACGCCATTATTTTTGACCGTTTTTCGATCAATCAAAATAGCCTTCGCGGTGCAACAGCTCTGCAATCAGAACCGCACCACCTGCGGCGCCGCGCAGGGTGTTGTGGGAAAGACCCACAAACTTGTAGTCGTAAACGCTATCCTCACGAAGTCTGCCGACCGTCACGCCCATGCCGCCGTAAATGTCGCGGTCAAGCGCTGCCTGCGGGCGGTTATCCTCCTCAAAGTAGGTGATAAACTGCTCGGGTGCGTGGGGGAGCGCCAGCTCCTGCGGCTTGCCCTTGAAGTTTTTCCAAGCGGCAAGGATCTCTTCCTTTGTGGGCTTCTTGCGGAATTTTACAAATACCGCGGCGGTATGGCCGTCGGTGACGGGCACGCGAATGCACTGGGTGGTGATGGTGATGCCGTCGCGCTTGACGATCTCGCCGTTTTCAACCTTACCCCAAACGCGCAG
>JAFVYZ010000056.1 GCA_017508425.1 Clostridia bacterium | reverse complement strand
GACCTGACTCAGATGACCTACGGCTTCTCCCGTGACGACGCAGGCAAGTTCCTGAACGCTTACTACGATGCCAAGATCTTTGAGAACGATCCCTTTGCCAAGCTCGACACCACCGGTGTTGGCAAGCTGATGAACATGGCTGTTTCTCTTGGCCGTCCCGTAAACCCCAAGCTCCACGTAGGTATCTGCGGTGAGCACGGCGGTGACCCCACGTCGGTTGAGTTCTGCCACAAGATCGGTCTTGACTACGTATCCTGCTCGCCCTTCCGCGTGCCGATCGCTCGCCTTGCCGCAGCTCAGGCCGCACTGAAGAAGTAAGCGATTCCAATAAAAAAGAACACCGCCACGGCGGTGTTCTTTTTTATATCATAATGTAGCTTATTTCGCTCCCGTTTTGGCGATCACTGCCACAACGGTGCGGAAAAGAATGCGAATATCGAGCCAAAACGAGCGGTTTTCAACATAATACAGCTCCATTTTTTGGCGCTCGCCGTTTTCATAGCAGGCACGGTTGCGAGCATAAGCCTGCCAGTAGCCCGTGACGCCGGGCTTCACGGACAGCACCGCCTCCTGCTCCTCTTTGCTGTAATGCGCGTCAAGCTCCTCACGGAGCACGGGGCGCGGTCCCACCAGCGACATATTGCCGCAAATGAGCACGTTCCACCACAGCTGAGGGATCTCATCGATCGAGGTGCGGCGCAGCAGTGCACCCAAGCACCGCTTTCCATCCCCCTCTCGGCGGTAGCCGATGAGGCGAGGATCCTCGGAGAGCTTGTACTCGTGCCGATAGAGCGCGAGCTCCTCCGCGGTGAGAAAATCCTCCACGCGGTCAGCATTTTTGCGCATCGTGCGCAATTTTAAGAGGGTAAATTCCCTCCCACCGATCCCGACGCGCCGTTGCGTATAAAAGGGGGTGCCGGAGTCAAAAATACAAATGAGCAGCATCGCCACCAAAGCCACCGGCAGGGTCAGGAGCGAGAGAAAAAGCGCCAATAGAATATCGAAAAGACGCTTTACCGCCCGCGCGAGCAAGCCTTGGCTTTTGGGACTTTTCGGGTTATTTTTCATCATCGGCTTTGGGCTTAGGCAGGGCAGTAACAGGCTCCTTGGGTGCCTCAAGGGCAGGGGTATCGGCGGCAGGTGCCGCCTTGCTCTTTTTGGCGCGCTTCGGAGCGCTGCGCTTGCGGTTTTGCGCGGTAGCCACACCAAAGATCGTGGCCATCACGATCGCTACGGCGGCAATCACAAACAAAAAATGCTTGTCCTGAATGGTAGGCGCAGCCATTTGCCATACGCCAAAGGCCGAAAGCAGGATCAAGAGACAAAGCGCCCACAAGGGCATTTTTTTCGCCCCTTCGGTGCCCTTCAATACGTACGCGCGCACAATTTCAACCGCGCCCCTGAGCCAAATGGCAAGACCCACCACCGAGCAGACCTGAAGCGAGGAGAAAAACGGCACGTTGACCTGCGCAAACACCAAGGCCACTACGGTCAGGATCAAAATGGCGATCTCCAAAAGCACAAACAGTCGCGGAACACCGCGGTAACGCCACAACACGGGGAACAACGTAAAAATAATGTAAATGGAAAGGACCACGGCCACCAACAAATGTAAAATATCCTTGGCAAGCGTAAAGCCCTTGACCTCAAAGGCCCCCAGCAGCATCAACACGGCAAGGACCGATAAGAGGATGCAGGTGGTCATGGTAAAAATCCAATTTTTCATCAATTTTTGCATAAAGATCTCCTTTCAAAAACGGGGTCAATCACGGTCATCATACGCATCACCCTCATAAAGCGCGGGTAAATTGCCATAGGCCGCACCCTCCCCAAAAAAGGTGCGCCACAAAAAGACCGCAAAGCCAAACAACAGGGCAAGAGCCGCAAAGGCAAGCACCACCAAATAAAGAGCCGTCACGCCCGTAGCAAAGGTGCGAAGACCCGTGGTGATCAAGCGACGCATACGCGCGTCGAACAGGAACGTGATGCCCGCAAAAGCAAAGAGCAGCGCGGCATACAAAAGCATCCCCGAAAAAGCACCGTAAAGATCATCCAGCGACACGTAAACACCAAGGCAAAGAAGCAAGAGGAGCAGCGATCCTACGATCTTGCCGCCGATACTGCCCACCGCCCCCGAGAACATCGAGGGGAAAAAGGCGAGGACGAGCTTGACGTATTCGTAAAATCCCGCTTCGGATTCGACAAGCACCGATACCGATGCCGCAAGCGTCCCGAAGGCACCGTCAAAAAACACCGATACGATCAATGCCACCAGGGCAATTCCAAGGCCTGCGGGCAAGACGGCAAATAAAAAGTTGCCCAAGATCGCCATCGGATTTTTTCGGTTGTAGGAATGCTCCACAAACCCAAACTCGCCCTCAGGGTCATAAGGGTTCAGTAAGCAAAAATCGCTCACGTGGTGAAAGCTGATGACACAAGCCACCAAATGCGCAAATTCCCGCAAGGGGGTCAGGATCACGTGCAAAAGCCACAGTATCGGCTTTCCGCGGCGAACACCGACCAAGGAGCAAAAGGCACGGTAGCAAAAATACACCGCCACACCAAGGCCGAGCGGAACCGCCGCTGTGAAAAGCAAAATTTGCAAATAATATTCAAAAAAGGTCATATTTTACCTCTTCTTTTTCGACTTGACAAAAGAAAACACTCATGCTATAATGTTCGAGAACCACATCAAACGGCCGCGCGGTATGGTGCCGAAAGGTATTACCGTGAGGAAAGTCCGGGCTTCACAGGGCAGGATAGCTGATAACGTCAGCCGCAGGCGACTGCCGGGAAAGTGCAACAGAAATAAACCGCCTCTTTGAGGTAAGGATGGAAAGGCGAGGTAAGAGCTCACCCACTCCTATGGTAACATAGGTTTGCTGTAAACCCTATCCGAAGCAACACCGTTTGGGGGATGTTTGCCCGACGTATTCCCCCGGGTGGCACGGGAGCGATCCCGAAGGTCTGCAGCGATGCAGATCGCAGATAGATGGCCGTTCACGACAGAACCCGGCTTATCGGTGCGGTTCTCAAAGCACCCACAAGGCACAAGGCCTTGTGGGTGCTTTTTTATTTACCGGTAATCATTAAAATCGTCGTTGCCGTCCTCTTCCTCCGCGCCAAGATGATTGAGGTATCCTTGCGCGGCAGGCAGGATCTGACGGGGCTTGTTACCATCAGGGGCGCTGACAAGCCCCAGGTCCTCCATACGGTCAATGATCTTCGCGGCACGGCCGTAGCCGACGCCAAGACGGCGCTGGAGGAGCGACGTTGCTACCTTTTGCGTTTCAATGGCAAGCTTGACGGCCTCCACAAACTTGGGATCCTCGCCGTCAATGCTCTCCGCATCGCCAAAATCCTCTACGTCACTCTTCTTGCCGTTGTTTTGTGCACGGGCTACCTCGATCTCGATCTGATCCATAAAGGCTCTGTTGTATTGCACGGGATCGTTGTGAGAGCGCACGTAGCCGATCACATCCTCAAGCTCCTTATCCGACACGTAAGCACCCTGCACACGCACAGGGGCCTTGTCCTGAGAGTTGCTGGCCATATACAGCATATCGCCGCGACCCGTCAGGGATTCTGCGCCGTTGACGTCGAGAATGGTACGGGAGTCCACCTGCTGCTTTACCATAAAGGCAATACGAGAGGGGATGTTGGTTTTCAGCTTACCCGTGATCACATCCACGGAGGGGCGCTGCGTACCGATAATAAGATGGATGCCTGCGGCACGCGCCTTTTGCGCGATGCGACAGGTAAAGTTTTCGGGGTCATTGTTTGTCACACTCATCTTCAGGTCGGCAAACTCGTCGATCACGATGATGATATAGGGCAAATGCTCCCGATCCGGATCGTTCTTCACGGCCTCGTTGTAGGACTCAATGTTTCGTACGCCCACGTCCTTGATCAGGCTGAAGCGACGCTCCATCTCCTGCACGGCGCACGCCAGAGCGCCTGCGGCACGCTGCATATCGGTCACGATCGGCATATAAAGATGCGGCACATGCTCGTAAGGGGCAAACTCGATTTGCTTGGGATCAATGAGAATAAGGCGCAGATCCTCAGGCGAGGTCTTGAAAATGAGGCTCATCAGGATCGCGTTGATGCACACCGATTTACCCGAGCCCGTGGTACCTGCAATCAAAAGATGAGGCATTTTAGAAAGGTCGCACATACGCACGGCACCTCCTACGTCAAGGCCGAGCGGCACCTCCAAGGGCTTGGTCGAGGTACGGTACTCATCGGACTCCAGCATGGTGCGCATATACACCGTTTCACGCACCTTATTGGGCACCTCAATGCCAATAGCGGGCTTGCCGGGAATGGGGGCCTCAATACGAACCGCCGCGGCAAGATTCAGCGCAATGTCATCGATGCGGTTGGTGACCGAACGCACGCTGGTTCCCGCAACGGGACGAAGCTCGTAGCGCGTGACCGAGGGACCGTGCGAATACGAGATCTGATCCTGAATGTGAATGTTAAAGCTCTCCAAGGTATCACGAAGGACTGCCTTGGTATCCTCGATCTCCTCGTAGAAATCCGAGGTACGCACATTCTGGTCAATGGCAAGAAGCCCTACGTGCGGACGTGTATAGGGGCGATGAACGATCGGCGCGGGGGGCTCGTCCTTCACGGGCGTCACGGTCGCCGCAGGAGTGCTCGAGGGGGTTGCCGCCGGGGCAAAGCCGGGACGCAGTGCCGCCACAGGCTCGCGCACGGCGGGGTTTTGCGCAGTAGGCGCGGGAATTTCCCGACGGGTCCACGCCACGGGCTCCTCGACCGGGGAGATCGCCGGCTCCTCAAAGAGCTCTACCGGCATATCCGAGGCACGGTCGGTTGAGGCGGTATCAAACGTACCAAAGGTATGATCCGCCGCAAAGGGATTGCGGTCCGGAGCATGGGGAGTGACACTTGCCGCAAGGATCGCATCATCCTGTGCAGGGTCATCCTCTTTGTCAAAATCAAATAGTGCCTCAGGCGACTTGTCATCGTCCTCCTCGACCTCCTCAAGGAAGGGAGCGACGGATGGACCAAAAGAAACGGAGGACTCCGCCTCCACGCCATGGCTCTCCACTACGATGGGCTTCGATTCAAAAGGACCCTCGTCAGGCTCCTCCTCAAGCACGGGAGTTCCACGGTACGCCTGCGCAGGATTTTCGTATGCGGGGGCACGGTAAGGCGTGCTTGCCACAGGCTCGGGACGAGCGGCACTCGCCATGCTCCCAAGGCTTTCCTCGGACATATCATCCGACCCCGAGGCAGCTACGGGTGCTGCGTCCGCTGACGGCTTTGCCGTCGCGTCAAATGCACCGACAAAGGCCGATGCGTTCGCGCGCTCACGGCGCGGCTCCGGGCGAATGGGCAAAGCAAAGGGCGCATAATAATCGCCCGTTGCCGCAGCCTTGGGTGCGGCGGGTGCTTCGGTCGCAGCACGCTCCATTTCGCGGAGCAGCTCCTCGACCTGACGGCCGGCATCATCGCCTTGGCCGGCTCCCGACAAAATGGCCTGAGCCCCGGGGCTCGGTTCTACGATCTCGGGCTCATCATCGGGGATATCCAGCAAATCGTTTACCTCGGCCGCGCGGCGTGCGCGGGCCGTATTTTGCATCACAGAGGCCGCCTTCGGAGCCTCATGCCTCGCAGGTTTTTCTTCGACCTCGATCTCGGGCTCATCCTCCCTAAATTCATAAGCGGCAGCGGAACGGGAAAGCGGGCGCGGCTCCTTCCAATCAGGGGCCCCCTGCTCGGTGCCACTCGGCAACGTCTTGTTTTCTTTGTGAGGCGTGATGCGCGCACCGGCAGTACCGCGCTCCTCGCGGCCACGCTGACGCATCATTTTCAGCTTGGCACCGATGCGGCGGTGAAGCCCGCTGGGTGTAAGACCCACCAAGTAAATGCCCACGATAATGAGAAGCGGAATGGCAAGCAAGCAGGTGCCGGACAAGCGCAGGCAAAAGCCGAGCAGCTCGCCGACAAAGCCGCCGAAAAATCCGCCGCCGTCACGGGCAACGCCCTGTGCATAAAGGATGGCGGTCTCACTGACACGACGGGCGCGATCCACATCCTGAAATACGTGAATAATGCCCGACAGAAGCAGCAAAAATGAGGCCGATAAAAACAGCTTTTTGCCCAGGATCCCCTCGCGCACAAAGCGTTTCCAGCGAAGAGAGATCACGATGAAGAACAAAGGCAGGAAATAGGCACCAATGCCAAGAAGGCCGCACAAAAAGTCGGCCAACCAGTTGCCGAAGGCACCTGCCGAGGCACTCAGGCCCGCAATGTCACGCAAAACAAAGCTGACGGCCGCAAAAAGTGCGATCCAAAACATCACGTAAGGTACTACCTGATGCGCAAAAAGCTCCGTGTTGGCGGCACCGGCGCGCGGTGATGCCTTGGGCTTTGACGCACGGGGCTTGTCCCCACCGCGGGGTGCTTCACGTCTTTCCTTGTCGCGATCGCCGTGTCTGCGATCGCCCTCATCACGCGTACGGCGACTCTCGCGGGTATCGCGGTCATCGTCGTCGCGGTAACGGCGGCTCTCGCGGGTATCGCGGTCATCGTCGTCGCGGTAACGGCGGCTCTCTCGATAATCGCGGTCATCGTCGCCGCGGTAACGGCGGCTCTCTCGATAATCGCGGTCGTCATCATCGCCGCGGTAACGGCGGCTCTCTCGATAATCGCGGTCGTCATCATCGCGATAGCGGCGTTCGCCACGCGGCATCTCACCACGGGGGGCGCGATCTCTATCGTCATCGTCGTCGCGGTAACGGCGGCTCTCTCGATAATCGCGGTCGTCATCATCGCGATAGCGGCGTTCGCCACGCGGCATCTCACCACGGGGGGCGCGATCTCTATCGTCATCGAAGGCGCGAATGCGCTCGGCCTCTTGAGGAGCCGAGGAGCTGCCAAATATTTTTGTGCCGCCCCTGCGCGTTACACGCCCGTTGTCACGGTCTCTTTGCTGTTCATCCCGCATGGTTGTTCCCTTTCCCAAAAAATGCATTTCCGCCTGCCGTATGGTATCGCTCCCAAAAGGGTTATACTACCGATAGCAATACGCGCGGTTAAAATTCCAATATATAGTATAACATCTTTTATTCTATTATACAAGAACTAATTTTAATTTTATTTTGATATTTTCATCTTTTCGGGAGTGCTTATGAAAGAGTTCAAAAAATATATTCCCCCACTGCTCGGTCTTGGGCTTTTAGCCGGATTTTTAAACGGGCTGCTTGGGGCAGCCGGGGGCATTGCCATCATCTTCGGATTTCGCGCCCTTTTTCGCAATAAGCCCCTGGACGGGCGTTGTTTTTACGCTACGGCCCTTGCGGTAATGCTGCCCTTATCCATCGTCACGATATGGCAATATACAAGAAGCGGGCACTTGCCCGAGGTGCCCCTTTTCGACCTGTTTTTACCGGCGGCAATCGGAAGCACGCTCGGTGCTCTGCTTCTCCCCCGTATCAACCCCCGCTTTTTGAAACGCCTTTTTGCGGCAGTGGTGCTGGTCTCGGGCATTATTTTGGTGATATAGCATGAGGATCGGTTTTTTTGTGACACTGATCACCGCGATCCTGGCGGGCCTCGGGGTCGGAAGCGCGGGCCTTTTTGTAACGTGGCTGACTCTGGTGGAACAGCTCCCTCAGCTGACCGCCCAAGGCATCAATCTTATTTTCTTTATATTTTCCTCGGCCACCGCACTCGCCATACACGTTTTTCGCACACCGTTACTGTGGCAATCGCTCATTCCCCTCATCGTTTCGGGGATCGCCGGCAGCTTTCTCGGTGCCGGGCTTGCCACCGTCTTACCTCAGGTGCTGCTGCGCCGCCTGTTTGGAGTTATGCTGATTTTTCTTGGCACGTTCGAGCTTTTCCTGCGCGGCAAAATAAAAAGAAAATAATATAATAGATTGTTTTAAAATTTTTTTCAAAAAACTCTTTACAAAGCCATCGTTTTATGCTATAATACTTTCCGCATGACGTTTTCTCGGTCGCAGGACAAAGCCGTTTTACGGCACTCACCAACCTGCCGCTGGGCTAACGCTGTAATAAATGAAAGGTGAAAAAACGATGCTTAGACAAGACGAAAAGCAGGCTATCATTGCTCAGTACGCTACGCACGAGGGTGACACCGGCTCCCCTGAGGTACAGATCGCGATCCTTACTCATCGCATCAACGCTCTCACCGAGCACCTCAAGGCCAACCACAAGGACCACCACAGCCGCCGCGGCATGCTGAAGATGATCGGTCACAGACGCAACCTTCTCGGCTACTTGCAGAAGAACGATATCGCTCGTTACCGCGCGATCATCGAAAAGCTCAACCTGAGAAAGTAATCGATAACGGGAGCAGGAGTGGGGGTTTTCTCACTCCGCGCTCCCGTTTGCGCTTTTTTCAAAAAACGAAATTCTCCTACGGCTCGTTTTAACAGTTACCTATGCGCATAAACCGCTTGTGCGCGTAGGTAATTGTTAAACCTCCGTGGGCGAAAATATAAAAACGGAGGAATTAAATTATGTCCGAAAATGCAGTGAGCACCCCTATGGTGTTCAAAAACTACAAGACCTTCCGCTACACGCTGGCAGGTCGTCCGCTGGTCGTTGAGACCGGCAAGCTTGCAGGCCTTGCCAACGGCTCGTGCTTGGTTCGTTACGGTGAAACTGCCATTCTTTGCTGTGCGACCGCATCGGTTCGCCCCCGTGACGGCATCGACTTCCTTCCCCTCTCGGTAGATTACGAGGAGAGAATGTACGCCGCAGGCAAGATCCCCGGCGGCTACCTCAAGCGCGAGGGCAAGCCCTCGGAGAAGGCTGTGCTGACCTCCCGTGTCATTGACCGCCCGATCCGTCCCCTGTTCCCGAAGGACCTTCGCAACGATGTGGCCCTCACCCTGACCGTGATGTCGGTGGATCCCACCTGCGCACCTGAGGTGACCGCTATGATCGGTGCTTCGATCGCCCTGTCCATTTCCGATATTCCGTGGAACGGCCCCATCGGCGGTGTTCACGTAGGTCTTATCGACGGCAAGTTCGTGATCAACCCCACCGAGGAGGAGCAGAAGGTCAGCGACCTTCAACTCACCGTTGCCGCATCCGCTGAAAAGGTCGTGATGATCGAGGCCGGTGCAAACCAGGTTGACGACGACACGATGTACGAGGGCATTATGCTCGCGCACCGCGAGATCAAGGACCTCCTTGTCTTCATCAACGCCATCATCGATGAGATCGGCAAGCCCAAGTTCGAGTACCCCTCTTGCGAGCTTGATCACGATATGTTCGACGAGATCTTCGCCTTCTGCGAGAAGGATCTCATGGTCGCGCTTGACACCGACGATAAGACCGTGCGTGACGCACGCATTGCTCCCATTTACGACGCCATCGTCGAAAAGTTCTCCGAGAAATACGAGGGGCTTTCCGGCATGATGGAGGAGCTGCTCTACAAGATGCAGAAGAAGATCGTTCGCCGTTGGCTCCTTGTGGACAAGAAGCGCGTGGACGGCCGCCGTATGGATGAAATCCGTCCCCTCGGCGCTGAGGTCGGCCTTCTTCCCCGTGTACACGGCTCGGGCCTGTTTACCCGCGGTCAGACTCAGGTTATGACCGCCGCAACCCTCGGCACCCTCGGTGAGGCACAAATGCTTGACGGTATCGACAGCGACACCAGCAAGCGCTACATGCATCACTACAATATGCCCGGCTTCTCTACGGGCGAGGCCAAGTCCTCCCGTAGCCCCGGCCGCCGCGAGATCGGTCACGGCGCACTTGCTGAGCGCTCGCTCGTACCCGTTCTTCCCTCCGAGGAGGAATTCCCCTACGCCATTCGCCTTGTTTCCGACGTCGTTTCCTCGAACGGCTCGACCTCGCAGGGCTCGGTTTGCGGCTCGACCCTGGCTCTCATGGACGCAGGCGTGCCGATCAAGGCTCCCGTTGCAGGCATCTCCTGCGGTCTTATCACCGCTGAGGACGGCTCTTGGGACGTTATGATGGACATTCAGGGTCTTGAGGACTTCTACGGCGATATGGACTTCAAGGTAGCCGGCACCCACAAGGGCATTACCTCGATCCAAATGGACCTTAAGGTTGACGGCCTCACGCCCGAGATCATCAAGGCCGCACTCGCCATGACCCACAAGGGCCGCGATTATATCATTGATGAGGTCATTCTCAAGGCGATCCCCGGGCCTCGCATTGAGGTATCGAAGTACGCACCCAAGATGACCACCATGAAGATCGACCCCGACAAGATCCGCGAGGTCATCGGTAAGGGTGGCGCGGTGATCCAAAAGATCACGGCTGAGTCGGGTGCCAAGATCGACATCGACGATGACGGTACCATCCGCATCGCCGCCATCAACGGTGAGAGCGCCGATAAGGCTCGCGCCGCCATCGCCGCCATCGCTTACGACCCCGAGGTTGGCACCGTGTTCACCGGTAAGGTTACCGGCATCAAGGACTTCGGTTGCTTTGTAGAGTACCTGCCCGGCAAGGAGTGCATGGTGCACATTTCGAGAATTGCCAAGACCCGCATCGACAAGGTCGAGGACGTGCTCAAGATGGGCGACATCGTCAAGGTGAAGTACATGGGCTTTGACGACAAGAAGAAGCGTATGGAATTCTCCATCAAGGACGCACTTGACTGATTGAAAAGATCATAAAAAAGGAGAACCCCTTTTGCAAAAGGGGTTCTCCTTTTTCTTGTTTTGCCCACGCTTTGGCTTAATTTTTCACTTATATCAAGCATCACGCAAGAGCAAGATAAAGAAAAAGGCGGTGAATGAAATGAAAAATGCAAAAAAACGTGATACGGTGCTCATTTTTAGCGCAGGAGCCCTTCTGCTGTGGGGGGCTTTCTCCTTATTGCTTTTCCCCGCGCCCCACTTATCGGAGCGCGAAAACCGCCTGCTCGCCGAGTGTCCCCGTTTTTCGGTAGCGGGATTTTTTGACGGCTCCTTTACATCGAATGCCGAGCGTTACGCCGCCGAACGTGTGGCAGGGCGGCACCTGATGCGCAACATCCATGCAAAATGCGAGCTGCTCCTTGGAAAATGTGAAACGGGTAAGGTTCTTTTGTGCCGTGACGGGAGCCTTGCAAAGCAAGCACAAACCAACGAGCGCCTTTATCAAAAAAATCTTTCCGCGATCCAAGGGCTACAAAAAACGGCACGCCGTATTGCCGCTCTCCCCCTCACCGTCGCCATAGCACCGCGCCGCATCGAGGCGCGAAAGGATGCACTGCCACATCTTTTTATGCCCGATGAAAGTGATAGGAGAACACTGGAGCAATATGTGCCCGATGCCAAATTTCTCACGATTACCCAAGACCGAGAATGGTACCGCACCGACCACCACTGGAGCACGGCCGGCGCTTATGCGGCTTACGTCGCACTGGGCGCATCGCTTGGCTTTACCCCCTATGCGGAGCAAGAGTTCGAAAAGGAAACCGTTCACACGGGCTTTCGCGGCACAAGCGATGCCGCAGCAGGCCTCTCGGACACCTTACCCGACCGAATTGAGCTGTGGCGTTATGAGGGGGATGAAGCATTTAGACTCAAAAAAGACGGAAAGGACGCCCCGTTTCAGGGCTTTTACGATGCCGACAAATTAAACACACGCGATGGCTACGCCGTGTTTCTCGGCGGCAACGATGGAATATGTGAGATCACCGAGGGGGAAAACGATACCCGCCCGACGCTGCTCCTCATCAAGGATAGCTTTGCCAACTCCGTCATTCCCTTTTTGGCGCGTCATTACCGCATCCTTGCGGTCGATCCGCGCTATACCAAAGCCGACCTTTCGCCCTTTTTCGCCAAGGCAGATCAAGCCTTACTGCTTATGGGGCTGCAAACGCTGGCGGAGCTGACTGTGTTTTAAAAAAAGCCGCCGACGTGCCGTCGGCGGCTTTTTTGATTAAATATCCTCGTATCCGATCATAAGCCCGCCCTCCTCGGCATAGAAGCTGCAAAGCGCCGTGGTGGGTAAAATTTTGATCTCCGCATGGGGGTAAAGAGCCCTTATTTTAGCGGCAAGCCTTGCGGCTCCCGCCTCGTTGTTACAGTGTGCCAAGCGTACGCGGCCACCCTTGTAGCCGTTTTCCTTCATCACGTCCAATACCGAAAGGAGCGCCTTTTCGCCGCCACGCGGCTTATAGAGCAGCTCCAGCGTGCCCTTCTCCGAGGCCACGCCCACAATACGGATACCCAATACCCCGGCAACCTTCGCCACCACGGGGTTTACGCGGCCGTTTCGCGCAAGATTGAGAAGCGACTCCAAGCAAAAAATGAGGTGCGTGTGCGTCATATATTCTCGGATCTCGCACTCGATCGCCTCAAAATCCTTGCCGGTGGCGATCAATGCCGACAATTTTTCAATGATAAGGTGCATCTCAGGACCCGTTGACAGGCTATCAAGCACGCAGATCTTTTTTTCGGGATGCTCCTCCAAAAGCTCGGCCTTGGCCTGTAAAGCCGCGGCATGCGAGCCCGAAAGATTGCTCGTAATGGTGAGAGCGAATACGGCATCAGCCTCACTCATCGCGCACTTCCACTCATAAATATTGGGGCAGGAGGTGCCGGTACGTCCCTTCACGGTGCGCAGATCCTTTACCATAGCGGCAACGTCCAACTCGGCATTATCTACGTATTCTTTTTGTGCCGTAATGACCTTGAGTGACACGGTCTCGTACGGCACGCCCTCAAAGGAAAGCAAATTCGAGGAGCTGTCGGCTACAATTTTAAATTTCATATTTTCACCCATTTTCATAGATTTGGATACAAAAAACGCCCGTGGGAGATATCACACGGGCGTTTTACCATGTAAATTATTCAAATGCAAATTGGCCAACCGTCACGCCCGAGCCAAGCGTCGGCGCGGTGAATGCAGCGCAACCCGAAAAGGCAAAGTCACCGATCGAGGTCACCGATGCGGCAATGGTAAAGGAGGCAAGATCTGCACAGCCGCGGAAGGCATAATTGCCTACCTTCACAAGCGCGGTACCACCGGTAACGGCCGAAAGCTTTGCGCAACCCATAAAGGTCATATCGGAGAGCGCAGTAACACCGGCAGGCAAGTCGATGGTCTCAAGAGAAGCACAATTGTAGAAGGCACCGGTGCCGAGCGAGGTCACGGTCGCAGGCATTGCAAAGGTGTTCAGGGACTCGCAATATGCAAAAGCGAACTCCTCGACGGTCGCAATCTGGGACACGTTACCGGCATACTTCACGGCCGTCAGCTGTGTGCAACCGGCAAAGGCCATTTTACCGATCTTGCGAACGGTCGAGGGCACGGTCACGGTCGTGATCTGACTGCAATGATAAAATGCGTTGTCGGCAATTTCCACCACGGGGCAACCCTCGATCACGTCGGGGATCACGATCTCGTGAGGCGTGTAATCGGAGTCAAATGCCGTAATGGCGATCTCGTTGCCGTTGATGACCTCAAACGCAAAACGATCCTTGTAGCTGTTGTTCACATTATAGTAGTTGCCGTCGCTGGTAACGGTGAGATCCACATTGTCATCTTCATCATTCTTATCCTTGGAGCATGCCGCAAGCGAGCAAACCAGCAAAAGGGCAAGAACCAGTGCAAAAATTCTTTTCATATTCGCGTCTCCTTGAAAGATACGGCTATGCCGTAAGTATATGTCATTATTATACCGCATAATTTAACTCCTGTCAAGTCAAAGTGGAAGAATACGCCTATTTTTTACGCTTTCCTTGACAAGGTTTCCTCGGTTTTGCTATAATAAACGCAGTAAACAAAAAGGAGGTGCGCTATGTCTTTCAGCTTGACCGATAAAATAGGGACCCTTTATGGAGTTGGTCCCGCGAAGATCGCCGCATACGGCAAGCTCGGGATCCACACCCTCGGCGACCTGCTTTACCATTTTCCTCGCGCTTACGAAAACCGTGGCGACGTGCATCTTTTGGCCGACGCCCCCGAGGACGCCCGTACCGCTGTGGTGCTAACCGTCGGCACCGAGCCGAAATCGGCACGCATCCGCGGTCGTATGTCGCTGTTAAAATTCCGCGCGTTTGACGAAAGCGGTGTGTGCGAGATCACCTTTTTCAACCAGGATTACCTGAAAAATCGCTTTGTACTCGGCTCCACCTTCCGTTTTTGGGGAAAGGTACAAAAAAAGCGCAAAAATTATGTGATGACCTCGCCCGAAAGCGAGCCCTACCGTGAGGATACGCCCCTGCCTGATCTTTTGCCCGTTTACCGCCTCTCGGTAGGACTTACCCCCAAGCTGGTATCGGGAAACGTGGATACGGTATTGAATACCACCTCCCTGATGGAGGATCCCTTGCCCGACGAGATTCGCATAGGGCAACGGCTCGCCACGCTCGGCTTTGCCCTACGCAACATTCACAATCCCACCGATTACGTTTCGCTCGCCAAAGCCAAGCGCCGACTCATTTTTGATGAATTCTTCATCTTTGCCTTAGGGCTTTCCCTCTCGCGAAAGAACGCCAAAAGAAGCGGCGCCCCCGTGTGCGATCAAAACGATCTTTCCCATCTTTATTCGGCCTTTCCTTACGAGCTGACGGGCGCACAGCAGCGCGTCATCGGGGAGATTGCCGCCGATATGGCCAAGGACGTGCCCATGAGCCGCATTGTGGTAGGCGACGTCGGGTGCGGTAAAACGATCTGTGCCGCGGCCGCTATGCTGATTGCGGTACAAAGCGGAAGGCAGGCGGCACTTATGGCCCCCACCGAAATCCTGGCACGCCAGCATTATGAGGACCTGGCCCCCTTGTTTGCCCAAATGGGCATCAAGACCGCCCTGCTGATCGGAGCCACCACGGCTGCGGAAAAGCGCAAGATCCGCGCGGCACTGACCGCAGCCGATCCCAAGGAACGCCTCGACGTGGTGATCGGCACCCAGGCCCTGCTTTCGGAGGGCGTGGATTTTGCCGCCCCGGGACTGATCGTGACCGATGAGCAGCACCGCTTCGGCGTCAGGCAGCGCGCCATTCTTTCCGAGAAAAACGAGCACGCTCACATGCTTGTCATGAGCGCCACCCCCATTCCCCGTTCCCTTGCGCTGGCCTTTTTCGGGGACCTGGATCTCTCCCGTATTGATGAAATGCCCAGAGGCCGCCAACGCGTGGACACCTTCGTGGTGGATGAAAGCTACCGCGAACGCCTCACGGGCTTTATTGAAAAAACCTGTGCCGATGGCGGTCAGGTCTATATCGTGTGCCCTGCGGTTGAGGAGCGCGACGCCGAGAAGGACGAGGTCATGCTTTCGGAGATCGGCGAGTATGCGCCGATCCAAGATCAAAATCCGCCGATGAAGGCCGCCGTGCAGTATGCCGAGGAGCTGGCACAAAAGCTCCCCCATCTCTCGGTTTCTTTTGTGCACGGCGCCATGAAGAGCAAGGACAAGGAGCACGTGATGCAGGAATTTGCCGCCGGAAACGTGCAGGTTCTGGTCTCAACCACCGTTATTGAGGTCGGCGTCAACGTCCCGAACGCTTCCCTGATGATCGTTGAAAACGCGGAACGCTTCGGCCTTTCACAGCTTCATCAGCTAAGAGGCCGTGTCGGGCGCGGTAATCGAAAATCCTACTGCATCCTCGTCTCCGACGCCATGTCCAACACCGAGAGCACGGCCGCCGGCCGCCTTTCCACCATGCGCACCACCTACGATGGCTTTGCCATTGCGGAGCGAGATCTCGCTTTGCGCGGTCCCGGCGACTTTTTGTCGGGCACGGGGAGTGATACCATTCGCCAAAGCGGCGGTGTGAAATTCCGCCTCGCCGCGCTTTGTGACGACACGGGCCTGATGCAGGCAGCCTTTTCCGAGGCAAGAGCCCTGTCGGAAAAGGATCCCGATCTTGCGGCACACCCTGCCCTTCGCCAAACCGTGAACAAAATGTTCACCCTGGACGGTGATACCATCAGTTAAATGCAAAAAACGCCCCCGCGTGGGGGCGTTTTTTGTTATGTTATCCTTTATCCACGGCAAGGAATGCCTTGGTCTTTTCACTCTTCGGGTGGTCAAAGACCTCCTCGGGCGTGCCCTCTTCCTCAATGACGCCGTCTGCCATAAAGATGACCCTGTCCGCGACGTTGCGGGCGAATTCCATTTCGTGCGTTACGATGATCATCGTGCGCTGCTCGCGGTCCTTGAGGGACTTGATCACACGGAGCACCTCGCCCGTGAGCTCGGGGTCGAGTGCCGAGGTCGGCTCGTCAAAGCAAAGCACCTCGGGGTCGAGCATCAGAGCGCGGCCGATCGCCACGCGCTGGCACTGCCCACCCGACAGCTGACAGGGGTAAAAATCCGCCTTTTCGGCAAGACCCATACGGGCCAACACCCCCTCGGCCTTGTCCGAAATTTTCCTCATTTCCTCCGCCACGACCGCGCGATCCTTATGCAGGCCCTGCGC
Source organism: Clostridia bacterium (assembly GCA_017508425.1). Lineage (GTDB taxonomy): Bacteria > Bacillota > Clostridia > Oscillospirales > CAG-272 > Firm-07. The sequence goes on along the minus strand of JAFVYZ010000056.1, from coordinate 7,756 downwards.
CTTCAGGCGCTCCTTCGTCTGAAGCTCGGCCGCCAGCGTGAGATTACCCTTGGCCGTATACTGCGGAAAGAGATTAAAGGACTGGAACACCAGCCCGAAATGCAGGCGTCTGCGGCGCAGCTCCTCATCGGACAGATGCCCCTCTCTGGAGGCATCATCCAGTACGGGATCGCCCCCCACCAAAATCTCACCCTCATCGGGCGTTTCAAGGAAGTTGATGCAACGAAGCAGCGTCGTCTTTCCGCTGCCCGACGAGCCGATAATAACAAGCACCTTTCCCTTTTCTACCGAAAAATCGATCCCCTTGAGCACCTCGGTGCTGCCAAAGGATTTTTTGACATTCTTAATTTCCAAAAAAGCCATAGTTACACCTTAAAATACCCAAGTTTTTTCTCAAGCTTGCCAAGCGCCACCGTGAGAAGACCGTTGAAAATGAGATAGAACAGACCCGCATAGAACAGGGGCCAAAGAATAACCTCAACATTGACGATCTGCTTTGCGATCGTGAAAAGATCAACGTGAACAACGACACTCGCCAGCGCAGTATCCTTTACAAGCGTGATGATCTCATTGGACATGGGCGGGATGATGCGCTTGACGACCTGCAAAAGCACGACCTTAAAAAAGATCTGTCTTTTGGTCATAGCAAGCACCTGCCCCGCCTCATATTGCCCCTGCGAGATGCTCTCGATGCCACCGCGGAAGATCTCGGAAAAATAGCAAGCATAGTTAATGGCAAACGCAATGCACACCATCAGAAGCTGTTGGGGGATCGTACGAATGGGAATGCCGAGCCAAAGCCCCGGACCATAGGCAAACACGATGATCTGAAGCATCAAGGGCGTACCCCTTATAACCCAGACAAAGCCTCTGCACAAAACGTTCAGAGGCTTAAACTGGGACATGGAGCCGAGCGCGACCAAGAGCCCCAAGGGGATGGCCGCGATCAGCGTAATGCCAAATATAGCAAGTGTATAGACAAAGCCGCCGAGCAGCTCGGTTGTGATTTGCCAAAAGGTCATTCAGCTTGCTCCTTAACGGCGCAGCTCATGCCTGCGGAGCCGTCCTCGGCACCGATAATGGCCTTCTTCATATCGTCGGTGGTCTTATACTTATCGGCATCCTCCTTGCGGATGACGGCAACCTGCTTGTTGTTCATGTAGGGAATGGTCACTGCCATGTTGGCCTGGCGCTCGGGGGTGATGGTCATACCGTTCCAGATGCAGTCGATCGATCCGCTCGAAAGCTCGGCCTCCTTGGTGTTCCAGTTGATCACCTTAAACTCAACGGTAAGGCCAAGCTTAGCAGCCACAGCCTTTGCAAGCTCGATGTCAAAGCCGATGAGCTGGCCGTCCTTTTCGTACGCAATGGGTGCAAAGATCGTGTAGCCCACGATGAACTTGCCGCGCTCTCGGATTGCGTTGAAGTCTGCCATTTCCTCCGCGGAGGGCTCGTCGCAGGTATAATTCTGGTCGATGCAGATCTCGTTTTGCAGACCGTACTTCGTGGCGATCTCGGCCACGGTGCCGTCCTTGGCAAGCTCTACAAGCGTCATGCTGATGGCCTTTGCAAATGCGCTACCCTTGCGTGCCGCGATGCCGTACTGCTCGGTGGCGAGCACGAGATCCGGAACGATCATCAGGTTGCTTGCGTAGTTGGAATCCTGGCTCATGTAGTAGCCGGCCATAACGCTGTCCATTACGCCAACGTCGATCATCTTGGAATTCAGCTGAAGCAGCACGTTGACCTGGCTGTCAATGGGGCTGAAGCTCTTACCGAAGTTCATTTCGTATTTGCTGCAGGAAGCAAAGGAAATCATGCAAGTAGCCATCATCAAGAGGGCTAATGCCAATGCGATAATTTTTTTCATGATCGATTCTCCGTTTCTGATTTTGATTTTATCGCTTTATCACTTTACTGTGTTAAAGTACACCTATCATACCACGCAAAAGGCGGTTTGTCAATACCTTTTTTAAAAAAAGTTAAGTTTTTTTCATCCAAATCGGCGAGCGCAATCCCATGCACTCCATGGGAGGGGTACAAAACGGGATATGCAGGTGATAAAGTCCTTTCTCAAACGGGCTTTCAAACAAGGTCATTTCCCCCTTGGCGGCAAGGTGTTCCAAGGCCGAGAGCGCCGTTTCGGGGTCCTTATAAAAGGATACCACAAGATAGGGATCCTCATCGCCGCGACGCTCCACGGTGAAATGCGCCGTTCTTTCCTTCGCGATGTCATACGCGAAAAGCATTGCGGCCGAAAGTGCCGAAATCAGCTTTGGATAATTGACGTTCAGGACCGTCACGTACGAGATCCCACTATAATAATATAATGCGTGCACGTCGCACAGGCGCGCGAGCGCTAAGGTGCGCATTTTTAAAAATTGCATGAGATGCGCGGTGCCGGGCTTGCTTTCCTCGACAGCGGCACGAAGAAAACGGTAAGGACTGATCCAATCCTGCGCCAAACGGAACACCGTCTCGTCGGGCGGCATCACCCTTGAAGCCGAGAGGGGCGAGAAGGCAAGATCATCGGGAAAAAGAACACCGGCATACGCCCCCGGTGTGCGCAACGCTTTTGCAAGCGGAGCGGGCGGCACAGCGGCAAGAAGCGTATGATTGCCGCGCCACAAATAGCGTATCACCAATACCGGAACGGGGCCGCATTGCATGAAGTACATCGTATCCTCGCGCACAGCAAGCGAACGGGAAAGGGCGTCTTGCTCGGCTGCAGCGACACCGAATTCCACAAACAAATTGTCCCCCACACCGAGCAAAGCGCGCGACTCACGCGCCGCCAGCACGGTACCGTCTTTATCCAATAAATACAAATTGTCCTGTGAGCCTGCGTCTGCGGTCCATTCCCCATCCGCGGCAAATGCACCCTCCCCTATGGTAAAGTTTTTAATCATCGGTCTGCTCCCCCCTATCGTGCGGCTCGGTTTCCCCCGTAAACACAGGGATAAATTGCTTGGCGATCGGCCCCTTTCCACGGCGCTTGACGTAAAAATAACCGATCACGCTAAAGATCACTGCACCCACAAAGTTCACGAAAAGATCCTTGACGATATCGATCAGCCCAATGTCAAGATAGCCGTTTAGCGTCACAACCTCGCCGCTTTCCGTCACGATCACGGTGGTGATCACGTCCTTGATGTGCGTTACCTTCTCGCCGAGCGCGTTTTCAATCGATACGCTGTTGATGATACGAACAAAGGTATCCTTTTGCATATCGGTATTCAGGATCATATCCGCACCAAACTCAAAGAATTCCCACAAAACGCCAATGGTCATCGAAAAGCAAAAGGCCACAAGAGCAAGGGAAAAGGGTGAGAGCTGAAAGCGGAACCGCTTGGTCTTGTTAAAGATATCCAACAGACAAAATCCAAACGCTGCAAACATAAAGCCGTTAAAGGTATGCAGCATCGTATCCCAAAACGGGAAATGCATATAAAAATTTCCGATCTCCCCTAAAATTTCCGCGCAAAACACAAACACGTATGCGAAAATTTCAAGCGTAGTCGGGAGCTCAATGTGAAAGCTGCGCTCCACCACGGGAGGGATCAGAAGCAAGACCCCGGCCAGCACCGCCGTAAAAACGTTTTCAAAACGCCGAAGAAAAACGCTGCGGACCATAACCGTCAAGATGAGGACCGAGAGTATCACATACACGGCATATGCCTTTTTATCCTGCTTTATTTGATCTACAATAGGGCGAAGACGCCCCATCCTTTTTTCTTTTTTCATTGCAACCTCCTTCAAGCGTATAAAGATCCTTGTCCTCGGCAACAATAGAGTTACCAAGAAAAAGGAGAAAAAACATGGCTCAAATTACCGAAAAAGAACTATCCGCGATCGGGGACCTGATGACAATGGAGGAAACCCTCCACAAGAAATGCCTTTTCATGGCATCGACCACGACCGACCAAGATCTCGCCGCATGCTACGCGAATCTTGCCAAGCATCACCAGCAGCACCTTGATGAGCTCTACTCGAATTTAAAGTAAAGGAGAACAAAAATGAACACGCCAAACCAAAACACCTTTCCCGACAAGGAGCAGATCACGGACCTGCTCTCGGCCGAAAAATTCCTTGCGGGCAACTACAATTCCTTTCTCCTTGAAAGCGCCAGCCCCCAGGTAGTGCGCACGCTGACCTCGCTGCTGTCGGACACACACACCATGCAACAAACCGTCTTTGGCGAAATGCAAACACGCGGTTGGTACGCCACCCCCAAGGCCGAGGATGCCAAGGTAAACGGGACCAAGCAAAAGTTTGCGGCATCGATCGGTCATTAAAAAGAAAAGCCGCGCCACAGGCGCGGTTTTCCTTTATTCCTCGCACTCGGCGGTCTTCGTGTCTTCATCCTCGCTTTTTAACAAAGCAATTTCATCAAAGAGCGCGTCAATGGCCGCAATGATCGCCAAGCGCTCCTCTTCCAGGTCATCATCTACGTGGCAATCACGGTACACAAGCTCGCCGAGCTTTTCGTATTGCTCATCCAGCTTCATTTCAAGCGATTTGATCTTCAGAGCCTTTGCGGCGGCCGAAGCCAGCTCCTCGGTCTTTTCACCCACCACAGCAAACGCCTTTTGCGTTTTAGCGCAAACACGGTTCCATAAGGACATAACCATACCACCTTTCAAAAGGATTCTCCTTATATAGTATAGCAAAAAAACGATAAAATGTAAAGTGTTTTTGAGGAATTTCAGGGATTTTGAGGATAAAACACCCAAAGGGCGTCCACACTAAAAGAAAAAAAGGGGGGATGACCTTTATGCACATGGATAAAAAAAGCTACGGGAAATACGTCACGGCACGCGCACCGCGCTCGCCGATCGCCACCAACTGCCTGTGGGCCTTTTTGGTGGGTGGCGGCATTTGCCTGTTTGCCGAGGGGTTAAACCAGTTATTTGAGCGCGTGTTTGGATTAAACCAACAGGATACGGGCACGGCCACCGCGATCATTCTTGTCCTGATCGCCGTGGTGCTTACAGCCCTCGGGCTCTTCGACCGCATTGCCAAGCGCGCCGGGGGCGGGACCCTGGTGCCGATCACGGGCTTTGCCAACGCCGTGGCCTCACCGGCCATCGATGCGCGCGCCGAGGGGTTTGTTTTGGGCGTGGGTGCCAAGATCTTCACGGTCGCCGGGCCCGTGCTTCTTTACGGCACCGCAGCAGGCACGCTTTACGGCATTATTTACTGGATATGCACCCTTTTCGCCGCCTGATAAGCGCAAAGAAGGTCCTTCAAACGGGCGGCCTTTGGCCGCCCGAAAATTTCAATTATTTTCTTGAAATTTACTCTTGACAGTACTTTCCTGAAATGGTATAATATAGGACGTATCAAATATTGGGATGTCGCCAAGCGGTAAGGCACCAGACTTTGACTCTGGTATTCGTAGGTTCGAATCCTGCCATCCCAGCCAACAATCAAGCCACCCATTCGGGTGGCTTTTTTGATTGTTGGCTGGGATGGCATCGGATTTCGAACCTCCACCGCCGCTGTTGTTATGCCCCTTACTTCACACAATGGAGCGGTGGGAAAGAATGCCGTTTTTGCCCCGCAAAATGATGCCCTTGGCATCAAGGCATTCTTTAAGCGACTGCGGCACCGCCGCAGTAAGCGGGGCGAATCCTGCCATCTAAAAATCCTTTTCACGCAAAAAACTATCGTCAAACAAATCTTCCATTTTTACATTCAAAATTTTCGCAATCACAAAAATTTCCTTATCCGTAGCGCTACGTATCTGCCCCTCGAGTTTAGAATAGCTGGTGGCATTCATATCACACCCGGCCACCTGGATTTTAGCAATAAAATCCTTTTGCTTGATTCCCTTTTGTTTTCGAAGCATTTCAATTTTTCTCCCCACCAAATTGGCAGTACCGTAATCTTGCTTGCGAATTTTCATATTACGTCTTCCTTTTTATTCTTTTTTAGAATTATATCCCAGAAAACACTTGACAAAATTCTGTATCGGAATTATAATGTAGATAATTCCAATTTGGAATAATTGTAAAAGGAAGGGAAACCCATATGGAAAAGACAGCATTAATACAAAAATTGAAGAAAATCAAAGATCTCTTTTCCGAAGTGAAACGGATCCAAAGCAAGATCTCAAACGCCACCGCTAAAGATGCTCGCGAAAAAGTAGAAGCTATTCAAGAGCCCGTGCCGCCCAAAGCCATTTCAAAGCCGGTGAAAAACAGCCTGTCTTTGGAAGATTATATTTCCAAAAACGCATATTTCTTCCTCCCGTTACGTTTCATCATTGCATCAGTCGTTCAGTTCTTTCTGTTTTTATGTTTGAGAGGCGGCGTCCGTCACAACGGCAGTGAGGCTGACAAAATACAACTCGTTTTATCCAACATTGCATTGGTCATATTGATTGTCTTGGTTGGAATCGTTGCTTCCTATTTTGTTATCCATTGGTTCAAAAAAATAAAGTAAAGGCAGCGTATCCAGAATATCTTGCGCAAATTGAACGCAACTATCTATCCCAAATGAAAAAATATGACGAGTATCAACAAGATTACCAGACTTATCTCTTCGCGATGGACGATTATACCGTTGCTATGCAGGAAGCCAAGGATGAAGAGAAGCTTGCTTTAGAAGCCATTCGAAAAGAGATTAATGAAAAAGAATTGATCCCCGCAAAAGAAAAATTGCAAAAAGAAGCCGCGGATCTGCTCGGCGAAGCATACTATCCCGATCTGTCTGCCATTATCCAATTCCTTGAATCGGGTAGAGCTGATTCCTTGAAAGAAGCGCTGAATTTATTGGCAGACGCGAAATATAAGGAACAGCAATTGCAAATCGCGCGCAGAAAAGCCGAAGAGGAGCGTATAGCAAGAGAAGAAGCAATAGAGCGAGATCGAGAACGCGCCGAAGAAGAAGAGCGCCGCAGGCGAGAGGATATCGCAAGAGAGGAGCGTTACAGACGGGAAGAACGCGAAAGAGAAGAACGACGCAGGAACAAAGAAGAATCCGAGCGCAAGAGCCAAGCAATTGCCCAATGTTCTATGTGTGCCTCCGTTGGTCGTTGCCCCAACTACGCAAAATTCCCAAATTGCCCTAATTTCCGCCACAGATAATATCAATCTCCCAACAAAAAAGGGCGCCGTTTGGCGTCCTTTTTTGTTAACCACTCCCCCTCGTGGTGCCCTTTTGGTTCAGCCGCAAATGGTTTGTCTTCGAACCCCCACCACCGCAGTAAACGGGGCGAATCCTGCCATCCCAGCCAGAAAAAAGCACTTGCGCAAGCAAGTGCTTTTTTCAACGAAATTTGCCCTTGCGGGCAAGTGAAATATTTCTGCGAAATGTGAAATACGCCTACGGCGTGTGAAATATTCGCTTCGCGAATGTGGGCAAATTTCATTTCACATTGCGACCTGTGGGAGCAATATTTCACAATTCACGAAGTGAATTATTTCACATTCGGCGTATGCCGAATATTTCACTAAAAGCTTTCGACTCTAAAGTTTTTCAGAATTTTGTAGATGCATTTCCACACTTTGCGCATCATTTCGGCTCTGTAGACAGATTCAAACCTCCGAAACGATTGAAATGTTGACAAAATTGTGGTATTATGAAAATACAGAATGGAGGTATCGCACATGGGACAGACGGAATACGCTTGTTATGAAGTGAAGCTCAATCGCATCTTCAACGTTCAATCAAAACAAAATTTCATATGGCTCGCTGTGTTTGGCGCTTTACCTATTATTTACACAATATGCAACGTTGTAAATCATACATT